>NZ_JAPCIL010000020.1:0-292689 GCF_025910075.1 Pantoea sp. RG18
CGCTCGCCCGGAAAAAAAGCTGCCACGTTTGACCGTGACAGCCTTTACAAATCTAATCTTAACTGATCAGCATTACGCCAGCGGCGGGTTTATTTTGTGAAGCAGAGTCTGGATCAGGAAACATACGCCTGCTTACGCCAGATGAAACTGCTCCACCGTCTGTGACAGCTGCTGCGCCTGATCCTCCAGCGAACTGGCGGCAGCCGACATCTGCTGCACCAGCGCGGCATTCTGCTGGGTGACGCCATCCATTTCATTGACGGCAATCGTTACCTGGCTGATGCCACGCGCCTGTTCGCTTGATGCTGTAACAATCTCACCGATAATCCCCTGCACCGAATTCACCGCCTGCATCATCTCCTGCATGGTTTTACCGGCATCGTTTACCAGCCGGACGCCGCTCTCGACCCGCACGCTCGACTCTTCAATCAGTGCGCCGATCTCTTTCACCGCGTTCGCGCTGCGCTGGGCCAGATTACGCACTTCAGAAGCCACCACCGCAAAACCGCGTCCCTGCTCACCGGCACGTGCAGCCTCCACCGCCGCGTTCAGCGCCAGAATATTGGTCTGGAAGGCGATGCTGTTGATCATGGTGGTAATGTCGCCGATCTTTTTCGAGCTGTCGTCGATCTGCGCCATGGTCTGCACCACCTCACCCACCAGCGAGGCACCACGACTGGCGATGTGGGTAGCGTTTTCAGTCAGGCTGGTCGCCTGCTGCGCGTTATCGGCATTCAGGCGAATCGTGGCGCTGATCTGCTCCATGCTGGCTGCGGTCTGCTCCAGCGCGGCGGCCTGTTGTTCGGTGCGTGACGCCAGATTGAGGTTTCCGCTGGCAATTTCACCCGCCCCCTGGCGTACTGATTCACTGGAATCTTTAATCTGCCCGACAATCTGCCGGAGCTGGCTTTGCATGGTATCCAGGGCGAAAAAGAGGCTGCTGCGATCGCCGTTTTTCACCACAATCGCGTTATCCAGCTTGCCATCGGCGACGGCCAGCGCAATATGCGCCGCTTCAGCCGGCTCGCCACCAATCGGACGCAACACTTTACGGCTGAACAGCATGCCCAGCACCGTCCCGACCAGCAGAACGCTCACGACCATCAGGATCACCGCCCACATCAGCTGCCGGTTTGAGGCGGCCATCACCTGACTGACCGGTGCCACCACGCCCAGATACCAGGGTTTGTCGCTGTTACCAATCACCACCGGCTGCCAGGTGACCAAAGCGTCTTCACCCAGCACGGCATCAAATCGCTGGACGACTTTTGACGTAAAACCCTCTTTTTCGCCTTTCCAGGGCTTCCCGGCTTCATCTTTCACCGGCGAAGAGACCACATTCCCGCCGTGAGAAAGCAGCAGCGCATAGCCGCTTCCCTGCCAGGGTTTGATCTGATTCACTTTCTGTTGCAGTGATGCCAGTGAAATGTCAGAAGTAACGATCGCCTTTAAGGCGCCCTGATCGATAATCGCGGCGGCGACGGAGGTGAGCAACGTCGGTACGCCGTTATAGGCATAGCTATAGGGTTCGGTGAGCGTATCTTTTTGTGTTTTTTGCGGGATCAGATAGTAATCGCCCTGACCCGGTGTCAGATAGGAGAGCAGCGGATGCATCGAGTAATTACCTGATGCGTCACGATCGACAAAAAAGGCATAGCGGCCCTGCGGTGCCTGACCTGGCTGTGAAGCAAAATCAGCATCCCGGCCATCAAACGCATTCTGTTCAAATATCACTGACATCGACAGATAGTCAGGGTTAGCACGCAGCGCATACTCCATCACCTTATCGGCCGCTTTGCGATCGGTAATGCCGACGTGGGGCAAGGCAATCAGACTTTGTCCGAGGTGACTCGCGACATCACGTGCATGGCTCAATTCCTGCTGCACCTGTAAGGCACGGCTCTGCGCAATCTGCTGCAGATATTGTTCGGCCAGCGCCTTCTGCTCTTTACCGGATTGCCAGCTGAGGACGCCAATCGTCACGGTAAATCCCAGCACTATCGTTAAACCACCCATGATCAGCATCTGGGCACGGGTACTCATTCTTTTCTTATGTGTTAACTGACTGACCATAGTGCTTCCCCTGAAATTTACCTGGCTCAATACCTCCTTGTAGTTATGGTGCTCCTGAGATCATCTATCGGCGGCGTTTTTTTGAACTTTAATGGCCATTTCCCCGCCGTGATGGGGGTCTCACAGCGCGTGATTACGGGAAGTTGATCGCAAAGGGATTATCGCGCTGCGAATGAACGGCCTTTTTTTGATCTGCAACAATACTGGTGCCCGCCATTACTGTCAGTTTATGTCAACAGTTGCTGTAGCCCCCTTATCGCAGTGGAGATAGAACAATGATCGGTAAATCAGGATTAGCTGTTGGGATGGTTGTCTGGCTGGCGTATGTCGCCTGGATCGTTCACTACTATTCAGACACCTTTATGCAGTTCTCCCGCTAAGCAAACAGGACCTTCGGGTCCTTTTTTTTGCCCTCACTTCAGCTGGGTTGGCCTGTGAGCCAAATATTCGCTATTATCGACTCATTCTGTGAGCCGAATAACCTCCTTTATTCGGCTCATCCACCCTTAGCGTGAGCCGATTATGAGCGTTACCTGGATCTGGCAACAGCCGGACTGGCCCCATTTTCAGTGGCAGGACGCCGTGCTGTTACCGCGCCTGCGCCATCTGCAGCAGCAGCGCGGATTGCTGCTGGGCCGTGCCAGCCTGCATTCAGACAGTGAAACCCAGACGCTGGATACCCTGCTCAGCAATATCCTCTCCTCTTCCGCGATTGAAGAGGAGCGGGTCAACGTGCAATCGGTCCGCTCATCGCTGGCGCGTCGGTTAGGCGTGACGGAAGAGCAGCCCTATCCGGTCTCCGATCGTTCAGAAGGCCTGGCCGCCATGATGCTCGATGCCATCAACAACCGCAGCCAGCCGCTGACGTCTGAACGTCTCTGTCAGTGGCATCTCTGGCTTTTCCCTGCCGATGAGTGGACGGTGCAGCGCCTGAGCGTCGGCACGCTGCGCGGCAGTGAGCCGATGCAGGTCATCTCAGGTCGCATCGATCGTCCCACGGTGCATTTTGAAGCGCCGCCGCGACAGGGACTGGAGCCGCAGCTGGCGCAGTTTATTGAGTGGTTCAACAGCAGTCAGCATGATGTGATGCTGGACCCGTTGCTGCGCGCCGCCATCTGCCACCTCTGGTTTGTCACTCTACACCCTTTTGATGATGGTAATGGTCGTATCACGCGTGCGTTAACCGATCTGGCGCTGGCGCAGGCCGACAGTCAGAGCATCCGGCTGTATGCCATGTCACCCGCCATTCTGACGCAGCGTGCCGGTTATTACCGCATCCTTGAGCAGACGCAGAAAGGCGGCCTGGATATCACTCACTGGCTGGTGTGGTTTCTTGATATCCTGGATGAGAGTCTGCAACAGGCGATGAACGTCATCGATCGCACTCAGATGAAAGCGCGTTTCTGGCTGCGGCATCAGGGGATGGGATTGAGTCCGGAACAGGTGAAAGTGCTGAACCGGCTGCTGGATGGCGGCGAGCAGGGTTTCGAACTGGGGATCAGCGCCAGCCAGTATCAGAAGGTCGCCAAAGTGAGTAAAGCCACCGCGACCCGTCATCTGGCCGATCTGGTTGAAAAAGGCTGCCTTTACCGGCTTGAAGGCGGAGGCAGGAGTACCCGCTATCAGGTTAACACCCGCGAGACGCCCTGAGCCGGGCTGTTTTAACTGCTAACCGGGAGTACATCGCGATCGTTGTAATGTACTCCTGAGTGCGGGAATTACTCTTTAAGTGAAGCCCCGTTGGTCGCAATGACCTCTTTATACCAGTAAAAGCTTTTCTTCCGGCTGCGGGCCAGCGAACCTTCACCAGTATCATCGCGGTCAACATAAATAAAACCGTAACGCTTAGACAATTCGGCTTTTGATGCGCTGACAACATCGATAGGTCCCCAGCTGGTATAACCCATGACCTCCACGCCATCGTCAATGGCCTCACGCACCTGAACCAGATGATCGTTGAGGTAGCTGATGCGATAATCATCCTGCACGACGCCCGTTGCATCCGGTATGTCTTTGGCGCCCAGTCCGTTCTCAACAATAAAAAGCGGCTTCTGATAACGATCCCACAGCAGATTCAGTAAGGTCCGCAAGCCCACCGGGTCAATCTGCCAGCCCCATTCAGAACTCTGCAGGTGAGGATTGGGCACCATGCTCAGAATGTTACCCCGCATCTGCTGATTCAGTGCTTCATCGGCGGTTACGCAGCCGGACATGTAATAGCTGAACGAGATAAAATCGACGGTCGACTGGAGTATCTGACGATCGGCATCCGTGACATCCAGCTGAATATTATTTTCACGAAAGAACCGCAACATATAGCCCGGATAAACACCACGGCACTGAACATCGCCAAAAAATTGCCATTTCCGGTTCTCTTGCAGCGCTTCCAGCACATCATCAGGCTTACAACTGAGTGGATAGACCAGCCCTCCCAGCAGCATATTGCCAATGCTGGCGTCCGGGTTAATCTCGCGGCAGGCTTTCACCGCCAGCGCACTGGCGACCAGTTGATGATGAATTGCCTGATACACCTCAGCTTTGCTGCTGGTTTCCGGCAGACCCACACCGGTCATCGGCGCGTGAAGCGACATGTTAATTTCGTTAAAGGTCAGCCAGAGTCTGACTTTCTTCCTGTAGCGGGCAAACACCGTACGGGCATAATGCTCAAAGAAGCCAATCACCTGGCGGTTACCCCAGCCACCATACTGCTTCACCAGGTGCCAGGGCATCTCATAATGTGACAACGTAACAAGTGGAGTAATGTGATGTGCGGCAAGCTCGTCGAATAACCGGTCATAAAAGGCCAGACCGGCCTCATTAGGTTGTTGCTCGTCACCGTTCGGGAAGATGCGCGTCCAGGCGATGGAAACCCGCAGACAGCTGAACCCCATCTCTGCAAACAGCCTGATATCGTCCGGATAGCGGTGGTAAAAGTCGATCGCGATGTCTTTGAGGCTTTGGCTGCCCTCAACGCGCTCCGATACCGGGCCAAAAATTCCCTGTGGCTGAACGTCTGAGGTTGAGAGGCCTTTGCCCTCTTCCCGCCATGCGCCTTCAACCTGATTAGCGGCAACAGCACCGCCCCATAAAAATGACTCCGGGAAAGTTTTCATCCTGTTCTCCTTTTATTGACGAGTGACGCTGAGTAAAGGCGTACCTGCAGTGACCGCGGTCCCTGCCACAGTCATCACCTCAGGATACTCATCGCTGTTAGTGATAATGATCGGTGTTGCCAGGTCATATCCGGCATCAAGAATGGCCTGACGATCGAACTCCAGCAGCAGATCGCCGGCCCTGAACGCGTCGCCCACTTTTACATGTGCCGTGAAAGGTTTGCCGTCGAGCCTGACGGTATCGATACCCACATGGATCAACAGCTCAATCCCGCTGTGACTCAGCAGCCCTATGGCGTGTCGGGTCTGAAACAGGGAGGCCACCTCACCCGCAAAAGGCGCAATCACTTTGTTGTCGGAAGGGATGATGGCCACACCCTGTCCCAGCAGGCCACTGGCGAAGGTTGGATCGGGAATCTGACCAAGCCCCAGAACGGTGCCCGTCATCGGTGACAGAATGTCATCTTCGCCAGGGGTAATCGGGAGCGTTGCGTCTGGCGCCGTGTTTCGGGGCATGCCCGCTACCAGCGTCATGCCGCAACCCAGTATCAGCGCGAGTAGCGTCCCGGCAATACCGCCCCATAACGTGGAATCCACACCGCCAGGTGGGATCATCTGTGCGATGGTAAAGATGTTGGCAAAACCAAATGAATAAACGTGGGTGCTGCTGAGGCCGACAATGGCACCGCCAATAGCGCCCGCCACGCAGCCAAAGATAAAGGGACGGCGCAGCGGCAGATTAACGCCATAGACAGCCGGTTCAGTGATACCAAAGATCCCTGCGGTCACGGATGAACCCGCCAGCATCTTCTGTCGTGCATCCCGACTGCGCAGAAACACCCCCAGCGCCGCGCCAACCTGGCCCATGACAGCAGGCAACAGCATGGGCAGCATTGAGTCATGCCCCAGTACGGCAAGATTGTTGATCATCAGTGGCACCAGTCCCCAGTGCAAACCAAAAATCACACAGACCTGCCACAACGTGCCCAGGGCGGCACCAGCCAGCCAGGGTGCCAGCGCATAAATCCACTGGTAACCGTTCGCCAGTATCTGACTTAAGCCCGTGGCCAGTGGGCCAATCACCAGGAAGGTCAGCGGCACGGTGACGCTCAGACAGATCAGTGGCGCAAAGAAGTTTTTCATGGAGGCGGGAAGTCGCCGGCTGCTCTGTTTTTCCAGCCAGCAACTTACCCAGGCAGCGAGAATAATCGGGATAACCGACGCACTGTAATTAAACCAGGTTACAGGGATGCCGAGAAACGCGTCCGTCATTTCACCGGACTGCTGGCTGGCATTAAAAGCTACAATCATCGTCGGGTGGGTCAACGCCCCGCCAATCACCATGGTAATAAAGGGATTGCCGCCAAATTTCTTCCCGGCGGTGTAGCCCAGCACCAGAGGAAAGAAGAAAAACAGGGCATCACTGGCTGCAAACCAGATTTTATACGTTCCACTTTCAACAGAAAGCCAGCCACAGACCACGGCCAGCGCCAGCAAACCTTTTAGGATCCCTGAGGCGGCGAGAATGCCGATAAACGGGGTAAAAATGCCTGACACAATGTCGATCAGATGGTTGAAAACATTACCCCCGGTCTTTTCCCCTTCTGTTGCTGCAGAAAGCTCATCAGCCAGCCCCGCTTCACTACGCACAGCCTGCCAGACATCATGAACGTGGTTGCCAATCACCACCTGAAACTGCCCGCCGCTTTCAACGACCATAATAACGCCCGGATTTTTCTTCAGTCCTTCAGCATCGGCTTTATGGTTGTCTTTCAGTTTGAAGCGTAACCGGGTGGCACAATGAACCAGACTAACGATGTTCTCCCGGCCACCAATATGGCTGAGGATATCCTGCGCCAGCGTGTGATATTCCATCTCGATTTCCTTACAACCGATGCCTGCGGACATCAGTTAACTGAGCCAAAAATGAAAAAAACCTGAGAACGTCCTCCTTTCAGAGGCCGCGCTCAGGTTTTGCCTGCGTAAAGCAGTAACAATCCGGTTTATGGAGCTTATTGCCCCTCTTTTCTCACCCGTTCGATGTTAATGGCGAGAAACATGATCTCTTCTGCGGTCAGATCACGCTGATAGCTTTGTTGCAGATGCTGCGCGATTTTCACCGCACATTTCCAGGCTTTGGGATAGTTATCTTTTACTGCTGTATGCAGCGATACATCGTCATCGTCCACCACGGTACGCGTCAGCATCCGCTGAGCAAAAAACTTCAGATGAGTGACAAAACGCTGGTAACTCAGCGACGATTCGATGTACTCCAGCTGCAGTTGATACTTCACCAGTTGCAGAATCTCCTGCATAACCCGGGTGACATGCATCACTTCCGGCATTTCATTATTGAGCTGCGCCGTCACCAGATGTAGCGCGATAAAGCCGGCTTCATCCTCCGCCAGTTCGACATTCAGACGACGGGAAATGATAGCCCTGGCCTCCTGACCCAGTTCGAACTCTTTGGGGTAGAGGCGTTTGATATCCCATAGCAACACATTTTTAATTGCCAGACCTTTTTTCTGCCTTTCAATGGCAAAGTAGCAGTGGTCGGTCAATGTGATATACAAGCTCTCCTGCAATGTCCCCAGACGTTGTGTTGCCAGATCAATAATGCGGTCGCAGGTGGTCATCACTTCTGCAGGGATCTGGTGTAACAACTCCTCCAGACGACGTACCAGCAGATCACTTTGCAGCGCAAATACCTTCTCAATGTGCGCAGCGTTGAGACTGTCACCGATGCGCTTCTGGAAAGCCAGTCCACGCCCCATCACGACCTGTTCGCGTCCGTGCTCATCCTGAACCATCACCACGTTGTTATTAAGAATTTTGGCGATTTTCATCGGAACCCCAGAAACAAAAAAACCTGACATCCGACAGAGGCCAGAAGTCAGGTTTTGCCTGCCTAAGCAGTAACAATCCAGTTCGGGAACTCTATCAGTTTTAGTCGTGACCTCAATCTGTCAGGGCAAAAAGCGTGACAGCGATCGAAATCCTCTTATTAACTTAAAAAGTGACTACCGTGTTGAGTTCAGTCACCCAGGCATCCTGCGTGTGGCGATACCCGCCGGACGAGACCAGTATTAAAGCCCGGGGTGCGGTTCCGGGCAGCAAAAGGGGTATGACGCTCAGTGGAATGAAAACTCACGTTATGGAAGGAAGATGGTCATGCGAGGAAGGTCGTCTGAAAAATCGACTAATGGACTGCAGTGTTCATTAACTGCCATTTAGCGATTAAAAACACACCGCTTTGAACGCTTTTGTCACTGATCACAATGTTTTGATTTATCGGACGAAAAGTTTTTAACGTGTGAAATCGTTCCGTTGAGCGTCAGAGCCCGTTATGCAGGGTAAAAGAGTGGAAGGAAGACTATCTGTAAAGAAGTTAGCAGGAGAACAGCTCAAACCGCTATTCAGAAACAGCAACGCCGGAAGGTTCGCTTCCGGCGCTGTTGAGATTACGCGGCTTTAACGGCGCGTACTTTCTTTGCAGCAGGCTCTTCCTGCGGCTCATCCGCGCTATCGTCTGAGACAGCTTCTGGCTGAGAGACGGGTGCTGCTGCCGCTTCCGGCAGTTTGCTGGTGCGCAGAATATGCTGAACGGCATCTTTCTGCTCTGCAATCAGCAGGCCCAGCGTTTCCGCCTGAGATTCTTCCAGTGCAGGTTGATGCTGTAACAGCCAGTCGGTGAAGGCTTCGGCCATATCGAGCATTTTGTCGTAGGCATCGGCCTCTTTCTTATTGGCAAACGTCATCTTCTCTTCACCCTTTCTGACTACTACAAATTTTGTTTCAACAGCCATCTTCTCGCCCTCAGGTACTGTGTATGCATACAGTATATCATGCCGATCCTGCTTTGCCAGCAGAGAATAGAGTTTATCGGTTGTGCACGGGCTAACCTTAACCTGGCACAGGCTTTTTTCATTTTTCCTGACGTATTCTCCGCCGCGAGGGCCGGCGGCTACACCAGCAGCTCTTCAAGAAACATCGCCAATGCCTTACGGGGATCGTCCTCTTCCGAGACGATCACCTCAATCCCCCACTGCCCCAGCACCTCTTTGGCCACCGGGTTGTTCCGGTTAGTGAACAGGTACGATTTTGGCCGGGCGGTTGCCAGCCCGGTGCGGCCCCACATCTTGGTCAGACGGTAAAACAGCAGGCGAATATTGAAATCACTGATGCTGTAGCCGACAAACAGCACTGAGTTGCCCATCACATCGTGAGTCAGTTTAATGTCGAGCGGCGAATCAAAATAGAGGCGTTCAAAATAGCTGCTCTCATCGAGCACGATTGAAGTGTCATCATCAAAATCACCGTGCAGCTTGATGATGTGACGCTTATCTTCGGTGAGAGAGACCAGGTCCGCGGCGTTGGCCACTTTATAATAGGGTACGCCGTGCGCTTCATGCGCCGCTTCCAGCCAGCGATCGTAATTGGTGGTGTAGATACGCGAGAAGTTACCCTGCGTAATCATGGTATGAATTTCAGAAGAGCGGACATCAATATCGGGACGATGCCATTCGCGATCCATCCAGCTGCGCAGCGGGCCAAGCGAACCTTTTTTCTGTTTGTAATACTCCGCCAGCGACAGGTGCGTGCCATAGGTATTGAAGATTTTTGGATCGTAACCCAGCTCATTAGCAAGATGCGCAATCAGTTCATGCCACTCGGGCAGGCCAAAATTGCGCGAAATACCGGCACCGGCAAACAGAATCAGTTTGCCGGAATCATAGGCGCGTTTGAGTTCAGGTTTCATGCCATGCCCCGCGAGGTTTTTAAAAAGGTGGCGAAGCGATCCAGCGCGATGCGCCGCATCGAGATCTCATTCTTGAGTTCGCCCATTTCAGCAAACGTCTGCTCATAGCCTTCAGGAATAAAGACGCAGTCCCACTGAAAGCCACGCGTTCCGGCAGGTTTCGCGGCGATGGTGCCGCGCAGTTCACCCGAAAACTGGTACATTTTGCGACCATCGCAGTAGCCCAGCACCGTTTTGGCCGTCACGGCCTGGCTGTCGAGCCCCTGCACCAGTGCGGTAAAGCGCTCAGCGTCCAGGCGGTTCCAGAAGATGCGGGTCAGACCGGCGGGCAGGCCATTGAGGCCATCCAGATAGAGGCCGGTATGCTCTACAAATAGCGGTCGCCCAATCAGCGAAAAGGCTTTGGTCAGTTTGTCGCGCACCAGGTCGAGTTCGTTTTCAGTCTGAATTTCTTCGATGCGACGGGCGATGGGCAGAACTTCGACCCCGACAGGTTCGAGTATTTTGCGCACCTCCGCCAGCTTTTGCTCATTGGCAGAAAGGAATCTGATTTTCATGGGGCTTCCAGGTCAATTACTCCGCCACACAGTGAGGATTTTACGGAAACAGGCGGGCAGGATAAATCACTAACGCTGGAGAGTGTAGTTCAATTCTGTGCTCATCAGGTTGAAGTGCGCAGAACCGGCCGCAGCAGGCGAGCCGGTTCTGCAGACTCAGTAAACAATGCCGGGTGGATTCACCGTAGACTGAGTGATGGCCTCATCCTGTTCGCCCCAGCGTGCCAGCACCTGCTGATACTGCCCGCCTGCGATGGTGCCATCCAGCGCAGTCTGCAGCGCGGGTGCCAGGCCATTGCCCTTTTTGGTGGTCACGGCAACCCAGGCGCGAAACGGTCCGCTGCCAACCAGCTTTGTCTGTCCGCGTGACGCCACTTTCCAGGCCGCCATCGAGTGAGGGCCAAACATCGCATCTGCCCGTCCCGACAGTAGCGTCAGCGTCGCGGAGGCATCATCAGTCAGGTAAATCGGCGTTACCGCAGGCAGACCTTTAGCCCGGTTCTGCTCATCCCAGCTCAGTAAAATACGCTCCTGATTGGTGCCCGAGGCGACGATAATCCGCTTACCGGCAATATCCGCCGGACTATTAATCTTGCTGATATGACTGTCGCTTTTCACCGCAAAAGCGTGGTTGTCGGCGCGATACGTCGCAAAATCGAACTTCTTCTTGCGCTCTTCGGTCACGGCAATATTGAACATCGCAACATCATAGCGTCCGGCGCTGATGCCCAGCGGCCAGTCCTCCCAGGAAGCCGGAACCAGCCTGAGTTTCAGCCCCAGGCTATCAGCAAGGAGTCGGGCGATATCGGGATCGCTGCCGATCCGCGTGACGTTATCAGACGCCAGCAGCGACAGCGGCGGCGAGTTGGTCGCTGAGGTAGCGACCGTCAGGGTGCCCGGTTCGATAAAACGGTAATTGGCCGGAATTTTACCAATAGCCTGCGGATTGGCCGGGGCATGAATCGGCGTCTCGTTTTGCAGGACATCGAGCTTCTCAGCCGCAGAACAGGCCAGCGCCGGAAGCAGCGTCAGAACCGTTAACGTTAATGCCCTCATAACACGCGCGCCAGAAAACGGCGGGTGCGCTCATGACGCGGATTATTGAGCACCTGGGTGGTGCTGCCCTGCTCCACAATCCGGCCATCCACCATAAAGACCACGTTGTCCGCCACTTCACGGGCAAAGCCGATCTCATGCGTCACAATCACCAGCGTAGTGCCGGAACGCGCCAGCTTTTTAATTACATCCAGCACTTCGCCCACCAGTTCAGGATCCAGCGCCGAGGTCGGTTCATCGAACAACATGACCCGTGGATTGAGCATCAGCGCACGCGCAATCGCGATGCGCTGTTGCTGCCCGCCCGACAGGTGACGCGGCCACGCATCGGCTTTATGCCGCAGGCCCACAATATCCAGCAGTTCGCCTGCACGCTGTATCGCTTCCGGTTTCGTTAACTGACGATGGGCAATCGGCGCTTCAATCAGGTTATCCAGCACGCTGAGGTGTGGGAACAGATTGAAGTTCTGGAACACGTAGCCGACATTGATGCGCTGGCGCAGAATCGCCTTCTCTTTCAGTTCATACAGCTTATTGCCGCGCTGCTGATAGCCGATGTAGTCGCCATCAATCTGAATAAATCCTTCGTCGACCCGTTCCAGATGATTGATGGTGCGCAGCAGCGTGGATTTACCGGAGCCTGACGGCCCGAGGATCACCGTGACGGACCCCGGTGCCAGTGACAGCGATACATCATCCAGCGCTTTATGTTTACCAAATCGTTTACTGACACCAGTGATGCTGATGGCACCGGTTGTGTGTGAGGTGCGGTAATCAATGGCTTCGGACATGGCTGATCTCCTCGGTCGGATGAAGTGGCGTGACGCGGTTGCGCCATTGTCGCCAGCGCGACGGTTGCGGTTCACGGGTGACGCTGCGGGCCATCCAGCGTTCGGCGTTGTACTGAATCACGGACAACACGGTGGTGATAATCAGATACCAGGCGGCACCGACCATCAGCAGTGGGATCACTTCCTGATTGCGGTTGTAGATCATCTGGATGGTGTAGAACAGCTCCGGCATCGCCAGCACATAAACCACGGATGTGCCTTTCGCCAGACTGATGATCTCGTTGAACGCGGTGGGGATAATGGCGCGCAGCGCCTGCGGCAGAATGATGCGGAAGGTGCGGCGTGTGGCGGAGAGACCCAGCGCGGACGCGGCTTCCACCTGACCGTGATCGACGCCGAGGATCCCGCCGCGAATAATTTCCGCGCTGTAGGCCGCCTGCACCAGCGTCAGACCGATAACGGCTGCCTGAAACTGCCCCAGCACGTTAATCGTCTGATACGCCCCCCAGGAGAGGCCGGTAAACGGAATGCCGACAGACAGGGTGTCGTAGAGATACGAGAAGTTATAAAGAATGATCAGTACCACAATCAGCGGCAGTGATCTGAACAGCCAGATATAACCCCACGCCAGTGTACTCAGCAGCCACGATGAGGAGAGACGTGCCAGCGCCAGCAGACCGCCCAGAAACAGACTGAATATCGTACCCAGCAGCGTCAGCAGCAGCGTCTGGCCCAGACCGTGGAGGATCACCGGATCAAAGAACCAGCGGGCAAACACGCTCCATTCCCAGCGCGGATTAAAGGCCACTGACTGCACCACGCCTGCCAGAATAAACAGCGCAACGATAGCCCCTGCGGTGCGTGCCGGGTAGCGTGCCGGCACCACCTGCAGATGTTGATGTTTGCTCATGGTCACCTCTTAACTTGCCGCGGCGACGTTATAGACGCCGATCACTTTGATAAAACGCAGTCGTCCGTCGTGCGGCGGCTGGCCATAACGCTCCAGATCCCCGCTGAGATCGAACTGTGGCTGATAACCGTGACCGGTATAGAGCCGCACCGCCTCCGGCTGACGGAAGCCGGTGGTGAGAAACAGCCGCTGATATCCCGCCTGTAAGGCGCGACGCTCCAGCTCCTGTAACACCACCAGCGCCAGCCCCTGACGCCGCAGATCGCTGCGGGTCCAGATGCGCTTCAGCTCGGCGGTCTGCGGGTCATAGGGTTTATAAGCGCCCATCGCGATGATCTCGCCGTCACGCTCCAGCACGATAAACAGCCCCTGCGGCGGCAGATACCATTCGGTCAGCTCCTGTTCCAGCTCGTTACGACGGGAAAAATAGTCGCCATAGCGTGCGGAATATTCGCCAAACAGGCCGCCCAGGATCGGTTGCAATTCCGGCGCGTCGGGTGAAACTTCGCGAAAAGTGGATTCACTCATGGTCAGCTCCTTAGTCGCCCAGCCCGGCGGGATTGATTTCAGAACGATCGATCTTCTCAACACCTTCACCCCAGCGGTTCAGCACCTTCTGATAGTCACCGTTGCCGATCACACCGTTCAGCGCGGTGCTGATCGGTTCCGCCAGACCGCTGCCTTTCTTCACGGTAACGGCAATGTGCGCCGCTTTGGGCCAGCCGCCATCGACGCTGCCGACCAGACGGGTTTTGCCGGTCAGTGCCGCTTTCCAGGCACCAATCACATTGGGACCAAAGTAGGCATCAGCCCGGCCAGCCTGCAGCGCCAGCGTCTGAGCGGCATCATCTTTGGTATATACCGGCGTAAAGGCTTTCAGTCCCTTTGCCTGATTCTCTTTATCCCACGCCAGCAGAATCGCCTCCTGATTGGTGCCGGATCCCACAATGATCCTCAGCCCGGCAATATCTTCTGCTTTGGTCAGTGACTTTATCGGGCTGCTGGTTTTGACATAAAAACCCAGTGAATCTTTGCGGTAGGTGGCGAAGTCGAACTTCTCTTTACGATCTTTGGTCACGGTAATGTTGGAGATCGCCGCGTCATACTTGCCCGAGGCCACACCCAGCGGCCAGTCTTCCCATGAAGCTGGCACCACGTTGAGTTTTAATCCCAGGCTGTCAGCCACCAGCCGGGCAATATCCACTTCGCTGCCAAGCAGGGTTTTGTTGTCATCGGAAAACACCGTTAACGGCGGGGAGTTCAGCGCTGCGACTGCCACGGTAAAGGAACCCGGCACCACAAAACGATGACCCGCAGGCAGTTGCGCGATCGCCTCCGGATTCTTCACGGTATTGATCGGCGCTTTGTTAGCTTCAAGGCTGACGCGCTGGCCGTTATAGGAGACGCTGGTATCTTCAGCCAGCGCATGGCTACTGGCCGCCAGAATAAGCAGGGCGATAAGACGCGATGTTTTGTTCATGGCTTGTGCTCTTATTGTGAGGTGAACTGATTAACGGGTTGTTTCAGGGCGAAGCTGTCACGAAGCGTGCTGCCCGGATAGTCGCGGCGCGTCAGGCCGCGAGCCTGCAAAATCGGCACCACGCGGTCAACAAAACGTTCAAAGGTATCGGGCGTGCCGCCATTAATGATGAAGCCGTCAGTAGCCTGGGTTTCAAACCAGAGCTGCAGGCCATCCGCCACCTCTTCCGGCGTGCCGTGAAACAGCGGGCGTGGCGTTGCCGCTTCCAGTGCGGCCTGGCGCAGGGTATGCCCATGCTGCTGTGCTTTGCGTTTGATCTCGTCGGTGGTGCTGCGGAAGCTGTTCTGACCGATGTCACCGATATCCGGGAACGGCTGATCCAGCGGGTACTGAGAGAAGTCGTGATGGTCGAAGAAACGCCCGAGGTAGTTAAGCGCATCGGTAATCGACACCAGCGCCGCCGTGGTCTGATACTGGCGTTCCACGTCCTCGGCATCATCGCCAACAATCACGCTGACACCCTGGAAGATGTGCAAATCGTCTGGCTGACGGCCATTCGCCACCAGTTGCTGTTTCACATCCTGGTAAAATGCCTGCGCCTCTTCACGCGTCGGCTGATGGGTGAAGATGGCGTCAGCATGACGCGCCGCCAGTTTTTTACCGTCGTCGGACGCGCCCGCCTGGAAGATAATCGGACGACCCTGCGGCGTGCGGGCGATGTTCAGCGGCCCCTGTACCTGGAAGAAATCACCGTGATGATCGAGCGTGTGCAGCTTCGCCGGATCGAAAAATTGTCCGCTCGCCTTATCACGCACAAAAGCATCCTGCTCCCACGAATCCCACAATCCTTTCACCACCTGCAGATACTCATCGGCAATGCGGTAACGCAATGCGTGCTCCGGGTGTTGCTGGCGTGAGAAGTTTTTGGCCGAGCCTTCCAGCGGTGACGTCACCACGTTCCAGCCCGCACGCCCGCCGCTGAGATGATCAAGGCTGGCAAACTGACGCGCCACGGTGAAGGGCTCGCTGTAAGAGGTCGATACCGTGCCAACCAGCCCCAGATGTTCAGTGACGCCCGCCAGCGCTGAGAGCAGCGTCAGCGGCTCAAAGCGATTCAGAAAGTGCGGGATCGACTTTTCGTTAATAAACAACCCGTCGGCGACAAACAGAAAATCGAGTTTGCCCTGCTCCGCCTTGCGGGCAATTTTTTTGGCGTAATCCAGATTAATACTGGCATCGGCCTGCGCCGCCGGATGGCGCCAGGCGGACATGTTTCCCGATGCGCCATGCAGAATGGTGCCCAGCCGAAGTTGTCTTGTGGTCATGATGCTCTCTCTTTTTTAGTCGTAGCGATGCCCGACGACGGTGGTCAGAACCGTCGTGCTTTAGCGGGTTGCAGATGAATTCAGTTCAGAATGGCTTCCCGACATCGCGCGTTAAGATGTTGCAGCGCCTGGCGGGCCAGTCGGGCGAAGTAGTCGGCGGCGGGCGCAATCAGCGCCTCATCCGGGGTAAAGCTGGCATGGTGCAGACCAAAGTCACTGGCGCTGCCGATGCTGACAAACGCCCCCGGCACCTGTTGCAGATAGAAGGCAAAATCCTCACCCAGCAGATGGAGATCGGCGGTCTGCACCCGATAGCCCGCCTGCTGCGCCACTTCGCTGCTGAAGGTCGCCCAGTGCGCATCGTTAATCAGCACTGGCGGGCCAGGGTGCCAGCTCAGGGTTGCCTGCGCGCCATTGGCGTCGGCGAAGTGCTCAACCAGCGTGCGCACCCGCTGTTCCAGTTCGGCGCGCACCTGTAAATCGTGGGTTCGGGCCGTGCCGCCAAACTCAACGCCGCCGGGTAATACATTCCAGCTTTTGCCGCCGTCGATGCGGGTAATGCTCAGTACCAGACTGTCCAGGGCACTGAAGCTGCGGCTGGTGATTCCCTGTAACGCCTGGATAATCTGGCTGGCCGTCACAATGCTGTCGACACCCTGCTCCGGATACGCGGCATGTGCGCCTTTGCCGGTGACGCGAATAATAAATTTGTCAGCATTCGCGTAGAACGCCCCGCTGCGGGTGGCAAAGGTGCCGACGGGCAGCGAAGGCTCGTTGTGCATCCCGAAGATAGCCTGCACCTCATCCAGTACCCCCGCCTCAATAAACTGACGCGCACCGCGCGCTATCTCTTCAGCAGGCTGGAACAGGATGCGCACCCGGCCAGCTAACCGATCGGGCTGTGCGTTGAGCGTTAACGCCGCGCCCAGCATGACCGCACTATGCAGGTCGTGGCCGCAGGCGTGCATCACGCCAGGATGGCGGGAGTGAAAACGCACCCCGCTCGCCTCATGGATCGGCAGCGCATCGATGTCGGCGCGCAGCGCGATCACCGTCTCTCCGCTGCCAATTTCTGCCACCACGCCGGTTTCCAGTGGATAGTCCAGCAGCCGGATGCCCGCCGCCTGCAGCCAGCCCCGCAGTCGCGCGGTGGTGGCGAACTCCTGACCCGACAGCTCCGGCCAGGTGTGCAGTTCGCGTCGCCATTCAATCAGTTGTGACTCAGGGTTCATGATGACTCTCCACTGACGGGGATTCAGGCTGCGACCAGATGATGCGTGGCCAGCAGTTCAAGTGACTGCAGACGTGCAACCGGCTCAGTAATCGGCGTGTCGATAACAAACTCATCAATGTCAAAATTATGATGCAGCGCGTCCAGCTGGGCATGAACCTGCGCCGCCGTGCCTTTCAGAAGTGACGGCGTGCGCGGCTCAATCTGATAATCGCGGTATCCGCCCTGACGCACATAGCGCTCCGCCTGCTCAAGGCTGGCGACGTTGACGCTCGGGCCATCTTTCACCGCTACATGGTAGTGACGAAGATTGGCTACCAGCAGGTCAGCCCCGGCGGGTGAGTCGGCTACCACCACCTGCACGGCCACCAGGGCGCGCTGACCCTGGCTCAGGCGGGAGTAGGTACTCAGCGCATGCTCCAGTAACTGGCGGTCGCCATTGAGGTGAGCGGCAAAGACAAACTGCCAGCCCAGACTGGCGGCCAGCAGTGCGCTCTCTTCACTGGCACCCAGCAGAAAACGGTTCGCCGGACGTGGCGGCAGTGGCGTGGCGGCTAAACCCTCATCGTCAGGATCAGCCTGACCGGGCTTCAGCCAGCTATCCAGCAGTTGAAGCTGTTCGGCAAAGCTCCCTTTTTTAGCGGCATCAACACCCTGTTGCAGCGCATGGGTGGAGAGTGGAAGTCCGCCCGGCGCTTTGCCCACGCCGAGGTCAATACGGCCCGGTGCCAGCGAAGCGAGCAGGTTAAAATTCTCTGCCACTTTATAAGGGCTGTAGTGCTGCAACATCACGCCGCCCGATCCGACGCGAATATGTCGTGTCTGGGCAATGATCCAGGCAATCAATACCTCAGGTGAAGGACTGGCCAGCTGCGCGGTGTTGTGATGTTCCGCCAGCCAGAAGCGGTGATAACCCCACTCCTCTGCCCGCTGCGCCATCTGCAGCGTGCGCTGCAGCGCCGCGGTGGGTGATTCACCCTGCAGCACGGGCGCTTTATCTAACAGACTTAATCGATATGCCATTCACCTGGTCCTTGTTTATTCCGGTTGCAGACCAGTGTGCTGCGCAGTCGATCATTGGTAAAACATCATATTGTTTTATGCATTATTGATTTCGTCATAATGGAGAACAGTGAGAAGTGAAAGAGGGAAAACGGGCTCTGAAACAGGTAATCAGGCAGATATTTTGCGTATAACGCTATTTGTTGCCTGATATTCAGGTGAGTAAAATCGGCGAACTGGCAAAGGTTTGCAGAAAATCGTCTTACGTATGGAGAGATGACAGCTGTTGTTAGCCGCGACTGCAGAAATTCAGACAGCCTGAATTCATGGCATTGAAATACATTCTTCACAGGATGTTGAAGCACGGGTCGCCAGATAGATAAATAAGCATATGAAGAATGCAATTGAGTCAGAGATAACTCATTGCAACTGCCAGATGATTTACAGGACCTTATACATTATCCGGAATTAAGATCCTCTACTGTAATGAGAGGTGTAAACCGGGCATGAATCTGTCTGATAGGGTCATATCTGGGCACAGCAAAGCATTGAGCCCAGAAACAAGATTATTTTTCTAAGGCCGTTGCGAATTTTGTTTCAACGGGAAAAATCGGGTGTTGATAAGCGCCACATTGACTTCACATGGAACGCCGTCGTCGAGATAAACAGTTTCATTAAGCTGAATGACAGCATCCCCTTCCGCTAAATTAAGCAGTGTAAGCGACTGTGTATCCGTAAGATTGACGGCCGTTAAATGCTGGTCCCTTAGCTGCACTTTCTTACCGGTAACTTCTTCAATGTAGGCATATTTTGACAGTTCCAGCTTGCTGAACTCCATGCTGCTAAACATATTAACCGGCAGGTGAATATGTTCCAGAGCTACCGGGATGTCATCGAAACACATCAGGCGTAAAATTTTATAGATCTGATCGCTGTTTTTAATACGCAGCGCCTGAGCGATATCAGCAGAAGGAACCTTGATTATGCTGACCGATATGATTTTCCTTACACCTTTATGACCATTTCTTTGCGCCTGATAATCAAAAGGTGAAAGCACATGATATCGGTTCGCCTGGCTACTCATTTCCGTGGAACCGACAAAAATACCCGACCCTTTAACCCGGTAAATTCTCTGCTGCTCCACCAGAATGCGTGTGGCTTCACGCACCGTTGCGCGAGTAATGCCGATACTTTTGGCAATTGATATTTCGGTATCCAGTTTCTCTCCGGGTCGAAGGCCATCATCCTTAATTTTATTGAGGATGTAATCAACAACCTCTTTTTGTTTTTCAGTAATGCCATCAACCATTGGCTTTCTTCCCGTTTGAGTGAAGGACAGACTCCCTCTAATCCGTGTCAGTACAGTTCTGCCTGACATTGCCGGATGAGTACCACTTCCGCTAGCTGAATATGTGATCAACTTATCAAATTGGCACTGATGTTAAGCCTGATAAGCAATATTTTAACTTTACATGTTGTGTCCGTACACGTCGAAGGACATCATCAGGATGACTAGACACCTTTAACATGTACAGATGTGATGACCGTTGTGAAATATAACCCCATCTGAACAATGAGAAAATATTTTTTTAATAACTCCATGAAAATCATGACTTTTAAGGATGTTACCTCCTTTTACTACATTCGATTTTTGTATCGCTCTGCTGACAAAAAGTTTATCTAAAAAAGTGATAACGGGGTTTTTGAGGGAAACTGACTGTACATACTCAGGAATTTATGAAAAATCGGAATGCATAACAGGCCCTGTTCCGGTTGAGAAAATTTTATATGAGATGGGTTATGCGCAACCGGGAGCAGGCAAACGCCACACGGTTTATGCGTTTAGTTAAATTTTATTGCGCATTTAAACAGGAGGAGTAAGACGATGTCACACCTGGCTAAGTGGTTAAATAACGAGAAAATCCAGTACGTCGAAAGCGTGACTGACTGGCAGGAAGCGTTAGTTATTGCGGGACGTCCTCTGCTCAGTGAGGGCGCAATATCGCAGGATTATATTGATGCGATTATTCAGCAAAAAGAGGAGATCGGCCCCTTTTTTGTCATCGCGCCCCAGATTGCCATGCCCCACGCACGCCCGGAACAAGGCGCACACAAACTGGGGTTGTCGATTGTGCTGCTGGGTACAGCAGTGAAATTTGACTCCGAAGAGAACGATCCGGTGAAGGCTATTTTCATGTTTGCCGCACCGGACAGTAATAGCCATATCGAAATGATCTCCCAGCTGGCGGAAGTGCTGTCCGATGAAGAGATCATGGCGCAGATATTCAATGCGAGCAGCAAAGAAGCGCTCATGACGATTTTATCAGGCGTTTAGTCTGCCCGTTGAAACGCGACTTTTAATCATTAGTTAATGAGGTTTGATATGAAAATTATGGCGGTGTGTGGTTCAGGTTTAGGCAGCAGCTTCATGATGGAAATGAACATCAAGAAAGTGCTTAAAACGATCGGTGTTGAAGCTGAAGTGGAACATTCGGATCTCGGCTCTGTCACCCCCGATGTGGCAGATGTTTTTGTTATGGCCAAAGACATTGCCTATAGCGCAAACCTTCCTGAACAGAAGGTCATCATCATTAATAACATCATTGACCTGAAAGAAGTGGAGCAGAAAATACGTGAGTATTTTGAGAAAAAGTGACGCTAATAATTAGATAAACACCTTACCCTCGAGGTTAATATGTTTACTCAAAATCTTTTGCAGTTCGTCGTCGACGTGCTGAAAGTGCCCTCTATATTAGTCGGACTGGTGGCATTTTTCGGACTGATTGCGCAGAAGAAGCCGTTTCCTGATGTTATCAAGGGCACGGTAAAAACTATTCTGGGCTTCCTGGTACTGGCAGGCGGCGCAACCGTTCTGGTCGGTTCACTGACGCCACTGGGCGACATTTTCAAACATGCGTTTGATGTTCAGGGCATCATTCCTAATAACGAAGCGATGGTCTCTATCGCTCTGGCAAAATATGGTGCGCCTACCACGATGATCATGGCCTTCGGCATGGTCGCCAACATCGTTGTCGCCCGCTTCACCCGACTGAAATATATCTATCTGTCAGGGCATGTGACGTTCTATATGGCCTGTATGATCGCGATTATTTTATCGGTTGCCGGTTTTGAAGGTATTCAGCTTATTTACACCGGGTCACTGCTGTTGGGCATTCTGATGGCCACCTTCCCGGCGATCGCCCAGCCCTATATGCGTAAGATCATTGGTGGCGACCATGTCGCGCTGGCGCATACCGGGACAATTGGCTATGTCTTATCAGGCTGGATCGGCTCTTTGGTAGGCAAAGGATCTAAATCCACCGAAGAGATGAACATGCCAAAAAACCTCAGTTTTTTGCGTGACAGTACCATCTCGATCTCTCTGACGATGATGATTATCTACTTAATCCTGTCGGTGTCTGCCGGTAAAGAATATGTAGAGGCTAATTTCAGCAATGGTCAGAACTACCTTGTTTACTCCTTTATCCAGGCCATTACCTTCGCGGCGGGTGTCTTTATCATTCTGCAGGGTGTGCGCTTAATCCTGGCTGAAATTGTCCCTGCCTTTACCGGCTTTTCAGAAAAACTGGTTCCGGAAGCCAGACCGGCGCTGGATTGCCCGATTGTTTTCCCCTACGCCCCGAATGCGGTGCTGGTTGGCTTTATCTCCAGCTTTGTCGGTGGCCTGGTGGGGCTGTTTGTTCTCGGTCAGCTGCATTGGGTATTGATTCTGCCGGGTGTGGTTCCTCACTTCTTCTGTGGCGCTACGGCTGGCGTGTTTGGTAATGCGACCGGCGGCAAGCGTGGGGCGATTTGCGGTGCCTTTGCTCATGGCCTGTTAATTACCTTCCTGCCTGTCGCCCTGCTGCCGGTACTCGGACAGATAGGGCTGACCAACACCACCTTCTCGGATACCGACTTCGGCGTCACCGGCATCCTGCTGGGTAATATGGCTCACTTTATGGATAAGGGAACCATTACCATGATTATCACCGGCATTTTTGGCTTGTTAGTGATTTATAACTTTACGGCTAAAAAGAAGACACCTGTAGAAACAAATGCAGGATAATCAGAACGCTTAATGGCAACCAGAAAGGGCAATGAGCGCTTTCTGGTTGTTTGTGTGTAACCTGCTTTACAGCTCCGCTTATGCCCCGCCTGAATACCAATCAGAATGAGCCTCATTTAGCGCCAACTAAAATTATTATTACCACTCGTTTTCGCCCACCCCTGACCAATAGCCACTAATCGCAATCCCAATTACCTGACATCTGATGGCGCTAAACCGCGTAAAAAAAGGATTATTCCGATCCAGAAAAGTGATCAACATCACATTTTCAACATTAGACATACTAATAAATAAAATTTAACAACAAAACATTTGAATGATAATGATTAACATTTACACTCTCATCCGCATATAACAAAGCGTTTAACGCTGCCAAATCCACAAATAATATGCGGTATTTACTCTTTTTAAGGTGAAAACACTAATCCATTTAATGGTCAGGGTTTTTATCTGGTTAGTTAGTTTTATGTTTACTGGAGTTGTTGAGCGGACATCCAACGCTGCTGACCTTACGTCGGCAGGGTCACTGGTATTAACGCACAGGAACTGAACATGCTTTTACGCTCATCCACTCAGGCGGCACAGGATCTCGCGCCAGCATCCAATGCCAGCGGTGCCGAAACGGCTATTTTTAACGATCAGCAACTGGCGGACTGGTCGCAGCAGACTCAGGAGGTGCTGGCGCTGATGACCCGTACCGTTACCGGCGTTGAGAAGCCTTTCAGCGGTATCCTGCCCCATGAACTGGCGGCGGAATTCAGTGAGGTCGATCTCGATCGTCCCCTGGGTAACAACGATGACGCCCTGACAGAGCTGAGTCAGCTCTATCTGCGTGACGCCGTCTGGTTTCACCACCCTAAATATCTGGCGCACCTGAACTGCCCGGTCGTGCTGCCCTCTCTGATGGCTGAGCAGATTATGGCGGCAGTGAATAGCTCGGTCGACACCTGGGATCAGAGCGCAGGCGGTACGCTGATTGAGCAGAAGGTGATCGACTGGACGCTTGGCCGCATCGGCCTGCCTGCCGGATCTGATGGGATCTTCACCAGCGGTGGCACCCAATCCAACCTGATGGCAATGCTGCTGGCGCGTGATAGCTGGTGCGCGGCACATCATCCGGGGCATCTGATTAAGCATCGCGGCCTGCCTGAGACCGCGTCGAAATGGCGAGTGTTTACCTCAAAACTCAGCCACTTCAGCATCCAGAAATCGATGGCGATTTTAGGGCTGGGCTATGACGCAGTTATCGCCGTTGATCACGACGCCCACTACCGTATGGACGCAGCGTGCCTGGCTAAGGAGATCGAGAAATGTCGCAGTGAAGGGCTGATCCCGATTGCTGTGGTTGCCACCAGCGGCACCACGGACTTTGGCAGCATCGATCCGCTGCCGGAGATTGCCCGTCTCTGTGACAATTATGGTTTGTGGATGCACGTTGACGCCGCTTACGGCTGTGGGCTGCTGGTCTCAGAGAATCATCGCTCACGCCTGAATGGCATTGAACGGGCTGATTCCGTCACCGTCGATTATCACAAATCTTTCTTCCAGACCGTCAGCTGCGGTGCGTTCTTTGTGCGGGACAGCCACAACCTGAAGCATGTCACGCACCATGCAGATTACCTGAATCCGCTCAGTGCCCAGCAGGAAGGCACGCCGAATCTGGTCAACAAAAGCATTCAGACCACCCGCCGATTTGATGCGTTGAAAATGTGGCTGACCCTGCGCGTGATGGGTCCGGCGGCGCTGGGTGACGCTTTCGATACGCTGATAGAGCTGACACAGGCGGCTCATGAGCGGTTAACTGCGCATCCTGCTATCGAAGTGCTGCACGCGCCTGAGCTGACCACCCAGATTTTCCGCTACGTGCCCGGCAAAAACGCCAGCGACGCACAGATCGACGAAATCAACGCCGCTATCCGTAAAGCGCTCTTCCGCTCCGGCAACGCAGTGATTGCCGGAACCAAAGTCGATGGGCGTCAGTACCTGAAATTCACCCTGTTAAATCCCACCACGACCATCGCCGACATCGAAGATGTGCTGAGCCTGATCGCGCACTATGGCCGCGAGCAGGTACGTGCGTCTGCGCTGAACGCGGCGAAACAGTGAGAGCTCTGAAATGAATAATTCCGTTTACGATTTTATTGGTATCGGTATCGGCCCTTTCAACCTGAGTCTGGCCTGTCTGAGTGAGCCGGTTGAGGGACTGAACGGTCTTTTCCTGGATGAGAACCCGGGCTTTGACTGGCACACCGGCATGATGCTGGAAAATGCCCATCTGCAGACGCCGTTTATGGCCGATCTGGTGACACTCGCCGATCCGACCAGCCCTTACAGCCTGCTTAACTACATGAAGGAAAAGGGGAAATTATACTCTTTTTATATCCGTGAAGACTTCTTCCTGATGCGCAAAGAGTATAATCAGTACTGCCAGTGGGCCAGTTCACGGCTCTCTAATCTGCGCTGGAACAGCCACGTCGAGTATGTCAGCTACGATGAGGCGGCTGGCGTCTATCAACTCCAGGTGACCGACACCCGGAATGGTCAGAAACAGAACTATCTGGCACGACATCTGATCCTCGGCACCGGGCCTAAAGCCTGGATGCCGGAGTGCAGCCAGCCGCACCGCCAGCGCCTGACGCACTCAAGCCACTATCTGGTCAACAAAGCGGAACTGCAGCAGAAGCGTTCCATCACCGTGCTGGGCAGCGGCCAGAGCGCGGCAGAAATCTACTACGACCTGCTGACCGATATCGACCGCTTTGGCTATCAGCTCAACTGGATCACCCGCGCGCCGCGCTTCTATCCGCTGGAGTACACCAAGCTCACGCTGGAGATGACCTCGCCGGAGTGGGTCGACTATTTCCACGCGCTGCCCGCCAGCACCCGTGACGAACTGAATGCGCGCCACAAGAATCTCTACAAAGGCATCAACAGCAGCCTGATTAACGACATTTATGACCTGATGTATGTCAAACAGCTCGACGGCGATCTGAACGTTAACCTGTTTACTCACTCGGCGCTGACCGCTATGCGCTGGCTGCCACAGGGAGAGTTCGAGCTGACGCTGCATCAGGAGGAGCAGGATTGCACCTTCACCCGTCGCACCGAAGGACTGGTGATGGCGACCGGCTATCACTACCAGCCACCGATGTTTTTAGAGGGCATCAACGCCCGCCTGCGCTGGGATGACAAAGGCCGCTACGACGTGCAGCGCAACTACAGCATCGATTATCACAATCAGATCTTCGTGCAGAACGCCGAACTACACACCCACGGCTTTGTTACGCCGGATCTCGGCATGGCCTGCTACCGCAACTCGGTGCTGCTGCGCGAACTGACCGGACGCGAGGTCTACCCGATCGAGCGTCAGATTGCCTTCCAGACCTTCCCGGCTAAATCGGA
Organism: Pantoea sp. RG18; assembly: GCF_025910075.1. Lineage (NCBI taxonomy): Bacteria > Pseudomonadati > Pseudomonadota > Gammaproteobacteria > Enterobacterales > Erwiniaceae > Pantoea > Pantoea sp. RG18. Next base: position 25,769 of record NZ_JAPCIL010000020.1, read on the forward strand.
GCACTGAGATGAGTTCACAAACACTGTTCAGCGCCGCCCGCCCCGCAGGCCAGTTCACCCTGAGGCCCATGCTCGCCAGCGATGCGCCGCTGATTCATCGCTGGGTCACCCGCGATTACGCCCGCTTCTGGGGTATGCAGCAGCAGAGCCTGAATCAGGTCGCTGAGTTCTATCAGACGCTGACTGCTGCCGATCCCCATGCTGCGCTGATTGGCTGCTGCAACGACCAGCCGGTCTGCCTGATTGAGTGCTATCGCGCCTGCGACGACGAGGTCGGCAAATTTTATCCTGCCGCACCCGATGATTACGGCATGCATATCCTGATTGCCCCCGCTAGCCAGCCGATCAGAGCCTTCAGCTGGCAGGTCTTCACGCTGGTGATGGACTACATGTTCAGCCGCCCCGAGGTGCGCCGCGTGGTGGTAGAGCCAGATGTGCGCAATGAGAAGATTCACGTGCTGAATAAGCGTGCCGGGTTCCGCTATCAGCACACCATCGACATGGGTCATAAAACCGCCTGGCTGGCCTTTTGCCAGCGGGAAGATTATCAACACGCGTTACTGCAGGAGTCGCAGACTATGAACACCCCCTCTTCGCTGATGAACGGTACACATCTGACGGGCGACCAATGGGCGCAGGCAAACCGCATGCTGATCCGTAAAGCGATTGCCGAGTTCGCGCATGAGAAAATCATTACGCCACAGGAGTCGGGCGACGGCAGCTATCAGCTTGCGGTGCCAGGCGGTGAAGCGAGCTACCATTTCCGGGCGTCGCGGCTGGCGCTGGATCACTGGGAAATCGACGCCGGCTCACTGCGCAAGCAGGAGAACGGTCGTGATCTGCCGCTGGATGCGCTGAAATTTATCGTGGAGTTTAACGGGGAGATCGGCATTACACAGGCACTGCTGGCGACCTACATGGAAGAGATCAGCAGCACGCTGTGCAGCAGCGTTTATAAGCTGCAGAAGAATAATCCTGACAGCCAGGCGCTGGTCTCAGCCGATTTCCAGACGGTGGAAGCGGCGATGACCGAAGGCCATCCCTGCTTTGTTGCCAACAACGGGCGTATTGGCTTCGATGCCCATGATTATCTGGCGTATGCGCCCGAGGCCGCCGCGCCCGTTCACCTCATCTGGGTCGCGGTTCATCGCCGCAACGCCCATTTCTCCAGCCTCAGCGAGCTGAGCTATGAGCAGTTGATGCGTGATGAACTGGGCGACACCACCCTGGAGCAGTTTACTGCGCAGCTGGTGAATAAAGGGCTGGCGGTTGAGGAGTATATCCTGATGCCGGTGCATCCGTGGCAGTGGCAGAACAAGCTGCTGACCGTGTTTGCGGCGGACATCGCCAGTCACGATATTGTTTATCTCGGCACCGGAGACGATGCTTACCAGGCGCAGCAGTCGATCCGCACTTTCTTTAACCGCAGCCAGCCCGCGAAGCGCTACGTGAAAACCGCCCTGTCGGTGCTGAACATGGGCTTTATGCGCGGACTGTCCCCCTACTATATGGCGACAACGCCCGCGATAAACGGCTGGCTGGAACAACTGGTTGCTGGCGATGCGTGGCTGAATCGCTGTGATTTCCGCATCCTGCGCGAAGTCGCGGCGGTCGGCTATCACAACCGCTACTATGAGCAGGCGATCAAAGGCGACTCCGCCTATAAAAAGATGTTTGCAGCGCTGTGGCGGGATAATCCTGCGGCCAGCCTGCAGTCCGGCCAGCGTCTGATGACCATGGCCTCTTTCCTGCACGTCGATCACCATCAGCAGGCACTGCTGCCTGCGCTGATAGCGGATTCTGGTTTGCCCGCGAAGCAGTGGATAGAACGCTACCTGACCTGCTATCTCAGCCCGCTGCTGCACTGCTTCTATCAGCATGACCTGGTGTTTATGCCGCACGGTGAAAACCTCATCATGCTGCTGGAGAACAACGTGCCGGTCAGTGCATACATGAAGGATATCGGCGAAGAGATCGCCGTGATGAATCCGGATGCGGTGCTGCCGGAAGGCGTGCAGCGTCTGGCGGTGGATGTGCCGGAGAACCTGAAGCTGCTCTCGATCTTCACCGATGTGTTTGACTGCATCTTCCGCTTTATCAGCGCGATTCTGCATCAGTCAGGAACGCTGCCGGAGGAAGAGTTCTGGCAGGCGGTGGCGCATTGCGTGAAGGATTACCAGCAGGCGCACCCGGAGCATGCCACTAAGTTCGCGCGCTATGACATGTTCGCGCCGGAGTTTACCCGCTCCTGTCTGAACCGCCTGCAGCTGGCGAATAACCAGCAGATGATAAACCTCGCCGATCCCGCTGAGAACCTCAAGTTCGCCGGAACGCTGAATAACCCGATCGCCCGCTGGCGATAAGCGTTACACCGTCACGCTGAAATTATGCGGTCACCCTGGTGGCCGCTTTTTTAATGGCTTTATCGCAGGTATTTGTAATGGTTTCTTTCGAACCGGTCGCGCAACTGACCCGACGACATCTGATTTTTCCGCTGTCGCTGGTGTTGTTTGAGTTCGCTACCTATATCGCTCACGACATGATCCAGCCCGGCATGCTGCTGGTGACTCAGGAATTTAAGGTCGGGCCGGAGTGGGTCTCTACTTCGCTCACCGCCTATCTGGCCGGTGGCATTATGCTGCAATGGCTGCTTGGCCCCCTCTCTGACCGTATCGGGCGGCGTCCGGTGCTGCTCAGCGGCGTGGCCTTTTTTATGCTCTCGTGTGTGGCGACGCACTGGGTGCAAAGCATTGAGCAGTTCGTCCTGCTGCGTTTTCTGCAGGGCGTCAGCCTCTGTTTTATTGGCGCGGTAGGCTACGCGGCGGTGCAGGAGGCGTTTACGGAATCGCTCAGCATCAAAATGATGGCGCTGATGGCCAACGTCGCCCTGCTGGCCCCGCTGGCCGGTCCGCTGGTGGGTGCGGCTTTTCTTACCGTGGGTGAATGGCGCACCCTGTTCTGGCTGATTGGCGCTATTGCGGCGCTGGCGCTGGCAGGTCTGTGGTATGCGATGCCCGAAACCGCAGGTGACCGGCAGAAACCGCTGTCGCTGCGATCGATTATCAGCGGTTACGCGGCATTGCTGAAGGATCGTCAGGTGATGCGCGGCTCGCTGGCCATCGGGCTGGTCACCGTGCCCTGCATCGCATGGGTCGCATTGTCGCCGGTGATATTAATCCACGATGCGGGACTCAGCCGCATCGGCTATGCGTTGTTACAGCTGCCGGTCTTCGCCGCCATGATTGCGGGCAACCTGACGCTGGGACGCTTATCCAGCCGTCTGCCCATTGAACAGCCGTTACGGCTCGGTGCCTGGCCGGTGGTCTGCGGGCTGGCAATCGCAGTAACCGCTACCGTGCTAAATCCGCAAAGCTATCTGTGGCTGACTGCCGGAATTAGCCTCTACGGCTTCGGCGCCGGGCTGGTCAGCGCCGGACTCTATCGCATGACGCTTTTTTCCAGCAGCGCCGGAAAAGGCAGCGTGGCGGCGATGCTCGGCATGGTGAGTATTCTGATTATTGCGCTGGGCATTGAAGCAGCCAAAACCGCGTATTTTAGTTACGGCACCGGCGGCTTCAGTGTGGTGAACCTGATCTGCGGTCTGCTGTGGCTGGTTCTGGTCAGCGCTTTTCTACGAGCAGACCAGCGGAAATTGTGCACGGAATAATCGAATATATTTAGCAGTGCGATATAGTACTTGCCCGCACTGCTAACCATAAAGAATCCGATTACGGCATCATTAAAGCGTGATCGCCGCACCATACCCTTACAATATCCATGGTTATAATCTTTCTGATTTGAGGATTCTTAAGAGTGCTTCCTGGTTTTTATAACAGGAATGCCACTTTTGTGACATCGGTGTCAGAAGCATTGTCTCGCTAAGCTGTTGAGCGGTAAGTATGACCAGAAAAATGACAAAACAACTATCGGCCTTCTGAACCGCCCATTTCAGATCTGGAATTTTTAACATCAATAAGGAGAAGTAATGCGACAGAGAGTCATTGTGTGCCCGGTCATTCAAAATGAGGGTAAATATTTGCTATGTAAAATGGCATCTGACAGGGGTGTTTTTCCTGGACAGTGGGCTTTGCCAGGCGGCGGAATGGAGCCAGGTGAAACAATCGAAGAAGCATTAAAGCGGGAAATCAGGGAAGAATTAGGCGAGGCGCTCAAGATAACAAATATCACACCCTGGACGTTTCGGGATGATGTCAGAATCAAAACCTATTCTGATGGAATGACTGAAGAAATTTATATGATCTATCTTATCTTTGATTGTCTGAGCGCAAACCGAACAATAACCTTCAATGAAGAGTTTCAGGAGATTATCTGGGTAGAACCTGAGGCTTTAAAAAACATTGATCTGAATGAAGCCACCCGGATTACGTTTAGCCAAAAAGGACTTATCTGAATATGCATTGCAGGATCTCCTTAAAAGTCTATCGATAACTTAAGTACGATTTTAGCTAAACGGGGCAGTGCTTATGCAACGGAAAACTTCAGCGTTTTCTGGCATGTCCAGTGTTTCAACACTGCCTCATCTTACACTCTATTCATGGGCTCCCTGCTCTGGCAATGGATGCCGATTTACACTTTGAACGTTTATCTTAGGTCATCCCATTCAGACTAATATCAACCACCCAATCCCGCATTTATTTTTTTCAGATAAGCTTTGACCAAATCGTTACTTTATCTGTGTGTTGCGTCATTCGATGATGATTCCGCCTGCTGAGGCAATTGATAACAAAGGAATTCACCATGAAGACGTTATTTCCCCTTAAACCACGCGCACAAACGCTGGTTTTTACTTTACTTGCCGGGACTCTGACCTTTAACGCGGTGGCTGCACCGGTCAAAGGCGGTACGCTGATTTATCTTGAACAGCAGGCACATACCAACCTCTATCCGCCTGCCGGCGGCTTTTACCCTAATGGCGGCATTCTCAATCAGATTACCGATAAATTAACCTGGCAGAATCCCGAAACGCTGCAGGTTGAACCCTGGATTGCGGAAAGCTGGACCACCAATGCCGACAAAACCGAATATACCTTTAAATTACGGCCTGGCGTGACTTTTTCCGATGGCACACCATTAGATGCGAACGCGGTGGCGAAAAACTTTGATACCTACGGGCTGGGAAATAAAGCGCTGCGCCTGCCGGTATCGGAAGTGATTAATAACTATGAACGCAGCGAAGTGATCGACCCGCTGACGGTGAAATTCTATTTTAAAAAACCCTCGCCCGGATTTTTACAGGGCACCGCCACCATTGGCTCTGGCCTGGTCTCGCTGAGTACCCTGGCGCGCAGTTTCGATCAGCTGGGCGATGCGCGTCACATTGTCGGCTCCGGCCCGTTTGTGGTCAGTGATGAGAAGCTCGGTCGGGAGGTGGATCTGGTAGCGCGTAAAGATTATCAGTGGGGACCGAAAAACATTCAGCAGCAAGGTCCGGCCAATCTGGATGCGATAAAAGTGATCGTGACGCCGGAAGACAGCGTGCGTATCGGTGCACTGCTGGCGGGCCAGGCAGGCCTGATCCGCCAGGTGCAGGCCTACGACGAGAAGCAGGCTAAAGATCAGAACTTCCCGGTTTATGCCGCGCCGACCCGTGGTGTAAACGACAGCCTCAGCTTCCGTCCGGATAATCCGCTGGTCAGCGATATCCGGGTGCGTCAGGCGCTGCTGCACGCCACCAATGCGAAACAGGTGGTTGAGACGCTCTTCTCGCCGAACTATCCGCAGGCAACCTCGGTCGTGGCCACCACCGCCGCCGGCTACGTCAATCTGGCGGACAAACTCACTTTTGATCTGACAAAAGCGAAGGCATTGCTGGACCAGGCGGGCTGGCAACCGGGTGCCGATGGCATCCGTGAAAAAGCAGGCCAGCGACTGGCGCTAACCGTCTATGAATCACTGCCGCAGCCGCAAAACAAAGAGGTGCTGCAACTGGTGGCACAGCAGTGGCGCCAGGCGGGCGTCGCCCTCAGCGTTAAAGCGGGCGATGCCGGCAGCAAAACGCTGGATAATCTCGACCCCCTTAAGACCCCGCTGAACGTCACCGAAGTCGGCCGCGCCGATCCCGACGTGATCAAAAGCAGTTTCTATCCGGCTAACCGCGACAACCTGCTGCAGAAAGGCGGCTCCAGCGACAAAGTGAAAAACTTCCGTGATGACAAGCTGAACCAGCTGCTGGTCGCCATCTCCGCTGAAGTTGACCCGGCAAAACGATTACAGCTGACCGGTGACGTTCAGCGGTATCTGCTGGACCAGGCCTATGTGATTCCGATCTTCGAAGAGCCGCAGGTCTATGCCGGTGCGCCCTGGCTGAAAGGGGTCAGTTTTGAAGCGGTAGGCCGTCCGGCACTCTATGGCGCCTGGCTGGAAAAACAGTAACCGGAGGTGAGGATGCGTCATTATCTGCTGCAACGTGCTGGCCTGGGGGTATTGGTCCTGTGGGCCGCGTTTACCCTGTCGTTTGTGCTGCTGCAGGTGCTGCCAGGCGATGCGGTCCTGATCAAATTTCAGAATCCGGATCTCGGCCTGAGTCCGCAGCAGATTGCTGAGATGCGTCAGGCCTATGGCGCGGACAGCCCGCTGTGGCAGCAATATCTGCACACGCTGGTGGCGATGCTGCACGGCGACTTCGGCTATTCGGTGCAGGCGGGCGTGCCGGTCAGTGAACTGCTGACCAGCAATCTGCCTGGCACGCTGCGACTGGCCCTGTGCGGCTTTTTGCTGGCGACACTGCTGGCATTCGTGCTGGCGACACTGTCGCGGCTGCCTGCCCTGCGCGGCCTGCGTAATCTGCTGCAGTCACTGCCCGCGCTGTTTATCTCAGTGCCGACCTTCTGGCTCGGCATAGCCCTGATTCAGCTCTTCTCATTCCAGCTGCGCTGGATCCCGGTAATCAATCCCTCACCGTGGCAGGGACTGATTCTGCCCATCATTACGGTCGCCGTGCCGATCTCAGCGCCGCTGGCTCAGATTCTGTTGCGCAGCATCGATGAGGTTTCAACCCGGCCTTTTGTGGCGGTGGCGCGCGCCAAAGGAGCCAGCGAGCACTCTGTGCTGTGGCGGCACATCCTGCGCAACGCCATGCTGCCGGTGCTCACCGTGGCGGGCCTGCTGCTGGGAGAACTGATTGCCGGTGCGCTGATCACCGAAACGGTGTTTGGCCTGGGCGGTCTCGGTCAGCTGACGCAGCAGGCGGTGAACAATCAGGATGTGGCGGTGTTGCAGGCGGTGGTGATGATCTCTGCGCTGGGTTTTGTGGTGATCAACCTGCTGGTGGATCTGCTGATGCCGCTCTTTGACCCGCGCTTACAGCTGTTACGAGGTGCAACATGAGTCTGGTTGATTACGCTGCTGCGCGGCAACCCGTGGCGGCAAAGATGCGCACTTTACAGTTTTCGCCGGGCCTGTGGCTCGCCGTTTCAGTCATGCTGCTGGCCGTACTGGCAGCCCTGTTCCCGGCCCTCTTTACCCAGGCCAGCCCGATTGAAGGCGTTGCGGGTGCACAGCGACTCGCTCCGCAGGCCGGACACTGGCTCGGCACCGATCAGCTCGGCCGCGATCTTTTTGCCCGCATCGTTTACGGCGCGTCCCATTCGCTCTCCGCCGCCGTCATGGCGGTGGCGATCGGACTGCTGGCAGGTACCGCGCTGGGTCTGGTGGCAGGGGCTATCGGTGGCAAAACTGAATCAATTGTGATGCGCGCAGTGGATGTCCTGCTGGCGATTCCGGCGTTGCTGCTCTCTCTGAGCGTGCTGATTTTACTCGGCTTCGGCACCCTGAATGCCGCATTAGCGGTGGGCATTGCCTCCATCGCCAGCTTCGCCCGACTGGCATGCGCCGAAGTGGTGCGCATTCGTCACAGTGAGTATGTCGAAGCGGCTTACGGCAGCGGCGGCCGCTTTTTCAGCGTGCTGTGGCGTCACATTCTGCCCAATGCGCTGACGCCGGTGATCGCCTATGCCGCCCTGCAATTTGGTCAGGCGATTCTGGCGCTGTCGACTCTGAGCTTCCTCGGCTACGGCACCCCACCGCCGGTGCCGGAATGGGGTCTGTTAATCGCTGAAGGGCGTAATTATCTGGCTACCGCCTGGTGGCTGACCACTTTTCCTGGTGTGGTGGTGGTCGCTGTTGTGCTCGCAGCCAATCGCATCAGCCAGCAACTTTCAGGAGGACGCCGATGAGCGCTCAGCCGTTACTCGCGGTCAATAATCTGACGCTAAGCTATCGCAGCGGCAACCGTTGGCAGCCGGTGGTACATAATGTCAGCTTCGAGCTGCAGCCCGGTGAGATGGTGGCGCTGGTCGGGGAGTCCGGCTCCGGTAAAACCACCACCGCACAGGCGATAATGGGTCTGATGGCGGAAAATGGCCGCCGCGAAGGGGGCGAAATCCTGCTCAACGGCGTGGATATCAGTCAGTGGTCGCAAAAGCGCTTCGATACCCTGCGCGGGGCGCGCATCAGTCTGGTGCCGCAGGATCCCGGTAATTCCCTGAACCCGGTGAAAACGGTCGGCGAACAGGTGGAAGAGATCCTGCGACTGCACCTGAAATTACCGTCAGCGCAGCGCCAGCAGCGGGTGATTGACCTGCTGAATCGCGTCGGCCTCAGCCATCCGGAACAGCGGGTTAAGCAGTATCCGCATCAGCTGTCGGGCGGCATGAAGCAGCGGGTATTGATCGCCATTGCCCTCGCCCTGCAGCCGGAGATCATTATTGCGGATGAGCCGACCAGCGCGCTGGATGTCACGGTGCAAAAGCGCATTCTCGATCTGCTGGACAACCTGCGGCAGGAGTCCCGCACCGCCGTGCTGTTTGTCACCCACGACCTGGCGCTGGCGGCGCAACGCGCAGATCGTATTATCGTGTTTCGTCACGGCGAGATTCAGGAATCGGGCCGCACTGAACAGGTTATCAGCGCGCCTGCTCATCCTTATACCCGTCAGTTACTGAATGATGCGGCACCACAGCGACCCGCCAGAGTTAAATCTGCAACCGCCCGTTTTTCTGCCCCCGCCATCCGGGCAACCGGCGTGATGAAAAGCTTTTCGCTGGGCAAACAGCAGCGTTTGCAGGCGCTGAACCAGGTCAGCTTTCAGGTGGCGCGCGGCACTACGCATGCACTGGTAGGCGAATCCGGCTCAGGCAAAACCACGCTGGCGCGCATCGTTATGGGTTTTGAAACCGCCGACAGCGGCGAGGTGACGCTGGATGGCATCGTGGTCAACGGATTACGCGGCGAGGCGCTGCGTCAGCTGCGGCGGAAGATCCAGTTTGTCTATCAGAACCCATTTGCCTCGCTCGATCCGCGTCAGACGCTATATGCAATTATTGAAGAGCCACTGCGTAATTTTGAGCGGCTGAGCCGTAGTCAGCGCCGTGAGCGCGTAGAAGCGATGACCACGCGGGTGGCGCTGCCGCTCTCTCTTCTTTCACGTCATCCTCACGAACTTTCCGGCGGACAGCGGCAGCGTGTGGCGCTTGCGCGGGCACTGATCTGCAAGCCGGAGATTCTGGTACTGGATGAGGCGACCTCGGCGCTGGATGTCACGGTGCAGGCGCAAATCCTCGACCTGTTGCAGCAGCTCCAGGCCGAACTGGGTCTGACCTATCTGTTTATCACGCACGACCTGGCGACGGTGCGGCAGATTGCCGACAGCGTCACGGTGTTAAAAGCGGGCGAAGTCGCAGAGCAAGGTGACGTTGTCACTATTTTCAGTGCGCCACAGCATCCTTATACCCGGGAATTAATGGCTGCCATTCCTCCGCTTATTCCCTTAACCCACAAGGAGTCAGCATGAGCCGACGTCTCGGATTTTTTACCCGACTGCTGGATAAGGTGCCGGCGAAACAGCGCTATCAGCTGGCCACCGAACAGATTCAGCATGCCGAACGCTGCGGATTTGATAATGCGTGGATTGCTCAGCACCATTTTCATCAGGATGAGGGTGGTCTGCCGTCGCCGCTGCTCTTCCTGGCGCATGTCGCCGCGCAGACCCGCACCATCCGGCTCGGCACCGCCATCATCACCCTGCCAATGGAAAATGCGCTGCGGGTGGCTGAAGATGCCGCAGTACTGGATCTGCTGGCAGATGGGCGGCTGGAGATCGGGCTGGGCTCCGGTGGCACGCCGGATTCGTTTTTGCCGTTTGGTCTGACCTTTACCGAGCGCGGTGCCGCTTTTGCCGACCATCTGCATACGCTGCTCAGCGCCTGGCGCGGGGATTCACTGGGGCATCCTGATAATCATCTCTATCCCGCCGCGCCGCAGCTTGCCGGACGGGTGTGGATCGCCACCTTCTCGGTTGAGGGCGCAATCCGTGCCGCTCAGGGCGGCCATGGTCTGATGCTGTCCCGCACCCAGCCGCGCCCGGCGGGCCAGCCTGAGCTGCCGCTGGATGCATTGCAGAATCCGCTGATCGATGCCTATCTTGCGGCACTTCCTGCGGGAATCACGCCGCGCATCCTCGCCTCCCGTACCGCATTCGTGGCCGATTCTGACCGCTATGCCCGTCAGGTAGCTGAACCGGGAATTCGTCAGCAGGCTGCGCAGTATCGTGGCGAATTACGCGGTGAACGCTTTGATGACCTGCTGGCGCAGTTTGATGCCCATGTTGGCGGCATCGATCAGGTGCAGCACTCGCTGGCGCAGGACAGCGCACTGGCGCGCGTCACCGACATCTCATTTCAGGTGCATTCGGTTGAGCCTTCGCATGCCGACACGCTGCGCTCGATTGAACTGATTGCCCAACATCTTGCGCCCGCGCTTCGTGCCGCTGGCGAACCTCACAGGAGAATTTCATGAATCAACCTGACGATTTGATCGCCACACTGGCAGATATCGATCCCGATTCCGAACTGGCCCATGCGCGCCAGACACGTCACGCCGCCACACAACATGCTCAGGGTAGCTACACCCTGTTGTTTAGCCAGGGTGATGAAGATTTTCCGCTGGCGGAGCGCCGTCTGCTGGCTGCTCAGGTTGCCGGCTGGCATGCACAACCCGGCCTGCAGGCGCACTACCAGCCACAGGAGAGTCTGGCCGGGAGTGTTCGGATCAACGCGGCACAGGCTTTTGCCCATCGCCTGACCTTTGAGCCGGTTACTGCTGCTCCCGCGCATCTGGAGGCTTTGAAACAGGCGGGTTGGAGCCTGCGCGGCATTGTCACACTGGCACAGCTGGTGGCATTTGTCAGTTTTCAGAGCCGGTTGCTGGCGGGTCTGCGCAGCTTACAGGGCGATGAGGCGTCGGGTGAGGTTGCCCCGGTAGTCGCCGGTCACTGGCACGAGGCCTTACATACCGCCAGCGGTAAAACTGCCCTGACCGCGTTTACGCAACAGGAACTCGGCTGGGAGCCCTGGCTGCCGGCAAAACCGCTGACGGAATTCAGCGAGGAAGAGCAGGCGACACTGGCAAAATTCGGTCACACCGACTCCGACTATTTTCGCCTGCTGGCGCGCAATCTGCCGTTGCTGGAACAGCGCACCCTGACCGATAAAGGCATTTTTTATACCGCAGGAGGGCTGCCACGCGCCGAGCGCGAACTGGCTGCCACCGTGGTGAGTAAGGTCAACGGCTGCATTTACTGCGCCTCAGTCCATGCGCGTAAAGCCAGCCAGCTCTCAAAGCAGGATGAAGCGGTACAGAAGCTGCTGAATGTTGCACCCGGCGCGGTGTTATCTCACGGACACGCCGCGCGCTGGCAGGCGATCATTGCATTCTCAGCAGCACTGTCGCTGACCCCTGCCCAGCCGACACAGTCGCAGCTCTCTGCACTGCGTGAACAGGGTCTGGATACGCTCGCCCTGCTCGATCTGATTCAATCAACCGCCTTTTTTGCCTGGGCTAATCGCCTGATGCTGACGCTGGGCGAACCTTTTCTGCCGGAACAACAGGGATAATCATGACTTTGCCTTTAACCGACCAACTGGTGCAGTGGCGTCGCGAACTGCATCAGCATCCGGAACTTTCGAATCATGAATTTGCCACCACGGAACGTATTACCCGCTGGCTGGAGCAGGCCGGGATCCGGCTGTTGCCGCTGGGGCTGAAAACCGGCGTCGTGGCAGAAATCGGTCATGGCGAACCCCTGATCGCCCTGCGCGCGGATATCGATGCGTTACCGATTGAAGAAACCACCGAACGCCCGTGGCGATCACAGCAGCCGGGCGTGATGCACGCCTGTGGTCACGACGTTCACAGCGCCGTGATGCTCGGCGTGGCGTTGCAGCTGAAACAGCAGGAAGACACGCTGCAAGGCCGGGTACGGATTCTGTTTCAGCCCGCTGAAGAGACCTTTAATGGCGCACGTCAACTGATTGATGCCGGTGCGCTGGAAGGCGTTCAGGCGATATTCGGCCTGCACAACGCGCCCGACCTGCCGCTGGGCACGCTGCGTAGTCGGGCGGGTGCGTTTTATGCCAACGTAGACCGCTTTGTTATCCGCATTGAGGGCAAAGGCGCCCATGCCGCACGACCGCAGGAGGGCATCGATTCGATTGTGATTGCCAGCCATATCGTAACGGCTCTGCAGACCCTGCCGAGCCGGGTATTCAGCTCGCTGGAAACGGTGGTGCTGAGCGTGACGCGCTTTACCGCCGGAAATACCTGGAACGTGCTGCCACAAAGCGTTGAGCTGGAGGGCACCGTGCGCACCCACAATGGCGAAATTCGGGCGCAGATCCCGCACCGCATGCGATCCCTGATTCAGGGTATTGCCGCCGGGTTTGGTGCGACCGCCGAACTGGAGTGGACTGAAGGACCGCCGGCCCTGATTAACACGCCAGGCTGGGTGGATGTTGCTCTGGACGTTGCCCAACAGAGTGGCTATCTCGCGGAGCACGTTGAGTCGCCGCAGATGGGCGGAGAAGATTTTGCCTTCTATCTGCAGCAGGTGCCGGGGGCGTTTGTCAGCATCGGCAGTGCCAGCGAGTTTGGTCTGCATCACGCCGCCTTCGATCCTGATGAAGCGTTAATTGGCCCGGCGGTGGACTACTTCACGCAGCTGGTGCCACGCGCGTTGCAGATTGTGGCGGCGCAATGACGAAAAAAAGGAGTGCTGCTATGTCAGTTCAGGTTCCACAACCGATTCTTGATCATGCTGTGATTAACGTGGCCGACCAGCTCGACAGCGCCAGCGCGCGCTTCCGAAGGCTCGGCTTTCAGCTCACTGAACGGGGTCATCACTCGCTGGGATCGAGTAATCACCTGGCTATTTTTGGTGAGAACTACCTGGAACTGCTGGGCTATGAGACGGGCAAAGGGAGCCAGCGCGCCGATCTCTGGCAATCGCCGCTGGGATTGAGCGGTCTGGTGTGGAAAAGCAGCGATGCAGAGAGTGAGTTTCAGCATCTGCAACGGCAGGATCTGGATGGCGATCCGCCAGCGGCTTTTCATCGTCCGGTTACCCTGCCCGACGGTTCGGTGAGTGAAGCGCACTTTAGGACCGTACGGATTCGCCCTTCGCTGGTACCCAATGGCCGCAGTTTTTTTTGCCAGCATCTGACGCCCGAAGTGGTATGGCAGCCGGCATGGCAGCGTCACCCCAATGGCGTGCGTAATATCAGTGAGTTTGTGATTGTCGCGCAGGATCCGGCGCTTTCAGCGCTGGTCTATAGCCGCCTGTTTGGGGCCGCTAAAGTGCTCGCCTGTCCCGAAGGCGCCTTTGTCCTGCGCGCGGGTGCTGCCACGGTTCGTTTTGCTTCGGCAGACTATGCGCAGCAGCGATTTGGCCCGCTGCCGGAAGACTATGATGGCAGCGCCCGGATGGTCGCGCTGGGTTTTGAGACGGATGATCTCGGCCTGGTTAAACGCGCGCTGGTGACGGGGGAAATTGCCTTTCATGAGCAGCCCGAGGCGATTGTGGTGGAGTCTTCAGAAGGTTTTAACCTGGCACTGCGGTTTACCTGAGTACAGATTCAGGAGGGGATGAAAAACGCCTCAACTGAGGCGTTTTTCACAGGCTTTACAACGACACAAATCAGAAGGTGTAGCTGGCGGTCACTGAGAAATTACGCGGTTCGCCGTAGACTACGGAGCTGGCCACGTTAGTGTCATACTCTTTGTCGAAGAGGTTATTGAGGTTGCCCTGCAGCGACAAATTTTTGTTCACCTGATAACGGGCGAAGAGATCAACCAGCGCATAGCTGCCCTGACGGGCACGCCAGGTGCCATTGCCTTCCGGGCCACCGACATCATTCCAGATATGTGTCTGCCAGTTCACACCGCCACCCAGCGTCAGCTGCTGCAACGTCGGCAGGCGATAGCTGCTGAACAGGTTAAAGCTGGTCTGCGGCAGTTGCGGGTTAAAGGTGCTGCCATCGCGGTTTTCCGCAATGTAGCGCGTGCCGCCCAGGGTCATCTGCCAGTTGTCGGTTAATGCGCCGTTGACTTCAAACTCCACGCCACGACTCACCACGCCTTTACGGCCAATGTACGCGGCATCACCTGACCCCTGAACCGTCTGAGTGGTTGCTTCACCGACATTATTCAGCTCGGTGCGGAACACCGAAATCGAGGTGGTGAAGCGACTATCCATCCAGTCAGATTTCAGGCCTGCCTCGTAGTTTTTGCCGATAACGGGCGACAGGAAAGCGCCGCTGGCATCGCGATAGTCCTGTGGCTGGAACACCGAGGTATAGCTGGCGTAAGCCGACCAGTTTTCAGCGAAGTCATAAATCAATCCGCCGTAAGGGGTGGTGTTATTTTCTTCCATTTCACCACCAGGCGTTTCACGGTTCCAGTTGGTGTAACGGGCACCGATAATCAGGTGCAGCGGATCGGCGAGCGACAGACGGGTCGCCATATAAGTCGATTTCTGGCGAACCAGTTGGGTATCGCTGGCTGGCAGACGCGGCGTCCAGGCCGATTCCGGATACTGACCGTTAAACTCGTTGTAGTTGCCCAGCGACTCCGATGAGATATTCTCAAAGGTACTGAAGTACTTGTTATCCTGGCGGGTGTAATTGACGCCGACCATCAGCTCATGCTGACGACCCAGCAATTCATAAGGACCGCTGGCGAAGGCATCAACGGCATCCACTTTACGTTTACCGGTGTTGTAACCGGTCCCGCCTACCACCGGATAGTTGGCATACGAAGAGACGCCCGCCCCGGTGTTACGATCGAAATAGCCATCAAGGTAGATCTGCTTACTGTCGAGGCGCATCTCGTTGTGCGCGCCGTTCAGCGTGATGTTCCAGCCGTTATCGAAGTCCTGTTTCAAATTCACAAAGACTTTACGGTTCTCTTTATCGTTGTAGGCCCAGTCAGGTGCGGTGTTGTAGCCGCGTCGGGTATGTATCTGCGTGCCGTCTGTGTACCAGCGCGGCGCGCCACCCCACATGGTGGAGTCCGTATTGACCTGGCTGAATTCATAGCCGACCGAAAGCGTGGCAGAGTCGGTCAGGTCAGCGTCAACCACGCCATAGATGAACTGTTTTTTGGCGCCATAGCGCTCTATGAAGCTGTTGTTATCCTGCCATCCCGCGATCAGCCGGCCACGAACATTGCCTGAGTCACTGAGCGGAGCCGAGAGATCGGCCACATAACGCTGCTTATTCCAGCTGCCGTAACTGGCGGAGACGGTGCCGCCGAACTCTTTGCTGTCGGCGTGTTTGCGCACCATATTGATGGCAGCTGATGGATTGCCCGGTCCGGTTAACAGACCGGTCGCTCCGCGCACCACTTCAACGCGCTCATAGAGCGCCATATCGGTCTGCGCATCACCCAGGTTCCAGCGAGCGGCAAAGGCAGTAGGGATACCATCGACCATGTAGTTGTCGATCATAAAGCCGCGCGCATAGTAGTTGGTGCGATCCATATCACCACTGATACCGCGAATACCGGTGGTATTTGCGAGCACATCATTCAGTGACTGGAGTTGCTGATCGGCCATACGCTGCTTACTGACGATGCTGACTGACTGCGGGACATCACGTACGGTGCCCAGCATTTTAGTGCCCGCACGGGTAACCGGTACGCTGTAATCAGTGGCGGGCGAAGCGGCTACGGCATCATCGGCTGACGCGCTGACCGTCATAGTCTGGTTATCGCTGGCAGCGGGTGCGCCGGTCTCTGCGGCATGAGCAGCGTTATGCGCCAGCGACGAGGCGACGATGACAGCCAGCAAGGAGAAGCGGAATGGACGTTGCAGAGCAGAAGTGTCCGTTGCCCTGGGGTGTTGAAGATCGAAAGCGTTCATTAATTCCTCAATTATCTTTATGTTTTTATGCTGCCACTGTCACGACCATGCTTCCTGCGGACATCGCTGCCCTGCTTATGGTTTGAGGAACCAGAAACCTTTCCCTGAGCGCCTGCGCGCGGGTGTGATGAACTTCTAAAACAAATGAGAAATATACGCATTGCGATTATCATTGCAAGATTTTGTTAGCAAACAATACGAATTTTTTCAGGGAATTGTCTGCGTGTGAAAGACGGCTGGAAGATGATAAAGACAGGGAGGCGTTTATAGGGTCAGCACGCCTGCTGACTTGTCAGAGCAACAGGGCTGCTGCATCATTATTTGTTAAAGATAAAATCCTGTAATGGCCGTTCATTGAACTGTAGTTGTCACTCCTGATGCCACAATATCTGCCTTAAATCTTTTATCACCTTATTTAACACCAGATATTGCAGGAATTCGTACGTGCGCAAAATTTCAATGCTTAAAGCGCTGATAACGACCACCGTTTTCAGTGTTTTTTCAGCCCACTCCGCCACACTTGTGGAGACCGTGAGTGCGGGCTGGGATAATTTCAGTGATAAAGTCGCCACAACCTGGCAGCAGCCTGAAGGTTACGACTTTTATCTGCCCGCGATTACCTGGCACAATCGGGCCACTTACGATCGTGAACATATCAATAAATATAATGAAAGACCCTGGGGCGCGGGCGGAGGTATCTCCCGCTACGATGAAAAAGGGAACTGGAACGGCATCTACTTAATGGCGTTTAAGGACTCCTTTAATAAATGGGAACCCTTTGGTGGCTATGGCTGGGTGGCAACCTGGCGTCCGCTGGCCGACCAGAATTTTCACTGGGGTGCGGGTTACACGGCGGGCTTTACCGCACGGCACAACTGGGATTATATTCCGGTGCCAGCGATACTGCCGCTGGCCTCTGTCGGCTATGGCGATCTCGATTTCCAGATGACCTATATTCCCGGCACCCATAACAACGGTAACGTCTATTTTGCCTGGCTGCGCTACCACTTCTGACAGTTGCCGATATAAGCGTTAGCGTGACATCGCCATGAGCGAGAGATCGTCCAGCGTGAGGGTTTCGCCATCATAGCGATGACGCAGCAGATGGTAGCTTTCGCATTCAATAATCTGCTCTACCGCGTCCGAAAAGATAGTCATGGCGCTGCGCATCTGACTCAGATAGTCATGGGTGTCATAGACCCGATCGATTCCTTCCAGCGCATGGTTCATGATTTTTCGGGCGACGTCATTAGGCGTGTCGAGCGCTGAGAGTTTTGAACGCGCAGTCCTGCGCAGATCGCGCGGGGTAAACGCCTCCAGTCCCAGCCCACGGGGAGCGCGGATTATCCGGCGAAGTGCCTGATTCAGCGCGCCTTTTGACAGCGGCTGTTGCGGATCGCGTGGCGCGGGCACCAGCCAGGGTGAGGCTGGTTCGGCGGCGCGCAGCAATGCTTCGATGCATTGACGCATCAGCGGTGAAATGGGCAGCACATGCTCCCGCTGCGATTTATTGCGCGTACCCTGCATCCACAATCCTAATTGCAGATCGAACTCCGCTTTCTGCGCCTGCACAATTTCATCCGGCCGCCGGGCGCTGACCAGGCATAAACGCAGCGCCCAGCGCGCCTGTTCCGAGAGTGCCCAGTTATCCAGCCCGTGCCAGAACACCCAGATTTCTGCATCGGTAAGTTGCCGACTGCGCGGCGGCGTAGCGCGACCCGCGACATCACGCTTTTTCATTGAAGCGATGGGTGAATGATCGAGATAGCCCTGCATCTCGGCCCAGGCAAGAAATTGTTTGGTCAGCGCGAACACCCGCCGCGCCTCCTCTTTTTTACCGTCGGCGATCAGAATGTTATAGAGCCGGTTAAGGCGTAAGCGGTTCAGCATTTTGAGTGGCTGCGAACCGATGTTCGGCAGGACATGTTTCAGCAATGAGGAGATGGCGATCTCAGGACGCCGCCGACTGATCAGCAGCGAGAGTTTTACCCAGACCTTCATCACCTGCTCTACCGAGCCTTCATCGCCAAAATTATCCAGCTCGCTGAGTGAAGCCTTTTTAACCTGCTCCAGCCAGATCAGTACATGGCGGCCTACGTGGGCTGAACGCGCAGGGATCTGTGTCAGATCTGGGGTCACATTTATACCTGTTTGTCACTGCAGAGCGGGCCATTCTATCCATTGTTTATCTATGACTCCAGACCTAATAAGTCTGGAGTCATAAAGACGCGTTATGATGAAATCTGAGGAAGTTTTCGGGTGATACCCAACAAGTAAAACTAACGTCACTTCTCCCTTCTGGTCATGGTTATGGCGAATAAATAGCCCATTGTTATGGAATGTAAAGGTGGCTTACCGCGATATACAATGATAACTATTATCATTATCATACGCATTTGCTTACATGCCTTAATACTTCAGGGAGATTTTCTAAGTGAATGTAACCATGCGTGTCCATAAGCGCCCTGTGGCGCTACTGCTGGCCGGTTTATTGAGTACCTCTGCTAACGGCGCTAATCAGGAAGAGACAGAAAAGCTGGCTGATGATGAGACGATGCTGGTCACCGCTGAACAGGAGCTGAAACAGCAGCCTGGCGTTTCGGTGATCACCTCGCAGGACATTGAGAAAAACCCGCCGGTCAACGACCTTTCCGACATTATCCGTAAAATGCCAGGCGTTAACCTTACCGGCAACAGCGCCAACGGCGTACGCGGCAACAATCGTCAGATCGATATTCGCGGCATGGGGCCGGAAAATACGCTGATTCTGATTGATGGTGTGCCGACCACCTCGCGCAATTCGGTTCGTTATAGCTGGCGTGGCGAGCGCGATTCCCGCGGTGACTCAAACTGGGTACCACCAGAGATGGTTGAACGGATTGAAGTGATTCGTGGACCGGCGGCAGCGCGTTACGGTTCCGGCGCGGCTGGTGGCGTAGTTAATATCATTACCAAACGCCCGACCAATGACTGGAGCGGATCGCTGTCGCTCTACACTAACCAGCCGGAAGATGATAAAGAAGGCGCAACCCGCCGCGCTAACTTTAACCTGAGTGGTCCGCTGGCGGGCGATGCTCTGACCATGCGGCTCTATGGCAACATCAACAAAACCGACAGCGATGCTTTCGACATTAACCAGTCGCACAATGGCTCCGGCGCCGCCGGTCGCGAAGGCGTTCGCAATAAAGACATCAACAGTGTGCTGTCGTGGAAGATTACGCCATTACAGGTGCTGGATTTCAGTTACGGATACAGCCGTCAGGGCAACATTTACACCGGGGATACCCAGTACAGCAACGGTGCCGGTAATGCCTTGATCGAATCTCTCGATGGTTCAGAAACCAACCGTCTGTATCGTCAGACCTGGGGCCTTGCGCATAATGGCATCTGGGACTGGGGACAATCTAAGCTCACCTTTAACTATGAAAAAACCAATAACACCCGCCTGAATGAAGGCACGGCGGGTGCGGGTGAAGGCCGGATCAACAGCAACACGTTCTCAACCAGTCGCTTTGAAAGTTACCGGGCAGGAGGCGAAGTCAGCTTCCCGCTGGAACTGTTGCGTGAACAGACCGTTACGCTGGGAGCCGAGTGGAACCGTGATGAGCTGAACGATCCAAATTCAATGAACGGCACCAGTGCGGCTGGCGTATCCATCGACGGTGTCAGTGGTGATGCGGGCAGCCGCAACAGTAAAAACAGCGCAACGCTGAGCTCACTCTATTTTGAAGATAATATTGCTGCGACCGATAGCACTGAAGTCATCCCCGGTCTGCGTTTTGATTATCACGACACCTTTGGGGCGAACTGGAGTCCGTCGCTCAATATTTCTCAGGCTCTGGGAGAAAGTTTTACCCTGAAAGCGGGTATCGCCCGTGCGTTTAAAGCCCCTAACCTTTATCAGTCCAGCGAAGGCTATTTACTGGCGACGCGGGGAAATGGCTGTCCGATCAACGTTACCCGTGGCAGTTGTTATCTGCTGGGTAATGAAAATCTCGATCCTGAAGTCAGCGTAAATAAAGAGCTGGGTATCGAGTTCAGTCAGGATGGCTATATTGCGGGTATCACCTGGTTCCGCAATGACTATAAAAACAAAATCGTCTCAGGGACGGAAGTATTGGGTTACGCCTCAAATGGCAACAATATCCTGCAATGGAGTAACGGCGGCAAAGCGGTAGTCGAAGGTCTGGAAGGCAATTTCACTATCCCGCTGGTCAGTGACGAGCTGGAGTGGCGGACTAACGCAACTTATATGATCGAGTCGAAGGATAAAAAGACCGGCAATCCGCTGTCGATTATTCCTGAATACACGATCAATACAATGCTGGACTGGCAGGTGACGCAGGATTTCTCCACTAATCTGAACTGGACGATGTATGGCCGTCAGAAACCACGCCAGTATGCGGAATCCCGCACAGAAAACAATTCAATGTCGAATCGCGAAGTTGGTGCTTATTCAGTATTTGGGATCAATTTTAATTATGACATCACCAAAAATCTGCGTGCCAATGCCGGGATTAATAACCTGCTGGATAAACAGCTATATCGCGAGGCTGATGGCGCATCGACCTATAACGAACCGGGACGCGCTTATTATGCCGGGCTGACAATGTCCTTCTGATCTGCAGCAGCGCTTCCCGGTGGAGGCGCTGTTTTATCTTCATCGACTAACCTCCGGTTTACACTCTCCCCGTTTTATCTTCTCAATGCTGATCTCTGGCTGCCGCTTAACGAGCCGGAAAGTATCTGACTCACGGGTATGGCATTAAATACTTACATTCCCTCTGGAAAGCGTAACGACAGGTAACTAATGTCGTGATTCCTGTATCCCGGCCAGCGAAACACCCCAGAGTGCGGCTATGCTCTGTCGGGTTCAACCTGCAACTATAACTAACTATCAGGATATTAAGTGATGAAAAAATTATCAGTTATCGTTATTGCTACCGGACTGTTTTTGTCGGTGAATTTACAGGCTAATGCCCAGGGCTGTCTTAAGGGAGCCGCAGTAGGCGGCGTCGCAGGTCATGTTGCTCATCATAGTGTGGCCGGTGCCGCAGCGGGCTGCGCAGTCGGTCATCATATGGCGAAGAAAAAACAGAAAGAGGCTGAGCAAAATCAGCAGTCTCAAAAATAAGCTGAGGTTGTAGCACCGATGTAAATCAACTGATTACCGGGCATTGATGATGTCCGGTGATCGCTGAGTGATAACTATTCTGAGTCTGTTGCATCGCTAAAGTACGGCGCATTAAGGGCAGCCGGTTATGGTAATTATGTTTATTTGAACTCGATGTCTTTAAAGGTGCAGTGATTTAGGTGAGTGACCAGAAATTTGAATAAGGTACGCCTATTTTTAATTCAGACAGTGGAAAACGCCTTTTAAAAAAACGTCCTTTATCGACCCATCCGCACAATGCCATACCATCTGCATATTCAATTACCACCATTATTCTTCTTCTTTTTCTTCGCCGAACAATGGTGCCCACTTCAATCATGCGGATGCCTTAATTGCACTATTGCCGGTTACGTCATGGTTGTCTGAAAGTATCGTTCTGACAATGAAGTCATTACTTTTTCTCAGATCTCCAATCGCTGGCTGGAGTTTTCCATATATCCGCATACCTTCCAGCATCATGAAAATGCTTTGAGCCATGACTCGCGCATCTTCATCCTGGCGAAATACCCGCTGATCCTGGCCTCTTTTTAAGATGTTCTCTATCTCGTTAATTAAATGGTTAAATTTAAAGGAAACTTTCCCTTTGACCTCTTCGTCTCCGGGTAAAAGCTCACTGGCTGCCGCAATAGTAAAGCACCCTTTCTCTCCGGCAGGAGCAGATGATAACTGAGCCACAAATTCGAGCGTTTCTCGCAATGCAGCTTCTGGCGACATTTCTGCATTTCGATTCACTGTCCTTGAAATGCCTTCATCCATATATCGCTGCAAAGCAGCCAGGTAAATAGCACGCTTATCGGGATAAAGTTTATAGATGCTGGCACTTGCAAGACCTGATGCTTTCATAAGATCAGCCATAGACGTTGCCTGATATCCCTTCTGCCAGAAGCATTCAAGTGCGGTGTTGAGGAACGTCTCTGGATCGAATTCTCTGGGTCTGCCTGCTGATGCTTTCATGAGGTTCTCCTGTTTTGAAGATTGATTGTAGATCGATCAATCTACAATTAAAAGGCTTTATCTAAACCTTGTGTTAAAAGTCATGCTTTTTGCCTGGTAAAATTTAATGCTGAGTCAGTGGACAGGCACAGGTGAGTCATTGGCCGCCTTCTGGCGGCGGCAGGCAAATACTTATAATGGGATTACAGTCTGGACCTGATGCTGAAAAACGTAGGGATCTGATAGCAACTCATATTGTTCATCATCCGGATAGGTAACGGCAATCTGATACTGGTCGCCTGCAAAGGCTTTGATGGCTTCTAAATCTTTCCAGTACGTCGCAAGGAAGAAATGCTCCCATTCGCCCTGCGTTTCTCTGCGTACATAGGCTCCCAGATTCCCTGGCGTCGCTTCTGAATGTTCAACACCAGTCTCCTGCAAGTGAGTTGCAAAGCCTTCAGCGTGCCTGGCCGGTACGCATCCGTGCCATGTTCTTACAATCATGTTGCTATCCTCATGTTGTTGAAGAGTTTAACCATAACATGACAATGCAGGAACAACGATTCGTTCTCTGGGGATGGAGAATGGGATGTTACTGCGTAACGGCCAGTTAAAGATTCTCATGCAATAAAAAATGCCGGAGCTCAGTTGTCACTTCTTCTGGTGCTTCTTCAGCCATATGGTGACCGCTGGCTATCGCTTTACCCCGAACATGTGGTGCCCAGGATTTCCAGATGCCCAATACGTCGCCGTAAATATCTTCCAGATCATCATATTTTGACCATAAACAAAGCGTCGGGCATTCAATCAATCGCCCATTCTGACGATCATAAAGCTCATGCTCTTTGTCTATAGTAAGACCGGCACGATAATCCTCGATCATCCCATGTACAGTCTGCGGATCGTGTATAGCTCGTCTGAATTCAATGTATTCATCATTCCCCATTGTTTCGGGCTGGCCTCCATACCACTTGTCCGGATCGGCTAAAATTGCCATTTCGGGTTTTTCAGGCTGAGCGAAGAAGAACCAGTGATACCACTGTCGGGCAAACTTCTCATTACACCGGTTGAGCGCTTCAAGTATGGGTATACAATCCAGTACAGCTAGTCGTGTAATTCTCTCAGGGTAATCAAGTGCGGCCCTATATGCTGTATAGCTACCTCTGTCATGTCCCACCAGCGCGAATTGATCAAAACCTAACTGGCTCATCAACTCAATACAATCTTTCGCTTTATCTCGCTTAGAAGAACCAGCATGATTGGGCTCATCAGCAGGTTTAGATGAGCGGCCAAATCCTCTTAAATCGGGACAAACAACGGTAAAAGATTCGGCAAGTTGCGGGGCCACCTTTGACCAGGTTACGTGGGTGCGGGGGTGTCCATGCAACAGCAAAACCGGAGGGCCATTACCTCCATAGCGAACATTTAGCACTGCTTCAGAAAGTCTGACTTGTGTATGAGTAAATCCCTCAAACATTTTTTTATACCCGCGCCATGGATTTATAAAAATTATAGGCTGAAGTCAGCTGATGTATCTTTATTACAACGGCTTAATACTGTGAAGACCGAATCAATTCAACCAACTCCGGGATACTCGTTTGTGTTAAAACAATGTTTCAAGGCAACCAGGACTGAAACATGACGGAGCAGAAATGAGAACGCAGAAGCGATGTATGGGTTATGTGGCCATCGTGGTTGATGACTATGATCGGGCAATTGAGTATTACACCGAAAAGCTGGGTTTTACCCTTGTTGAGGATACACCGCAGCCAGGTAAACGCTGGGTTGTAGTTACACCTGACCCTGAAAGCGACTGCAATCTTCTTCTGGCTCGCGCTTCAAATGACAGACAGGAAGGTTTTATCGGCAATCAGTGCGGCGGAAGAGTATTCCTTTTTCTGCAGACGGATGACTTCTGGAGAGACTACAAAGCCATGAAATCGAAAGGCGTTACATTCTCCCAGGAGCCTCGTGAAGAGGAGTACGGAACCGTGGTGGTTTTTGAAGATCTGTACGGCAACCGCTGGGACCTTTATCAGAACAGGCAGAATTAAACACCAAAGCCAGTTGTGTATCAGGCATTCAGATGAACAATCAAAGCACGAACCCTGCAGGGATATTTCAGATCAGCGGGGAGTTTTTTGCAGCATCCCCTGAGCACTCTGCTGTCAGTTAAGCGCTCGCAAGCAACCGAGCGCGTCTGATAACAGACTTACTTTCCTCACCAGCTATAACCTTCAGATCCGCCAATCAGTTTCGCTAATCCAGCGATCTATCCGATATTTTTAGCTGCGCCCTGGCATTATAAAAACGACGATAGGATAAATAGACAGCAATGATCGTTGACAGACTGGCGGTCCCTATTAGCATAAACGTGACCATAATCTGATACTTAATCGCCTTGAGCGGATCTATTCCGGCGAAAATCAGTCCGGACATCATCCCTGGCAGGCTGACCAGTCCGACAGTTTTGGCAGCGTCCACCGTCGGCATCATGGCTGTACGAATGCTGTCGGCAATGATGCGGCCCGATGCCAGCTTCACCGATGCGCCAAGGCTCAGCATCTCCATAATTTTCTGCTGGTTGTCGCTGAAGCGCTGGTTCAGGTTGCTGTAACAGAGCCCTACTGCGACCATGGCATTACCGGCGATCATGCCCGTGATGGGGATGACCTGCATCGGAACAAACGCTATCGCCCCGCTCAGCACCAGAATCGTCAGCGTGATAACGGTGCCACTAAAAATAGCGACAAACGATATCGTAAAGGCGTTATCAATATTTCGACCGCGTTTACGGGCGTTGACCGCGGCATTAACGCAGATAAACAGCACCATCAGTACCGTCAGCCAGCTGTTATTAACATCGAATATAGACTTTAATACAAAGCCGACAATGACCAGCTGAATTATCGCCCGGGATACACTCCAGAGAATATCTTTGCTCATGCCGAGCTTTTCTTTCTGGCTGATAAGCAGCGCTATAGCCACCAGCGTCAGTGACAGTAACAGCGAGGTGTCACTGATATTATGCTGATTCACGTTTATTCTCCTTTTCTGGCGTCTCAAGCCGAAGCACCTGCTCAGCCTGCTGGATATCGTTAACGTCATGGCTAATCCGCACCACGGCTACCTTTTCTTCAGCTGCGATCCGGTTAATCAGTGAAAGTACTGACAGTCTGTTCTCTTCATCAAGGGCGCTGGTGACTTCATCCAGCAACAGCACCTCAGGCATAAACTGCAGATTGCGCAGTAGTCCGACACGCTGCTTTTCTCCGCCTGAAAGTTGTTCAACAGGTTTATTCAGCATATCAGGAGAGAGATTTACGCTTTCCAGCGCAGCAACAAGTTTGTCCCGCCGAGGTTTCTGACGCCGAATCTGCCATGGCAGCGCCAGGTTGTCATATACCGTCTGACCAAACAGTTGCGGCGTCTGAAAACAGTACGAGACCTGCTGTCGATAGGCCTCTGCTCTCAGCGTGGTGATATCACTGTTCCTGAAAAAAAGTTGCCCGGAGGTGGGGGTAATCAGCGAAGCAAGGATTTTGAGGAAGGTGCTTTTTCCGCTTCCGGATGGACCGGTCAGCAAGACGCAATCACCCTGATATAACTGCAGGGAGACCGGTTTCAGTAGCTGACGATCCCCGACTGAAAAAGCGACATCCTGCACATCCAGCAGGGGTGAAACTCTGTCCATATTTACGCCTCAGGACCTGACAAAATGAGTGTTGGCATTATAAAAAAAAGCAGGAGTTACCCTTCACAGGCAGATTACCGGTACTGCATGTTGCAGCGCACTCAAACTGCTGGCGTGGGCGCGGCAAGGCAAATGTACATCAGGCTAGTAAATATAAGGCATTTAATTGCGGCTATGCATCTTCTGAGTAAAGAAATCAGTGTATGAAAGTATCCGCCAGACAAAACTCAATACGATCCTGCGCGAGGAACGTGGCAGGCAGCGGGTTTGGATCAGAGTGGCAGACACGCTGCCACCCGATAATTATTTATTTTTCCAGCTGGTAGAGACCGGGTTGGTAACGGTGTTTTTTTCCTGAGTATAGGTGCCGTTCTGCTGCGCAATGGCTTCACCGGTATCCACAATGGCATTCTGAATAAAGACGTTCTGCTTGTCACCTCTGATAAAAGTTAACTGATGAAAAGCCGTTTTATTGCCCCAGTCAGCAGAAGGCAGAGAGATAAAACGCACGGTGAAAGTTTCATCATCAAACCTGCCCTGCATGACGTAAACACCGTAGTGGTTTTCGCCCTGAGAAATGATTTTATAGGTACCGTTGTCGTAATAATAAATCTCCGCATCCGGAAACGGCTTTTTGTCATACATTTTTCGGTAGTGCAGCACCTGTTTGATGGTGGGCTGGCCGAAGCTGACGGTGAGGTTTTTACCATCTGCCGACGTCGTCAGACCTTCAGCGTGAACACTGCTCATCAGCATTAACAGACTTGTAGCGGCCATTGCGGTTGCTTTCACTCTCTTTCTCCTCAGCGGATTATGGGGACAACAAGCGTATAAGACCCCAGAACTTACACGGTGGTGAGTATCTGTTGAAGAGGCAGATAACACATTATTACACAATGTTATAATCACGCCCTGTAACCTGGCGACTTGAGCCGTAGTTGACCGGGTTGCCCGATATCGAAAGCGCTCGGATGCAGAAGGAAGCGGTTATCGCATTGAAAATAAAAAATAAACGCCAGGCTGACGTTTAAAGTTCGCCAGTGACGCTTAATGCCGCAACGCGGTGGAAAGCTGTTTAACTGCTTAAACGAATATCGGTCTGCTGCCGGCCGCTATAACAATACGGCGCAGACCGATCTTTCGCTGGCAAATCCGGGCTGAATCCTGCTCTTTTACAGAAAATCAGGCACTAAGCGCAGACAGCCCAGGGCAAGGGGAACGTTTATTTCAGCGGTTCCGGCAGCGTTACGATCCACAACTCGCTGTCCGACTCCGGTTTCTTCAGCGGCTTCACGCCGATCGTCGTTGCAACCGGCTTACCCTCTACAGTAAGTTCCCCCTTTTCGTTCAGCCGATAATCCTTGCGCTTCTTACCTTCCACAGGATTTTGCATGACCGTTTTCACGCCGAAGTCATTGTCATTGGCGACCGCCAGGGTTTTACTGTCTATCAGCGCCAGTCCTTCGGCCTTCTCCTGCTGCCAGCCGAGTTGACGTAAATCGACCACCAGCGTTTTAGCTGCGAGCTTAATGCCTCGCTGCGCCAGCGCTTTCTCGTTGTCAGCCTCCGGATACTCACCAGGCTTATCGAATGCGGCAAGATCTGTAGCCGCACTGAGGTCCACCTTATAGATGAGGTTGCGCATCGCGTCGTTTTTATCGCTGCCTTGTTCAATCAAGAGAATATGCTGATTATCGAGCGCCACGATATCGCCAATTTTGGCGTCGCTGTTTTTACTATAAGCCTGGCTGTCGATAGGATATCCATACATCGCGGTTTTCCCGGTCGCCGGATCGAAGCTCACCAGGCGGGTAAAGCGCGCCTGCTTTTTACTTTTACCGTTGATATCCAGCGTACTCTGCACCGCGGCGATGATGCGCCCGTCCGGCATACGGGTAAGCCCTTCAAAACCACGATTAGGCTGACGCCACTTAAGAATATTAGGCAGTCCGCCCGCAATGGATTTTTCCCCTGCCATGGCCTGCGGCCCGTGAATCGCCAGAATCTTGCCGCGTTGATCAACGTTAATCAGAAACGGGCCATATTCGTCGCACAACCAGTACCCGCCCTTCCCGTCCGGCGTAATGCCTTCCGTATCCAGACCACGGTTATCGCCCTTCAGCACTTTCAGTGTGTCGCTTAACGCGACTTCATTGGTTGAGCCGATGACACCATCCTGTAGCGGCAATCCGTTAATATTGCCCTTGTCGTCATGTAGTGGTCTGGCATCCGTGGCTTCTGCTTTGCCGTTCTGCACCTGAATATTCATCAGCAGCGGAGCGAAATCTGGCGTGACGAAAATTTTTGACTCATGTTTGCCCACATCGGGTGAGTCGGCATTCGGCCCACGATCGGTGACGGTCGCGAAGGTGAGCGCATCCCCCTGCTTACCGGTAAACAGCAAACCGGAGCCGATTCCCACCGGCAAACCATCCGGAAACGCACTGGCGAACGCGCCGCTGTAGCTCACGCGCGTACCTTCCGGAAAACTGACGATATAGTGCTCAGCCTGAGGTTGCGCCGCAAGACCAGAAAACGAGAGCGCACAACTGATAACCAAAGAAATCGTTTTTATTTTCATAATATTAAATCCATGAGAGAAAGCTGACAGCGTAAAGGCAATAAATGACAGGAAAATGATATGTGCGGTAAAAACGGACTGCTAACAGATTGATTTTTCCGCCGTTAGGGCGCCGGTTGATGAGGTGGTGAACGTAGAGTGTACGTTGCCTTGTGCACAACGCTGTCTCCTCAGTGCCAGGATCTGACATTGGCAGAAAAATGATTTTTATTCATCACCCTATTGCTATCATTATGCACTTCCGGATGTGAACCACAGATGAGAAAGCTTGCGGGCTACTTACTATCCAGATATTTGCTCTGAGGTGCTGAGTAACTCCCAGAGCAAGTTCGCGTAATGAAATGTGAACCCACTCCGGGAGAATTTTCATAGGTTGAAACTGCGAACTGAACTGATGTTCTGGTTAGAGTAAATCAGAGACAGGCCGTCGTATCTCTTCACCAGAACATCCCTGTATTTACCTGTAGTAAGTGTTCATCAATGTGTGATGTTTATTGTTCAGGCGATTTTTCTATGCCGCTAGCAGAATTACTTATTCGCATCTGAAGACGAGAAATGTGTCCGGTGATATCTGCCGTTCTTTCCGCTAATCCCCGGATCGCACTGGCGATAACAGAAAATCCACGGCCATGTACACCTGCCCTCGCGGCTTCGATACTGGCGTTCAGTGAAATGAGTTTGATCTGCGCAGCAATAATCCCGTTTTCAGAGACGAGTTCGGCAATTTCTTTTGCGGTTTCGGCGGTCTGAATGTTTCGCCTGACTTCGCTTTCCTCATGTCGGCCACGGTCTTTACGGCCCTGAATATCAATAAGCGCGCCGACGGCACGCAAAGGGGTACCATCAGGTGCACGTTTAGTCTGCCCGCGGGCCTGAAACCACCGGTATTCACCACTTCGCAGTTTAAGACGATATTCAATATCAAAACCGGTTTTACCACTGAAGTCCATCAGGTGGTTGACGAAAGCATCGAGCGCATTCTGTTTGTCATCCGGGTGAAGGCGTGATGCCCAGCTGTCCATCACATCAGGGAACTCTTCAATGGTTTCAAAACCCAGCAGCTTCCTGAACTGCGGTGACCACCAGAATACGTTATCGGGATTCAGGGGATTTCCGCCAATAATATCCAGATCCCAGAGGCCGTCATTAAGCATTTCGCGCGACAGGTCAAAACGGGTGGAGACAATATCAAACTTGCGGGACTGTGACGTTTCTTCTTCTGTATTCTCTATAACGGCAACCAGGCGCGGTGGCGTAAATTCACGACTGTATGATGCACGAATGCAAAACCACTGAAAGGTATTTGCGCCAGTTTTTATCAGGCAGCGTAACAGCTTTTCATCACCGCTATGTTTGAGTGTATGACTTATCAAACCTTTGAACGCTTCCCGGAAATCCGCATGGATCATCTGGATCAGCGAAGAGAGCCCGACCTCCTTCTGCAGAGGCAATCCCATAAGCTGGCGTGCTTCAGGTGAAACAAATGCAGGCGCGTCACTTTTAAGATCGGTCGTCTCAACATACCAATAGCCTTTCTGGCTGAGGTTCATAATACATTTCAGCAGCGTGGCATCACTATGATCCACATCCATCGTTTCATCGATAAATTTCTCAGCGATATCCATCGTTGTCGGCTCTTTGGCGGACTGTTTCCGGAATAAATTCAGCATTATTTCTCCTGGTGAGCATATACAGGCATAAAAATATGCCTGAAAGGGTTATCGGCAGAACTTTCTGGATATTCAGTTAAAGGTCGCTGGTTTGAATTAATACTGTAACAAGATGCTATAGATAGCTCGCCAGCGACAACTACCGGAGCTGAGGTGATGGATGAGCCTCACCGCCAGCGTGCTAAATGTATTTTTTTGAAATCATGTGGCGCGAAATTATCTTTGGTCTATGATATCTGGAAAATTTCAGGCCTTATAATCCCGACGCTCTGACTCCCAACGAAATTTACGTTGAAATGTTACTCTTAGTTTTGATACGCGGTTGTGGATTGATACTAGCTGGCTATCGCGGATATTAAATGAGTGGTTTAGCTGTGGCATGTCACTTCTGCTGACAGGCGAAAACCCGCACATTACTTATTGATATCCATAGGTATACTTCAGCAATTCATAAGAGAAACTGGCTGCTGATCATATTGGATGTATTAACAGGGTTTAATATTTAACTTAAGCGATATTTTTATGAGATTGGTTTCACTTTGTTTCTGGCTTACCATACCAGATACCATCAGCCTCATGCAGACCCGTGAGTTAAATAAGTATGGCATTTTATGTTCATGAACTTTCCCCGCTCACTGACATTATAGCTATGTGTATCGCACTTAATAACCATAGACAATTTAAGGCCTCCGCAAAATGACGTTTGCAAAAGATTAATTTTTCCGCCGCAAACAAAACAGGGTTTTAAAAAAGGTTTTCTATTCCATTCCCGCTCAGGTCATCAATGCCTTACAGAAATACGTTTCAGGATATTTAAATGAATGAAAAATTGAAAGATGCTGATGCTCGTGCAGCTTATCAGCAGCTAATTAAGTCGGGCGAGTTTAAACCTTTTTTTCAGCCGATAGTCTCACTTGAGGATCAGCGCGTAGTAGGTTTTGAATTGCTGGCACGGCGTATTTTGCCCGAAGGGCTTATCGTATCTCCGGCTGCGTTCATTCCGGCTATGGAACATCATGGGTTACTCAATGAGCTGATGACAAGTCTGGCCGCTCAGGGATTCATGACAGCGAGCACCTGGCCAGAACACCAGTTTCTGTCTATAAACGTTTCTCCTTCGCAACTGAACGGTAAGCACCTTCCCGAAATTTTAAGAAAACTGGCTGAACGTTATCAGTTCAGCCTTTCGCGGCTCAGGATTGAAATCACCGAGACAGCATTGATCGATGATATAGAGACGGCTCATGCAGAACTCGAAGCATTGTCTGAAATGGGTTGTATGATTGCTATGGATGACTTTGGCACCGGCTGTTCAAGCCTTGCCTGGCTAATCCAGCTTCCCGCCAGCACGATTAAGATTGATGGCAGTTTTATTCGTTCAATGCTTCAGAAAAAGGATAGCCGGAAAATTATCTCCAGCGTAGTCGGTTTGGGCCGCAGCCTGGATATGGACGTCATTGCTGAGGGTGTTGAAACAGAGGAACAGGCTGAGATGTTGCGGGGTATCGGCTGCGCTTATGCACAAGGCTACTTATTCAGCAGGCCGATCCCGGCTGAAGAAACACATAATTTTCTCACCGCTGGCTCTGGCCGTAAATTTCATAGTCGTGTGGCACGAATGTCTCTTGAGCAGCGCGCGCATCAGATTTCATCGATGTATGCTGCGCCTGACACCTCTATCTGTTTTCTCAGCCCTGAACTGATGATTGTTGACGCAAGTGATACCTTTGCAGCGCGGGTTGGCTGGCCAATGCAGGACATTACCCATCGCCATATTTTTGAAGTGATACCGTCTCAAGCCGAGAAGTTGCTTTGGTTGCAGGATTTCAGGACAAAAGGTCTTCCTTACCCTCCGTTTGAGGTAAAGCTGCCCGGCGGTAGCACCGATTTGGTTATGATTACGCGGGTGGAGGATGAGGCAAAAGATTTACTGGGGTTTTGTGTGTTTGGCTTTAACATTGACCGTCAGAACAGCCTTGTTCAGCCTTAGTGCCAGTTTACGACATCATCTGATAATTCCCGGCCGCCAGCTTAATTCAACCGAGGCAGGCTTCGGTTTCAGGTTGTTAGCTAAAGATGGGGAAAATGTCCGCCTGGTCGGAAGCGTACATTATTAACAACGCCTCTTTTCATCAACTCATTGCAGCCAATTCACTTTCAATCTTTATGCATCAGCCTGATCAGCATCTCGCAGAAGGCCTCGCTTGCTGGATTAACGCGGTGTTTATTCAGGCGTAGCAGGCAATCGACCGACGGCAGAGGCATCAATTTCTCAAGTTCAGACACGCTACAAATCGCTTTATCAACGCTGTATTGATTGAGTATTCCCACCCCCAGCCCCGTGGTTATCGCCGCAAGCATACCTGCTACTGAAGGACACTC
The DNA here is from genome assembly GCF_025910075.1 of Pantoea sp. RG18. Lineage (NCBI taxonomy): Bacteria > Pseudomonadati > Pseudomonadota > Gammaproteobacteria > Enterobacterales > Erwiniaceae > Pantoea > Pantoea sp. RG18. The sequence goes on from NZ_JAPCIL010000020.1 coordinate 58,415, forward strand.
CAGCATCACAGCAAATGGAATGTTTGCCTGGCGAAGTTTCTCCTCAGCCAGGTTACGGTAATAGCAATCCGGTCCCCAGGTAATAAGCTTCAGGCTCTTATCCGAGTCATGTCGCCAGGCAGGCGTTGCGTACCAGTATAAATTTTCACTCCACAATACCTTATCTTCCATCGATGCCGTGCCCGTGAAATCCTGATGTAAAATGATCTCCAGACTTCCTTCAGAAAAATGCTGACGCAGGAGATGACTTTGCTCCACCACCAGTTGTATATCCACCTCTGGATGGTGGTGAGTGAAGGTTGAAATCACCCCGCATATTTCAGTCATTGAGATGTGTTCAGTGACCCCGATTCGCAGCTTGCCACGCAGCGCCGAAGGTGAAAAATAGGCCACGGCATGATCGTGTTCAGTAAGTATTTTTTCCGCATGTTGCAGCAGAACGCTGCCCTTTTCTGTCGGAACGGCTTTTCCGGCGATGCGCGTTAATAGCTGGCATTGAAGTTGAGCTTCAAGCCGTCTGAGCTTCCAGCTTACAGCGGACTGGCTCAGGTTGAGGAGTAATGCGGCCTTACTCATATTGCCCGTTTGCAGCACGGTCCGGAACACTCTGAGTGAGTCAACGGAGAGTCGTTTATTCATTTTTGTATGACAAAAGTAGGATTACAGCGGGAAAGAATGTCACTGGTGTCATATTCAGTCAACGGATAGCCTGACTGAAACAAACACAACGGAGAAAGCAGATGCCCGCTAATAACCCATTACTGAATGACGACGTTCTGATAAACGGTTGTCGCATTGCGACCGGAGTCCATGGTTCAGGAAGACCTCTGGTGCTGGTTCATGGCACGCCCGCACACTCCATAATCTGGCAGTCACTGGTGCCGGTATTTGTCGATGCGGGTTTCCACGTTCATCTGTATGACCTGGCTGGGTTTGGCGCGTCAGAGCGTCCTTTGACGGCTGATACCTCAGTTGCCGCACAAGTGGGTTATCTGATAAAGCTGCTTGAACACTGGCAGATCGAAAAAACAGATCTTTTTGGTCACGATATCGGCGGGGCCATTTCACTCAGACTGGCGTTCGACCACCCATCCCTTGTGAAGACGCTTACGATTGCCGATATTCCGAGCTACGACTCCTGGCCTTCGCCCACATGGAGAGATATGCGGGATCACTATGCGGATTATGCGCTGATTCCCGCCACTGAGCATTACCGCGCGATGTCACGCCAGTTAAAGATGGCTGTTTTTAATAAGGATCGTATGACTGAGCAGCGGCTGGAAAATTATCTTGCACCGCTTTGTGGTGTGGTAGCGCAACCTTCATTTTATCAGCATCAGGTTGCGCACTATAATGAGTGTTACACCAGTGACTTTGCAGAAAAATTGCCGCAACTCCGGCTGCCAGTACAGATTTTATGGGGCGCCGAAGATGAATGGCAACCCGTTGAGTATGCAAGGCGTTTGCAGCGCGACATCGTCTCTTCCACGCTGCATATCTTTGAACAGGCCGGACACTTTTTAATGGAAGATGCCCCCTTGCCAGTCGCCGCACAGGTAATTGATTTTGTTAATCAACATAATATGAGGTAGAGCCATGATCCTGATCGGAATGCTGGATTCACCCTATGTCAGACGGGTTGCTATTTACATGAAAGTATTGGGTATTCAATTCGAGCATCGCCCGCTTTCGGTATTCGGCGATTTTGATGCCTTAACGAAAATTAACCCGGCCGTTAAAGTTCCAACGCTTATCACAGATGATAATCAGGTGCTGATCGATTCCACACTAATCATTCATTACCTTGAGAAATATTGCGGTCATTCGCCTGTACCTACATCAGCGTCCGGCGTGGAAGAGCTCCGGGATCTGCATCTTACCGGCTTCGCCCTGGCAGCCTGCGAAAAAGCGGTGCAGATTGTGTACGAACAGCGTCTCAGGCCGGAAGAAAAACAGCACCAGCCCTGGCTGAATCGCGTAACTCAACAACTGCATGGTGCCTGGCAGATGCTGGAGAACGGGCTGCGGGAAAGTCATCCTGACATGCTGTCTGTGGCCGGTATCAGCATCGCAGTGGCCTGGAGTTTTACAGAATTAATGCTGCCGGATACCCTCAGCCATGCGCAGTATCCGGAACTGGCCGGGTTTACATTGCTGGCCGAACAGCGACCGGAATTTCTGGCAACGCCTTTACGTTAGAGAAGGTGTGTTGCGTCTCACTGATGCAGTATCTGTGTAAGTGATACACTTACTGCATTAAAATCAGCGCGTTGCAAAAAGCGACTCTATGGACGTCAGTTGAATATCTATAGAAAAAAATCATATCCCTTCATTCCAGCTAAAGTACACAAATCGTTTTCAGCTGCTTTTGATGATAATGGACATATGTAATACGCGCATGTATGCCTGGTGCCAGAAGCGGACGACAGTTCCAAATAAAAAGTCCGCCTGATTTGTGCTAATGGATAAATTTTGCATTCCTCCATAATACTTATCCCACCACTCCGGACATTTCCTCCTGAAATATATCTGTCTATTACACTGGAAGGTAATACTTCATTTATGAGGCTCTCAGGATGGTACAGAACACGGACAGACGCCGTGCTTTAAATAAAGATAAAGTGTGGCAGGATCAAAAGGATATGGTCAGACAGGCGCTATCAGCAAGTCTTCCATGGTTTGCATTTGTGAATGTCAGTTTTGCTCTGATCATTCTGTTCCGGCATGTTCTTATTCGTGACTTTGACCGGTCGCTAGGCGCTCACACTGAAATACTGCCGTTAATCGATCTCACCGCGGGCGCTATTATCGCTCTGTCACTACTGTTACTCCTTCTTGCTTACCGCCTGCCAGTGCGTTTGATACCGCTAAGCACGGCGCTGTTGCTGATTCTCGGCGTGATGTGGAGCTATTGTAGCTACTGCTTTATTGTCTGGTGGCAGCTGCCATTTGCCTGGCCTCTCAGTGTCATCCTTATGCTCACCGCACTGGCGGCGTTTTATTATCACCCTCCCGCGTTAATGCTGTTTACCATACCCCTATGGCTCACTGCCCTGTTGGCCAGCGTGCAGCTTAACCAGGGGGTGAATATCCGGTTTTTACTGGTCTGGCTTCCGCTTACCGCTATTCTTATTTATGGCCGCGTTATCCTGCAGCGCTGGTTTGATGAAGCCTGGTTGCGTTATCAGGAGAACCGGATGCTTATCGCCCGACTCGACCTGTTGGCGCATCAGGATGCGCTGACCGGGACCGCTAACCGGCGTCTGATGGAGAAGTTTCTTGCTGACGCTTTTCGCCAGGCACTGCCGTTTGCGCTGATCATGCTTGATGTGGACTATTTCAAACGCTACAACGATCACTACGGACATCAGGCAGGAGATACATGCCTGGCGAAAGTGGCCGATATTTTGAAATCATCAGTCCGGACACCCGCGGATCTGGTGGCGCGTTACGGGGGCGAAGAGTTTGTTGTTGTGCTACCCGCGGCTTCTCTGGATGAAGCTACGCGGGTTGCTGAACGTATTCAGGCAATCCTTCATGAAACGGCACTGCCACATGCAGCATCAGCAGTTAGCGAGTCGGTCACTGTCAGCATGGGGATCGCGCTTTCAGGCATGCATGATAACGCAGAAGGCGTGATTGCCCGGGCGGATGAGGCGCTTTATCGTGCAAAACAACAGGGACGTAACCGGTGGGAGAAATAAATCCACTCTTTCAGCGCTAATCACTGGGATATCTCACTCCTGTTTTTCTTCAGCCGGTGGGGCAAACCAGTTCGGCCTGGTCACAATTACAGGCTGTTCGGGCTGACTGATGAAGTTTGGCGACATGATTTGTACACCGAATTGATTGAATACATCCTGTATATGGCCGTGGAGAACGCTCCTTACTCCGGCCAGCGACTCTCCCGGTCGGAGTCGGACCTGTAGCTCATAAGCCACGTACCAGTCCTGAAGCGCAAGCTGGCGCACCAGCGGCGCGATGTCGTGGTTAATGCCCGATGTGCGGCTGGCAGCCAGCTCCAGCATCGCCTCTACCTGCCGCCAGGGCGTGTCATAACCAATCGTGACGCTGGTCGTCATATTGATGCCTTCGCCTTTAAGCATTGCGCTTAAATTCACGATCCTGCCACTGACGACCACCGCATTAGGAACCGTGACTTCATAATTTTCTCGGGTCAGAATTTTGGTGGCCAGCATGCCCACTTCACTGACCACGCCCTCATGATCGGCAATCCTGATCACTTCTCCTTTGCGCAGTGCTCGTGAGTAGGTCAGAACCAGCCCGCTCATGGCATGGTTCATGATGCCAGCTGAGCCCAGCGTCAGCATCAGGCCGAAGAACACGCTGATCCCTTTGAAGGCGAGTGAATTGGCGCCTGGCAGAAAGGGATATGCCGCTGACAGCGCGAATAGCCAGATGGCGATGCTGATCAGTTTACGCGTCACCCCCACCGTATCCGGATGCAGGCCCGGCAGGCGTAACTGTCCGGTCTCAACCCGCCTTAGCACCAGTCTTATTAATCGCGTCACCAGTGCCGTAATGAGGAAGATAACGACGACAATCAGCAGGCCTGGCAGCGCAGAAAATATCGCCAGCCCCAGACGCTGCAGCAGGCCTGTCGCATACCCGCCCAGCTCCATGCCCCAGATCCGTGTCCATGGAAACAGCCGTAATACCCAACTCACCCAGAGGTAAAGTGCTACGAGTACGGCGGCGATTAGCACCAGGGCATAGAGCCGTACCTCAACCGGACCGAGGAAGGCGCGCAGTGCATCAGGGATAAGGCTTTTTCGCTGCAGGAGTCGTGCAGCATAACGCCGCTTCAGCCAGTCATGGGAGCGGACGGCAAACAGAATGAACAAAGCCAGCAGCATCGCACCCGCCACACTTTTCACCGAAGAAAGCAGAAGATAACGGGAAGAATACTGTTCACCCAGTGAAAGACGGAGGGTATCCAGCCGCAGCCGGATGCGTTCAACCGCCTGGGCAAGTGACAGGTCATCGCCCTCATCCAGATCGCCCTGTGCCAGCAGCATAAAAGGTTTGCCGTTAACCGAAAAGAGCACGGCAGGCTGCCGGTAACGCGTCACGTTATGGGTTTCTACCGGCTGTGCCAGGTCATGATCATTGAGCGATCGCAATAGCGTCACGATACGCTGTACCCGCTCTTCGGGCGTGGTGAGTCCAAATGTTGCCTGTAGCATAACAACGGGCTGATTAAGCAGATACAGGGTACGAGCGCGCTCCTGCGGCGACGGCGCCTGACGCGGCTCCGCACCGGTTGCACACTGTACGGTGAAAAGCATCATGCAACAGGCTAAACACAGAAGTGTTTTAAACATTTCGCCTCCTGATCAACGTTATTACCGGGCTGAGTTTCAGCCCGGCGGCTACTCTTCATATCCGCTATTCAAACTGCCAGGTATAAGAGACCAGAAAGCGTGTGTCGGGATCGTCCAGATAAGTATTGTTATCCATAATGAACGTCAGCAGGTTTACTGAACTGTGTTGATCAAAATGGTAACCAGCTCCCAATCCGCCAAAATAGCCCTGGTAATGGTTACCTTCCTCATTTCTGGAACCGTAAGAGCCTGCCGCAAATCCAATCATGGTCAGTTTCGAAGTCAATGGCCGCAGCGTAAATGCGCCCAGATAGCCGCTGCTGCCGGAGGTGGTGATAGTGCTGAAGCCATACTCTGAGGGGATAGCATCGGTGAACTGAGGCGCTTTGCAGTCAGCCGGATTACCGGTGCTGCAGCCCGTTATCTCCCCGGTGTTGTAGGTATAGCCGGCCATCGGGAATATCTGGAAACCCGCAGGCGTGAAGCCATAAATGCTAAGGGGGATAAAGGTACCGACGGAATAGTTAGTCTGGGTTGCACCGTTGGTGTACTCGTTTTTGCCAAAGTTAAAGTTGATAATCCCCACCGGAAACAACCAGGAGCCGCCAACGCGCCATTCACTGGCGTCGCTGTTAACCCGCGCATTCAGTTTCTTAGCCTTATCCAGCGCCACAGAGCCGGAAAAAGAGAGATTGCTGTCGTCCATGTCGTAGGTATCTGACCATGAAACCCCAGCCTTGGTTGTCACCTTTGTCGGGTCATCATCCAGCTTGTCACGATGATCGTTAATTTCTGCGCTAACGGCTCCCTGGCTTAGTGCCAGCACTCCGAGAACCCATGCTTTACCAAAATGATCTGACATAGTCACACTCCGGCTCACGTTGATTTGGTTTCCCGGAAGCGTGGCGCCCCAGGCTATTTCGTCATTCAGGACAGTTAACCTGGTTCAGGGAGATCTGATAACGCTGCTGATTATTTTCGCTCATCGCTTTTACGGCTGACAGCACGGCAGAGTTATCATGCGTACTATTAAGAAAGCGGGCCCGTAACTGTTCATCAGATACAGACGCCGGTAGCTGACACTTTTGTCGCAGGTCATCGGTAATCTTCTGCTGTCTCAGCGCGTAGGCCAGATTTTCGTAGGCGGAGTTAGCCAGTGCTGGCGTTTGTGACAGCAAAATTAATACGATCGGTATCAGGTATTTCACTCTTATCTCCCGGCCCATTCTGGCCATTTTTACACCCGGATTAAGCCCTTACTTATCGCCTGCAACCGCAGCACATTGCGCAGGGTCAAAAACCGTTTTCCACTCTTTTTTCATATCAACAATCACCCAACCCTTTTGGGGTGCCAGTTTGAGACCGCTGATAAGCTTGCCACTGGCGGGCGGATGCGTGTCGTAGGCATATTCACGCACCGCATCGGTGTGGTGAACCAGTAAACCAAAGGTTTTATAGGTCGGATTGGCGGAGGTGTACTGAAGCATCGGCACGTCGCCGTCGCTGTTGCCGAAAGCACCGACCGGACGCCGCCCCATAAACAGATGAATGGCGACCGGCTTCATCGCTTCGTCATCGTAGAAGGCACCGTTCATGGTTTTACGTAATTGCGTGCCATTATCTGTCAGTGAAAATTCACTCAGCGAAAAGGAGCCGACTACCTGCTCAGGTGGAATGCCATACATTTTTTCTGCCAGTACGCGCATAAAATCGATGCCACCGCCGGATACAATCCAGGTTTTGAATCCGTTATCCCGCAGATAATCGAGGAGCTGACGCATCGGCTGATAGCCAAGCTGGTCATAACGGCAGCCGAAACGCACATGTCGATGACTATCAACCCAGTTGCTGACGCGTTGACTGAATTCTTCCGTCGTCATGCCGCTGTGCGTGAGAGTCATCAGCTGCATCAATCCCTTTTTGCCCGACTGCATCACCGCGTTCATATCGTTGTTAATTACTGCCTGCACTAACGCATCGCTATTCCATTCCGGGTGTTGCGGAGCGAGGCGTTTGATTTCATCAATCACGAACTGCAGCTGAAAGGTCAGCGGGGCTTCCGGCCACAATGTGCCGTCATTATCAAACACCACATAACGCTGACTCACAGGAATGAACGCTTTGCTATTGGCTGTCGTAGCGCCATTCACCCATGTCTTAATCGCCTGTTTTGCGTGACCGTCATTCCAGGCACTGAGCGGATCGTCTGCCGCAACAGCCGAACCGAGATACGCCGTTAGCAGCAGTGCCAGCAGAGGATTTAATTTCATCATCTTTTCCTTTTGGTCGGAATGAGGTCAGGTAGCGGAACGATCCGCCAGTATTCCCGTGTGCGCTGCACTACTCTTTGCAGGCTTTTTTTAAGGGCGTGTCGAAAAAAGAAGCTCAACAGCAGCAACGTCAGCAGGATGGCCGGGCCCATCAACAACGACGTCCAGTTGACCGGGGCGTGGGCTTTCAACGTTTGTTCACTGCCCGCCGGACGCGCAGCGGCAATGGCGTAATGCGTTCCGGGTAATTCGGCCAGTTGCCACTGATGCTGACGTGTATCCCACCAGCGTAAACGCAACGGTGGTATCACCAGTTCACCAGGCTGAGAGGGCAGATATCGCAACCGCTCTTCTCGCTGTGCGCCGATGATTTCATCGCGTCCCTGCGTCAGGTTGCTGTTTACCGGCGGCAAACGTTGCGCACCGGAACCGGGAATGGCGTAAAGCAGTTGCGGAATTTGTACAGCAATCACATCGGTCGCGCGCAATGTCACGACGCGCTCAATGACGTCACCGACATGGAGCTGCTTATCCTCAGTAGCGCGATAAAGTTTCCATTGTTGCGAAAGTTCAAGACTGCTGGCGGGCAAGAAGCGGTCAGGCTGACGCACATCCGCGGGCCAGCTGACCGGTTTCTCCAGAAGCGGCAGCGATACCGTTTTCGGTGGCTGATTCGCAGAACGCATCACCACATCCGCAGCGGGAAAACGCAGCTTGCCCTGATCCCACGCCATCACCTGACGCTCCATGCGGATACCGCTCCAGCTGACTCCGTCGCTATTACGCGTTACCAGCTGGTTGGGCAGCGGCGTATTAAGTAAATTACCGTTTTCAATCACCATATCCGGCCACTGTGGCGGTGGATTGAACCAGCTATCCGTCCAGAAGGTCACCGCAATCGTTACGGGCTGGCCTGGCACCAGTTGTTCGGGTGCAACCAGCTCACGCGTCATGGCCATTTCAGCCCGAACCGGCAGGTTAATTAGCAACAGCAGACAAAGGAGAAGTCGCTTCATGGTGCCTCCGCCGGCGCTGAGCGGTAGAGATTTTCCAGCAAACCGCCAGGCGAAAGCGTGAGATTGCTGTACCACTGTTCAGCCGAGGGCGCAGCGCCTGCGATGGGTTTCATATCCAGCTGATTCACGCCCTGTTCGGGTTTGAGATCGTGTTTAATGGCATCAGGATCTTCATCTTTTTGCTCATGCTGATCGGCCTGACGGTCGCGTTCTTTTTGTCGCAGCTGCATGATGATGTGCGCAATTTTTGCCCGATTTTCCTGAGCCATCGCCCATTCGGGACGTAAACTCAGCGCCTGATCGTAGTTGTTCAGCGCCTGCTGCCAGGATTTCTGCTGTGCGTAGCAGTTGCCAATCCACAACAGACTTTCCGGAGTAGCGGGAACCTGACGAAAAGCACCCAGCGCCGAAACGAAATCCCCGGCGTAGTAGAAGGCAATCCCCCGTCGCAACGGATCCTGAAAGCGCTGCGCAGCAGCTTCATAATTACCGTGATTAAAGGCAAGCTGCCCTTGCACATCGGGCCTTACCCAGGCATCCAGCAGTGCTGCTGAACTGCCGGGAGACCAAAGCAGTAAGGGCAGCATCACGACAGCCAGGCAGAGCAGTTGCTGTCGCCAGAGCAGTAAAAGCAGCAGCATAGGAATAACCAGCAGATAGCCACTGTTCTTCCACTGCAAATCCTGTCGGCTGTTCTGCTGCGCCGTCACGCTCTGCTGAATGTGGCCGCTGACCGCACGCAGATCATCATCTTCTGCAGAGACCAGCGTGACCGGAATCCCGCCATCACGGATTTGCTCGAAGCGTGCGACATTGAGTCGCGTATCGATGCCCTGCGATGCCTGCGCTTCCGGCAATCTGCCGCCGTTCGCCGTGCCTGCTACCCAGATCTGCAGAGGCAGATTTTGCTGCCGCAGCCATTCAGCGTCCTGCTGTGCCACATTATCCGCGACCAGAATTAGCGCGCGTGGTGCTTCAGGCGCTGAGGGCAAATTTTTAAGCGCCAGAGCGATGGCCTGACGCAGTCCGGAACCCGCTTCCTGCGGCACCAGCGTCGGCTGCTGAGCCGTCAGGAACAGATTATAAAAATCGGCATCACTGGTCAGCGGCGTGGTAAGCCAGGCATTCGCGCTGTAAACCACCAGACCAAAGTGACTGCCGGGCATTTGCGCCATCAGCGCGGCGATTTTCTGTTGCATGCGCTGATGACGGTCAGGCGGCACATCCTGCGCCAGCATGCTGAGATCCTGCTGCATGATCACCATCACATTATTTTCAGGCGTGAAGGCGGCGGGCAAATCGCGTTGCCAGCTCGGACCCGCTAAAGCCAATACCCCCAGGCCAAAGAGCCACGGTAATACCTGTCGAGCCCGTACGTGCTGACCTTTAATCAATGCCGACGCAAAAGGCTTTTCCATAACACGATGCCAGGCACTGCCCGAACGCTGAGCCAGAAAATAGAGCACCGGAAAGAGCAGCAAACCCAGTAATCGCCAGGGATAGAGGAAGTGGAAATCGCTCATGCGCGTCGCCTCATCATTGTGCTGCCGATGGCGAACAGCAGTAAAATCAGTAGCGCTACCGCTAGCGGCCAGACGAACAGCGGACGATGCCAGGATAAACCCAATGTTTTCACCTGTTCCGGAGTCTGGGCATCAATTTGCTGCCACACCTGGGCCAGCGCATCACGGTTAGTGGCGGCGCGCCAGGCGTTACCGCCGGTGATACTGGCAATGTTATCCAGCAGCGCGGTATCCACTTTGTCCTCGCCGCTGCTGTTAACATCGCCAAAGGCGATGGTGTGCACCATAACGTGATGCGCGGCAGCGAGTTGTGCGGCGAGCGTGGGTTGCAGCTGAGAGGCAGTGTCATTGCCATCGGTCAGCAGAATCGCCATTTTGGACGCATCGGCTTCAAGGCTGTGATCCAGCAACTTCACTGCCACGCCCAGCGCATCCCCCACCGCAGTCTGCTGGCCAATCATGCCCGGCGCGAGCTGGCTGATGCGCGCCTGCAGCGCCTGTTTATCTTCGCTGATCGGCGCAAAAGGCCACGCCTGGCTGGCAAAAATCACCAGACCGATGCGATCATTTTTGCGCTGATTGATAAAGGTATGCACTGTTTGCTGTACCGCCTGTAAGCGCGTCTGACCATTCTGCCCGTCGCTTGTCTCCATTGAGCCGGAAACGTCCAGAATCAGTACGATGTTGCGCATGGGTTTTATCACCGTTTTCGGTGGCATCAGATATTCAGGGCGGGCCAGCGCAGTAACCATTAAGATCCATACCGTCCAGAACAGTAGCCGATGGCGCCAGCTGGCCTGCGGTGCTGGCGCAGAGAGTTGCAGGGCTTCAGCCAGTTTAGGTAAAAAAGGCACCCTCACCTGTTCACTCACTGGCTGTTTTGCCGGGAGCAGATAGTGCGTAATCAGCGGCAAAAACAGCAGCACGCCCATCCATGGCCAGGCAAAATCGATCTGCGATAAAAACTCAGACATGAGGCAGCGTCTCCAGCCAGTGGCGTAATTGCTGTGCGATACGCTGATTGATAACGCCTTCCAGTTGATTATCCGGCTGACAGTAGCGACGACACATCAGCGCGCGCAGTTCTTCGTCCAGCGGCGTCTGTGCCAGAAGCTGTTCCGGCGTTTGCCACTGGCTGACCTGGGCGCGAGGGTGTTGCACCAGTAGTACCCGCTTAACCCATGTAATCCAGCCATCCACCTGCTGCTGGGCGAGTTGTTTTCGCGCTTCACGCCGCCAGCGATTACGACGAAAGCGCGCGAGCAATATCAGCAGGACAATGAAAAGCCCCAATAACAGCATCACGCCGAGCACCGTCCAGCCTGGCGGGAGCGGGAACCACGAGGCGGCGTCTGGCAAAGCAGGATGTGCCAGTTCCGGCGTGCTAAATCCTTTTGCCAGCATGTGCATCCTCCTGCTTTAGCTGAGGCAGAATTTCCTCACCGGTCACGACAGTTTTCACCGTGATCCCCATACGCTGTAACCGGCGCTGCTGCTGCGACAGACGTTCGGTAACGCTTTGCTGGATGCGATCGCTGAGGTGTGAGGTGAGATTGAGTGCGGTGCTCAGGTCATGGTAATAAGCCGCAAGTTGGCCGCGTGGCGGCAGGCGGCGATGAAGATCATCCAGCGTGACATAAGCGGTAATCTCGCAGCGGTGACGCAGGTAGGCCAGCACTGCATCGCAGCGCGCATCCAGATCGTGAAAGTCACTGATGATCCCCAGCCAACTGCCCGATGGCAGCAGGGGGACGATACGCTGCAACGCCTCTGATAAAGAGACGGCTTGCCGGCGATTTTGCGCGTAGTGGTCGGGAAGCATGGCGTTCACGCGCTGAATATCGGTGAGAACAGGCATCAGGTTTCGTTTTGGTGCACGACAGGGATGCAGGGCCAGTTCATCATCGCCCAATATCGCGCAGCCCAGCCGATCACCGTCATGCCAGCTTCGCCATGCCAGCAATCCGGCAATCTTTCCAGCGGCCACCGATTTCATCTGCTGGCGGGTGCCGAAGTACATGTCCAGTCGCTGATCCACAAGGATAAACACCGGGCGTTCGCGTTCCTCATTGTAGAGGCGGATCCACGGTGTGCGCAGACGCGCAGTGGCTTTCCAGTCGATCAGCCTGACGTCATCACCGGGCTGATAGCGGCGTAAGCTATCGAAGTTCAGGCCACGTCCCTGCTGGCGGGACACGCGCTCACCGCTTAACGCGCCGGGTGGGATTTGCCCCGGCGGATTATCCAGTCGCTGTGCATCAACTGCCAGCGACATCAGGTCAGCCATTTCAAGCGTCAGCGGCTGCGGCATCACGCCACCACTGCGTTAAGAAGCATGGCAATCGCCTGATCGGGCGTGCAGTTATCGGCATTTGCCTGATAGCTCAGCAGCAGGCGATGGCGCAGCACCGCCGGTGCGATGCGTTGAATATCTTCAGGCAACACCGCATCACGTCCATCCAGCCACGCGCAGGCGCGGCCACAGCGGTCCAGTGCCAGCGTACCGCGCGGGCTGATGCCCAGGCTGATGTAACTCGCAAAAGCTTCGCTGACCTGATCAGGATGACGCGTCATCTCCACCAGATTAACGATGTACTGCTCTACGGTTGGCGCGACATAAACCGTGGCAATTTCACGCCAGCAGTCGGCGATATCCTGTTGCCCAATCAGTAAAGGGTCCGTAGCTGGTGGCGGATTTTCATGCCGTGCAGCCTGATATCTGGCTTGCTGCTCGGCGCGCACCAGTTTCATCACCTGCAGCTCATTCTCTTTCGACGGATAATCGACAATCACCTTCATCAGAAAGCGATCAAGCTGGGCTTCAGGTAAGGGCCAGGTGCCTTCCTGATCCACCGGGTTCTGTGTCGCCAGGACCATAAATACGCCCGGCAGCGGCCAGGTTTTGCCCGCGACGGTCACGTGACGCTCTTCCATGGCCTCCAGCAGCGCTGACTGCACGCGGGCTGAGGCGCGGTTGATCTCATCGGCAAGGATAATGTTGCCGAACACCGGGCCGGGACGGAACCGGAACTGATCTTCTTCTCGCGTGGCATTTTGCTGATAGATTTCGCTGCCGGTAATGTCTGACGGCAGCAGGTCAGGCGTGAACTGAATACGACGAAATTCCCCTTCGATATGGCGAGCCAGCTCACGCACCGCGCGCGTTTTCGCCAGACCCGGTAAGCCTTCCAGCAGCACATGACCGTCACACAACAAGGCGACGATTAGCATCCGCACCAGCTCCTGCTGTCCGATCACCTGTTTGTTCATACTGGCTTCCAGCGCCAGCAGCTTTTCACGATTATTCATTATGCAGGTTCCACCGTCTGACGTTTGAGCAGTGTCCCGATGCCAACCAGAATCGGTTGCGCATAGCTAAAGAAGGCCTTGATACCGGGACAGAGATAATTCATCCCCAGTTCACCCTCCTCGCTCCTGACGATGCGGTTTTTCGGGCATTCGCCGTAACAGAGCTTCAGATAGGGACAGCGTTTGCAGGCAGCGGGCAGCGTATCGCGCTTACCTAAACCAAAGGCTTTTTGTCTTTCAGAAAAGGCCATGTGCGCCAGCCTGGTACTTTGCACATTACCTAATTTGTATTCGGGATAGACGTAGTGGTCGCAGGAGAAGATGTCGCCGTTCTTTTCAATCGCCAGCCCTTTGCCGCAGAACTCTGAAGTGATACAAATCTGCGCCGGCATGCCCATGGTCTGTGCCACCGCAGTTTCAAACAGGTTGACCTGAACGCGGCCTAAATCGTTGTTTACCCACTCTTCAAACACCGCAATCAGAAAGCGGCCCCAGTCATCGGGATCCACTGACCAGTCGGTGACAATCGAGTCGAGATCGCCGGGTCTGGCGCGGCGGGTCCCGGTAACCGGTATCGTGTCATCCCGCCAGAACTGCGGAGCGGTTTGCTTAAAATCCACCGGCTCAACGCAAGGATTGAACTGGATATAGGTGGCACCCAGCTCGCGCGTCAGAAAGTGATAGACCTCCAGCGGGAAGCGCGCATTGGTTCGGTTGACGGTAACTAAGGCGTTGAAGGGAACGTGGTGGCGCTTCAGCGCCGCAACCCCTGCCATCACTTTCTCAAACGTGGGTTTACCGCTGCGCGTCACGCGATAGCGATCGTGCAGCTCAGCCGGCCCATCAATCGAAATGCCGACCAGAAAATTGTGCTGGCGTAAAAAGCGTGCCCAGTGGTCATTTATCAGAATGCCGTTGGTCTGCAGATCGTTTTCTATGCGCTGGCCTGGCTTCTGATATTTCTTTTGCAGCACTACTATTTTTTCAAAGTACTCCAGCCCCATTAGCGTGGGTTCGCCGCCCTGCCAGGAGAACACCACCTGCTCGCCATCCTGGCTGTCTATGTACTGCCGGATGAAGGTTTCCAGCACCTCATCGCTCATCCCACTATGTCGGTCCTGTTCCAGAAGCTGTTCTTTGTGCAGATAAAAACAGTAGTTGCAGTCGATATTGCAACGCGATCCGGTGGGTTTCGCCATCACATGAAAACGGCGCGTGTAGGCCGGTCCTTTGCCACTGAATTTTTCCGCCGTAGGAAGAGGTTTAACCGGCAACATAGTGCTGTATTTCATGAACGCCTCCTGAGTACCGGGTGAACTATTTCACCCGGTGGTGTGGTCAGAGCATCAGTTGGTAGCCGGACTGCCTTCCTCAATCAGTTTCGAAACATCAGAAACGGTGAATGAACCCGGTTTCTGACGTGGAGGAAACTCTTTGAAGCTCTGCAGCATTTCAGTGGCATATTTCTGCGCACCGCCCAGCAGGAACAGGCGATCGTAGAACCAATGGTTGTAATCCATGCCATCGGTGCCTTTTTCCAGAGGGTCGATTTTCAGGTCAAAGATCAAGGGTACGCGCAGTTTGACGAACGGGTATTTCCACACATCCATGCCTGACCGTTCCTGAATCATGAAGTGTGCTTTCCAGCGACCGTAACGCATCGCCAGCAGATCACCGTCATCACTCCAGTAGAAGAACTCTTTGCGCGGATCCTCCTGA
This sequence comes from Pantoea sp. RG18, assembly GCF_025910075.1. Classification (NCBI taxonomy): domain Bacteria; kingdom Pseudomonadati; phylum Pseudomonadota; class Gammaproteobacteria; order Enterobacterales; family Erwiniaceae; genus Pantoea; species Pantoea sp. RG18. The sequence continues at coordinate 73,597 of NZ_JAPCIL010000020.1, forward strand.
GTTTTACCGGTGATGAAATCAAGCTGGTTATAACCATCCAGATGCACTTTGTAGGTCATGGCACTGGTTTTGTAGCCTTTCAGTAACTGCTGCTTGATGTCCGGCACGCCTGCTGCTGCCACCAGCGTTGGGAACCAGTCATTACTGCCGATGATGTCGTTGATGAGCGTTCCGGGTTTAATATGTCCCGGCCATTTCACCATCGCAGGCACGCGGAAGCCGCCCTCCCAGCCAGTATTTTTTTCACCCCGGAACGGTGTGATACCGGCATCGGGCCAGGTTGCTGTCATCGGGCCGTTGTCGGTGGTGTAAACCACAATCGTATTGTCTTCTATGCCAAGATCTTTGATTTTCTTCAGCACTTCACCGACGATTTTGTCGTGCTCCACCATGCCGTCGGCATAGTCACCTAAACCGGTCACGCCTTTGTCGCCCGGTTTAATGTGCGTTTTGTTATGCATACGGGTGGTGTTGTACCAGGTGAAGAACGGCTTGTTAGCTTTTACCTGCCGCTCCATGAAGTCGTTGTTCGCAGCCAGCGTCTCTTCATCGACGGTTTCCATACGCTTAGTGTTCAGCGGGCCGGTATCCTCAATTTTTCCATCCGCGCTGGACTTGATCACGCCACGCGGGCCGAATTGCTTCTTATACTCAGGATCTTTCGGGTAGTCCGGATTCTCCGGTTCTTCTTCCGCGTTCAGATGGTAAAGGTTGCCCATAAACTCATCGAAACCATGCGCGGTAGGCAGAAACTCGTTGCGATCGCCGAGGTGGTTTTTCCCGAACTGACCGGTGGCATACCCCAGCTGTTTAAGTACAGTGGCAATGGTCGGATCTTCTTTCTGCAAACCTTGTGGGGCGCCGGGCATGCCGACCTTACTCATCCCGGTACGGAATGGCATCTGACCTGTAATGAACGATGAACGGCCAGCCGTAGAACTCTGTTCCGCGTAATAAGAAGTGAACTTGGCACCTTCCGCCGCAATACTGTCAATATTGGGGGTTTGATAACCCAGCATTCCCTGATTGTAGGTACTGACGTTCCAGTACCCGATGTCATCGCCGAATATGACGACGATGTTGGGCTTCTGATTATTCTGCTCCGGCGCCGTCGGAGTGGTGCTTGCCGGGGCTGCATAGGTGCTGGTCGCACAACAGGCGACAGACAGCACTGAGGCGAGCAGCGATTTGCAAAATGGCACTTTTGACATTTCTGTGCTCCAGATAAGTGGACTCTCATAGGAAAGGCATAAATTTCGCCCATCAGGTCAGATCGTTCGATATCAGGTTATGTGATGCGCCTCCTTGGTTTGCCCGGTCAGAATGTCCGGCTGTAGTTGATGCCAAAAAAGTAGAGAGCAGGGTTGTCATAACGCCCTTTAATCAAGGGCGATGCGACCTGGGAGGAGTCAATGTGCGCGTATTCGAAGGCCGCGCCGATGCTGCTGGCAGGATCGAGCTGGTAACGCGCGCCAGCCCCCCAGCGCCATGTATCGCCGGAAGGCATGGTCAGGGAGGTATCCTGCTGGTTGCGGTAGAAACTGCTGTCGAAGGCAACGCCGGTATTCAGCGTCCAGTCAGAAGTGAGTCTGAATTGGGTACCCAGCGCGAGGTGCCAGGTATCACGCAGACGTCCGTTATCGCCCACCTGATTGCCTGCCACGGTTATTTCACTGTTGCTGTAATCGCTCCAGTCCTGCCATCCCGCATCACCCATAACAGCCCAGCGATCATTTAGCTGGTGGAAAAGGCTGAGCATGATCTGCTGAGGCGTATTGACGGTGGCGGCAATGGGTAATGTCCACGACGGGGAATTATTGAGCTGGTCAAGCCGGATAGTGTTGTTAACGTTGAAGTGATAATTTGTCCGGCTGGTATAGGTTAATCCGGCACGCGTCTGCGGGGTAAACTGCCATAACGCACCGACTTTTCCATTGAGCGCCCAGTCATGGTCGGAGAGTTCATCGCCGCGGGCGCGTTTGATTTTTAGCAGGCCATAGTTAATCCCGACACCCGCACCCAACGAAACGGCGTCGTTGAGTTGCCAGGCAAGCGCAGGCATCAGGGTGACCGCCAGTAGCGTACTGTCCCTGATCAGGTTTTCTCCGGCCCAGTCACCGAAATGCAGACCCAGCCCGTAGTTGCCGTAAAATCCTACTCCGGCACTTACGGTTGGGCTGATCCGTTGCGTGTAAAAAGCGCTGCCACCGGGAAACCAGCCAATAACATTGCCAGGGCTGTTTCCGCTGAGTTGGGCATCATCGTCCAGATGATAAGGCGCATCGCCATACAGGGCCTGTGCACCTATCGTAAGCATTTTATCTGACAGCATTGTCATGCCCGCAGGGTTGGTGAACAGGGTTGAGGCATCCTGCGCACGTGCCGCCTGACCGGCACCAGCCAGACCGATATCATCCGTACCAATTTCATAAAGGTACAGCCCGCTGGCCTGTGAAGAAGCGGATACTAAAAGCAGTGCAAACAGTCCTGTGATTCGCCGCATAGCGTCTCCGGAAGGTTATGGCTGTGGCGGGTTTATTTGATGTCGGGACACTGAATCTTTTCTACAGACTCTGCGTAAACCTGCTGGTTACCCGCAGAGAGAGCCTTAGCTGCAGCAAGGATCAGGTCATGACTGCTTTCGTTGCTGAGAAATACGGACCGGATTTTCTCATCCGAAATGTTTTCCCCGAGCGTGCAGTGTGTCCGCAGGTCAGAAATAATCTTCTGTTCCTTTAGTGCATACTCAAGATTCTGGTAGGGCGAGGCCGCAATCGGCATCGCTGATAGCAGTAGCAGTGAGCCAACAGCGGCTGAGGTAAGTTTCATTTTCGGGCTCCGCTAAACGGTGAAATTTTGCCTGATTTCCTGTAAAGCTTCAGGCCGGTGGCGCGAATCATTCTTCTCTCTGCGCCGGTAAAAATGTTGGGGCATCCCCCGGCTATCAGTTCAGGAACTGCAGGTTAAGCCCGGCAAAAATCTGCCAGCGTGGCTGTCCCGGCCCGTCGTCGGCGACCGATGCCTGCGGCTCAACGAAAAAGTTATAAACCGTTTTACCCTGTTTGATGACCTGCCCCACGCCCAGCCCCAGCGGCACGCCATAGCTGTCGTTCTGGAAGTTATAATTCCAGATAGGCGCCGCACGCAGATAGGTGCCGCCGCCCAGCTGATAAAAAACAAACGGCTGGAAAGCGCCCAGGTTAACGTCGCTGCGGTCACCCTCGCCCGCAAAGCTGTGCTGCCAGGAGGCCAGATAGCCATACTGAATTTTCGGGGAGCTGGCATCAAACAGCACGTTTACCAGCCCGGCGGACCACTTCTCGCTGCCAAGTGAATTTTCAGTCGCGGTGGGTGCGGTGACCTGCGGGCCAAAGCCAAAGCTGACGGCCGGATTGCCGGTATCTATCAGATAGGCCGTAAAGAGGTTCAGGTCGCCCAGCCCGGTCTGGTGCCCGCCGGTGGGCGGTGAGGGGTAGGTATTGACAGGCAGTGAGGCGCGCAGCAGCCACTTGCTTTCACCCAGCGAGAAAGGCTGCGCGTAGCGGAACCAGAACTGGTTGGCGTCTTTGTCACTTTCGCTGACGTCACCGATGTAATAATTCTGCATGTTAAATGCAGTCATGTTCGCCAGCGGGTTATTGGCCTGGGCGGCGTCTGCCGGCGGATCGGCTGAGTACGCGTTGCCAGCAAGGGAAGATAAAAGCAGACACGCGGCACTCATCTTTGCAGTTTTCATTGAAAATCATCCGGAGTTTCTGTCGCTTAAAAAAAAACCGGTAGCGCTACGCTACCGGCTGCATTTTTTATGGCGTAACCATGTTGAACCAGAATTCGAACTTATCCATGTAGCCCAGCAGCTCGCTGACCTTGTCGGCGTTGCCGGTGATTTTTACTTCGCCTTTATCCTGCGCCTGCTTCAGCGTCTCCTCTTTCAGGATCACCTTATTCAGGGTTTCACGGGAAAGCGTCAGGGTTGCATCCGCGTTCTGCGCTTCTGAATTTGCCGTGTGGTTAAGCACGCCATTTTCCAGCTCCAGCTTGTACTTACCTCCGTCGCCACCAAAGTCCACGTTCAGCACGGCTTTCGCATTAGCGGCTTTTTCACCGTTAATGTGCAGCGCCAGGTAATCGAAGAACATTTCTGGCGTCATGGCACGGACCGTGTCCGGACTGGCGGTGTTCGGCGTCGGCAGTTGTTTCACGCCGTTACGCAATTCCTGCGCACCCGTCAGGTAGAAGTTACGCCACGGGCCGGATTCGGCCTGATAGCCCAACTGCTCCAGCGCATCGGCTTCCAGATTACGCGCGGCTTTATTCTCCGGATCGGCAAACACCACCTTACTGACTACCTGGGCGACCCAGCGGTAATCCCCTTTGTCATAGTCCGTTTTGGCTTTCTGCAGAATGCTGTCGGCACCGCCCATGTACTCAACGTATTTCTTCGCAGCATCTTCCGGCGGCAGTTCGTCAAGCGTTGCCGGGTTGCCGTCAAACCAGCCGAGATACAGCACGTAGGTCGCCTTCACGTCATGGCTGACCGAGCCGTAATAGCCGCGGTTGGCCCACATGGTGGCCAGTGATGGCGGAAGTTTGAACTGAGCGGCAATCTCATCACGCGTCAGGCCTTCGTTGGCCATGCGCAGGGTCTGATCATTGATGTAACGATACAGATCGCGCTGACTTTTCAGCAGTTTGTTAACATTCTCATTGCCCCAGGTCGGCCAGTGGTGCTGCGCCATCAGGATGTCTGCCTTGCCGCCCCAGCGGTTAATGGCGTCATTGATGTACTTGGACCAGGGAAGCGGCTCACGGATTTTGGCCCCGCGCAGCGAGTAGGTGTTATGCAGGGTATGAGTGACGTCTTCGGCTGTCTGGATGACCTTCTTCTCTTCGATAAACCACAGCATCTCTGCCGGGGCTTCCGAGCCAGGGGCCATCATAAAATCGTAGGTCAGACCATCAATGACGCGTTTCTCACCGGTTTTGGTCACATAATCGGTAGGCGCTATCAGGGTGACGGTGCCAGCAGAAGTGGTGGTGCCCAGTCCTGCTCCTACCTGACCTTTGGCATCGGCTTTCAGCAGGTTGCCGTACATGTAACTGGCACGACGGCTCATGACATTGCCTGCCATAATGTTTTCAGAGACGGCAGATTCCATAAAGCCGGCCGGTGCATAGATTTTGACTTTGCCCGATTTGACGTCAGCTTCATCGACAACGCCACGCACGCCGCCATAGTGGTCAACGTGGCTATGGGTATAAATGACCGCAACGACAGGTTTTTTACCGCGGTTTTTGAAATAGAGATCCATACCGACTTTGGCGGTTTCCGCAGAAACCAATGGATCAACAACGGTAACGCCCTCTTTACCCTCAATGATGGTCATATTGGAAAGGTCGAGATTACGAATCTGATAGATTCCCGGAGTCACTTCAAACAGACCGCTGATATTGATTAGCTGAGACTGGCGCCACAGGCTGGGATTGACCGTATCCGGTGCTTTTTCACCCTCTTTAATAAATGCGTACTGTTTCGGATCCCAGATAACGTTGCCGGACTCGCCTTTAATGACGGCATCAGGCAGTGCAGCAATGAACCCTTTATGGGCATCTTCAAAGTCGCTTTTGTTATCGAAGGGTAATTGCTGATAAAGGGCATCATTAGCCTGTTTGGTAGCAGGCGCGGCATCTTTCTGAGCCTCATCTGCAAATACACTAAGCGAAGCGGTAGAGAGTAAACCGGCCAGGGCCAGACTGCGGGCCAGAGGTGTTAATTTCATATGTTTCCTCGGGATTTCAGACGAATGAAAACTGCATCCGGTACAACGGAATTAAAGACGTGCTTACAGCGTCCGGCATGAAAAGCCAGCAGCAACTGTTACGAGTTAGCAATAATTGCTAACATTTGTTTTAACGTTAGCAAGATCTTAAAAATTCACCAGTTTGAGTTAAGTCAAACAGCGGCTTTTATTCGCTAACTTTGATGAGCATCAAAAATCTATAATTTAAAATTACAATGCAGCCAGCATTATCTATCTGATTTTAAACCATATTTTACTTATTCTCCTGAATTTGAGTTTATTTCCTATGTAAGTCAGCCTCTTGATTTTTGAGAATTACCTCATTTTTATGGTGTGAGGAATGTTCAGGACGAATTAATATAAAAAACAGAATTAAGTGGTCCTGATGCGCACAGAATGACCGGGCGCGCCTGAATTCAGAGCATGCAATTCAGATGCTTTGCTGATGGCGCTTTTGTCCGGTTTCTGTTGTGAGACTAATTCAATGCTGGTAGTGTCGCGGTATGGTATACGTCATGAGAGAATTGATTGTCAGAAGGCTTTTAAACATAGCCCTGCGGCGTCAAAGTACCCATTCGCCTGTAAATTCGTTATAAAGATGAATAATATATTCAGGCTGTCAGGGTGAATAAAAAACCTTTTTCATTTGTCGCGGATAAAATCCGCTTCATCTCCGCCCCGTCACTTTGGGCTGTCAGTAATTTAATATCCTTCGCGTTGCCGTAGAGGCGATCGCTCTGGCGATGGTGTCTGCATGTTTAACGGAAATGAATGTTCAAAATTTAAAATTACCGTTGATGGGTATAGGTCAGAGGTAATGCACCTGGGTGTTGGGTGCCGTCAGTACTGAGCTGACTGCAGCGATGCTACACGGATAAGAACAGTATGTGAGTCAGCACATGATCTCATAATGATAATCTCCGGTTAAACGTGACGGCAGGATTGAGAGATGAGCGATTGAAGAGCGCGAAAAATCTTAAACTTAATCTGATGTTCATCCTGTTAAGTGGCTGAAACACACAGCTAACGCGTTGCGCATATAGATAAATGCATTCCCCACTGGAACGAATAAACTGCCACCTGCTGGCCTTTCCTTAAGTCAAATCCGCACCCCACCGCCATGATCGGGTTACACGTCAGTTATTGATAGTACCAGCAAAAACTGGAGTGAAAATAACGCGCGTTATCGTAACCTTAGAACTCTACATTTTTCATTCAAAAACAGTAACTTCTCCTCTGATTACAGTTCGCCTATGCTGGCTGCTCATTAAATTTCACTTCAGAAGGATCTGTTATGTTTGTTGTGCCCGCATCCTATAGTGCAGAGACTGTTCAGTGCCTGTATGAAGTTATCGGCATACTCAACCTGAACGGCGTACGCTGCCACGTTATCTTTGACAGTCAGGCATCGCGCGCCGCAGTGATCCAGGCGGACGCAACAGAGGAACATGGCGAAATGCGCCATCCTGTGCTGGCCGTGCTGGAAATGGAACGCGTAACGAGTATCAACACCATACTGCGCATCAAATCGTTCTGGACCGATTCCGAGGGCGCTCAATCAGGTGTGGAACCAGGCACGCTGGCAAAAGCGTTGTATAAAGCGCTGACAACAAAGAAACATATCACGCTGGTGGGATTGTAGGCATTCTGAAGCCCGTGAAGTACGGGCTGTAACAGTCAGGTGTTGAGAGAGATACACGTCGGGGATGAGCATGATAATTCCACAGGTGCCCAAGAGTGCTTAATGCTGATCCGCGCATCCTGCCCGATCGGGCGTCCGATGCCCGTGTGAAGATTCGCTTTGTTATTGACGTGTTGATACTGCTCTGTGTGCAGATACAGAGAATGCCTTGCCGAAGTCCCGGATGCGTTCCTCACGTCCCACGGCAAGGGCAAACAGCACGCCACCCACAATTGAGAACAGCCCCAGAACACCCCATGCCAGCGTCATATCAGTGCCGCCACCCAGATGCTTGAGGTATCCGGCAACAAGGGGGCCGCCAAACTGTCCAATGAAGTTGCTGCATGCGCCGACAAAAGCCACCGCAGGAACCGCTTTCTTTGTCGGAAGGATTTCAGTCAGCCTGACGTAAACCAGCGGCACCAGCATCTTCATTGTCAGGCCGACAAACATGAACAAACCTATCTGAGCCCAGTAATATGACAGCGGCACAAAAGCGGCAGCCAGTAATGCCACACCACAGAGGACGGTGGGAATAGCGGCATGCAGTCGTCGCTCCTGGTTGTACTTATCTGAACGCCGGGTGATATACCAGATGCCCAGCATCGTCATCAGGAATGGCATCCCGCTGATGAGACCAACCATAAATTCACTGAGCGTGCCATACCCTTTGAGAGCTGTCGGCAACCAGAGCGTAAAACCGTAAGCGAGCATGCTATGCAGGGAGTAGCCGATCAGCATCAGCCAGAGGGCCGGTATTTTGAGAATGGTCCACCAGGGATCGGATTTCTCATTCCTGTAGTTTGACTGCTCAGCGGCCAGGTCTTTCTGGATATAATCCCGATCTTCGGCACTCAGCCAGCCAGCGGCCTGAATACTTTTGGGTACCAGATAAAACCAGATGATGCAGAACAGCCAGGCCGGTGCACCTTCAATCACCATCATCATGCGCCAGTTATGATGTGCAAGGATCCAGCCAGATATCGGACCGGCCAGAAACGCGCCCGCACCCAGGCTAAGATTCCAGATTCCGAATGCCCGCCCCCGTTCAGGCTTCATAAACCACTGGGCAAGGAACATGGCCGTGGCGGCCTGAATTGGACCTTCAGCGATGCCCAGTAAGAAACGGATCGCTACCAGTTCACCGAAGTTACGCGTCAGGCCGGTAAGCATTGCGCAGGCCCCAAACAGAAACAGGCTGATACCTATTATTTTCCGTGATCCAAAACGGAGAGCCAGCCATCCTGCGGTAAATTGCGTGGCGACGTAACCCCAGGCAAAGGCGCCGCCAAGCCAGCCGGCTTCAACAGGACTCAGGCCCATTTCAGCTGTTATATGGGGCAGCGCCATACCTATATTCACCCGATCAAAAAATGAAATGGTATACATGATGAATACGGCAGGTAATATGATTGTCCAGCGTTTATTTCCGATAAGCGCATTACCCTTGAGAGTTTTCTCACTCATGATAACTTCCTCATTTAACACTGTGGCAGGGGGAAGAAATACTGATTGCAAATCCATCTGAATATCAGTCAAAATGTTTATTCATTACCCGAAGGATGTAACGGAAAAATGAGCAGTCTGAAAATAAAAGGCGCAGATAAACAAGCAAAACTCCAGAATTCATGATTGGCTTTAAATGACTGATATCTATAAAAACTTCTAGTGCATATTTAATCCGACAAGCATATCTGAATATCGATAATTCAACGGGTGGCTGATATACCCACAAGAAGATGTTGTATTTGAATCAAAGCCAGCCCTTCAAACAGAAATTATTAACAATGCTACCGTTTGCCAGCTCACTAACGCCCTCTCCTCTCAGATTCAGATAAATTTATTCTGCCTGAGGCGTCAGGTTAATTAAGAGATTGATATTTTCCCGCAGCCCCTCGGCTTAACGAGGGGCGCATTGACATTAAATATGCCGTAATGTAAGCGAAAACTTATTCAGCCAGCGCCCGCATTTCTTTAATAAGGTCTGATTTGCCTTCGAATCCGATACCCGGCAGTTCCGGCATAATAATATGACCATCTTCAACTTTTACCGAGTCCGGGAAACCGCCGTAAGGCTGGAACAGATCAGGATAGCTTTCGTTACCGCCCAGACCGAGGCCTGCGGCGATATTCAGGGACATCTGATGGCCGCCATGAGGTATGCAGCGTGACGGTGACCAGCCAAACTGCTTAAGTACTTCCAGTGTGCGCAGATACTCAACCAGACCGTAGGAGAGCGCGCAGTCAAATTGCAGATAGTCGCGATCCGGACGCATACCGCCATACCGCAGCAGGTTTCGCGCGTCCTGATGAGAAAAGAGGTTTTCGCCCGTTGCCATTGCGCCTGGATAGAACTCTGACAGGGCTGCCTGCAGAGAATAATCGAGCGGATCGCCAACCTCTTCGTACCAAATGAGCGGGAATTCACGCAGCATTTTTGCGTAGGCAATACCGGTTTCCAGATCAAAGCGACCATTAGCATCAACGGCGAGGCGCGCTTCGCTGCCGATTTCTTCCAGTACGGCCTCAATACGGCGGCGGTCTTCGTCCAGAGAGGCACCACCGATTTTCATTTTCACAACGTTATAGCCGCGGTTCAGGTAGCCGCGCATTTCCTGTCGCAGTGCGCCAAGGTCTTTACCCGGATAGTAGTAACCCCCAGCCGCATAGACGAAGACGCGCGGATTAGCCTCAACGCCCTTCATTTCGGCCAGCAGGCGGAACAGCGGCTTGTTTGCAATTTTTGCCGTTGCATCCCAGATGGCCATGTCCAGGGTTCCCACTGCAACTGAACGCTCGCCATGACCGCCAGGCTTTTCGTTGCTCATCATCACAGCCCAGACTTTATGCGGATCCAGGTTGTTACCTTTGCCATTCAGCAGGCTTTCGGGATCGGCTTCCAGGATGCGGTCACGGAAGCGTTCCCGGATGAGGCCCCCCTGGCCATAACGGCCGTTAGAGTTAAATCCGTATCCCACTACACGGTGCCCGTCGACTTCAACATCGGTCACAACGGCGACAAGGCTTGTCGTCATCTTGCTGAAATCGATGTACGCATTACGAATAGGGGAAGCAATGGGTTTGGTAATTTCTAAAACATCAAGGATGCGCATGATCTCTCCGGTAGTTCTCAGTCAAAGACTGTTTTACTAAAATACCTACGCAATCAGTTATGTCATGCCATCTGTTTATCGGCATTCATCGGCACAATGAAGTAGCGTAGTGTTAAGGGACCTGATTGTTCTGTCTGCTATTATCCTAAGCAGTACATGGGTTCCGTTCTAATGCCAAAGAGGCAGCCTGTAATGCAAAATCGGCATCACCTGGAGTTAACCTGGCTTGAAGACTGTATTGCGCTGGCGCAATCACTCAATTTTTCCCGTGCGGCAGCTTCACGATATGTGACACAGCCTGCATTCAGCCGCAGAATCGTCTCGCTAGAAGAGTGGCTTGGCACGCCAATTTTTGAGAGAAATCGTCGGGGCGTCAACCTGACCCGCGCCGGAGAGGTTTTCGTCAAGCAGGTGCCGGAACTTATTCGTGCGCTTTATACACTGAGAAGTGAATCTATCGAGGCCGCAGGAGAAGCCAGGCCGGATGTTATTTTTTCCGCCACGCACGCGCTGTCATTTTCTTTTTTTCCGGCACTGATGCGGAACAACGAAAAAATTGCCCGCTTCGGATCATTTCGCCTGCTGTCTGACACATTAAGTGCCTGCGAGCGCATGATTGAGAAAGGTGACGCGCAATTTCTGCTTTCTTATTACCATCCTCATATGCACATCCATCTCGATCAGTCGAAATATCTCAGCGTCCGGCTTGGACGGGAAGTTTTACAGCCGTATTCACGATGCGATCCGACAACGCGTGAGCCTATATTCCATGCGTCAGGCGGTAAAAAGTTTCCTTTCCTCTCCTATTCTGCAGAGTCCGGCCTGGGCCGCATCCTGTCTAATACCTCACAGGTTAACCGGGCCAGACGTGGAATGGATATCGCCTTCACGGCCGATCTTGCTGCCACATTACTCGCCATGGTTAAAGCCGGAGATGGCGTTGCCTGGCTGCCGGAAACACTGGCAGCGCCGGATGTTGATGCTGGCTCGATTGCCGTAGCAGCTAATAAGGAGAGCGCACTCTGGATACCCATAGAGATCCGGTTGTTCAGACCCGCAGCGAGGATGTCCCGCGCGGTAGAAGCGTTGTGGGAAATTTTCTTGGATGGCCAAATCTGAGCGGCAAACTATTTTGAGCTGATCGCGACGGCATCTGAAATGAATAAAGCGAGAACGCATCAGAACCGCAAACTGACAATATATGCACGCCAGCTTTCCGTTTTTAATTAAAGCGGTCCTGAACTCGCGCGCATGTCCGTTTTTGTCAGATGCGGTCATTTACTTTCATGTGAACAACAGGAGAGGTTAACGTTATTTCTGAACCAGAAATTATCCTGCATTCTCAGCAGAGAAGCTTTGGTAATTCTCAGGCGTAATCAGCTTATAAGGCACCCAGTTAAGCGTCTCAACTTTCTTCTTATCCAGCAGTGCTTTGGTCACCTGAACTGCACCCGTAGCCTGGCCTCTGGCATCCTGAAAAATAGTCAGCGCCATCTTGCCGTTTTTAATGAACTGCTGACCGTCCGGTGTTCCGTCGATACCGGCCACAAGAATTTTTTCATTCTTCGCCTGGCTTAACGCCATGATGGCACCGATTGCCATCTCATCGTTATTTGCGGCGATGGCATCAATCGGACGCTGATTCAGCAGCCAGCCTGACACGACATCTACCGCTTCATTGCGCTGCCATTTCGCCGTCTGTTTCTCAATGACTTTCATGTTCTTATATTTGCTGATAACGGCTTCCACAGCGCGGGTGCGCTCACGTGCCTCTTCATTCGACAGTGCCCCCATCAGAATGGCCACATTGCCTTTGTAGTTCATTTTTTTTTGCCAGTGCTTCCATCTGCATTTCACCACCCAGCGCCGAATCAGAGCCGACGTACGCCATGTTTTCGGGCAATTTCACTTCCGGTTTCCGGTTCACAAAAACCAGCGGAATACCGGCCTTTTTTGCAGCGTTGATCATCGGTAAAACGCCCTGGGTATCGACCGGATTAAGAATAATGGCGTCTACGCCCTGGTTGATAAAGTCATCTACCTGCTGCACCTGCAGCGCGACATCACCTTTCGCATCGACAAACTGGCTGTTGAGCTGGCTGGCTTTCAGCTCCTGTTGCATGCGGGTGCGAAGAATAGAGACAAAGTTAAGATCGAAGTTAGCCAGCGCGACGCCAACGGTGAGGGTTTTGGCGTTGACACCGACACTAAACAGCAGGACGCATAGGCAAAGAAGGAGGTTTCTGATGTTCATAGTGTGTTCCTGTAGGGTTGAGGTTGTTATTGTTTTCATTAACTTTATTTTGCGTCGGGCAACAGGCAGATACCCGACGCACTGCGCTTACAACGTAAAGTGATCGCGGAACTGCTGGATAGCCGCTGTGCTATCGCCGCTGGCCCAGCCTTCCATGGCTACTGTGCCGCTGTAACCCATCTCCTGTAGGGTCCGGGCGATAGCACGGTAATTGATCTCCCCGGTGCCCGGCTGCTGGCGGCCAGGTACATCGGCAACCTGGATTTCTCCGATAGCGGAGCCGCAGCGCCGCAGCAGTTCAATCAGATTGCCTTCGCCAATTTGTGCATGGTAGAGATCCAGATTCATCTTCAGCGCCGGGCTGTTGACCGCTTCGACCAGCGCCAGCGTCTCAGACGCCAGGGCAAAGGGTGTGCCTGGATGATCGACCGGCAGGTTAAGGTTTTCGAGGGTGAAAACCCGCCCGGCTCGTTCGCCGAGAAGCGCAACCTGCCGCAACGTATCGGCGGCCTTCAGCCACATTGCGCCCGTTACCGTTGTCACGGGTTTTACCGGCAGACCGCGTTCGTCAAGCCCTGTGCCATGCAGATTCAGTACCGGACAGCCGAGACGTGCAGCTACGGCCAGCGACGCTTCAGCGCTTTGCAGCAGCTGCTGGATTTCCGTCTCATCCGTCAGATTACCGCTCAGATAACCAGTCATAGAGGTAAAGCGTGCACCGGTCGCGACCAGCGCATCGATATCCTTGCTGGCCCATCCCCAGATTTCGACGCCAAAACCCAGTTCATGAATGCGTTTTACGCGCTCAACAAACGGCAGTTCCAGAAATACCATTTCAGCGCATACGGAAAGTTGATAACCGGCCATCAGCGAACTCCCAGCTTAACGGGCAGGTTGCGCTGCACGGATTCGATACAGGCCAGCGCGATTTCCAGCGCGTTTCGCGCGTCTTCGCCGGTGGCGCGGGGCGTTTCACCGCTGCGGATACAGCGGGCAAACTCACTCATTTCTGCCACGTACGCTTCGCGCAGCAGATCTGAATCCAGTCGTGACGTATCCACCGCAATTCCGCTGGCGGTGTAACGCACGCAGTGATTGGCATTGATGTGGCCCGCCTGAAGCATGCCTTTACTGCCAAAGACCTCGCCACGCACGTCGTAGCCATACACCGCCTGAAAGTTAGCCTCAGCAATCGCGATGGCGCCGTTATCAAAGCGAATAGTGACAACCGAGGTATCCAGCAGACCTTTATCTTTGAAATCTGGCCGCACCAGTGCATCTGCCAGCGCATAGACTTCAACCGGCTTCGCGCCGTGATTGAAGTGCAGCAGGGTGTCAAAATCGTGAATGAGGGTTTCAAGGAAAATTGTCCACTGCGGAATCGGGGCGGGATCGTTCAGGCCCGGGTCACGGGTTACAGATCGGCTGAGCTGCGTCGACCCATTCTCGCCGTTTTTCACCGCCGCAATCGCCGCTGCAAAGCCGGAATCAAAGCGGCGATTAAAGCCTACCTGTAACACAACACCTGCCTGTTTTGCCGCCGCGATAGCGCGATCGGCCTCCTCCAGCGTCACAGCCATCGGCTTTTCACAGAACACATGTTTGCCGGCATTGGCCGCAGCGATCACCCACTCTGCATGTGTCCGGGCAGGAGCCGCAATCGCAATGGCGTCAATTTCATCATCCTGCAGCAGCGCATGCAGATCGCTGTGCGCTTTGCTGACCCCAAGCCGGCTGGCGAGCTTTTCCGCCGCGCCAGGGAACGGATCGGCCACGGCTGCCAGGGTGGCGCCAGGCACGCGCCAGGCCAGATTTTCGGCATGAAAACTGCCCATGCGGCCTGCGCCAATTAAACCCACACGCACTGTTTGATGGTTCATAAAAACTCCTTATTATTTCGCTTTAGCCCAGGCGGGCGAGGACGGGTGTTGATCAGATCGTTGCGCATCAGCCGCGAAACGACGGGATTTGGAGAGCATCAGTGGCTCAATATGCTCAAGTGAAACGCCCCGGGTTTCCGGTAAAAAGCGGCGGACAAACCAGAACGCGATAAGCGATCCCACCGCACACAACATCAGCGGGAAGGCACCATGAAAGTGTTCCATCAGCACCCGGCTGCGGTTCATCATCGGGAAGCTTTGGGTAACGATAAAATTCGCGACGTACATTGAGGCAAACGCAAAGCCCATCGCCACGGCACGAATACGATTAGGAAAGATTTCAGAGATCAGCAGCCAGGCACCCAGGCTCCAGGAAAGGCCAAATATCAGTACGAAGGCTAACAGCCCAATCACCGGCAGCAATCCACCAGCATCGGCGATAAATGCCCAGGCGGTGAAGACCATAGAGAGCGCACATCCCAGTGCCCCCCAGCGCAGCAGCAGCGTCCGGCCCAGACGATCGATGGTACTCAGACAAACGGCCACGCCAGCCAGCAGCGCAAGGCCAAGGAAGATGCTGTGAAACAGGGAAGACTGGGTACTGCCGGTGATGTTTTGTAAAAGTGACGGCGCGTAATAGAGCAGGATGTTGATACCGGAGATCTGCTGCAAAATGGCAATGGCACAGACAACCAGCAGGATATAGCGTGCCCGCGCGTCCCGCAGGATGCCGCGCTGGCTGGTCCGGGCGTTATCATGCTGACTCGATGTCAGGATCTCCTGTAACAGTCGCTCGGCGTGCTGCGCATTCGAAAGACGGGTCAGCACGTCGAGGGCGCGATCTTTTTTACCGTTCAGCGCCAGCCAGCGCGGCGACTCAGGCATAAATGGTACCAGCAGCAGGAATAGCGCACAGGGCACCACGCCAGAGGCCAGCATCCAGCGCCAGCCTTCACTGACAATCCACTGATGTGGCATACCGCGTGCTATCAGGTAATTCACGATATAAACCGCCACCTGTCCGCCGACCATCAGCATCTGTTGCAGGCCGAGCATGCGGCCCCGCCAGTCTTTCGGTGAAACTTCCGCGATATAAAGCGGCGTAATCGCAGAGGCCATCCCGACCGCCAGCCCGCCGATCAGTCGCCAGATAACAAAATCTGTCAAAGAACTGGCCAGCGCCGCGCCCACCGCAGAGAGCACAAAGAGTATGGCGGTGACGATTAGTGTCGATTTGCGGCCGATACGATCTGAAATGAAGCCAACGCCCCATGCGCCAGCGATGCAGCCGAGAATGACATTTGATACTGCCCAGCCACTTTCCCAGGGCGTTAAATTCAGATGTTCTGTCAGCGGATCGATAACGCCGGAAATCACTGAAGCGTCATAACCCAGAATCACGCCACTGAGTGAGGCAATGGCACAGATAAACAGAATCAGGCGTAAATTATGTTTGCGCATAACAACTTATTTCCCTTGGCTTGTTTGATTCACATCACGGCATCAACCATTGCAAAGGAGATGCCAACCAAAATACGGGAAATTTTGTGAGCATGGGCACGGTATCTGATCACAAATCGGCAACAAAGTTTACATGTCAACTTCACATGTCAATAAAATGGACATTTAACCTGAAGGGAATGGCCGGTGAATCAGCAACGGTTATTAAGAGATGAGAGCGATGCGATTTTCAGCCTGCCGGATAGAGAGGATGCTGACAGCTGGGACGCGCTGTTGTGGCAGAGCTGGCAGAGCTTTACCCGGGGCGAACAGCCACCCGCGCTGCGACAGAGTATTTTGCATTCATGGCAGCGTTCGCAGCAGTACGGTATTGATCCACACCGCTTTATCTATACCGCCCCGCCGGACAGTGAGCTGACTGCGATTCTTGAGAACAATGCCGAACTGATTCTTGTGGCGCGTAGCATTATGGAAAATTTGCTCGCCTATAATCCGGACGGTCACATTAACCTTACCGACGCGCAGGGCGTGACGCTGCATTTTTGCGGTGCCGACCTGACACCCGTCGGCAGTATCCTGCGTGAAGAGGTACTGGGCACTAACTGTACCGCGCGCTGCCTGATTGAACAGCGGCTGGTGTACGTGCTGAGCGGTGAGAACTGGAAGTTTGATCTGCGTAAACGCCGCCGACAGTGCGCGGCGGCACCGGTCCGCGATGACAGCGGCCAGCTGGTTGGTGTGCTGACCCTGACCGCCACGCCGGAGAATTTTAATGCCCATACTCTGGGAACGGTCCAGGCGGCGGCAGAAGCTGTCGGGCAGCAGCTGACGCTTCGACGCCTGCTGGCTGAACAGCAGTCCATTCTGGAGACGCTGAATGAGGGCGTCATTGTCTGTGATAAACAGGGCCGCATCAAAACCCTTAACCGCTATGCACGCCAGATTTTCAGCGGGCTGGATCCACACGACACCCCCATTGACGCACTGCTGCAACCGCAGGGCGGATCGTTGCTGACGATGCCTTTTTGCAATGACCTTGAGCTGCAGTTCAGGCCGGAAGGCCTTGATCCCCTATCCTGCCTGATATCTTTAATGCCCGCACCGGATGGTGGACGCGTGCTGTCACTGCGTGAAAATCAACGTATCCGCGCCATTACACGGCGGGTAATGGGCGTAAACGCCAGTTACACCTTTGAAATGATCCGCGGCCACTCGCCGCCCCTGCAGCAGGCGATCCATAAGGCACGCGTCAGCAGCCGCACCGACAGCACGGTGCTACTCAGCGGCGAAAGCGGGACCGGCAAAGAGTTGTTTGCTCAGGCCATTCATAATGCCAGTCCCCGCCAGCATGAAGCGTTTATCGCCCTGAACTGCGGCGCAATACCGCGCGACCTGGTGCAAAGCGAACTGTTTGGCTATGCCGATGGCGCCTTCACCGGTTCGCGTCGTGGCGGTTCAGCGGGCAAGTTTGAACTGGCTGACGGCGGCACCCTGTTCCTTGATGAGATAGGTGAGATGCCGCTCGAAGCGCAAACCAGCCTGTTGCGTGTTTTGCAGGAGAGCGAAGTGCTGCGTATCGGCGCAGCGCAGCCCGTTAAAGTGAATGTGCGTATTATTGTGGCTACCCACTGTAATCTGCCTGAAGCCGTTGAGAAAAACGCATTCCGGCGCGATCTCTATTACCGCCTGAATGTGATTTCACTGGAGATCCCGCCGCTGCGTGATCGTCGCGAAGATATTCCGGAGCTGGTTAACATTTTTATTCAGGCACTCTGCACGCGTCTGAAGCGTATTCCGCCGGTGGTCGCGCCAGACGCAATGGCATGTCTGCAATCCTGGAACTGGCCGGGAAACGTTCGGGAACTGGAAAATGTGATCGAGCGTGTGGTCAATCTGAGTGAAGGGCTAGAGATTACCCGAACCGATTTGCCCGAATCGCTGCAGAAAGTCTCAATGAATGAGGTTGCCGGGGATATGCCATCCTCACTGCACAACCTGGAGCGCATGCATATTTTACAGATTGTCAGTGAACAACAGGGAAATCTGCGGCAGTCGGCGCAACTGCTGGGGATCTCACGAACGGCGTTATACAACAAGCTGAATGCCTGGAAAATCGACTACCGTGCTTTCAGAAAAAATGTGCCTGATTTGCTGCGACGACCTGAATGATTAGCGGCATAACACCAGAACAGCTGACGTCCGGCGATTAGCAGAGAGCGATGATGCCGTTCCGCTTGCCGCTAAATTAAAAAACCTTACTGCCCGAGCTGCGTGGTGTAATTAGCAGGTACCCAGCGATAAGCGTTACCTTCATGCTGAACATGGCCCAGGCCCGGGAAGGCGATATGCGCCGCAGCCACCCAGTAGCCCTGATCTGCAGCCTGTTTCAGTACCCTTTCACGTGTAGTGATAGCCTGCTTCTGATTCACATCAAAATGGATGGCTACTTCAGGATCGGGCATTTGCACCGCTTTGGCATGGATGATATCTCCCCACAGCACCAGGGACTGTCCTTCACTCTCTACCCGATAAAGTACGCTGCCCGGCGTGTGGCCGGCTGTCGACTCTGCACGGATTCCCCCCGGTAATGTGGCTGGTGCCATAAACGTTTTAAGCAGGCCAGCATTGATGACCGGGCGAAGAGTCCGTTCAGATTCTGCAAAGGTATGGGCCTGACTGGTCTCTACCCTGCTGACGTTAGCCGGATTAAGCCAGAAATCGACATCCCGCTTATCCACGAACACTTCGGCCTTTGGAAAAGCAGGCTTGCCCGCGCGTGAAACACCGCCTGAATGATCGGCATGAATATGGGTTAAGAGTACGGCATCGATCGACTCTGCCGGATAGCCAGCGGCGGCCAGATTAGTCAGCAGATGTCCGCCATTGTGTCCAAAAAGCTCACCGGCCCCGGTGTCGATTAAAATGCGCTTTTTACCATCATCGATAACGAAGGCATTGATTGATGTTTCGGCCTGCGGCGTCATCGAATCTCTGGCCATTGCATGGTTTAGTTTTTCAGGCGAAATGTTAGTCAGTAATTTATTCAGGGGAACGGTTACCGTGCCGTCGGAAACCGCGGTAATGCGTAATTTCCCCAATGTCATCCGGTAATAACCCGGAGCTTGCTGATCCCGTACAGAGGTCTGTTCGGCAGCATAGACCGGACTGAACGCGATAAGAGAAGCCACCAGCATCAGTAAAATTTTCATAAATATCTCTCCAGAAAGTTTCATCACAACGTGGTGGGCAGTATCATTACGCAACCTGTATCACTCAAATTGATTAAACTGATGCTCACTATCAGAGAAAATGATTTTCATCGAATCGACCTGAATTTACTGACGGTGTTGTTGGTTCTGAAGCGGGAAGGCAGCGTGTCGCGTGCAGCAGAAAAGCTGCATCTGGGTCAGCCAGCAGTCAGTAATGCACTGGCCCGGTTGCGGGTCATGTTCAGCGATCCACTGTTTGTGCGCACGGCGAAAGGCATGGAGCCTACCCCGCGTGCTGAAGCGCTGATCGCTGAGCTGGGCCCGTTAATGGCACAGATGCAGAACGTATTGTTTCAGCCAGCATCCTTCACGCCTTCTGAGGCGACACATGTTTTTCGGCTGGGGATGAGCGACTGGGTTGAACGCTGGCTGATGCCGGGACTGTATGCGCGCATCACGCGCACCGCTCCCGGCGTGACGCTTCAGGTTACGGCCAGCGATCCCTTCCGGGATGCGGAGCTGGTCGCGCGCGGAGAGATCGATCTTGCCATTTCGGTTGGCGAGAGCACACCCGCCACGCTCCAGCGCGAGAAAATTGTGTCACACAACTTTTGTACGTTGTGGCACCCGGAACAGCTTTCGTTGCGTGCACCGCTGACGCTGGAGGATTATGTGGCGCATGACCATCTGCTGGTTTCCTATCGCGGGGCGAACTGGAGCGCCATCGATGACCAGCTTGCGGCATCAGGAAAGGCCCGTTCGATTCGCTACGTGACGCCACATTTTTCCTCTCTGCCTCCGCTGCTGGCGCGCGCACCCGCGTTAGCCACCGTTCCCGCCGGGCTATCGGATGAGTGGGTGACGCATTACGGTTTATGCTGTAGCCCCGTTCCCGTTGAAACACCGGAAATAGCCCTGTCACTGCTCTGGCATAAACGGTTTGATAACGATTTGTCACTGCGCTGGCTCAGGGAGGAACTGCGTAGCGTGATGACAGAACGAACCTGAATAGCTGCTCTCATGGGAAGCTAAGACCTGTAGTGACACCTTCGTTCGATGAGGACCTTAACCTCATGTTATTGAGCGCAAACTCAAAGAGCCCATGAATAAGCAGGTAAAAGTTTTACCTGCCCTGTTCTCTATCCGCGTGATGCTGTTTGAAGTCCACACCATCCCTTTTAAATCGCCGTTTTAACCTATAAACCTCAGTACCTCGCCCGGCTACTGCTCAGGTGCGGAAAAAAGGCAGGCGACGGCAAGGCTTCCGGGGCTGCTGGCTCAGCGTTCAGCATGCGCAAAAATGACTCAGCCCAGTGATGGCTGTTCTGCATATGCAGTCCCTTCATCAGACGGGCATGCAGAGACCGCCGTTCGTGTAACGGCATCTGCAATGCGCGATGTACCGCACTGGCCATTGCATCAGGATCATAAGGATTGACGATGATGGCACCCTCCATCTGCCCGGCTGCACCGGCAAACTGCGAGAGGATAAGCACCCCGGGTTTTTTCGGGTCCTGTAAGGCGATATACATTTTGGCCATCAGGCTCATGCCTGCCATCAACGGCGTCACCAGCGCAACGCGTGAGGCACGATAGATACCGGCCTGCTCTTCCCGGCTGTAACCATGAGTCAGATAGTTCACCGGATACCAGTTCATTGTGCCATGCACGCCATTAAGTTCCCCGCACAGTGCTTCCAGAGCGTGACCGAGTTCTGACGCATCATGTGCGTGTCCGGCTGCCGGAGGCGCCAGCTGCAACAGCGTGATATTTTTCTGGTAGCAATCATGTTTTCGCAGCAGCACCTCCAGGGTGCTGATTCGGTAAGGCAGACCTGAACTCTCATCAAGATGGCCGCCGCTTAGCACGGTATTTTCGGGCAGGGTTTCGCGGCACTGCATTTCCATGTAAGCACAGCTGTTGCTATCACGCAGAGACTGGACATCGTCAAGGTCAATTCCGACAGGAAACACACCCACCCTGATAATCCGGCCATGAACACGAAAGCTTTGCGCCTCCAGCCGTTCTATACGGAATTCGCTCTCCAGCCAGACAAGGAAGTTATTCATATCCTGCACGGTCTGAAAGCCAATCAGATCACAACATAACAGAGAGTCAGTGAACCAGCGCCATTCGGGTATGGTTTCAAACATTCTGCCAGCCGGGAAAGGCTGATGCAGAAAAATACCCACTGAGTTAGTCAGCCCCTCTTCACGAAGATAAGTGGCACAGCCTAGCAGATGATAATCCTGAATCCAGATAACATCGTCGGGTGTGGCATTTTCGCAGATGGCGCGTGCATAGGCTTTATTGATGTTTTTATATTCCTGATAGCCGCTGGCGGAAAAACGGGCTATGTCCGGACGCTGATGAAAAACAGGCCAGAGCCCTTTGTGAATATAATTATGGTACCCCTCATTAAGCTCGCCCGGCGTATACGGGAAGGTCACGGTTTCATACTGGCTCATCTGCTGCACGGCGTAGGGTCTTGACGCATCCAGAGGCATCACCCTGCTTTCACCATCCCAGCTAATCCAGACGCCTCCCTGACGGGAAAGTATGCCGTCATAAATTGCATTAAGCGTCGATCGTTGACATTGATTATGCGAAACAAGGATAAGGCCTGACATACAGTATTCCTTAAGAACCCGCTGCGGAGAGGCAACAGTGCCTGGCAGCCAGCGGCTGTTAATCGGAGGTCGGATAATAAACTGGAGAAAACCACTCATGAATGTGCACCCCGTCCACTTAATGCCTGCAGACGCTTTTTGCGTAAATCGGGTTGTGACTGCCATCGTGTAACGTTGTCACGTAAACGCCTGATGTCTTTAATTAAACCGAACGGCCTGTAAAAAAGGCGTAAAAAGAGGCTGATGAAGTGTAAAAACGCTGCAAATCACGCGTCCGATATAGCATTAGCGGACAGCGATGGCGCAAAAAGTCAGTGAGTTCAATACAGGGAATATACGCGGGTATAAATAAAGAAGGCGGGTTGGCCCGGTTCCGCTCACCCTCAAAGCTGGTTTGATAAATGCGTGGCCGGGCCGTTTTATTGCAGAAACAGAGAACTTAAAATCTCTTTTTTAATTCAGAGCTGAGCGATCATTGTCTGGAATGATACACCGTTAAAAAATTTCACCTCACCGACTTTTTTAAATTCCCTTTTCTCATAAAAAGGGATGGCAAAGAGTGAAGACCGTACGCTGATTTCTGAACGCAGTTCGGGAATCGCCCGCTGCCAGAGTGCCCTCGCTACCCCTTTTCGCTGACATTTCGGATGTACAAAAAGGTATTTAACTAAATTGCCTTCGAAAAGGGTGAGTACGCCTGTCACCTCACCTCTTTCCACGGCAATCAGCCAGAGATAGTCATCTGAAACAATCAACGGCTGAAGCACATCGGGTTTTGTGCTCTCGATGAACCATTGCGGACAGGGCTCTGTCTCTGAAAAATTACATTGCACAGACACAAGCTGTATCAGCTCACTGATGCCTGCCGCATCAGACTCCAACGCCGCTCTGATTTCCATTCTTTTGTCATTCCCCCTGATTTGGTTAAGGCAAGAGGATGAGGTTTGCCATTGGAAAAGCCATCCACTCCCCTTTGCCGCTTAATCCCGGCCCGAGAACCCGCGTCCTGAAGATTAAAGCAACGTGACTTTGCCCTGGAAAATCACCGGACCGGACGGCCCGCTGAGCGTAGACCCTCCCACCGGCTCCAGACTCACCGCCAGTACCGTCTGATTATCTAACTCGCCAGGCGGTAACCGGAAAACATTACTGTCGCGGTGATTGATCAACCCCAGAGATTGTGGCGGAGCACTGCCCCTGATCAGCCAGAGCTGCAGGTTTTTATTCTCCGGCAGCGTGATGTTCAGTGCCGAAACCTGAAGGAGTGAAGCTGACTTATCCAGATTCACCACAAACTGTGCATCGGGCTGTGCGCCGCTGAGTACCGCAATCGGCTGCAGAGACTGTGGGGCATCCGGCTTGCTTAAATGGGTAAAAATGAGGATGCCAGCCATTGCCGCCGCCAGGCCCCAGCCGAGCCAGAAGCCAGGATGCCTGCGGATTGATGTCGTGCCAGAAACGCCAGTATTCGGGCCAAGATCCTGCTCAATCTGCTGCCAGACCGCAGAAGGCGGGATAACGGCGTGAGTGAGCAGGTCAATGCCGCTGAACGCTTTCTGCCAGTGCAGCACCTCTGCAGCAAATACTGAATCGTCATTGAGGCGTTTATCCAGCCGATGACGTGTCACATCGTCGGTAAGGCCGAGCACATATTCCGCCGCAGTAAGATCATGTTGTTCCTGACCGGTCATAGGCCTATGCACTCCCGAAGATGGGTTAACGCGCGACGGATCCAGCTTTTCACCGTCCCTTCAGGCTGACTCATTGAGAGCGCAATCTCACTCTGTGAGAGGCCACGATAATAGGCAAGCGAAATGCTTTGTCGCTGCTCAGAGGGTAAGTGCGCCATGCAGTGCTGAAGGCGACGCGCCTCCGCATGACTCGCATCGGCAGGAAGTGGCGTCTGGAAACCCGCTTCCGCTTCACTGATCTCATCCACGGAACAGCTTCTGTTTTCATGTTTACGGAGGAAATCAATCGCCCGATTTCTGGCGATGTGACTGAGCCAGATATGCGGCTCACTGCGCTTATCGTCGTAATAGTTAGCCGACTGCCAGATTTGAATAAACGTATCGTGCAGGATCTCTTCTGCCCAGTCCCGGCGTCTCACCATCCGCAGGATGATCCCATAGAGTCGGGGCGACAGAACGCGGTAAAGCTGCTCAAGAGCAGCTTTATCACCGACGGCTATCTGATTCATTAAACCGGCCTGAATATGGGGCACATTTTTTGTCATCGGCTTCCCTGTGAAAGATGTAGCCACGCGATAAGTGGCTACACACAGTATAGGTAACGCTTTACGGCATCAGCACGGTATCAATAACGTCAATCACACCGTTACTCTGATTCACATCATACGTGGTGATACTGGCAATATTGCCCTGAGCATCCTTAAGCTGAATATTGTGCGGGCCATTTGCCATCACCCACAGTGATTCGCCATTCACCGTTTTCAGCTCGGCTTTACCGCCACCCGCTTTGATTTTTTTCTCCAGCGCTTTCATGTCCAGTTTTCCTGCAACCACGTGATAGGTCAGGACACTGGTGAGTTTTTGTTTATTCTCTGGCTTAAGCAGGGAGTCGACGGTGCCCTTAGGCAGTTTTTCAAAGGCGGCATTGGTGGGCGCAAAAACGGTAAACGACCCCTTACCTTCAAGTGTCTGGACCAGACCGGCGGCTTTAACGGCGGCCACCAGCGTGGTGTGGTCTTTCGAGTTAACAGCATTCTCAACAATATTTTTCGATGGGTACATGGCGGCACCGCCGACCATCACCGTGTCGCTGTCCATGCTCGCCGCGTAAGTGGCGCCACTGAAGGCTAATGCAGAAAAAATCAGAGTTGGCAGGAATGGTTTCATTTTCACTTCCCTCATTGAGTTAACGGACAGGGCGAGAGCGCCCTTATCTGTTAATACGAATGAGCAGCGAAAACGGATGCAAAAAATTTTAATTTTTTTAATCTGAGGGGGTTCAGGCTGAGGCGATATGCAATAAGCCCACCAGAGGTGGGCTTATCATAACGAGTCCATACTGCGTCAACGTCTGCTTTTCACGCACAGCAGACAGCCGTCATTACTGGCAAGAAATAGCTCCCGGTCATACAAATCAGCAATGTAAAAAAGCATTGCCCCGGACAGCTCAGATGCTCTCAACCCACGTCTTTCGCCGTGAGTTATGCGCATGAACTTAAATGCGAAAAGCATTCACTGCTTCACGTAAAGCGTGTGCCTGGGCTGAAAGCGACTGTGATGCCGAAGAGGACTCCTCAACCAGCGCGGCGTTATTCTGCGTGACGCCATCCATCTCGTTCACTGCGATGCTGACCTGTGAAATGCCCTGCATCTGTTCAGCTGAGGCGAGTGAGATGTTATCCATCGCGACGGCAAGTTTTCCAACCATTGCATTGATATCAAGAATGCTCTTGCCGGTCCCGGTTGCCACGACAACACCACTTTCGACCTGCGCCACAGCCTCTTCAATCAGATGTTTAATATCTCTGGCTGCCGTTGCACTGCGTTGCGCCAGCGTCCTGACTTCACCCGCGACAACGGCGAAACCCCGGCCCTGTTCGCCCGCTCGCGCTGCTTCGACTGCCGCGTTAAGCGCCAGAATGTTGGTCTGAAATGCAATTCCTTCGATAACGGATGTGATATCCCGGACTTTCACCGCGCTTTTTGAAATATCATTCATCGTCTCTGACATGCGCTGCATATCGTGTTCACCCGAACGCGCCAGCGCAGCGGTTTCACGGGCTGAATCCGCGGTCTGCTGCGCGCCCGCTGCATTGCTTTTCACTGTAACCGTGAGCTGTTCAATACTGGCGGCGGTTTCCTGCAAAGCGGCGGCCTGCTGCTCTGTACGGGAAGAGAGTTCAGTATTGCCCTGGGAAATTTCATCAGCTGCCATGGCGACCGAAGCGGAAGAATCTTTAATCTGCGAGACCAGGTCACGCAGATTGCTCTGCATGCTATCCAGAGAAGCCATCATGCTGACGGTATCCCCCTGACGCAGGGTCACTTTTGTCGTCAGATCGCCCGCCGCAATCGCAGCGGCCAGGCCCTGCGCATGCGAAGGTTCGCCACCCAGCTGAGTCTTGATCCAGCGGGTGATCAGCCCACTCATCACAAATCCCATCACAACAAACAGGGTGGTCAGGCCTGCCAGCGTCATATAAACACCGGAGAGCGCCTGAGTCGACGTTTCCGCCGTTTTACTCGTTACCCTCGCCTGATAATCAACCATCCCATCCACCGCACTGCGGTAGTGCGAAAGCGCAGGGATCAGTTCACCACGGAGTTTTTCCGGGAACGTAGTGGCGTTCTGCATAAACAGGTTTTGCTCTGCCTGATGAAGCGGACCCGCTGCCACTTCAATTTTATTTAATTGCGTGGAAGCCTCTTCTACTTCAGCAAGATTGATCCCCGGAATGCTTTTGGCACCGTTGATCAGTTCCCGGAAATGCGCAGTGGTATTATCACTGTTGGTCTGCAACGCAGAGAACTGGGTTTTTATAGTGGCCTCTGCCTGAGGCTGAGTGTCTGAAGCCACGGACAGTAAAAGGACAGTTTGCTGAGTTAAATTATCTTTTAGCGTCTGCAAGGCCTGGAGATCGCCCAGCCGCGCGCGCGTCAATTCCTGCTGATCGCTGGCCGTATTGAGTTTAAACCCGGCGAATCCTGTCACAAAAACGCCCGTTAAGATGACTGTGAGGAATGCCGCAGTGAGCATGACGCTTAATTTTATTTTTTTGTTCCGATACATAGGAGACCCCGATGTTTGAATTAATAGGTTATCACCGACGTTCCGCTTCTATGGCTCGCTGGTACTGGATCTGTTATCGGCAGCGGGGAAAGAAATTACAGTAATGAAAGGGGTAAGAAGCGATGATTCCTGGGCTGAGTAAAAGGGTAAATCCCTGACGGATGCCATTAAGGCAGTGAGTGTTATTCTCGTAACTTGTCGCCTGAATGCGGATAAAACTATTCCAGCTTCGCTTGTGGCACCACGGATTTAACAGACTCTTCAGCGTCATTTGAGATGACTGACAATAGAAGTGTCCTCGTGGTGAGAACGGAATCTCAGGCCGCAGATATTTTATTAAGGGTGGAGAAAGGCGTAGCCATCAGGTGCATGCGTTTGCAGCTGGAGACGAACAGATAATAAGGCACCTTGCTTTCCGTGATTACCTCAGAGAAAACACAGATATCGCAGCAACCTATGCTGAGATAAAGCGTGAAGCAGCATCACTCTGTAACAACGATGCTCAACGCTACAGCGCGCTCAAAGCGAACTTTATAGCGCATCATCTACAGCTCGCACTGATTGACCTGAAACGATAGGTACTGAGCAGGACAGGATATATCCTCCTCACCCCCGTTTTTGATTCCATTCATCCTGACTCAGGGTAAACAGCATGCTTGCGGGCGCATTTTCCACATCATAAATATCCCGGGTATGCCGGAGGCCGGCGTTAATCAGAACCTTTTGTGAAGCCAGATGATTCGCTCTTACGACTGCAGAAATTTCAGCCAGTTTTATCTCTTCGAACCCATAACTAACTGCATAGTTCGCAAATTCCGTCGCCAGTCCTTTCCCCCAGGCTTCCGGAGAGAAACGATATCCCAGATTATTGATCGTGATATCGGCAAAGCTTCTGATGCTCAATCCCCCAAAACCGATGATTCTTTCTGGATTATCCTGAAGCGAGATAGCCCAACTGCCGAAGCCATTCAATTCCCAGTGACGGATAGAGCGCGATAGCACTTCCCGTGAATGATGGATATCCGGATGTGGGCCAGCGGGATTAAACGTATTCGTCGCAGGGTCGCCGTAGATCCTGTAAAGATCATCGGCATCTGATGGGGTGACTGGCCGAAGAAACAACCGCATAGTGTCTGGCTGCAAAATAAACGCTCTCAGATTAAGAAACGAGTGATCCTGTTTTTATAACGGGAAACGGTGCGGGAAACGATGTAAATCTCTCACCTCATCGGTCTGTTCAGTCAGGCTTGATCTCTTTAATAAGCGCTTCACCCTGATTGTGGATGTTGCCGACTTTGGCTGTAACAGGATGCCAGGCAAAGTCCTTTTCCGGTAATGCGGCTTCATGTGCAATTTCCTGAGCACGTTCTGACGTGGTTTCGGCACTGAGCCATTCGCGTACAGCATCCGCACTTAAAACCAGCGGGCGTCGGTCATGGATATCAACCATGCCTTTATTGCTCGCTGCCGTTACGATAACAAAACCCTCATGCCCATGATCCTTACCATAAGGAGCGTTGCCGATAGCGGCGAAGAACAGCGGTTCTTTCTCTTTGTGGTAAATAAAGTAAGGCTGTTTTTTGTCGCCCTCTCGCTTCCATTCATACCAGCCATTGGCAGGAACAATGGCGCGACCATGCTCCCACAGCGGTTTGAACATGCGTCCCGTCGCAGCGGTTTCACCACGCGCATTGATAAGCGGTTGTTTGTCCCACCACTCCGGACCGTAACCCCAGTAAACCGGATCAAAGTGCAGTTCATTATCCCGCTCATTGAGCAAGAGCACTTTGGTGCCTGGAGCAACGTTAAAGCGGCCTATCGGCTCCGGATCATAAATAATTTCATCGGGCTTCAGCCTCAGGGATGCAAAGTAATCGTCTCTGCTGCTGTACTGCGCAAACCGTCCACACATGGGGACCTCCTCTCATAAGGATAGCGCAGCGTTGAACGAGTTAAATAAATCTAAAAAAATTGTTCTTCTGGCTGAAGATATCGTGATTTTTGACGAGAACATGATTAATGAATATGAATAAACTGGAGCAGTAATGAAGGGAATTATTTTAAGTCTGACTATGGCGTCACTGATGGCTGCCTCGTTTACAGCTGATGCGCGCGGCCATCGTGGTGGGGGTGGGCATAGAAGCTACAGCCATAGTTTTAGTTCAGGTTACTCATCACAAACAACGACACCCAGAATCACGAAGAGATATTCCAGCAGCAAGCGATCGGCCAGATATGCTACTGCGGGCGTGGCGGGTTATGGCGCATACCAGGCCCATAACTACACGTCATCCTACGTGCGTGAGAAGGGCCGTCAGGCCGCAAGAAAACCCTCAACGAACAGCTATGACAACCAGTATCCAAATCAGCCCCAGGCTCAGCCAGTTAGCCAGAATATGGCACCGACATGTTCACCCTTATCTATGGTAAGCCAGCCGGGCTATACAAACCTGCCTGTATGCCTGGGCAGTGTTAATTGATTTCAAGCCTTGTAGCGATGAAACGACGATGAATTGATATTTTTCAGGAAGACACATTTTACAGAATGCCACTTACCGCACCCCGGAGAGGTCATATTTTAGTGACTTCGTAGGGACACGAACCTTTAATAATATGAGATATAACTCATGACCATAGTTTTTATACCTGCCCTCATCCCATTACTGATGAGAATTGAGAATGAGAAAGGAAGCCCGCTTACTGAGCAGGAAGTCAGTAGCATCCGTGATAATGCCACAACTATCGAAGTACCGCGTGATGTTGCTCTCGCCATGGCTGAATGTCGCGGTTACTTCGATATCAACCCTGAAAATTGCTGGGCTGAATGGAGCCTGTACCGGAGTAAGAGTTTGCTGTCAGTTGCTGACAACGGATAACTGCATCGCGGTACACAGTTTTAGCAGCCGGTATCTGACGGCATAGCTTCAGAGCAGCACGGTGCCTTATGGGATTGTGAGTTTAGACATTTAAGTGCAACGCTTAACACTTTCCTTAGCTATGTAATCTTATTGCGGAGCAAAATGTATCGGGATTTCATCCTTCATAAAGGCGGGTCTCATTGGAAAAGTGTGGGCATCTGCAGCTTGTTTGATTGCTTTAATTGCAGCAGCGCACAGAGCTGGATCTCCGCCCTGAACGTTGATGCTTACCGGAGGCTCGCCTTCCGGCTGCCTGATCCTTACATCACATGTTTTACCGCGATAATTATCTGCATCGAAAAACCGATATTGTATTGCTGTAACAGCCTGGCAGAGCCAAAGCTGAGTTTCACGCTCTTGAGTTTGCTGTGGTGTCTGAGATTCACACTGACTTTTAATCTCTGACGCGTCGGGAGTCTTAATTCCCTTTTGTCGGATGTGATTTGTGCTCATATGGCATCCTGAAACGGCCAATGCGGCAGTCAAAGCAATTATTCTTTTCATGATTACATCCCTGATGTTTTCCCGGATTTTATATCATCTATTCTACAGTCTTAATATCCACAGCCACCAGAACAACCCAGTACTTCATCTGCTCAGTCATCAGCTACGTTTTCAAAAAAAGACAGTGTTTCGGCGCTTTTTCGGCGGGGCTAGCACTACTGTTACCTGGCCATCCACACATCTCTGTTATCTATAGATTTTTCTGTCGCGACCGAAATGCGTGGCCGTGGGTCATCATTCTGTACCCTGCTTCAGACGCGCAACATTCTTCCCCCTCTTTTCAAATCACGCCGATAGCGTTAAGCTATACGAAACATATACGTTTCATATAAGGCTTGCATGGGTATCGTAAAAATCTCCGACCTGATGCATGAGAATCTGCGCATCGCCAGTCAGGCGATGAGCCGCTCAATTAATGCACAGGCAGAACACTGGCTAAAACTCGGTATGCTGGCTGAACTCTATCCGCAGCAGACCCAACATCAACTGGCGCAGATGCTAATCCGGCTTGAACTGGAAGGCAGCGCTGATATACGCAATATGCTCTCTAAAGAGAGCCTCACCACACAAGGAGACGTGTCATGAACAGCGTTAAAATTCATACCGCAGCGGAAATCGGAATGGCACGGGCAGCCGGACAGGCTGCGGCTCAGGTGCTGGCGATGATTACACCTCACGTCCGTCCCGGCATCACCACGGAAGAACTGGATGATATCTGTCACGATTTTATTGTGAATGAGCTTAAAGTGACGCCAGCAAACATCGGTTACCACGGCTATACCCGCACCACCTGCACGTCGGTTAATCATGTGGTCTGCCACGGCATTCCGGCCAGCAAAAAACTCAAGGATGGCGATATCGTTAATATCGATGTAGCGATCATTAAAGATGGCTGGTATGGCGATACCAGCCGGATGTACTTTGTCGGCACACCGTCAGTCCGTGCAAAACGTCTGGTCGATATCACCTATCAGTCGATGGTCGCCGGTATCAAAACCGTCCGTCCTGGCGCGACGCTGGGCGATGTGGGCGCGGCTATCCAGCGTGTCGCTGAATCGGCTGGCTTCTCGGTGGTGCGTGAATATTGCGGTCACGGCGTCGGTGAAATTTACCACACCGATCCTCAGGTGCTGCACTACGGCACGCCGGGCGAAGGAATGCCACTGAAAGCAGGAATGATTTTCACTATCGAACCGATGATTAATGCCGGTAAAGCCGGAACCAGCGTGCTGTCAGATGGCTGGACGGTGGTCACCAAAGATCGCTCGCTCTCGGCGCAATGGGAACACACCGTCGCCGTGACCGATGAGGGTTTTGATCTGCTCACGCCCTGGCCTGAAGGCACCGGCGACTACCCGGCGATTTAATCTCTCAGCCTGAGCCACGCTCTCAGGCTGCATTGTTAACTGCCCCTGACTTCACTCAGCGTTTCCAGCGTGCCGGAATGCCACACCTGCACATCGTTACGTCCGGCGCGCTTGACCTGATACAGCGCCTCGTCGGCGCATCTCAGCCATTCATGAATTGTCGCCGCATCGCATGCCGGTGCAATCCCGATACTCACCGAGCATTGAAAGGTGGATGAAGCCGGCAGCCGCAGCAGGGCAATCCCCTGTCTGATCTGCGCTGCCAGCAACATGATGCTGGGTTCATCCGCATCCCGCACAATCACACACAGCTCATCACCGCCAAAGCGGGCAGGTATATCTTTCAGGCCGACGCTGTCCCGCAGCAGTGCCGAGATTTCTGCCAGCAGAAAGTCGCCGGCTTCATGCCCGAAAGTGTCGTTAACCTGTTTGAAGTGATCGACATCCAGCAGCATCAGCCAGGCCTTCCCCTCACCTCGCTGTGTACGTAAAAACTCGCTTTCAAGCCGCCGCTCAAAGAGACGGCGGTTAGGTATTTTCAGACCAGGATCCATCAGCGCAATGCGTTCCAGCTCCTGATTCTTCTTTCGCAGACTCAGGGTCAGATTGTGTGAAACCACGCTGAGCGCCAGCAGATAGCCGCTGGCGAGCGGCAGAGTCAGCCAGACGGTGCGGGTAGAGAAAGTCAGCTGCAAAGGCGCCTTTTCCGCTAACCAGACCATTAAAAAGGTCAAAAGAAAGGCCTGCAAAGCAGACTTCAGCTGAACCCAACCGCCCGCCGAGTAACGATCAGAGATCAGTACCGCCATGATAATAATCGAGGGAAGCGGACTCAGCGCCATGGTTGCCACCCAGAAGCCGCCGAAAGCGGCATCCAGCGTCAGATTCTTACGTTCAAAACCTGTGGGATCGCGCGATCGCAATGCCAGTCTGAAGGCCGCATAGGGCCAGACAAACGCATTAGTAAATAGCAGTGCGCAGAGCTCCGGGCTTTTTCCCATCTCCATCAGTACCGACAGAATGGGCAGAAAACAGAGAAAGGTGCCAAGCTGGCGCATCATGAACATGCGGCGCACAAATCGCGTCGAACGGCGCTTCAGTTGAATATCGTCAGGAGTGTAGTAATTCATATGCAGACTGAAGCAGCAACGGGTTATGGCAGTTTATCGGTAATTAATAAATCAGGGTAAATTATTTACAGAATATTCTTATTGCGGGCCGAGAAAGGTATCTCGTCAGGTTGTGACTTGTGTGCCGGGGACGATGGTAGTCAGGGAACAATGGCAGTAATGTGAGAAGATACCGCGCGCCATGAATACGCGCGGAGGCTGTTTATCGACGGCCTTTAACCACTGAGGCAGACCAGTTGAAATCGCTGACTTCGCTGGCGGTCATTGAAGAAGGTTTTTTCTTACGTAGTGGTTTTTTCTTCTCCTTTTCAGCCTGCGCTCTCTGCTTCTCCATTTTGCTGGTCATGATGATCTGACGAGCTTCACTATTGAATTCTTTCTCTTTTTTGCTATCAGGCTCTTTACCGGTTCGTTGACGGTACTTCTCGGCCAGGCCCTTATAGGTTTGCTCGACGGCCAGTCGTTCATCAGCGTTGAACTGATCAATGGAAATCATCTTTTTATCGTTCATAGCGGCGTGTCCTGTGGCGAGTTATCCCGGCAAGTGTACCGCATTTGCGGTCCGTTAACGCAGGGAATGGCATTAATCCGGTGGGCTTCTGATTCCGTCAGCACACGCAGCCCGGTAATTTCTCTGAAACATGCGTTTAGCCCTGTAAAAAATAGGGTTATCTCTTAATATAAAACTAATGTTCATCAGGTTTACTGGCAGTGACCACGTACTGCCGAGGAGCTGAAGGAATGATAAAAGAGACCGATCGCCTGTCACAGGCATTATTACGGCGGCATGGGATTGGCGTTAAACAGAAACGTATACACTTCCGTGGCAGGGATCTGCTGTTTCAGCTGCACAACGCCCGCTATGAGGTGTTCAACGGCGATCGCTGTATTGCAACCGTCGATACCAACAATATCAATGAAGCCATTAAGCAGTTTAAAGCGCTGGACCATCCAGGGGAGAAATAGCCATGCCAGACTATCGTCTGTTTCAGAAAGAGCAAACAGTCAGAGCCGTGAACACTGAGCGGCAGGATCAGCAGGACGCGTTAATGGCTGATGGCTATAAGATGGTGTGGGACGTGGTGCATGCCGATAACGCCGATGCCGCGCTGCTGCGCTGCTGCGCTATCAGCAACTGCGTCACGAAGAGGATAATGCTGAGCAGAATTTCGCAACCGATTCAGTTTCAGGTAGCCTGATGAACCTGATATCCCGCTGAGTCAGTGCGGGGCTGAAGGTATAAAGCCAAAGTTACTGTTAATTCATGCTGTGCTGATTAGAATAAAGAAAATTTCCCGAATACAGGTTTCTGATGAAAATCACCATTCACAAAGAAGATGAGCTGTTTATGCACAACTTCTTTGCTGCGCCATGCCACACCGTTGAAACAGACTCACCACAGGCACAACAGATTCAGCAATCGCTTCAGCTGGCCATCCAGCAAAAAGGTGCAGAGGCTGATGGCGACTGGAAACGTAGTCTGACTTTTCTGATTCTGTTTCTCTTTTTATATGCTGCGCTGGGTGCCTCGCTGACGCTTGATCTCAGCACCACTGGCACGCCTCATAAGAGTATTGAATATGCGCTGGAAGCGATTCCGGTACTCATCGCCTTCTCCGGCTTCTTCATCTCTATTCTCTATCTCTTCCTGACCCGCGCCAGCGCGCGTAAACAGCGTAACTGGGAAAGGACTATCCTGGTGCTGGAGAAATACTCCATCGGAAATCTGTTTAAAGCGACGCATACCCAGGGCGGTGGTACCAGCAACTACTCCGTGCCCAACCTTTCTATTTCGCTCGCGCTGTTTATCTGCCTGACCTGGTTGGTGATTTATAACTATCTGACGTTTACCACCAGCGGGGTGTTTGGCAGTGTCATCTCCCTGTTTATCAGCACCATGGTTTATGTGATTCTGGATATTCAACTGCTTAAGCCTTTTACCCATGCTGTGGAGAAAGAAGAAGCGGAAAAGAGTGACGCGGATAAAGAGCAGGATTAACTGCGCCTGGTAAGCGGCAAAAGAGATACCCGGTCAATGAGCCGGGTATTTTTTTGTCTAATCAGAACGATCTTGCTGCAAGACTTTTGCTGCACGGAGTTCAATGAGGTGGGTTGATATTAAAACATTTAAGTATGTTGTAACTATATGCAGGGCTTTATCTTTCGGGTTCAGCCCCTGTAAAAGTCTGACGGCCCGCTTTCACAGCGGGCCGTATTCATCACCAGTGGGTTTTCTGCATATCGATGACAAAACGATATTTCACATCGCTGGTCAGCATACGTTCAAAGGCAGTTTCGACCTCTTCACCGGTGATCATCTCAACATCAGCCGTGATGTTGTGCTGACCACAGAAGTCGAGCATCTGCTGTGTTTCCTGAATGCTGCCAATCGAGGTGCCACTGATGCTCAGGCGACGAAACACCATCGGTGTCACATTCGGTGATGGATGAGGTTGATCGGGTATGCCCACCAGCACCAGCTGACCATTGGTTTTCAGCGCACCGAGATAAGGATCAAGGTCGTGTGGTGCAGCGACACAGTCCAGAATGATATCCAGTGACGCCTGGCAGTCAGCCATTTGTGCGGCGTCTCGTGAGATCACCACGTTCTTAGCGCCGAGCCGGCGTGCATCTTCCCCTTTCGCCGGAGAAGTCGTAAACAGGGTGACTTCTGCGCCCAGTGCACTGGCCAGTTTAACCGCCATATGGCCCAATCCCCCAAGCCCGACCACACCCACACGATCGCCTGCTTTGACTTTAAAATGCTGCAACGGTGACCAGACGGTCACGCCAGCGCACAGCAGCGGTGCCACCGCATTCAGTGCCAGATTGTCGGGCACCGTGACCACAAAATGCTGGTCGGCGATGACATGCTGCGCATAGCCACCAAATGTCGTATTGCCGGTGTATTTATCCGTACCGTTGTAGGTCGGCGTGAAACCCGCCTCACAATATTGCTCTTCCTGCTGCTGACAGAAATGGCATTCACCGCACGAGTCGACCATCACGCCAACGCCAACCGTATCCCCGGCGGAAAATTTAGTGACGTTGCCGCCCACTGCCACTACGCGTCCGACAATTTCGTGACCGGGAACCAGCGGATAGCGGCTGACTCCCCATTCATTACGGGCCATATGCAGATCGGAGTGACAAACACCGCAGTAAAGAATTTCGATTTTCACATCGTCAGCCTGCAGCTCGCGTAACTCTACCTGGCCTGCCCGCAGCGGCTGGTCTGCCTGGGACGCTATCAGCGCGTTAATTTTCATCTGTTGCCTCTTATCACCTGGTGGTCGTAAAGAAAGCGGCCCACTATAGACATACGGAACCCCATTTGGTAGTAGTTACCTTTTGGTTACCATCATGTCTGGGAAGTCACTATGCCGGTCTGGGTTGAAGGAAAACTTTGCTTTTATGCGGATTCACCGCCACGCCGCCTGATGGAACTCTTTTCGGTGAAGTGGAGCACGATGGTGCTGCATGCGCTCTATCACTGGCCGGAAAATCGGGCACGCACGGGTGAACTGGAGCGTAGCCTGCAGGGTATTTCGAAGAAGATGCTGATTCAGACGCTGCGTGAGCTGGAGCAGCGCGGACTGGTGTCGCGTCAGGTGTGGCAGGTGGTGCCACCAAAAGTGGAATACAGCCTCACGCCGTTGGGGCATACCTTTGCCCAGCCGATTGAGCAGATGTATCAGTGGGGACTGGAGAATCAGGCTGCGCTGGATGAAATGGAACATCACGCGCGCAGCCATCAGGAGAGTGGCGGATAGAAGGCCGCCAGTTCTCACGCAGTGCAGGCTTAATCGAACGGGAATTCGCGCGCCAGCACGCGGGAAATGACATTCAGCGCGCCTTCATCATTGTTGCTCTGAGTCTGATAGCGCGCCACGGCAGCGACCGAATCAGCGGCATTGGCCATTGAGAAACTGAAGCAGGCCTGACGCAGCATCTCAATATCATTGGCGCTGTCACCAATCGCCAGCACTTCGCAATCGCTGATGCCCCACTTTTCCTGCAGCAGCGCAATGCCGTGTGCCTTATGGCAGCCGGGAATAATGAGATCAATAAAGCCAAAACCGCTGGATACCGGATGCATGATGTTTTCCAGCTCGCCCAGACGGGAATGCAGTCTCTGCAGCAGTGCATCAACCCCTTCGTGCTCCAGCTTCAGCGAGAATTTGAAAATGGTGTCGTCGATGGCATAGAGGTCATCGCGTTTTTCCAGCCGGTGATAGTGGTTTGCAAGCATTGCCATCACCTCGTCAGAGGTGGATGAATGCATATAGGCGCCGTTGCGTCCACAGACCACGACCGCGATGTCAGGTTCATGCGCCAGGATATCGAGGATCTTATGCACTTTCTCCTGAGCTAACTCTCCGCAGAAGATCTCTTCATTACAGTCAGAAACCCATGCGCCATTTTCCGCCACGAAAGCGATCTCATCTTTGATGTCGGGAAAATAGCGCTGCAGCTGGTAATACTGATTACCACTGGCCACCACAAAACGGATGCCCTTCTGCTTCAGCAGCGCATACTGACGTGAAAACCGCTGAACGTTGTACTGCTTATTGTCGTCCAGAAAGGTGCCGTCCATATCCACCGCAATCATCTTAACCGCCATCTCGCCTGCCCCTATACGTTCGCCGTTCTGTCCTTTCGGCTGATTGATTTGATTCATAAAGCTTACTCGCTGTGTGGATTAATGAGAATGCAAATAGTGACTTTGCTAACGGCTTTCAGAGCGTTCCGGTTCCGGAGTTGTGTTATCACGCACGTTTTTTTTCGTTAAAAGGATGTTAACCTCAGTCGAATATTACGAATGAAGGTTATTTTAATTACATTCGTAACTCAACCCCCAGATATTCAGGAGCACGAGATGCGTGAAGATTCCCGATCAACCCCTTTACCTGACGACGTCAAAACCGCTATTCGCGAGATGAAACAGCAGTTACGTCAACAGATTGGTGATGTCGATGCCCTTTTCCGTCAGGTTTGCGACAACATCACTGCTGCGATTGCTGAAGCAAAAGCAGATGAAAAGCGCACGGGCAGTGCCTGGCCGGTAGTGCCCATGCAGGACATTGCAGCGGGAAAGGTTTCGGATGAAACCCGGGCGCTGATTAAACGTCGCGGCTGTGTGGTAATTAAGCAGCACTTCGCGCGTGAGCAGGCGCTGGCATGGGATAAGTCGATGCTCGACTATCTGGATCACAACCGGTTTGACGAACACTATCGCGGCCCCGGCGATGACTTTTTTGGATCGCTGGCCGCCTCCCGCCCCGAAATCTATCCGATTTACTGGTCACAGGCGCAAATGCAGGCGCGGCAGAGCGCGGCAATGGCTGACGCGCAATCTTTTCTGAACCGGTTATGGAAGTCTGAATCACAGGGAAAGCAGTGGTTTGACCCGGATGTCAGCGTTATCTATCCCGATCGCATCCGTCGCCGCTTGCCGGGCACCACCTCGAAGGGATTAGGCGCCCATACCGATTCCGGCGCGCTGGAACGCTGGTTACTCCCCGCGTATCAGCAGGTTTTCAGTAAGCTGTTTCACGGTGATTTTGCCGCTTACGACCCCTGGGATGCAGCTCACCGCACCGAAGTGGATGAGTATGATCTGCCGGGTACCACCAAATGTTCCGTGTTCCGGACCTTTCAGGGCTGGACCGCACTCTCCGATATGATCCCCGGTCAGGGCCTGCTGCACGTGGTGCCGGTGCCGCAGGCGATGGCCTATGTTCTGCTGCGCCCGCTGCTTTCAGACGTACCCGAAGATGAACTGTGCGGCGTCGCGCCGGGCCGGGTGTTGCCCGTTAATGAACAGTGGCATCCGCACCTGATTGCAGGACTCTGTTCGATACCGGCCTTAGAGGCGGGCGATTCGGTATGGTGGCACTGTGATGTGATCCACGCCGTTGCACCGGTTGAAGATCAGCAGGGCTGGGGCAATGTGATGTATATCCCCGCTGCACCTATGTGTGACAAAAACCGCGCCTATGCCCGGCGGGTTGCACAGGCCCTGGAGCAGGGACGTTCACCGGGAGATTTTCCGCCAGAAGATTATGAAACAGAGTGGGGCCAGCGTTTTACGCTGCAGGATCTCAATCTTAACGGACGCCGGTCGCTGGATTTGTCCTGATCCCAATCCCGCGTTGTACACCAGCGCGGGATATCCCTGTTACACTGGAGCTTCTTTTTTTCTGCGAAACGCAATTATGAACCCGCGACATCATCAGATTATTCAACTGGTTAATAGCCGGGGCAGCGTAACGGTCAGCGAACTGGCGCAGCTTACCGGGGTTTCTGAAGTGACGGTGCGGCAGGATCTCACGCTGCTGGAACGCGACCGGTTGCTGCGGCGGGTTCACGGTTCCGCGCTGGCGCTGGACAGCGATAACGTCGGCACCCGCATGAATACCCGCTATCCCATCAAGCAGGCGCTGGCACGACATGCGGCCAGCCTGGTTCAGGCGGGTGAATCGGTGTTCATCGAAGGCGGCAGTACCAATGCGCTGCTGGCGCGTGCGCTGGCTGACCGCGCCGATCTTACGCTGATTACCGTCAGTCACTATATTGCCCAGCTTCTTCGGGAAGCCGCCTGTGAGGTGATTGTGCTCGGTGGCCTGCTGCAGAAAAGCAGTGAGTCGGTAGTCGGCCCGCTGACGCGGTATTCCATCCAGCAGGTCCATTTTCACCGGGCATTTGTTGGCGTGGATGGCTGGCATCCCGAAACTGGTTTTACCGGCCGCAACATGCTGCGCTGTGATGTGGTGGATGCCGTGCTGGCGAAAGGCGCTGAGAGCTATGCCCTGACCGACGCCTCCAAGTTTGGTCAGATTCACCCCTATCCGCTTTCATCCGGTTATCAGGTCGGGCACGTGATTACCGATGAGACGCTGGATGCGGCGACGGTAGCGCAGCTCAGGGAACAGGCGATAGAGGTGATACAGATCGCCGCAGGTTAAGCAGAACGGCCGGGGCCTTTAGTAACGGAGTCCCGCATCATCAGGCTGGCCGTGAAGGGTGCCTGAGTATGCCAGTCTCCGCCATCAAGCATGTTCAGCAGGCGGTTAATCGTCTCATCGATCATCTCGGTGACCGGCAGTTTCATGCTGGATAACGACGGCGTGATGAAGGGCGCCAGCGGAATATCATCGAAGCCAATCACCGAAACCTGCCCGGGTACCGCGATGTTGCATTCAGTCAGACGTTTGATGGCACCAATCGCCATCTCATCATTACTCGCCACCAGCGCGCTGAATGTCACCCTGCGTTCCAGCAGCTGGTCCACGGCCGCCATACCGCTCTGCGCCGTCCATTTACCGGTCACGATTCGCCGGGAATCGGCTTCAATGCCCTGTGCGGCCAGCGCAGCGTGATAGCCGGAAAGCCGCTCCACGCCGGTCGGCGAATCGAGCGAACCGGTGATAAACGCGATCTCGCGATGCCCCTGATTCAGCAGATGGCTCACCGCCGCAGCGCTGCTGGCGTGCTGATCGCTGTAAATGCAGTAGCTATGGTTGACGCGCAGCCGCCGGTTGATCACCAGTATCGGCTGCTTGTGCCGGGAGATAATCGCATCCAGCGCGTCAATAGTCAGGAAGCGCGGATAGATAATGATGCCGTCACAGCGCAGATCGAGCAGAAACTGAATCGCCGCCTCTTCCTGCTCAGCGGTGTGTTTGCCGTCCGCCAG
This sequence comes from Pantoea sp. RG18, assembly GCF_025910075.1. NCBI lineage: Bacteria > Pseudomonadati > Pseudomonadota > Gammaproteobacteria > Enterobacterales > Erwiniaceae > Pantoea > Pantoea sp. RG18. The sequence goes on from NZ_JAPCIL010000020.1 coordinate 114,005, forward strand.
AATCAGCTGGCGGCCCTGCTGCTCCAGTATGCGCGCGGAGTGTGCCATTAGTTCAGTGAAGTAGCTGCCGCTGTAGAGCGTATTGGTGATCACCAGTCCAATGGTCTGAGACGTTTTTGTCGCCAGGTTGCGCGCCAGCAGATTGGGCCGGTATCCGGTTTCGGCAATCGCCTTCAGTACTTTTTCGCGCTTTTCCTTCCCGACATAGCCATTGCCCGAGAGCACACGTGACACTGTCGCTTTTGAGACGCCCGCCCTGTTTGCCACTTCCTGAATCGTTGCCATGCTGATGCTCCTTTGCTGCGTCGTCCTGCAGTCTACCTAAGCCTCTCAATCTTGGAAATATTTACCCCGCCTTAGTATGAGGTTACCTGGCAGCATCAGGTGATGGAGTTCACAAAAAAGAGATCTGGATGATTTTGGCGCTTGTCGGCGCAGTGAAAGCACTTCATGATTTTGTGAAACCGGTTTCCTATTTGCCTGCCCGCAGGCGCAAAAACATAAAAACTTTGACCGATTTACCCTACAGAGAAGAGCGATCATGCCCAGAAATTATGCCGAGGTGTCACGCGCCATCGTTGATGCGCTAGGCGGCCTCACCAATATCGAAGCCGTAACCCACTGCATGACCCGCCTGCGGTTTGTGTTGAAAGATGAAGCTCAGGTCGACTATCCCCGGCTCAAGGCGATCAATGGTGTTATGGGCGTGGTGCACAACGACACTCAGTGCCAGGTGATCATTGGTAACAACGTGTCACAGGCTTATCAGGCGGTGCTGGAGCTGGGCTCGCCCGCAGCGACATCGGCTGCACCCATGAAACGTAAAATCACGCTGCGAGGCATCGGTGCAGGGATTCTTGATGCGCTGGTGGGCACCATGTCGCCGCTGATTCCGGCCATTATTGGCGGGTCAATGGTTAAGCTGCTGGCGATGATCCTGGATATGGCGGGCGTGTTTGAGAAAGGCTCATCAACGCTGGTCATCCTCAACGTGATTGGCGATGGCGCATTCTTCTTCCTGCCGATCATGGTGGCCGCCTCTGCGGCGCTGAAATTCAAAACGAACATGTCGCTGGCGATCGCCATTGCCGGTGTACTGGTTCATCCCAACTTTGTTGAACTGATGGCGAAAGCGGCACAGGGTCAGGCGGTGGAATTTGCTTACATCCCGGTGACCGCGGTGAAATATACCTACACCGTAATCCCGGCGCTGGTGATGACCTGGATCCTGTCGCACATCGAGCGCGGCGTGGATCGTATTACCCCTGCCGTCACTAAAAACTTCCTGAAACCGATGCTGATTGTGCTGATTGCGGCACCCATCGCGATTGTGCTGATCGGTCCGATTGGCATCTGGATCGGCAGCGGTATCTCCGCGCTGGTCTACACCGTGCATGGCTATCTTGGCTGGCTTTCCGTCGCGATTATGGGCGCAATCTGGCCGCTACTGGTGATGACCGGAATGCATCGGGTGTTCACCCCCACCATCATCCAGACCATTGCCGAAACCGGCAAAGAGGGCATGGTGATGCCGTCAGAGATTGGCGCCAACCTTTCGCTGGGAGGATCGTCGCTGGCGGTGGCGTTCCGGACCAAAAACCGTGAACTGCGCCAGACCGCGCTGGCAGCGGCGGCATCAGCGATTATTGCCGGCATTTCAGAACCGGCGCTGTATGGCGTTGCGGTCCGCTTAAAACGACCGCTGATCGCCTGTCTGATCAGTGGTTTTATCTGCGGCGCGGTAGCAGGCATTGGCGGGCTGGCCAGCCACTCCATGGCCTCTCCTGGCCTGTTTACCAGCGTACAGTTCTTCGATCCCACCAATCCCATGAGTATTGTCTGGGTCGGTGCGGTCATGGTGTTGTCTGTGGTGCTGTCATTTGTGCTGACGCTGCTGTTAGGTTTTGAAGATATTCCTGAAACCGAACCCGAAATCAAAACCGCACCCGAAAGCGCAACGCAACCTGCGCCCGTTACCGAACGCGCTAACGCGATTAATAGCCACTAAAGGAAAGGGTCACGCTGACCCGGAAAAGAGGATTGCATGTCTGATTCAAGGTTTCCGCAAGGATTTTTATGGGGCGGCGCACTGGCCGCCAACCAGAGTGAAGGCGGTTTTCGTGAAGGCGGAAAGGGCTTAACCACCGTCGACATGATTCCACATGGCCTGCACCGTATGCCGGTCAAACTCGGTCTGGAAAAGCGTTTTACCCTGCGTGACGATGAATTTTATCCCAGCCATGAAGCCATCGATTTTTATCACCGCTATCCGGAAGACATTGCGCTGATGGCGGAGATGGGGTTCAGCGTGTTCCGCACGTCGATTGCCTGGAGCCGTCTCTATCCCAATGGCGACGAACTGACGCCCAATCCGCAAGGCATCGCCTTTTACCGCGCGGTCTTTGAGGAGTGCCGGAAATATAATATCGAACCGCTGGTCACGCTCTGTCACTTTGATGTGCCGATGCATCTGGTGACTGAATATGGCTCGTGGCGCAATCGCAAAATGGTCGACTTTTTTGCCCGTTATGCCCGCAGCTGCTTTGAGGCGTTTGATGGCCTGGTGAAATACTGGCTGACCTTCAATGAGATTAATATCCTGCTGCACAGCCCCTTTTCCGGCGCCGGTCTGGTGTTCGAACCCGGTGAGAACAAGGATCAGGTAAAGTATCAGGCGGCCCATCATGAACTGGTCGCCAGCGCGCTGGTGACGCGCATCGCGCATGAAGTGAATCCGATGAACCAGGTCGGCTGCATGCTGGCAGGCGGCAACTTCTATCCCTGGTCGAGCAAGCCGGAAGATGTCTGGGCTGCGCTGGAAAAGGATCGCGAAAACCTGTTCTTTATTGACGTGCAGGCGCGTGGGGCCTATCCGGCCTACGCCGCCCGCGTATTCCGTGAAAAAGGGGTGACGCTTGAGATCGCTGACGGCGATGACGACATTCTGAAAAACAGCGTCGATTTTGTCTCGTTCAGCTACTACGCCTCACGTTGCGCCTCGGCCGAGATGAACGAGCAGAACAGCAGCGCCGCCAATGTGGTGAAATCCCTGACCAATCCCCATGTACCGCGCAGTGAGTGGGGCTGGGGTATCGATCCGCTCGGCTTACGCATCACGATGAATATGATGTATGACCGCTATCAGAAGCCGCTGTTTCTGGTGGAGAATGGCCTGGGCGCGCGCGATGAGATCGAATCAAATGGCGAGATCAACGATGATTACCGCATCAGCTATCTGCGCGAACATATCCGCGCCATGGGCGACGCAATTGAGGATGGCGTGCCAGTGATGGGTTACACCAGCTGGGGCTGTATCGATCTGGTTGCCGCCTCAACGGGTGAAATGAGCAAGCGCTACGGATTTGTCTATGTTGACCGCGACGACCTGGGTAACGGCACGCTGGCGCGCACGCGGAAGAAATCCTTCTGGTGGTACAAAAAAGTCATTGCCAGTAATGGTGCGGATCTTGAGTGACAACGTCACTTAAAATCTATCGTCATGCTGTTACTGGCGCGACAGCAACGCCGGAACAGAACGCTTATTTCTGCCGTTGTACTCCGGCAGTAATTATCGTATAACCAATGTCTCCGAGGGGTGTCCTGTAATGGGCTGAGATGGCGTAAGCCGAACCCTTTGAACCTGATCTGGGTCATGCCAGCGAAGGGACGGGTCGGCAGATTTTCTGCGTCATCTCCTGCAACATTCCCTGTTCCAGACCGTATGCCCGGATCTCCCTGTTACTGGAGATCCTATGTCACATCCGCTTTTCGACACCGGCTTTTATGGTCGTCTGCGCCAGCAGGCGGGCAGTCAATGGCACGCCTATATCGGGCACGATTTTGTGCGGCAACTCGGTCAGGGCACCCTGCCACCCGCCGCCTTCCGCCACTATCTCACCCAGGATTATCTGTTTCTGTTGCACTTCGCCCGTGCCTGGGGCCTGCTGATCAGCAAACTTTCCGAGCCAGCAGCCTTACGCAGCGCAACGGCATCGCTTAACGCCATCGTCAGCGAACTGCCACTTCACCAGGCTTACTGCCAGCAATGGGGCATCAGCGAGGCGGCTATGGCGAGTGAACCCGAAGCCGTGGAAACGCTCAACTACACCCGCTACGTGCTGGACGTGGGTCACACCGGGGATGCGCTGGAGCTGCTGACCGCGCTGATGCCGTGCGTTGCCGGTTACGCTGAAATTGGTCTGACACTACTGCATGATCCCGCAACCCGCTTTGAGGGGAATCCTTACGCGGCATGGATAGAAAATTACGCCGACGAAGCCTATCTGGCTGGCGTTCGCTCCTCACTTTCACTGTTTGAAACCCTGGCCCGGCAGCGCGCCGGTGAACACCGGTTTAACCCGCTGGCGGAGATTTTTACCACTGCAACCCGGCTGGAAGCCGCTTTCTGGCAGATGGGTCTCAACCATGCTGCCGCCCAGCGGATCAGCTCATGAACCTGCCGTGCCATCCGGTGCCGCCAGGCATTTCAATTCGCCAGCTCAGCCTGAATTATGGCCAGCAGCCACTCTTCAGCCAGCTTGATCTGGAGATCGCGGGCGGTGCTTTTACCGCTTTACTGGGTGCCAGCGGCGTCGGAAAAAGCAGCCTGATGCGGGTCATTGCTGGTCTGACGCCACCCACCGCCGGGCAGGTCAGCGGCAGCGACGGCCTGCCACTGACCGGACGCATCGCCTGGATGGGGCAACAGGATCTGCTCTATCCCTGGCTGACGGTTGAACAAAATGTCTGTCTCGCCAGTCGCCTGAAAGGTGAAAGGGCCGATCGCGACTGGGCGCAGCATCTGCTGATGCGGGTAGGTCTTAGCCATTCTGCGAACGCGCGACCCGCGACACTTTCCGGCGGGATGCGTCAGCGCGCCGCGCTGGCCCGCACCCTCTACACCCGTCAGCCCGTTGTGCTGATGGATGAGCCCTTCTCCGCACTGGATGCCCTCACCCGCGCTCAGATTCAGACGCTGGCTGCAGAAGTGCTGGTCGGACACACCGTGCTGCTGATTACCCATGACGCCGCCGAAGCCTGTCGGCTCAGTCACCACGTGCTTATGATCGGTTCTGCGGGAATTGAAACCTGCCCGCCCCTGGCGGGCCAGCCACCGCGGGCTGCAGACGACATACAGGTATTGCAGAGTCAGGCCGCATTGCTGAAGCAGCTGAGCAGGATAGCGGGATGAGATTACACAAAGGTTTTGCCAGTTTTCACCGTGGAGTGATGCTGTTTGCCGGACTGATTGCGCTGTGGTGGCTCGCCACGCTGACTTCGGTTCCGGCCTTTCTGCTGCCCTCACCCGCTGCGGTCGCCATCGCACTGTGGCAAAACGCCGGCTATCTCGGCCATCACACTTTGATTACCCTGACCGAGATCGTCAGCGGCATGGCTCTCGGCGTGCTGCTGGGGAGTGTGCTGGCGCTGGGCATGACCTTTTCGCCATGGCTGCAGCGCTGGATGATGCCGCTGGTGATCACCAGCCAGGCGATTCCGGTTTTTGCCCTGGCGCCGCTGCTGGTGCTCTGGTTTGGTTTCGGCATGGGCGCAAAGGTCGCGATGGCCGTCCTCGTAATCTTCTTCCCGGTGACCTCCGCCTTTTTTGATGGCCTGCGTCGCGTCACCCCCGGCTATCTCGATCTGGCTCGCACGCTGGGCGCATCACCTGCAGCGCAACTGCGCCATGTCCGGCTGCTAGCCGCGCTGCCCGCCCTGGGCTCAGGATTGCGGATGGCGGCAGCCGTCGCGCCAATAGGCGCAATCATCGGTGAATGGGTCGGCTCGGCCGAGGGGCTGGGCTACGTGATGCTGAATGCCAACGCCCGGATGCAGAGCGACCTCTGTTTCGCCGCCTTGTTTATTCTGGTGCTGATGACGCTGGCCCTGTGGCTGACCCTCGACATCCTGCTGCGCCGCCTGATTACCTGGGCACCCGAGACACATTAATGACTATACCAATGAGACAACCCATGACAAAAATGCCTCTGTTTACCCTGCTGTTCAGCGCCACCTTAGCCACACAGGCTCAGGCGATGGAGAAACTGACACTGGTGCTCGACTGGTATATCAACCCCGATCACGCACCCATTATGGTGGCCCAGCAGACCGGCGCGTTTGCGGCAGAAGGGCTGGAGGTTAACATTGTGCCGCCTTCTGATCCGGCGCTGCCGCCGCGTCTGGTGGCAGCAAAGCAGGCGGACTTAGCGATTACCTATCAGCCGCAGCTTCATTTCTTCGCCGATCAGGGATTGCCCTTGATGCGGGTGGGGACGTTGATTAACAGTCCGCTGAATACGCTGATGACGTTAGACGAAACGGTAAAAAAACCAGCCGATTTAAAAGGGAAACGCATCGGCTATTCGGTCAGCGGCATTGAACAGGCGACGCTGGCGACCATGCTGAACCATGATGGCGTTAAAGCCGATCAGGTTAAGCTGGTTAACGTCAATTTCCAGCTCACCAGCGCCCTGATGACCGGGCAGGTGGATGCGGTTATCGGCGGCTATCGCAATATCGAAGCGCTGGAGATGAAACAGCACGGTAAAAAACCGGTAGTCTTCAACGTCGAGGATTATGGTGTTCCGGCCTATGACGAACTGATCATCGTCGCCAACCGTGATGAGGCACACTCGGAGAAAATCAAAAAGTTTTTGCGGGCACTGAAGAAGGGTAATGCGCAGTTGCAGGCGCACCCGGAGGAGAGCTGGCAGGCCTTTGCCCGCGCGCATCCGGAGCTGAACACACCGCTGAATCATCAGGCATGGCGTGCCACCCTGCCGCTGTTTGCCGCCGATCCGGCAAAACTGGATCGCGCACGCTATCAGGCTTACGAGCAATTTCTGTTTGATAACAAGCTGATTAAAAGCATCACGCCGGTTGAGCGCTACGCTACCGGCAGTGAGTAATATGAGAGCCCGCAACGATCGCTGCGGGCCATTTTCCTGGCATCACTTCTGATAAAGCCAGTGTTCAATATCGCTGGCTGGCAGCGGTTTTGAAAAGAAGTAGCCCTGGATTTGATCGCAACCGTAAGTTTTCAGCAACGTCAGGGTGGCTTCCGTCTCAACGCCCTCAGCCAGCACGGTGTAGTTCAGCTCTTTCAGCATCTGAATAATGCATCTGACGATGATTTTTGATGCATCATCTTCACTCATACGCGAGATCAGGGATCGGTCGATCTTGATCACATCCAGCGGGATATCCTGCAGATAGCTGATGTTGCTGTAGCCGGTGCCGAAATCATCCAGCGAGATCACAAAGCCGTGTGATTTCAGCGCTTCCAGCCCGCTGATCGCCACATTGGTTTTGGTGATCAGTTCATTCTCCAGACACTCAATGCCCAGAATAGAATTGGGTAACTGAGCCGCCGCTAATTTTGCCACCAGCCGATCGGCAAAATCGGGCTTTGCGAAGTCGCGTTCGCTGACGTTGATCGAAACCGGAATCAAATCGTACTCGCGATCCCAGCGCGCAAGCTGCTCAATAGTGTGATCGATAACCCAGTTGGTCAGATCGGAAATCAGGTTGGTTTTACCCGCTAACGGAATGAATTCTGAAGGGAAAAGCTCGCCCCGCTCAGGATGATTCCAGCGGATAAGCGCCTCCAGCCCGACCGTTTTACCGCTTTTGAGACACACTTTAGGCTGCCAGGCCAGGTAAAGCTCTTCGTCTTTATTCAGCGCCTGAGCCAGATCGTTCATGATCATAAAGTCATCGGTGCGCCGCGAGTCGTAACTCTCTTCAAAACACATTGCACTGATGTTCTCATCAACCGCCTCATGCAGCGCGCTCACGGCCTGACGCACCGTTTCATTGGCATCCATCTGGCCCGGTACAAACTCTGTTTCACCGGTAAAGACATCCAGGTCGAGCGTGATATTTTCCGCCAGATCGGCCTTCATGCCCTTAAACAGGTCGATCATGTTATGTGCGGTATAACGACCCGAGTAGGGCTGAACAATGGCAAAACGGCCTGGAGCGAAAGTATAGAGCGTTTCATTCTCCGGAAGATTGAGCCGGTGAGCGACATCCTGCGCCATCTGCTTTAGCAGTTTCTCCATCGGCGCAATGCCCACCGCACGGGAAAGCTCATAGGCGCGAATGATGTCGAGGCAGTCGATAAGAATCAGGCGAAAGCGGCTCTGTGGTGCGACAAGGGTCAGTTGCTGAATATCACGAATCAGACGTGGGCGATTCGGCAGGTGCGTAATGACGTCGGCAAAACCCGCATTGTTCCAGGCATCCAGAAATGAGGTGACCAGCGTAGCCAGTGAGCGCAGCGTAGCGAGTTTCTCATCCGTAAAGGGATGTGGCTGGGTGTCGGTGACGCAGAGCGTGCCCAGCACCGCGCCGTCTAGGTTCTGCAGCGAGACACCGGCGTAGAAACGAATATGCGGATCGCCTTTCACAAACGGGTGCGTGACAAAGCGCTCATCCAGTAAGGTGTCATACACCACCAGATGTCCCTCACCATCAATGACGTGGCGGCAAAGAGATTCATCACGGGTCGATTGCTTAAGATCGAAGTTGCGGGACGCTTTAATATATTGGTTATGATCGTCAATAATTGAAATGAAGCTGCCAGAAATACCCAGCACCTGGCTGGCGAGATTAACGAATCTTTCCAGCACCTTATCCCGGGCTTCATCCGGGGACAAAAGTGCCTTGATCGCACTCAGACGTTTTACGTCGCTGCCATTTTGCTCGTTATGCACTGAAACCTCTCCTATGCAGGCGCAAAAATCGAAAATAATTTAGCTCAGAAATGCTCAATTAGCGCCCAATTATCAGATAAATAGCGGCTCAATCTGACAGTACTTTCACAGTGAAACAGTGTCGCATGATATCTGATCGCTGTCGAAATCATTTAACGCTCTTCTTTCATGCGCGCAACCTGCGGCGACTCCGTCCTGAAGCCCAGACCGATAAGGCGTCCCAGTACAAAACGCAGAAACGGCAGGCGCTGGATAATCGCGGGAACCTTGCTGCTTCCCGTAGGTTTTCTTTTTGCTTTGCTGCGGCTCATTTTGATCTGCAAAAACTGTGTGGCGACGGTAGGGAACTGACGGCGCTTCTGCACTTTTTCCAGGTCGCGCAGCTGCAGTTCTCCCCGCTTCAGAGGATCGGTCAAAAGATTCGCCGTCGCTACCGCATCCTGAATCGCCAGATTTACGCCAACCCCGCCAATCGGCGACATGGCATGCGCCGCATCACCAATGCAGAGCACACCTGGTTTCGCCCACTTGTCCAGGCGGTCGATACGTATCGTCAACAGTTTGAACGCCTCCCAGCTCTCGATTTCCGCCATGCGCGCAGGCCCGAACGGCGACAGTGCGGCAACTTCCGCTTTAAATGCGTCGAGTCCGGCGGCCTGTTTCGCTTCAAACTCCCCTTTCGGAATAGTCAGTCCGCACTGCCAGTAGTCGCCGCGGTCGATAACAATAAAGTTCTGGCGTGGCCCTTTATGCCCCATACCCAGATCGGGATCCTGCGGCTGTTTACTTAAGCGGAACCAGATGACATCGCGTGCTGCGCCGAATTCCTGTCCGGTCAGTCCTGCCGCTTCGCGTACGCGTGAATGGCGGCCATCTGCACCGACCACCAGTTTACAGCGGATGTGCAGTTGCTGATTCCCGCGGGAAGCTATCACACCACTGACCTTGCCATTTTCAACATTCAGCGACTCAAAAGAGGTCGACTGCAGCAGGCTGAAGCCCGAATACCGGGCGCTCTGTTCAGCCATATAGTTCAGGAAATCCCACTGCGGCATAAAGGCGATAAAACGGCACTGAACCGGCAGCCGTGAGAAATCGGCCATCGTAATACTCTGTCCGCCGATTTCCGCCTCCAGCTTTTCAGCACGCTGATGCGGCAGCGTCAGGAAAGATTCCAGCAGACCCAGCTGATGCATAATTTCCAGCGTCGAGGGATGGATGGTGTCACCGCGAAAATCGTGAAGAAAATCGGCGTGCTTTTCGATCACCACCACGCGCAGGCCTGCGCGGGCGAACAGATAACCCAGCATTAATCCGGCCGGGCCACCGCCGACGATACAACAGTCAGCGGTGAGAATTTCAGTGGAATGTGGCTGCATGTCAGCTCCCTGTCACGCCAGTATTGCTATGATTATTGCGTCGACCGTGGCGACATTGCCGCAGTCGGTCGGGGATATTGTGCTCAGGCTAATCACTCAATGCGATTAATATCAACTGAAAACTGCCGAAGACCCGATCCTGTCCTCAGCAGTCAGGAGACCATCATGAACGTGATCCGCAACACGCTGTTTATTCTGCCGCTGTTAAGCCCGCTGATTATGGCAGCCGCACCCTACGACACGCTGAAGTTTGCGCTGCGTCAGCAGCAAATAACTGACGATCTGCGCCAGAAGTGCCAGCTATCGCCAGCCATCTCCGATGAAAAACTGCGTCAGACGTTTCTTAACGATAAGCAGAACCAGAAGCAGAATCAGGTCACGCTGACCGCGGCGGCTCAGGCGCTGAAAAACCAGGATGATCCAGCCTACCGCGAACGCATGGCGCAAGTGGTTTGTCCACCACAGACGAATTAACCCTTTACCCCGATGAAATTGATCCTGACGTTTGTTTTCACCTTATCACTCAGTAAACTGGGGCGCTGGTCTGGTTGAACAAGAATGTCTCTCAATGAATGAAGAATCACCGCAGCCGGTTTATGTTCCCCGCTCCATCGCGGCGCGCAGCCGGATGTTTCGCGCCCTGCTCTATCGTGATAAAACGCCGCTGGCGATGCTGTTCTGTGCCGCGCTGGTCGGTACGCTGGTTGGCCTGGCGGGCGTAGCGTTTGCCCGGGCCGTTGAAACAATACAGCAGTGGCGTGCTGACACGCTTATACCATCGCAGTTTCAGGGCTGGATGCTCTACGCCGCCGCCTTTGCCATCTCGGCTCTGCTGGCGATGGTGGGATATTTTCTCGTCAGGCGCTTTGCTCCCGAAGCGGGTGGCTCCGGTATCCCTGAAATTGAAGGGGCGCTGGAAGAGCTGAGGCCTGTGCGCTGGTGGCGGGTGATTCCGGTGAAGTTCTTTGGCGGCATGGGCACGCTGGGTGCCGGTATGGTGCTGGGCCGGGAAGGCCCGACAGTGCAGCTGGGCGGGAACATTGGCCGCATGGTCATTGATATTCTGGGGATGCGCAGCAATGAGGCACGCCATACGCTACTGGCAACCGGCGCGGCGGCCGGTCTGGCGGCAGCGTTTAATGCGCCGCTGGCGGGCATCCTGTTTATCATCGAGGAGATGCGTCCGCAATTCCGCTATAACCTGATTTCAATTAAAGCCGTGTTTACCGGTGTGATTATGGCCAGCATTGTGTTCCGCTGTTTCAACGGCGAACAGGCGGTGATCTCCGTCGGTAAGCTGGCTGATGCGCCGGTGCAGACGCTGTGGCTCTATCTGGTGCTCGGGATGATTATCGGTATGGTCGGCGTCCTGTTTAATCGCCTGATATTTATCACGCAGGACCTTTTTGCGCGCTTTTATGCCGGTAAAACGGCACGCGTAGTGCTGGCCGGTGCATTGCTGGGCGGCGGCTGCGGTATTCTGGCTCTGCTGTTTGCACCTGGCGCAGGCGGCGGTTCAGAACTGATCCCACAGGCGGTCCATGGCGTCTTCCCGTTCACCCTGCTGCTGATCATCTTTCTGGTCAGGCTGGTGACCACCCTGCTCTGTTTTGGCTCAGGTGCGCCAGGCGGTATTTTTGCGCCGATGCTGGCGCTGGGTACGCTGCTCGGCACAGCCTTTGGGGTGGCCATGTCGGACCTCTTCCCGTTTTATCATCTGGAAGCGGGCACTTTTGCTATCGCGGGGATGGGAGCACTGTTTGCGGCGTCGGTAAGGGCACCGCTGACCGGTATCGTGCTGGTGCTGGAGATGACCGATAACTATCAGCTGATATTGCCGATGATTATTACCTGTCTGGGCGCTACGCTGCTGGCGCAGTTTCTGGGAGGGAAACCACTCTACTCCTCAATACTGGCCCGCACGCTGGCGCGTCAGGCAGAAGCTACCCGCCCGTAGGGGCGGGTGACCGGCTTAATTACTTACCATCAAAATAGTCAGCAGGCATCTGTCCGGGTGCCTGATTAATCACTTCATCGTTATCTGGACCTTCATTCTTCATATAGGTCACTTTCGCAAACTCTGGAATGATCACATACGGATAGGCCGGCCCTTCATCGCGGAAGCGGTGCATATCTTCAATGAAGTCATTCTGATAACAGATCGTTTTTTCCGGATGCTGACCTTCACCGGCAATCCACTGCGGGAAGAAAATTGTGCCGTGAACCAGGGTGCGATTCAGATCAAACAGCAGGCTGACGCAGGTGCCGGTGGGCTCATGCCAGTCTACTTTGTAGATGCCAGGGGCGAACTGAATCGCATGCATTTTCTGGTTGGTCACCCAGCGGCCACCTACCAATCCCTGATGAATGCGGTAGTCGCAGGTGGTTTCATTGCGAGCGTACCACTCATATTTCCAGCCATTATCATAGGTATAGACAAAATGCGTACCGACGAACTGAGAAAGATCGCTGGAGATATTCTCTGGAGATTCTGCAGACATTTTAACCTCTGTTTGAATAGCGCACTTAACAGGCGCAGATGAATTTCAAAAGAAAGCTATAGCGCAATAACTCGGTGAATATTGACTATGACGCAGATTGATTTTTTTGCCATCTGAAAACGGAAATGGTTCGCAATGGGTAAATTAAAAACTCCTTAAAAAACCCTTCCCGGCTCCCTGAAGGCAATAGAATCCTGAAAATAGATACTTTCATATGAATTACTAGTGGAAACTTATAGATGCATAGTTGTCAGGTGAGAAATCTATCAGTCATCTATCACCATGCTGAGTAAGTCTTTCTTCAGTATATTTTAGATATAGAGATTATTTTTCAATAACTTGAAAAGTATAACATATGCATTTTCCTTTTTTGGGTTGATTATGTTTTCATCATTACTTTGCCAGATAAGACCCTGTCAGGACAATTTGAACATGGGGACGTTGATGTGGCGTTGCTGACGCCAGAGACCACGCCGACGACATTGCATATGCAGCAACTGTTCAATGAAGAATATGTTTGTCTGCTGAGTGAAAATCATCCTCTGGCGGGCAGTGCGACGCTGTCGCTGGATGAGTTCTGTGCGCAGGATCATGCGCTGGTTTCGTGGCCCGGCGGAAATTTTAATGGGGTTACCGACCAGGCTTTGGCTGCGATTGGCCGGGCCCGCCGGGTAACGCTCTCAGTTTGCAGTTTTCAGGTGCTCCCGGAAATTTTGCGCGTCACTGATTTGGTAAGCGTGGTACCGAAACGACTGGCGATCGACACTACGGGTCTGGTCATGTTGCCAGCACCGCTGATCATCCCTGGCTTCAGTAAAATCATGGCCTGGCATAACCGAACCCATCATCACAAAGGGCATGAGTGGCTGCGTGAACGACTGGCGTCCGTGGCTAAAACGGTGGTGTATTAACAGGGATAGCGGACTGCGGCTCACTGTTTTGCGATTTTGTTTAAGCAACAGACAGGATAACGGGGCGTTATATCGCATTCTGTCCGACGTCGAAAAGGCAAAATCGCGCTTTACTATGTCGATAGCGGGGTAAAAATTGATGCTGGGGAGATCAGGAAAGAGAGTGTTGAACTGAGGAAACAATAGCAGGAGAATAAATCGCGCGTGAATCACTTTAAATATTATCGATAAAAGCTGCTTTGATAATGTTAATTACTCATATTTACGTTCTGAAAAGAACTGACAGACATCGTAAAAAGATAAAAGCCCTGACTGAAATAGCCAGGGCTTTTAAGGTACTACAGATTTTACGTTTACCATTAACTAACTTAATTGATAGGTACTACTTCGATACTGCTATTTATGAACAGATCCTGCGGATAATAATGATCACGATACTGAAATGTCACTATTATTATCGGTTTCAACCACCTGATAGTCTTTCAGGAGACAAAGACAGGTCAGGCCCGTATAAATCTGCACACCCCCATCGCGATATATACTCTTTGATGCGTTGCCTTACTTTCATTACGACGTTTAAACCGCAATCGTATCCTGCCGTAACGTAACGTTCAGAACTACGAGGCCTTACATCATCGCGACGCGATACTACATACTTCTTAAAGACTTACTTCAACTCCATTTAACAGGGTTATCATTAACTAACGAACAGTTTCAAAGAACAATGTTTAACAGAACCACCGACAACATCAACTCAAACACTTGTCGGCACCTTTAACACATAACACCTTTGGTTTTCAGTCTATCAGGGCAACTGCACGCCGCTGATGAATACTACTTTACGGATATAAAAAACGATGTCAACACTGGTTTTAAAAACATGTTTATATTTGCAGTGAATTTTTCAGGCAATCATTTAGCTCTGAAACGCCCGTAAATTTATTATCAATGTTAAGAAAAATTGAGCCCTAATCTATTCAACCTGAATAATTAAGCAGGTCACTATCAATCTTGACACTTAACGGTAGCAATAAAAAAAGGCGCCCGCAGGCGCCCTCAAAACTCAGCATGCTGTAAAGATCTTTATTTCGCCAGGCTTGCCAGTAAAACCTTCGCGGTCTCGGCTGATGAACCTGGGTTCTGACCGGTAATCAGCAAGCCATCCTGAACCGTATAGGACTGCCAGTCATCGCCTCGTGAGTAGAGACCCCCGTTCTGTTTCAGCACATCTTCAACCAGGAACGGCACCACCTCAGTCAGGCCAACGCCCTCTTCTTCACTGTTCGTGAAGCCAGTGACTTTTTTCCCTTTGACCAGAGGCGTGCCATCAGCATTTTTCACATCACGCAGGACACCTGGAGCATGACAGACCAACGCAACCGGTTTGCCCGCCTGCAGGGTTTGCTCAATCAGCGAAATGGAGTGTTTGTCGTTTGCCAGATCCCATAAAGGACCATGGCCGCCTGGATAGAAAACGGCATCAAACGCTTCCTGATCAACAGTATCAAGCTTGACGGTTGAGGCCAGTACTGCCTGAGCAGCAGAATCGGCATGGAAGCGGCGGGTTTCATCAGTCTGAGAATCGGGTTCATCACTTTTTGGATCGAGTGGAGGTTGTCCGCCCTTCGGTGAAGCCAGGGTAATCTCTGCGCCCGCATCAAGAAATGCATAGTAAGGTGCGGCAAGTTCTTCCAGCCAGAAACCGGTCTTCTTGCCAGTGGTGCCCAACTCATCATGCGAGGTCAAAACCATTAAAATTTTCATTTCCGCTCCATATAACAGTTAGTCGGTTTCAGGTGTAAGGATAGTCAGAACCAGCGTCTGAGCCGCCATCTTCTGCGTTGACCCGTTAATCATGGCGGGGTTGCGAATATTTATGAAATTTATTTCTTCAATTTCAGTTATTCACATAGCATTATAGCTTAATGAAATACGATCTGAATTTATTGCCAGTTTTGCTAGTCATGATGGAGGAGCGCAACGTTACTCGCGCAGCTGAACGGCTTGGCATAACCCAGCCGGCGCTTTCTAATGCATTAAACCGGCTGCGTGAAACGCTCAACGATCCGCTATTTATCCGCGAACGTTACGGGATGCGACCGACGCCGAAAGCGGAACAGCTGGCCCAGGTGGTCGGTGCTGCGCTGTCATCGATCGACAAGGTTATTCTTGGCCAGCAGGACTTTGATCCACTTAATGCCACCCGGCTCTTCACGGTTGCGCCTAACAGCTATGTAGAATTCATCATGATGCCTGCCATCGTGGCTCGTCTGAGGAGCTGTGCGCCCGGCATCCGACTCCGCCTCACTCCTTTTGGCAATGACGTCACTGAAACCGGTGTGATTTCAGGTAATACCGATATGGTGCTGGGTCGTATCGTGGAGCCGCCCGACAATCTCGTCGTTCAGCACCTGATGAATGAAGGTCTGTCCTGCGTGATACGCGCCGATCATCCGCTGGTGGGCGAAAACCTCAGCGCGGAGCAATATGAGCAGCTAAAGCACGTCAACGTTCTGCCACCTGGCCGTATGCGCGCCGGGTTATATCAGGCGCTTGAGCAGCGCGGCCTGCGTCGTCAGGTTGCAGTCTCCGTCACACACTTTCTGGCCGTGCCGGAAATGATTGCGGTCACGGACTACTGCGCGACCCTGCCGCGTTTGATCTGTCAGCATCTTTCACGCGATCAGCGGCTCAGAATCATTCCCGCGCCGGTTGACCTGGGCACCTTTCCGGTTGAAATGGGCTGGCATGCACGCTATCGCGACGATCCTGCCCATCGCTGGTTCAGGACGTTGATTGCGGAGACGGCACAGTCGCTGTCTGATCCTCAGATAAACAATTAGCACGATCACCATTGCCGCACTAATAGTTAATATTGATATCATAACCTGAGTTACTATTATTCCCATCGGAGGCAAACATCCTCCCAATTCATAACTCAGGAATATGACCATGAAAAACGTAAAAGCACTTTCAATCGCCGCACTCGCAACTCTTTCTCTGATCTCTTTTGGCAGCTTTGCCGAGAGCGTTTCTGTCACCTCATCCACACTGGATGGCGCAGAATCAAAAATTGCTGCTCAGGCTCAGGAACAGGGTGCGCAGTATAAAATTACGGAAGCGAACACCAACAACCGTGTTCACATGACCGCAGAACTGTATAAATAACGGATGGTCGCAAACGGATTTGCCAGAAGAGGCTGCCCAATGGGCAGCCTTTTTTGTGTCCGATCAGGCCAGACGGGCGGCTGGGGCGCTACCGGTGCGCCACCATAGAATCAGCGCTGCCAGCGCAATTGCGCCGAGTACCGCAAACGCGGTGCTGTAAGAATAACGTGCGGCGATCATGCCCGTCATGGCGGGACTCAGCGCGGCACCTGCGCCCTGCATCAGCATAATAACGCTTTGCCCGGCGTTAACATGACCCGTACCCCGCAGCAGGGAGACAATATAGCCTGGCACCGCCACACCGAGAATCCCGGCCGCAATACCATCCAGAACCTGAACCGGAATGACAAAAATCGGCCCGGCAAAGCCGGCGGCGAGAACCGCGCGCAGCGGTAATATCATCAGGGCGATCATGATAAACAGGCGATAGCCGTGCGTATCAACGCGTTTAGATACCCACAGCGCGACCGGGATCATCACCAGTTGGGAAATCACCACCGTTGCCGCCGCGTAAAGGCCCGGACTGATCGCCGCCTGGCCGCCTGCCGAGGCGACGCGCATGCTCAGCATCGGCAGCAGCGCGGCATTGGCAAGATGAAACAGCAGCAGCGTCAAACCGGCGATCATCAGCGCCGGGTTTCGCAACAACATTGATAAGTGCAGCGCTGGCTGACGCTCTTCATGCGGTTCATAACCGCGCGCCACATCGTTATCGATCTCATTTCCGCGAATTGCCAGCGTAGCGAAAGCAGCGAAAACCGCCATTACCGTCATAAGAATGAAAACGGCACCCATGCCCCAGTACCAGGCTGAAAAACCGGCCAGCAATGCAGCAATCGTATTCCCGCCATGATTAAACGCCTCGTTGCGTCCCATCTGCTGGTTAAAGCCGCGCTGACCCGTGAGCCCTAAGGTGATCCCCGCCACAGTCGGGCCGATAAACGCCGCAGCCAGGCCTGCTACAACCTGAGAGACCATCGCCGTCCAGGTCTGATTGCTGTACCACAGCAGCAGTGTGGCAACGGTAATCACCAGACAGCCCAGCAGCACAATGATTTTTTTATGACGGGTCGCATCGGCGGCGATCCCTGCCGGTAGCGTGGCAAGTAATCCGGCGATACCGCCACAGGTCATTACCAGACCGATTTCGTCGGGTTGCCAGTGTCGCTCCGTAAGAAAGATGCCCAGAAATGGCCCCAGGCCGTCGCGGACATCGGCCAGAAAAAAGCTCATTAAACAGAGCGCGTAGAGTGAACGCTGAGACATGTTATTTCCCTGGAAGGTAAGTGTTAGAGGCAGTTGCGCTTCGGTTAAAAGGGAAATTATGTGTTACGACGTGGAAAGTCACCTTTCGTTATAGTAACAAAATGAAAAAGGCCACCCGTAAACGCTACGGATGGCCTTTTTCTATTCACTCAATAACGAGAGCGAACTATTTATCTGTGCCAAAACCCTGCTTCAGCAGTGCTGGCAGTACATCCGGGAAGTAGATTTTTTTATAGTAACCGCTGACGCTTTCGCTCCAGCTCTCACCGTCATTACGACCAATCGTCTTCCAGTGCTGAACCATCTCATCGTTGTAGGCCGCAATCTGCTGCTCCAGACCCTGCGTCTGGTAAGTCTCATCATGGCGGAACGTCGCCAGAGGCAGACGTGGTTTCTGATGAGCCGGTTCGTCTACGTGACCGATTACCACACCCGCTACCGGGAAGGTCAGTGGCGGCAGCTCCAGCAGTGAAATCATCGCCTGCGGGTCGCGACGGATACCGCCAATTGGCACAATCCCCAGACCTTCCGCACGCGCAGCCGCCATTACCGATCCCAGCGCGATACCGATATCAGTAGAACCCGACACGATACTCTCAATGCTCTGATGGGCGATCTGCTGCTGATCGACAGCGGCCATTCCCACGGCTGATTTATGCATATCCAGCACAAAAGTGATAAACACCGGTGCTTTGGCAATCCACGGCTGACCGCCTGCAATGGCGGCGATCTGTGCGCGACGTCCTGCATCACGCGTGATCACCACAGAAACCTGCTGCGAGTTTACTGATGTCGGTGCGCGATAAGCGGTACTGATAATCCGATCCAGCACAGCTTCATCGACAGATTGCTCAGTGAAACTGCGTTCACTTTTGTGACTTGTAAAAATATCAATCAGTTCGCTCATGGTTCCTCCCATATAAAGCGCAACTATAACAGTACAGTGCACACATGCTTGGTAATTCGAGGGTTTTTGGGCGGACTTTTGTAACTGCTTTTTATTATGTACACGTATATATACACTTCTGAAATCTACGGGTGAAAGTCGCTGGATTTAAATTGTAGGCCTAAACGGATCGTATACCGCTACAATCGTGGCGGTCACTTTTCCCAGCACGATGATCCCCTCCAGCCCTTCCCCGTCAATCGTCTCTCCATCATGGGTAATAATCCCTGTACTGAACAGTTTCCCCAGCTGAGAGTAATTGCCGAGTTGGAATGCCACTTTGTCGCCCGGCTTGCCTGAAACCGTTCTGTCCACAATAGCGAATCCAGACGGCGTCTCAATCATCAGCATATGAACCGTGTGAGGCATCAGGATTTTGTTCAGGTCAATGCGCTGTTCGATGTGGTCCTGCGCTGGTGATGGAAATGCCATGTCAGATTCCCCCGTTCGGGTTGAACTGACAGTAGGTTTTAGCTTCACCTTCCTCGGTCGAGGCGTCGCGGAACGTTACAGTGTTAGCCCTGATCCACTGGTTGGCCTCCCGCTGGCTGAAGTGCCAGTTAAGTAACTCCAACTGGCGCACGAATTCCTGCGTAGTAACGATGACACCCTGCCCTGGCTTCCGCCTCATAGCGTTCATAAATGAATGTTTGATTTCATAGTCGCGCGGCATGATAAATCCCCTATTACAAATACTGTATGGATAAACAGTAGTAGCTCATGGTGGTTTTGATCAAGGCGAGGCGGTGGGGAAATTTGTAAAGTCGCTGAGGATGCGGGATTTTTAGCTTGGCGGGTTGGAGGGCATATGGCTAATCTCAAATTACTTTTCCGTAGCCTAGCCTGCTCTTGCAGTAATCCCTCATGTAAATCCACACTAGCAGGTAGGTTTAAAGCTCAGGTTAAGCTCAGCCCATAGATTTTAGGTATAAGGACCGTTATGAAAGTTATCACTCTAATTGTTTCCACTGCGTTACTGGCAGCCTGCTCAGCCCAAACTGACAAGCCCCAGCGGATAGTCAAGGCTAATCCTGCCTCAGTTTATTGTGAAAAAATGGATGGCAAACTGGACATAGTTAAAGGCCCAGATGGTGAATCAGGTTACTGCACCCTACCAAGTGGAGAGTTTATAGAGGAATGGGCGCTGTACCGAAGAGATAACAAGTAGGCTAATGGCCGAACAATGGTAACTGTAAGGTACTGGGTGTAGCCGATCGAGACAAAGATGCGGCTGGTTTATGTCTAGATAGCAGGAAGACGATTGTAGCGAAGGAGATGGCATGTCAGTTTTTGCGAAGACATCGATTCCGATGTTATGCATTGCGTTCGTAATGTTCTACTTGGCCGGCAAAAAGCGGGATAAAAACTACCTGATTCCGAGCTTTGTTCTGTTAGCGGCTGGAGTAGTGAATGCTGTGATCGCGATTACTTCAGGCTAATGGCCGGAAGACACGTTTGGGTGAGATGATGCGCAAATTCAGTCATAAACGCGTTGACTGCGGATCTATCGTGAACAACAATGAATATGTTTTCACTATCACTTTTTACAAATTCTGAGGCAATTATTCGAAATGGGCAAAGACAACTGCCTGACCCTAAAACTTGATGGAACTAGTCCTGATGAGCTGCCTATGCATCGTCTGGGGAAGTATCTATCTGCATTATCTGGTCTTTATGGATCGGAAGATGCCGTTCACTTTAAAGATGTGAGCGAAGGGTCAGCATGTCTTAACACTTGGGTTGATAGTCAAGCCGCATACAACGCTGTAATTGAGCGATCCATTTCTCAGGCTGCCAGCTCTGGCACCTCCTACATGAAACTGGTCACTCTTCTTGCTCAGGATGGCTTTGAAGCTAAAATAATCAACCACAATAAGGTCACTATCCTTGAGTTTCCATCTTTAGTTCAACCCACCCCCTTAGTTATTAGAAAGAAGGGTAAAGTCCAAGGCAAACTTTATAACGTTGGCGGCAAGGATGAATCGGCACCAGTCAAGCTTGAAGGCCCAAACGGCGAAACTTATCATTGTGAAGCCACTCCAGAATTAGCAGCAAAACTTGGATCTCTACTTTTCAGGTATATCAGAGTATCTGGTGATAGCGAGTGGATTAAAAAAGATGAAAAATGGAAACTCAAAAAGCTAGTAATTGAATCTTATGAAGTCCTTGAGAAGTCCAACGTAAGGGCCGCTTTCACAGCACTTCAAAATGCCCCTGGCAATCAATGGAAAGATGAAGATGATGCGCAAGCCATCTTGAAGGCATTGAGGACGCTAAATTGCGAATAATATTCGATACGAACATTCTCATACAAGCAATGACTGGCATGCGGGAAGGTTATAAGCTCACCGACCCTGAGAATGGAAAAGAGATACCTGATCCGAAACGAAGAATTGAAGCATTAGTTGACGTGGTTGAATCTTGTGGTGGCTCTATAGTAATTCCCACCCCGGTTTTGGCCGAGTATCTCGTAGGCGTCGATAAGAAAGATCACCAGAATCACCTAAATATTATTCAAAAAAAATCATGTTTTGAAATAGCCAGTTTCGATGAAATTGCTGCGATCGAATGTGCTCAGATGCCTTCTATTAAAGAATTGAAAGCTATGATGTCATCGGATACCGCTAACAAAGTTAAATTCGATAGGCAAATAATTTCTATTGCAAAATCATTAAACGTGGACGAGATTTGGACACACGATGTTGGTGTGTTTAAACGTTGCAAAGAAATGGGAATGACAGTTAAGTCTCTTGCAGATATAACCCCTGCTCCAATTCAAGTATTAATTAATATGGAACATGATAGTTCTTCAGAATTGCACTAACCCAAGCAACCCGGCTACAGCGCCGGGTTTTTCATGCCTGCGACAAATATAGTCCGCCACTGAGTGGGCTTTTTAAATATGCCTTATGAACAAAAAACTATCACTACTATTCAGGCGAGAAAGACCAAACTTGAAGCCTTGGGAGCCAACACCCATTGAGGGTCTTCACCGAATCGCTGCTAAATGCAGGCGGGACGAAATCGCAGAGATACACATCAGATTACGGTATTTTCAGGCAGAGAGAGCAATGACACCCGAATGGGATGGCGACACTCATGACGACATCTGGAAAGCTAGTAATGAACTCCGACAAATACTCAAATTAATCTCTAAAAGCTAAGAGACCGCTACTGAGCGGGCTTTTTTCGCCTGTCGCTTGGCTGTCATTTCAGCAGCATTCTAATCTGATAAAACCACCCCATAGCCCGCTGAGTTCAGCGAGGTTTAAAATCCGCCCCGTCGCCGGGGCTTTATTCTATAGTTGTTTAGGTCCATTTAGAGCGAGAAACGCCCTTGGGACAAAATTTAAAAAAATCGCTAAGATAAACTGATAAATCGCAATGCCCTTATATCCTCAGATTAAATTAAGTAAAAATAATACATTTCAAAAAAACTCCTGATTAAATCATATTGCATTACATCTCATCTATTTCTTCAATTATTTTATCGACTTCATCAATACTTGCTTGAATTGTTAGATTGTCTTTTATGGTTTCAAGCAATTCGATTGCTCTTCTTTTTGGTTTTGCTGATATCAGTTCTGAATTTGCTCTTTCATTATTTATAAACAACCTTGAGAGGGCCATTAACTGATTACTATTTAATATATCTAAAAATGGTTTAAGTATTAAATGTGCATTAGATCTTCCCCAGTAATTCCCAACCCAAACAGTAAGTATTTCTTGATATACATCTTCAAAAGCAATGGATGGGACATGAGGCCCAAACTGCATCAATGCCTTAGCAGCTTTTTCTTCATCATTCCAACCGTATGATGTATTCTTAGCCTTAGCTAGTTGTTTAATTGCATGCCTGTATAAGCTCGCCCTTGCAGCATCTGGTATAAACTTTACACCTTCAACCTTTACTAAAGTTTCAAGTATTCTTATTTTTGCTCCTTTGTCCTCACTGGTGTCAGATTCAGGCTCAAGCATGAATGAGTAATATCTCTCTCCCGCTGATTTTTTGAGGTCATCATTTGATTTTTCCCAAACCTCTTCAAATAACTTGCTAGCATTACCATAAGCCGGGCCTTCACCCTTGGTAATTAAATCCAATAAAAATCCAAATGTTATTCTTATATCGCCTTGCTTGAATGCTCTGATTTGATCTTTGAGTAAATCAATACTTTCGATTGATAATTCAGATTTTTTTATTGGTTCAAATAATCCAGATGGTGAGTGTCCCGGATCTGGCATCTCAGACTCGAACAAATTCTTCTGGAGCATAAGAGCTAAAGCAAACACATCCTCTGCATCTACTTTACTGTCACTAGCATGGGCTGGAGAGGCATGGTTTCTCATCCAATTGATCATTTCTAATGATTTTCCAGCTTTTTTATGCAACACCCCTAGCTTGGTTGATCCGCTAATTAACACTAAATCATCCACGCCTGACCATCGCTCATTTAATGTTTCACCATCTTTGTCATATTTTTTACGACCACTATCATCCTTGATTGCTGATAAGAATAAGTCCAGCCCATAAGCCTCAACTCGCCGCCTAAGATTATGAATAGCTGCATTCCATATATCTAAAAGAGCATGATCAGGGAAACCAGAATCTAACAACCTTCTAGCTTGCGAAAGAAACTCTATTTCTGTATTAACAGTTGCTGGAAAATTAGTTCTTGATGGTGAGCTTAATAAAATCGGGAGGTTCTTAGACATTAACTTTCCTTTTAATGAAGATAACAGGCTATATGTTTTAAATTTTTAATAGCATAATGGAATATCACCACCTGACTGGCAAATAAATTAATATGCTTTTATTAAAAATTGGATTGATGCAATCTATATTGGAATAGATACAAGCTAACCCCATTTAGTAATCAATTCAACATTGTTGAAAAATATATTACAGTTTTAACGTCCGTATCCCAATTTTTTTGCTCAATCACATAAAAACTGTAAATACATACAGTGCCATTCCTTAGAAAAATGCTGAAGTAACCATATCTCAAAATTTAAAGGTCTGCTAACTTCCGCTTTTGGCATGAATTTTACTCTTAACTATAAGTATACCGACCATATGTTAACTTGAGCCTTTGAACTCACTTTACTATTGGAATATCTTTCAATCTGGTTGTATAGCGAGGAGAAAGCATTTCACGCTTCATCTGCCATAAGCTGTCACGCTCTCCCTGCCCTGCAAACCAGATCTTGCCTTTACCGGATCGATTGATACCGTCCAGCGCTGCCATTAGAGAGTCTGCATTCGCACGCGGTTGCTGTTCACTGAACATGTCAAACTGCGTCATGCCTGACTGGTAAAAATCACCCAGCATAACCCCCGCTTTAGCATACCGGTAGCCGTCCTGCCAGATAGTACCAAGACCATGAAGAGCAGATTCGATAATGTCCCGCGTATCATTGGTCGGATAGTCAAGCATGCATGATGCAGTATTCGAATATCGCGGCTCATCGCCGTGCCTGCCGGTAGCAACTGACACACTGATATGGCGGCAGCGCGAATTCTGCTCCCTGAGCTTCTCCGCCGCACGTGTGGCATACAGCACGATAGCCTGCTGCATGTTTTCCAGTTTTGTGACTCTCTCGCCAAATGACCGCGAATTCAGTATGTGTTGCTTCGGCGGCGGCGCGTCCTCGAGCGCGATGCAGGACTCGCCATTCAGCTCACGCATAATACGCTCAACAACAACGTCAAAATTTTTCCGTATCATGCTGATGTTGCTGTCTGCCAGCTGCAGAGCAGTCGTTATTCCCAGCTGGTTCAGCCGCTTACTGATGCGCTGACCAATTCCCCAGATATCGCTGACATCTGTCAGATGCAGGAGCTTTAGCTGCCGGCTTCTGTCAGACAAATCCACGACTCCGTTAGTCTGTGTCCACTTCTTGGCCGCGTGATTGGCAAGTTTGGCCAGCGCTTTAGTAGGCGCCAATCCCACACCGATTATTAGCCCGGTTTCCTTCTGGATACGCTCGCGCATCTGCTGCCCGAATGTCTCAAGCGGTATAATGTTGCCAATCCCGGTAACGTCCAGAAAAGACTCATCAATGGAGTAGACTTCCTGACCCGCAGCCATCTCACCCAGTATGGCCATCATGCGTGCTGACATATCCCCGTACAGCTCATAGTTGGAGCTGAATACGTGCACCCCGTTTTCCCGGAAGAAATGTTCATTTTTAAACAGCGGCGCAGCCATTTTGATGCCCATGCGCTTTGCCTCTGCTGAGCGCGCGATCACGCAGCCGTCGTTGTTCGATACGACGACAATGGGTTTACCGCGCAGATCGGGCCTGAATACAGTTTCGCAGGAGGCGTAAAAGTTGTTGGCATCGGCCAGCGCAAACATAGTTAATCCCCTGCTGGTCCGTTGAATCCCACCCCGGCTACATCAGTGAGGGCATAGGCAACCACACCCCACACTGGAAGAGCCTGGCTTATATCAAGCAGCGTAACAGTCTCGTCCTCGTCAAGCGCCTGCAAGGCGGGAACAGGATTGAGAAGCAGCCGCCTCAGCGTAAGCTCCCCATCAAACTCAGCAACGATTAGCTGACCGTGCGCTGGTGTCAGCGCGCGATTAATGGCCAGCACGGATCCTTTGACAATCCCGGCACCGGGACAGTCGCTTTCGCTACGCATTAGATAGGTTGAATAAGGTGAAAGATAGACCAGATCGCCCAAGTTCAGGCGCGTTTCAGTATAGTTCTGGGCGGGGCTCTGAAATGCCATTGCAATGCTCCATTCTAACCAGCGTTATTCAACTCCTGATATGAGTATAAGACGCTACAGGCGGCAATGCTCAGTTGTGCAGCCCGATGTCTGCTATGAGCGATAAACGGTCGTTAACGGCACTCTATAGCTCAGGTGGATATCTAGATTCTCATCAGCCATATGCAGCATCATTTATTGTATAGACTGTCACAGAAAATCTGCTCCCCATAACTGCTTAGTAGAGATATAGTGTCAAAGCTAGGCACATCTTAAGCTGTGCTGAAGGTAAAACACAAAATAAATGGAGAGTGTTTTTAACCCATGCCTTCACTTATTTAGTTATAGAAATAAATTTCAGTTAGGGGGCCGAAAGTGTCAGAGGGATATATCCAGAGCTTTAAACTTAAAGTTCACGAAAGTAACGGAATAGAGTATGAAAATTTATTTTCAAAAATTATGTCATATTATCGTCCCGGATTCGATAAAGTAAAACCACATGGTAACATAGGTGACAGAGGTAATGATGGATGGGTATATGGTGCAGGAATTTACTATCAGGTATACGCTCCAGAGGACCTGCCTAGTAATGAAAAAAAATCGCTAGATAAAATGAAGGCTGATTTTCAAAAGCTTTTCTCGTATTGGAATACCATTTCCACAGTCAGGGAATTTTATTATGTTGTCAATGATAAATATTACGGCATTCCACCATATCTAAACAATGCCATCGCCGAAATTAAAAATGAACATAACTTAAATGAAGCTATGGTGATTGGTGCTACGGCCCTTGAGAGTTTTTTTGCAACGCTGAGTAATGAGCAAAAAAATTATATATGTGGGCAATCGACTCGTAATCAGTTCGAAACAGAACGCCACCTTGTAGAACGCCTCACAAATAAGATGTATCTTCATGCCTGGGATAACATTAGCGATAACCTTATCGCTAATGGTATGCAATCTGAAGTTGTTGATGGATTTTATGAGGCCTGCCGGACCGTTCTGACGACCCAAATGCCAGGCCGACTTCCCAACCTTGACTTATCAATGGTTGAGCTTGCTAACCATGCGTATTACCTTTGCGAACATATAACTAATATGAGCTTTGCAAGTAACGTAAATGGTTTTTGGAAGAGAGACATGAGTTGGAAGAGAATCAGCATGGACCAAGATAAATATCATGAGAAAAACGAAACCTATGAAAATTGGAGAAGAGAACTATTTCGGCTACACTATAATTTAGCTCATGCGTTAAATCTTTTTTCTTTAGAGGTCAGAAAGTCACTTAATCCTGATTTCTTTTTTGGCACTCAATTCGGAATAAACGATAGCATGGGTACCTACAATAAATTGGAACCTATGTATCTTATTCCAGGATCGTATTGCTCAAATTATCGCGAGTTGTTTAGTGGCAATTGATGATTAATTGATGCCATTCTTAGGGGTGGCATTGTGAAAATTACCTTCATATATAAAATAAGAGTATAACAATGTGCACAGTAATATCATTACTAAAACTAAAGTGCTTTTGATGAAAAATATTTATTCAGCTCTTTATTCATTCAATTTTTTCAAAAAATTTCTTTCCTTAGCATCAGTATTGCAATGATCGTCTGCTTTTGGCACAGAGCTGACGTCCGCTATGAGCGAAAAGCGGACATATTTACTGAAAGCTATTGGAAGCCTTTTATGGCCCCTGCCTGGCTTTCAGTTCTGCGGCAGATCAACGCGCGCATTCAGGCCTGGACTGAAGCAGGATTAACATCTGCTGACATCAATTGACTCTGTAGGTCCTCCGCTGGGAATGCACATGCTTGTTGTGCTCCGCAGCCATAACTTTGAGTCAGCTGAGCAGGCTGCAGCTTTTCTGGGTACGGTGCCTGTCGAAAAGCGTTCACGCACGTCGGTACGCAGCCGCCCCGTATGTCTAAAATCGGTCCGCCTCAATTAAGAGCAAAGCTTTACATGTCAGCCTTATGCGGAAAAATTCACAATAAATGGATGTGCAATCTCTACGTTGAGTTATGTCTGCGTGACAAGCCGAAAATGGTGACCATCGGTGCCCTGATGAGAAAACTGGTGCACTGATGTTATGGCGTACTGAAAACGAAAACTGCATTCTGCGATGATTATTGCTGCTCTATTACACATACCTGAGTCCGGTAGTGATATCACAATACTCATTCATCACTCTGAAAGATTGTGCTGAGCTTGATATGAGCAAAACCCGGAGTTTCAGTTATCCGTATGAAGGACCTGTCTGTGCTGAATAAAAAGCCTACATCGCAGTAGCTTACGTAAAAAAGGTTCTGAGATATCTAAACGTAAAATAAGAATGTCTGAATTTCAAACAATGTTATTTGACAACCAGTTACCATAATGCAAACCTGTTACCATAACGGGAGGGTTTATGGCACATTCAAAAACTGATCAGCTAACGCAGGTTATTCTTAACGTTTTCCGGCTCAACGGTGCCCTGACAGAGTGGGGTGACAGATTTGTCCTGCCTGATGGTCTTACCGGCACACGCTGGCGCATGCTGGGTGCAGTTGCACTGGCACAACGGCCAGTTACCGCGCCTCAGATTGCATTGACTATGGGTGTTACACGGCAGGGTGCGCAGAAGCAGCTCAATACACTGGTTGAGTCCGGACTGATGGAAACGCAGCCCAATCCAATGCACAAGCGGTCGCCGCTTTATGCGCTGACCGAATCAGGTCAGTCAATCTATGACAGCGTTAATGCACGATGGCAACATCAGGCAACCGAAATGGCGGGACAGTTCAGCGCAGCCGAACTGGAAACGGCGGAGCATGTTCTGAAAAGTCTCATTGAGACTCACGAAAAGTCTCTGGCGGAGCAGTGCCTTTGAAACGCAGGATTCATGCTACCGCTTCGATGTTGTCAGCGTTGTTTCTGGCAACGTTCTGGACCTCGACAATCATCACCGAACTTTTTCTATCGGCTACAGCAGTCGCCGAAGTGAAGCAGTTAATTGCTCATGCCCTTCTTGCGTTTGTACCGCTGATGGGGCTGACAGCGGCTACCGGCTTTTCGATGGGTGCCAGGGTCAATCATCCGCTGATTAAGCTGAAACGCCGCCGCACGCCTGTCATCGGCATAAACGGTCTGTTCATTCTGGTGCCATCAGCCCTTTTCCTGTGGATTCGTGCCAGGGCAGGCCAGTTTGACGGCGCTTTTTACAGCGTTCAGGTGATCGAGCTGATTGCAGGGGCGCTGAACCTGACGCTGATCGGATTAAACATTCGTGACGGCCTTCAGCTGAGCCGCCTCCATCGCGCCCGTAAACCGGGTATCAATGAGCAATAATGTTGCCTCGTAAGGATTAACTATGCGTGCTGCTGTTGTGACCCGTTTTGATGCACCACCGTCATATGGCTACTTTTCTGAACCGGTTGCCGGTGAAGGTGAAGTTGTTATTCGTGTGCTGGCCGCACCCCTGAGTCCTATTGTGAAAAGCCTCGCGACAGGCAGGCACTACTCGGGTACCGCAGAGGCGAACTTTATCCCCGGAATTGATGGCGTGGGCATTGATCCGGACGGTAAACGGGTTTACTTCCTGTTTCCCAAATCGCCATTCGGTTCTATGGCCGATAAGGTTCTGGTATCGACACGATCAGTCGTTCCGGTTCCGGAAAGTGTGGGCGATGCACGGGCTGCTGCGGTCGTAACCGCAGGGCTTTCATCCTGGGTTGCCCTGACGCTGAGAGCCGGTTTTCAGCGTGGTGAATCGGTACTGATTAATGGTGCCACCGGCTCAGCGGGCGGGCTGGCCGTTCAGATAGCCGCGTGGCTTGGCGCAAGCCGGATCATTGCAACGGGGCGTGACCGGCAAAAGCTGGACAAGCTGCCGGCAGGTGTGGAAAAAATCGTGCTGGATGAATCTGCAGATGAAGCACTGAAACAGGTTTTCTCCGGAAGGGTCGATGTGGTTCTGGATTACCTCTGGGGGGAGCCAGCGAGCAGAATAATCTCACAGGCGACGGCAAATCGCGGTTCGCGACTGGGAGAGCCGCGGCTGCGGTATATTCAGCTGGGTTCCGCGGCAGGAGAATCAATCGCCCTTTCTGCAGCTTCGCTTCGGAGTTCGGGCCTTGAGATACTGGGCAGCGGCATAGGCAGTCTTTCGGTTCAGGCGCTGGTTAATGGGGCAGGCGAGCTGCTGAATGCAATCCCTCAGGGGGGATTCACCACGCCGGTGCGGACCTGCGCGCTTTCTGACGTGGGCAGAATGTGGAATGAGGATACCGGCGACGACCGGCTGATTCTGATCCCGTAGGCGCTAAGGTAAGAAGAAACTCTTTATCTGCTTGCTGGCTGAGCTTGCCGTTGTAACGGTGATCTCCATACCCGATAAGGATGGCAGCCGGCAGGCTGCTATCTGTGCCAATATGTGTGCCTTACTCAAAATTTTGGCCTCTTACTTTAAGCGCCGTAATGCACCTTACTGGTTCCTGATGCTGACGTTCCCTTCTGGCACAAAGCGGACGGAATCAGATAAACGTCCGCTAAGAGCGAGAGGCGGACATCACTGACGTTGGCTCAAAGGCCTAACTTCTCAATTATAAATTTAAACGATAACCTGGCGGCCCGGTTTCGAATGCGTCCAGCCTGGTTTTCCCCAGTCTTGTGCGTTTCT
Organism: Pantoea sp. RG18; assembly: GCF_025910075.1. Lineage (NCBI taxonomy): Bacteria > Pseudomonadati > Pseudomonadota > Gammaproteobacteria > Enterobacterales > Erwiniaceae > Pantoea > Pantoea sp. RG18. The sequence continues at coordinate 144,271 of NZ_JAPCIL010000020.1, forward strand.
CAATCTAATGCCGCTAGCGTGAAGCGATGTCAGCCATATACTTTTGAGTGGCGTGAGTCTCTCCATTACACGAAGCGTAATATTCCTTGATACAAGTTCAGCATCCAGGTTTGAAATTACCTTCAAGCCAGTTGGGATAACGTTTGTCCGGGATACCCACATACCGACATCTCCCGTTGGCTCAAAGTGATCTACAGGCAATTCATACCTATAAACTTTTCCATTTTGAAAGCGTGATAGCCATGCATGCTCAATGCAGGCAATGGCAGTAGCATGTGAGTTGTTTCCCATCCATTGTTCAAGGTCCACTCTGTTTGTATTAGGTAGTGGCCAAAATACGATGCGCGGGCACTCCCGAGGGAAAAGATAAAGTAATTCGTGAGCTTCATCAGTAGCCCATATCAGTGACCCATTTAACCACTCTTGTCCAGCAGGCCTATCGACATGAACCCTTATTGGGCGAGGTTTGAATGTGCTGATATCAGGACTATCGCTGAAATGAAAAAGACGCACTTAAGGCTCCATTCAAAATGTATCCAATATTCCGAATAAATCATTTTGAGTATCTAAAGTGTCATCCATATGAATGTTACTTAGCTTAATTTCCTTGAAGTAGGCCGCAGCGGATCATATGCGAATGTGGATATGTGAGATGTCCGCTACTAGCACAAAGCGGTCTGGTGCAGTTCCTTTGGAGCATGCAGGCGCAGTGGGACCTGAAGCTGGCTCAGCGGCAGGCCGATAGGCAAAAGTACATGGGCCTACGCATGGCCCCTAAAGCTTTCCAACAGAACCGGAGAAGTAACCTTTATAGGCTAACCGGACCAGTGAAGGACGAAGGGATGCATTTCGGGTGTGAGGGCATGGGTGCAATGGTCTTTATAACAAAGCATCTATTGAAGTACAGCCGATAATCACATTGCGAAAAAAATAAACTCAATGGTGGATCAGGCAAGGCTGTAAGGAGTATAGGGTTTTAAATTTTGGAGGCACAAATTGTTCTGCTTTAAGGGGGGTTCAAAATGAATATCAGGCATTTTCAAATTGGGAAGCAGAGGTTGAGCAACACATTTGATAAGAAGATCTCGTTATAATTGGACGTGTGCCATAAGAGATATTAATCCTTGTATTTATGCCCTAAATGAATCTATTAACATGCAAATAGTTTCACATTAAAATCATGGTGTTAATATTCGAAAGAATTATTCACTCTAAAAAACATATATATTTTATGCTTGATATTAATTATGGTCATAAATTATCCATTATAGTTTATATATCTGATTTGATGGCGCTGAGCAGTATTTTATAAAATCACGGCTTTAAAATGCACTAAGAGCTGCTTAAAATTTAACCTTACCTCTCATTTCTAGCTTTTTAACTCTTTAAAAACAGATAGTTAATTTTATAATGACAAGTAAACCAAATGTAGTTAAAGTAAATTTTATGTAAACATCAGGTCTCGCCTTGAGTTTTGAGGGGATAATTTCAGGGCTAAAATAGACATGAAAATTGTCTTATTTTTTATATTATTAATCATTTTTCCTGAATATTATTTGCAATCACATGCGCTAGAGAGAATTCTTAAGAAAGTCGGTTTAATGATAAAATGTTGATGATGTACAGAGTGATATGCTCCTAAAAATCCTCTCATACCCTGATTAGCTTATGTTTGAAGCAAAAAATTAACGCTGGTCTTCGGATGCATTTAAAGTGAAATCGATAGTGAAGGGCATTTTTATCAGTTGGTAGCGTTCATTGCTGCACAAGAGTTGGCCATCCCATTTTTACCTGACAGGCTGATGCAAGTGCGTGCAGGCCAGGAATAAATAATAAAAAAGGCCCTGCGATTTGAAGTATTAAGAAGTAATGTCGATTCTTCTGAACGATGTATCAGTAACTGATTCGTTCCAATGCTCGGTAACAACATAAAAAAATAAATGTAATAATGCCAGAAGCTTCGAATTATTTAGATGCTCAGGTCTGACATTATGATGTATTGCTGAACTTTTTAATTTAATCACCCCAGGAAGCAGCATTTACCTCAACCTATATGGTTGGCCTTGCCCTATTGGGCTTTTAAAATGGAGTAGTGCAATGATTAATAAAAATTTTAGCTTAAACCAAGAGCAGATTTCAGACTTTAGAGAAAAAGGCTTCCTTTTATTAAAAGGGTTTTATTCTTCGGAGTTCATCAGCTATATCAAATCAACTATTGGGCAGTACATTGATAAACCTACTGATAAGTATCAGACGGGATTCAGTCGCTTAGCATTTGACATGTATGATGGCGATGAAGTTGTGATAGGACTTTTGAAAGACCCGGCATTTAAGAAAGCAATGAGAGACCTGACGGGTCGAAATATGTTTTATGCGCAAGCATTATCTTTTGAGCTTGAAAAACTCAAAAATAAAGGTTTTCCATGGCATATAGGAACTCAGAGTTTTGGCTACCATCATGCAGAAGATTTTGGATGTACAATCTGGGCTCCCCTAGTCAATATCAACCCAAAAGGACAGCGCGGAGGTATGGCTTACGTACCTAAAAATCGCGTTAATGGTGATTACCTTTATAGCCATATCGATCCTGCAGTATTCCAGATGTTGAAGGAAAAAATTGATGCTAAAGAGAATCCAACCACAGATGATTTTGTTCAGTGGCGCGATGGACCTCTCAACGACAATGCTCAAATGGCTATTCTTAACCACTTTGGTGTGGAAGATGAATTTGAGGTTGGAGATGCACTTATTTTCGATAAGTACGTCATCCATCGTAGCATCATGCTGGGAGAAGGTGAGGTAGACATTCGTGCAGCATTTGTAATGCGTTTCTTCTGTTCTGAAAGCACCTATGATGCCAAGCGAGCAAGCGATCTTGAGATTCCACGAAACTACTTCAAGTATGCGGGCCCAACGAAGTTCCATCTGGAAGTCGCAAAGACTGATGGCGATCGCTTGGTTGACAGCCCACTGTTTGCAGGTCAGGAATACAGAGATCTTTCACTCTAATCTTTCAACTGCCGGGGGGAGATACCCCCCTTTTTTTCAGGGCATCATAATGTCTCAGATTTACCTTTATATCTTAATTGCAAGCCTAACCATTGCGAGCCCTGGACCGGGTGTCCTGCTCACACTAACTAATACTCTTAACTACAGTTTGCGCAGTGCACTAGTCGGTATTATTGGTGTGGCAGTTGGTATGGGTGTAATTTCTATCATTGCTGCCAGTAGCCTTGGCATAATCATCACTACCTCTCAGTTTGCGCTGATTGTCGTCAAAATTGTCGGAGCCGCTTATCTTGCTTATCTTGGTGTGAAGCTATTTCGCTCAACTCCAAGAAAGATGAACGAGCTTGGCAACGAAGGATCGCTGATTCTCCCATCAAAATCTTCAAGATTCCGGCAGGGTTTTTTTGTTTCATTACTTAATCCAAAGCCTATTGTGTTTTTTATGGCGCTGTTTCCACAATTCATCAATGCTGAAAAACCTTTCATAGGGCAGTTTTGTACCCTTTCGGCTATATTCTGCGCATTAGTCGTAATCATTCATTTTTTTTATGGCGCATCTGCAAGTGCTGTTAAGAAAAAATTGGCTGCGGGTAGAGCATTCTCATATCTTAATAAGACGGGTGGTGCTGTGTTCATGATATTTTCGGTTGGCCTACTGATTTCCGTAATCACACCGTATATGCATTGATTAACAACTTCTTTACGAGGGCGCCTCACCTGCAGAGGCTGCCTTTTTTTATAGAATAATCAGTCTGATGCGGGCTATAAAGATGAAATAAATCACACAACGTTACTGACATGAAATTTGTGCCGGAATTCTAAAGGGACTCATAATGCGAATTGTAAGCTTGCAGCAACACTGATAGTGCAATGCTGGCAGCTAGGCCATCACGATGCTCTGAGAGCACCACAATCTTTCTGGCGATGGCATCAGGCGTTAATTGCTCACCTGTTGTCACCAACTGCCAGACTGCTTCCCCAATAGCCTTACATACAGCATCGTGTACTTGCTCTTCAAATCCATTTTTCATATTGCTGTTCCCATTCTATAAAAAACCGAATGTAACTTATCAAATCGTTCTTTGAATATTTGGAAGTCAATATTGCGACACGTCTTCCAAATAATATTGAATAGATGCATTACATAAAAAAACCCGGATAAACCGGGCTGGTGTTGGCACTTCAAAAGTGAAACCAATAATATTTATATATTTCTATCAGTCCAGTTATTGTTATCACCCAAGCTATCACACATCCAAATAATATTAACGTCCACGTTGTTCTCCTATTCATATATCAGGCTCCCTCTAACCATGATTAAAATATACTCAGTTTTAGGGTGGCTCCAACTGGTTGTACCGATCAATTTTCGAAGATTGATCGGTATAATAGATCGATTGGTTTAAGTGCATGAAAATAAAAGATTTACTTCCAATTTTATAGCAGCCTTTTTTCAGTTAATCATCAACCTCAGTACCAGAGCTTTCGTATATTTTCTGTAGATACGTTTGGAGGGCATATTCAGCCGCCTCAGCAGTTGCATTGGTGCCGTCATAAGTAAAGGCGTAACGAAACCGATAGTTTAGTATCGTTCCCTCAATAGTAAGTGTGAAGCAGCACACAACCTGTTGGGGCTCGGTTTCGATAATCTCTACCACATCCAGAAAATCAAATTCGACGTTGTAATAACCGCGAGCATCGGGCATACCAATCCCATCGACAATTGATTCGTCTGGTATAAATTTAGCTGTGAAGGCCATTAAATAGGTTTCCACTTTTCTGATGGATTGTTAACCGGATACCACAACCCGTCATTTGACGCGTAGAGCATCTGCATTTTTGGCGTGCGTGTTGTATCGGTACAGAAACACATCCCATAAGTTGTTTTAGCCGGGTCTGGTAACTCAGCATATGTATAACGAGGGAATCGGATAGCGTTATTGAATTCCTGATACTGTATGTAACGCGGCTCGCCATTGATAAAAATCGGGATCCATTCGGTAGCATTCACTGATTTCAGATTGGATGATTGCAGCAATAAGTTTCCTGCATCCAGATCCATACCAAACCCGTTACCGTCATATGACCCAGAGTTAATGGCCCAGCGTCGCGGCGTTTCTCAGCCTCCCCAGCGGCTTTTAAGATAGCTTACCGCCTGCTGAGTCTGCGGCTGATTCAGATAGTTCTCTCTGAACAGAATCGTGCCATCAATATTGGGGTTCGATTCATTAAGGTCGAGCTGCTTTTTCAGCTCCGGTACGCCGCCCTGCTGTGTCCAGTCAGGCTCAACTTTTGACGGCTCGCCCACTTTATAGAGAGCAAGGCCGATGTAGAGCCGGGTTTTAGTCGGTTTCACGACCTCTGCCCACCAGTTTGCCAGCACATCGTATCGGGCCGCCTGACGGGAAAAAGGCCAGTAGAGCTGAGGTGCAATGTAATCAAGCAAGCCCTGCTGCACCCAGCGGCGGGTATCGGCAAAAGCTTCATCATACGCCGCCGCTCCGCGGGTATCGGAACCGGCAGGATCATGCGACAGATTACGCCAGACGCCCGCCGGGCTGACACCAAACTCCACGTCCGGCTTCAGTTGTTTGATGGTACGTGACACCTGCTCAATCAGCTGCTGAGTATTGTGACGCCGCCAGTCCGCTTTGCTGGCAAACCCCTGACCGTAGCGGCTGAAGGTCTGATTATCGTTGAGCAGTGAACCGGCAGATTCCGCATAGAAGTAGTCATCGAACTGCACACCGTCGATGGGATAACGCGCCACCACCTCGGCCACAATACTGGTGATCCAGTCACGCGCCTCAGGGATACCCGGATCGAGTACATAGCGATCGCCTGCAGTGCGGATCCAGTCGCGATGCAGCACAAAAACGCTGGCCGGATGCAGTGACAGCGTGCGGTTGAGTTCGCTGACGGTAGACGATTTAGTGTTTACCGACACCCGGTAAGGGTTGAACCAGGCATGGACTTTGATACCGCGCTTATGCGCCTCATCCAGCATAAACTGCAGCGGATCATAGCCCGGATCTTCACCAATTTTTCCTGTCAGCATATCTGACCAGGGGAGGATTTTTGAGGGCCAGAGCGCAGTGGCATCAGGCTTAACCTGGAAAAACACCGTGTTGATGCCCAGGCTTTTCAGCTTATCCAGCTTTTCGATCAGTGATTGCTGCTGCTGGCGGATACGCTGCGCCGGACTGGTGCCATTTACCGACGCAACGGGCGGCCAGTCAAGGCGCGAAACCGTGGCTAACCAGACACCCCGCATCGGTTCCTGCGCATGAGGATGTGCTGGCTTGCCAGGCGTCGGTAGCGGCTGTTTCGTCACGGGCGGAAAAGGTGTGACCAGCGATTTCGGCGGCTCGGATGCGCAACTGACCAGCAAGAACGCGGCAGCCAGCGCGGCGCCTCGCTTAATAGCCGCACGGGCCGGTGCAGTAAAGGGTTTAAAGGCGATGATAGACTCCAGTATTGTCTGGTCGGGGCGCAAAGAGGAGTATTCTCGGTGACTCTGATTAAATGTCAATGCGTTAGCACAGAGGCGGCAGTAAAACCGCCCTCCTTCAAAACACGCGCCCCTGAACCCGCTAGCGCTGTGGAGTGAACACCATTCCGGCGGACGCAAGACAGGCTTTAAGTGTGCCAAACGCATCCTGACACTGCCGCTCATTGACGCAGGCGTAACCCAGCAGCAATCCGCGCGCCTCCTGAGGGTGCATATAATATTGCGAAAGTGGCCGTACTTTGACGCCGCGCTTTAGCGCCTCCGCGGCTATCGCCACGTCATCCGCGCCTGCTGGCAACGGGATCACCAGATGCAGCCCCGCTTCATGATTGAATGCCGGTAAAAAGGCTGGCCCCAGATAGCACTCGATCAGCCTGCATAGAAACTGCCGCCGCTGGCGGTAAAGCAGGCGCATCCGGCGGATATGCTCCATGTAATGGCCCAGCCGGATAAACTCCGCCAGCGCACGCTGAATCAGCAGATGTCCGCCGCGATAGAGCTCTGCCGCGGCGATGCGCAACGGCTGTGCCAGCGGTTTCGGCACCACCATGTAGCCAATGCGCAGCGCGGGATAGAGCGTTTTGCTGAACGTTCCCATGTAAATGACCGGCGCATCCGCTTCAAGTCCCTGCAGTGAGGGATGAGGCTGGCCGGAAAAACGAAATTCGCTGTCGTAGTCATCTTCCACAATCCAGCTCTGATGGCGACGTGCAAGGGTGAGCAATGCCTGACGACGGGCCAGACTCAGATGCACACCCAGCGGATATTGATGAGAGGGCGTCACAAACACCATCTTTGGTGCCGGGCCGCTGTCCGGCACCAGTCCCTGCTCATCCACGGGCATCGCCCGAATCTTCAGGCCATTCATGCGCAGCAGATTGCGTGTTCCCCAGTAGCCTGGCTCCTCCATCCAGACCCGATCGCCAGGATCGCACAACACCCGGGTCACCAGATCAACCGCCTGATGAACCCCTTCGGTGATCAGGATCTGGTCAGCATCGGCCCGCACTGAGCGTGCCACCCGCAGATAATCCACCAGCGCATGGCGCAGATCGGGACAGCCACCGCCGCTGCTGTAGACCAGGCGGTGAACGTCAGGTTCGCGATTCAGACGCGCCTGAATCTGACTGAACAGCTTGTGGGGGAATTCGGTCACATCGGGCGCGCCGGGGACAAACGCGCCCCACTGGTAAGGCGATGCTGTAGCATGCCCCAGCAGACTGGCGCCACGCTTCGACAGGGTTGCCGGTCGTTGCGCCTTCACCGCCTGAAGGTCGGCAATTGCATCACTCTGCAGAGAGTTTTCCGGCAGCGTTTCTGCAATCCAGGTGCCGCTGCCGGTCCGCGCGTTAACATAGCCTTGCGCCATCAGGCTCTCATAAACATGCATAACCGTGTTTCGCGACACGCCCAGTTCGCGCGCCAGATCGCGGGTTGGCGGCAAACGGCTTCCGCGCGGAAACACCTCTTCAGCGATCGCGGCCTGCATGCAGTTCAGCAGCCGCTGATGTAATGAGCCAGTTCTTAAAAACTGTAACCGCGCTAATAGATGATCTGCGTATAAGAGTCGCAATTGGCTCCACCTTTCCTCTGACAATTGGCTCTGGCAACTCACCACGCCTCAGGCATAAATAAACGTGTTTGTCGGGAATTGTAAACACGCATATTAACGAGGTGGAATAAATGAGCGAAAAAAATAACCTGTTGCAGCAGCGCAAAGCACAGGCTCTCCCCAAAGGTATCGGTACGCTGTGCGACTGGTACGTTGCCCGGGCAGAGAACGCCACCTTATGGGATCAGGAGGGTAATAGCTGGATCGACTTCGCGGGCGGCATCGCGGTACTGAACACCGGCCACCGCCATCCACGCATTGAACAGGCGATTGCCGATCAATTAACAAAGTTTACCCATACGGCTTTCCAGATCACCCCTTACGAAAGCTACATCGCACTGGCCGAGCGTATTAATCAGCGGGTTCCCATCGCCGGTGCGGCGAAAACGGCCTTCTTCACCACCGGGGCTGAAGCTGTAGAAAATGCCGTAAAAGTGGCGCGTGCCTATACCCGCCGCCACGGCATCATCACCTTTGGTAACGCATTCCATGGCCGCACCTTTATGACCATGGCGATGACCGGAAAAGTGGCGCCTTACAAACGGGATTTCGGCCCGATGCCGCCGTCAGTCTTCCATGCACGCTATCCCAGCGCGGTTCAGGGGATCAGCATCGAGGCGGCACTGACCAGCCTTGAAGAAATTTTTACGCAGGACATTGCGCCCCATGACGTCGCCGCGATCGTGCTGGAGCCGGTGCAGGGCGAAGGTGGATTCCATGCGGCACCCGCAGAGTTTATGGTGCAGTTGCGGGAGCTGGCCGACCGTCACGGCATTCTGCTGATTGCGGATGAAGTCCAGAGTGGATTTGCGCGAACCGGCAAGCTGTTTGCCATGGAACACTACCCGGTGAAGGCCGATATCATCACCATGGCGAAAAGCCTGGCAGGCGGGATGCCGCTCTCCGCGGTCGCCGGTCGCGCAGAGGTGATGGATGCACCTGCACCAGGTGGGCTGGGCGGGACCTATGCCGGAAACCCGCTGGCTATCGCCTCGGCCCATGCGGTGCTGGATGTAATTGAAGAGGAGCAGCTCTGCCAGCGCGCCGTTGATCTCGGTGCCCGGCTTGAAGCAGAACTCCAGGAACATCAACGCAAACATCCGGACATTGCTGAAGTGCGTGCGCTGGGTTCGATGGTGGCGATGGAGTTCTATCAGGCCAGCACCGCGCAGGCGGTTCAGAAGATGGCGATGGAACAGGGCTTGCTGCTGCTGACCTGCGGAGCCAAAGGCAACGTCATCCGCTTCCTCTACCCGCTCACCATTCCGGATGCGCAGTTCAGCCAGGCGCTGACCATTCTCTCCACGGTGATCGATCACTGTGTCGCACCCGCCGGACATCCCGTCGTCCCGGCCTGATTTCGCTGACGCGTTAACGCAAGTTCATCCCCGTTCGTCCGGCCATCCAGGCCGGACGTCGACAGGAGACGTTTACATGACGATGACTCAGAGTGCGAATGCAGATTCGCTGGCTCAAAACCTGAAACCGCGCCACGTGCGTATGCTCTCAATTGCGGGCGTGATTGGCGCCGGGCTATTTGTTGGCTCCGGCCATGCTATTTCTGAAGCGGGCCCCGCGGTGTTGATCTCTTATGCCGCCGCCGGTGCGCTGGTGGTCCTGATTATGCGGATGCTGGCCGAGATGGCCGTCGCCTCACCCGATTCAGGCTCGTTCTCAACCTACGCCGATAAAGCGTTGGGACGCTGGGCCGGATTTACCATCGGCTGGCTCTACTGGTGGTTCTGGGTGCTGGTGATCCCGCTGGAAGCCAATGCGGCGGGAACCATTCTTCATGCATGGTTCCCCGATGTCGCCATCTGGCAGTTCACGTTTGCTATCACCCTGTTGCTGACCATTACTAATCTGCTCAGCGTGAAAAATTATGGTGAGTTTGAGTTCTGGTTTGCATTAATCAAGGTCGTTGCCATCATCCTGTTCCTGGGCGTGGCAGGTGCGGCAGTGTTTGGTGTGCTGCCTGACAGCAATACCAGCGGCCTGTCGCATCTCTATGACACTCACGGATTTATGCCGAATGGTATCGGCGCGGTAGTGGCTGCCATCCTGACCACCATGTTCTCTTTTATGGGCACAGAAATTGTCACGATTGCCGCCGCAGAGTCGAAGAATCCCGGCAAGCAGATTACTCAGGCAACTAACTCCGTCATCTGGCGTATTGCGCTGTTCTATCTGCTGTCGATTTTCTTTGTAGTGGCGCTGGTGCCGTGGAATGCACCAGGGCTGGTTGAACAGGGTTCATGGCAGACAGTGTTACAGGCGATGAACATCCCGCACGCCCGACTGATTGTCGATCTGGTGGTGCTGATGGCGGTGTGCAGTTGTCTTAACTCTGCACTTTATACCTCTTCGCGCATGCTCTACTCTCTGTCACGCCGCAAAGATGCACCGGCGGCTGCCTCACGTACCAATCGCAGCGGCACGCCGTGGATTGCTGTGCTGCTCTCTACCGCGGCTGCATTTCTGGCGGTGATCGCCAATTATCTGGCGCCCAGCGTGGTGTTTGAATTTTTACTGGCCACATCGGGAGCGATTGCACTGCTGGTCTATCTGGTGATCGCTGCGTCCCACCTGGTGCTGCGTAAAAAGCGCGAGAAAGCGGGTGAAGTCCTGAGTTACCGGATGTGGTTATTTCCTGGCCTGACGTGGGTCACTATCCTGTTTATCGTCACGGTGCTGGTAATCATGTTGTTTGATGCGAAACATCAGGCTGAATTACTGGCAACCGGCGGTTTGACGCTGCTGATTATTACCACCAGCCTTGTGCTGCGTCGTAAAAAGGAGAAGCGTCAGAACACGAAATATTTTACTCAGCGCTCTTCTGACTCTTACTGATCTTCACGCAAGCTTTTTGTAAATTAAACCCACCTTTGACAGCAAAGGTGGGTTTTGTCTGCATATCAACAGATGCAACGTGTGTTAACCCTCAATTATGCAAGGGATTAATAAGATGCAGACATTATCTTCTGATGATGAATACGGTAAACTGAATTCCCCGATGCTGACTTAAAAATTTCACAAAAGATACTTCACTGGCTCTTGGTGACTTAATGATAAACCCTGTATGAGCTATGGGTTTATATCTTTAGGTTCTATGTCACCGTTGCTGCTAAGGCATTGCACTGTCGTTCAGAATAAAACCTCAAGAGAAGCGTTAAAGATAGGTAACGTAAAGTATCCCTTTGCTTTTTTCAGGATTAAACCAGTGCATTTTTACTTCCAGGGGTAATTTGGTCAGCAATTCGGGATTCATCAGGTCAGCAGTAGTGACCACAGCCCTACCACTGGCGGGATCAAAACAGTCAAACACGACAGGATTTTTTCCGACATTCATATTACATGAACCATTAGTAATGGCTCCGCTGAAGGTGAGCATGCCTGAATTTGAATCCGCAATAACCGGTCCGGCCAGGGCAATCAGCAACATGCTAATGCAGACAGATAAAAAAGATTTCATTGTGCGTCCTCCTGAGTATGTATCACCTGTTATCGGCTCACATTCCCAAAGATTAAGTGCTGAGTGAACGAATAAATGTAAATGTACGAACGCTTAGCCCAATGAAATCCCTTAAAAAACTTTTGTTAAGAATAATCCTAATCCAGCCAGCTAACGAGAGTGTAGACCATCGCTGGATAAATTTTCTTTCTTACATTCATTTTTTATTATGGCCTTGTAGCAGCAAATCATGGCCGCCTGTTACTTAATGACGCTTTACAATAGTTAACACGCTATGCATAGCGCCTTCCGTTAGTGGAAAAGGTCATGATTAATGTGACGGTGGTAAACAGCAGGTAACTCTTCGCGCTTTAGATGACTTCACTACGCTGCTATTAAAGGCTTCCATTGATCATGATTGAACAGTCAATATAAAATATCCGAAGAGAATGTCTATTTTACTCAAGCCATTCTCCTGCTGATTAATATTGCCAAAACACGTTCAGCTTATTCCATATACTGGCTGAAACGCAGCAGATAACCATCGGGGTCCTGCACCAGAAACTCCCGCTGACAGGCGGTGGTCTCACCGGTGTCATAGTGGTTGTCCCGAAGCGGCCGATAGAGCGGAACAGCATGCTGCTGCAAACGCGTCAGCACAGCCTGAACATCATCAATTTCAATCTGGAAATTAATACCCCGCCCCAGCGGCCAGCGCAGATCGGCTATGTTCCAGCCCTGCGGATGGAACTGCTCAATCATCAATTGCACCTCTCCATAGCAGAGGTAAGCAAAATCAGGCTGCTGGCGCTGAATTCTCACACTGAAACCCAGCACCACGGTGTAAAAATGCAGCGAAGCGGCAAAGTCAGTGACGGTCAGTTCTGGCACCATAGGGTTCCAGTAAAGGGTTTGATTATCACTCATAGTAAGGTTCCATTTTGATCGGTTACTCTCCCCTCTGATCACCGGCTCTGGATTGTGCTTTGCAGCTCATCCAGCATCAGCCGCAGTGCAGCAGACTGGTGCTCACGCGACAGGTAAAGCCCCCATATGCCGATACGTTGCGGCTCATAATCGGGCAGTAATTTTACCAGCTTCCCTGTTTCCAGTGCGTGGCGAGCCTCCTGCTCAGGCACCATCGCTATCCCGCAATGCGCTATCGCCGCGTCACACAACAGTGAAGAGATACCCGCACTGAAATTTCCTCTGACGGCAACCGCGATTTTCTCCCCGCCAGCCGCCGTAAAATGCCAGCTCTGTCCGGCAAAGCGACTGTAGTAGAGGCAATTATGCTGAGCCAGATCGTCCGGGGTTTCCGGGTTACCCCGCGCCTTAAGATACTCAGGTGAGGCGCAGAGTACCGAGTGACATTCGCCAAGACGGCGTGCGATCGCCCCCGGCTCTGGCGAGTCGGTGATGCGAATAGCGAGATCGATACGCTCACCAATCAGGCTTACTGGCTGATTGTTAATTTCCAGCTCGATGCGCAGTGCCGGATAACGCGCCAGAAAATCGGGGATCACCGGGCCGACAAGATGAAGAGCCGTAAAGTGGGCGCAGGCGATGCGAAGCGTTCCGGCCGGTACGCCCTGGGTGGTTTCCTGCTGGATCGCCTCTGAGAGCAGGGCCAGCTGACGGGTTTTTTGCAGGATCGCCTCACCGGCAGGCGTAAGGGTCAGCTGGCGCGAAGAGCGATGCAGCAGACGCGTTCCCGCCCACTTTTCCATCTCCTCCAGATAACGGCTGACCATCGGGCGAGAGATCCCCAGCGATCGTGAGGCGGCACTCAGGCTGCCCAGTTCACATATCCGGTTGAAAACGGCTGCCGCCGTGACTCTGTCCATCCACTCCACCTGTTCGGATTATGAAACTCAGCATCTCTGATTGCGGGAATTCTAACAGATAGCCAGATGCGTAGAATAGCGCCACTGATACTGAACATCGCCCGTTACGCCTGCCTGAATCGGGCATTTATCTCTGAGGATCCTCAATGAAAACTACGCTGTTACCTGTGATGCTGGTGCTGGCCTCGGCCTCCGCCAGCGCGGCCACCCTGCAACTGCAAACCTATAATCCGCAGGAAAAGGGCATCTTTGCCGTCTCCTCAACGCTGGTTACCGGGCCAACCGAAGCGATTCTGTTTGATGCCCAGTTCAGCACCCAGGACGGTGAAAAACTGGCAGAGATGATTAAAAAGAGCGGAAAAACGTTAAAGGAAATTGTGATCACTTCTGGCGATCCCGATTTCTACTTTGGTCTGGAGCCAATTGTTAAAGCCTGGCCGGACGTGAAGGTGGTTGCCGCGCCGGCGGTGGTGAAGCATATCCAGCAGACGCATGACGCCAAGCTGAAATACTGGGGTCCACAGATGAAGCAGGGCGCGCCGGATAAGGTGTTTGTGCCTGAAGTGACCCATCAGACCCGCTTTAGCGTCGACGGTGAGGTGCTGGAGCTGCGTCATCCGGAGCAATACGCCGCTTATATCTGGATCCCGTCTGCAAGCACCATTCTGGGCGGTACCGCCCTCTCCTCGGGCATTCATGTCTGGACGGCTGACACTCAGACCGTTCAGAGCCGCGCTGAGTGGCGTCATATCCTGACCGAAATGCAGACCCTGAACGCGAAGAACGTGATTCCGGGTCACTATCTCGGTGCCCGTCCGGCCGGTTCACAGGCGGTGGATTTCACCCTGAATTATCTGAAGAGTTTTGAGGCGGCGCTGGCGCAACATAAAACCTCAGCGCAGGTGATTACCGCCATGAAAGCCGCCTGGCCGAAACTGGCAGAACCCGCTTCACTGGAACTCAGCGCCAAAGTCAATACCGGCGAGATGAAGTGGTAAACCCCGCTGAGAGGTCAGCTGACTACCGGGTTAGCAACGTTTAAGCAGACCCGGCTGAACCCATTGACCTGATCTGAAGATGCCCGGGCGCTATCTTTTAGCCAGATAGCGCCTGTCATCGCGCGCCTGCAACCGCGCCTCCGCTGGTGAGGGGAAGATATAGTGAAACAGATCGCGGTAAAAACTCAGGTGCTTCAGCAATCCTTCCTGTATGGATTTACTGATGTCTTTGATCAGAAATTCCTGGGTGGTGCTGAAGTTAGTCACGCTAAAAAAGGTTTTGTCATAGACGTTGACCACACCTTCCCATTTCATCACCTGCTCTTCCGGGGAAGCCCCTTCAGAGGCGACAAATATCCCTTTATGGGATTTCACACCCTGCTTGCTGATATAGGTAGTTAACGCATCATAGCCGCGCTTGTTACGCCAGCGGCAGAATTCGTAGGGCACATCATAATGGGGCAGCACAAAGTCCGGACTACGAAAATGTTCATCACCAATTAACCCATCCAGCGTAACCGTGAAATGCAGAAAGTCCTGCAGGAAGTCGAACTGGCGGGTTTTAGTCAGTGTGACATTAATGGTGTAGTGACCTGCATGCACATACCAGTAATTGGTAAAGCCGGTGACCAGAATACAGAACGCCTGCCAGTCACTGAGTCTTCGATCCCCCGCCAGCCCCCTGAAACGGCTGATCATCATCCGTGATTTGGGATGCTGATACGCTTTCAGCAGCGGATCGTTCATACCTTTCAGTAACATCAGGCACACTCCTTGATAGATTGCGCTTATCCTGCCACGCCCTGATCAGGGTGAAAAGTGTCGTTGGTCTGAATGTGACCCCCATTAAAATCTGGCCGGAGGCATGAAACGGACTATCGGATTGGGGAGAGGGGTTAGCGTTTTAAATTCGTCAGAGAGGGGAAAGCGGAGGCATCGATAATGAAACAGGATGCCAGCCTTACGGGCTGGCCTGTCAGAGCTTCGCGAGCGTCTTCAGCGTTTCTGGGTTCTGCTGCACCATGCGGATCAGTAAAACAGCCTGGGCGTTAGGTCTCGCCCTGCCCTGTTCCCAGTTTTGATATGTCGTTTCACCAGTATGAAGATAATGGGCGAATACGGCCTGGGAGAGGTTCAGTTTTTCGCGTACGTCGCGTAACTCCTGCGGCGCAATAGTTACAGGGGCACGCTTAGTGACCTTATAACTCTTAAGCGTAATTTTGCCCTCCTGATGATCCTTAAGCTCCTGCATACCCGTCATCAGTTCACCGAAAATATCGCGTTCAGTCATGTCTCAGCCCTTTTTTGATCACATTCAGCGCGGTAGCCAGGGCATCACGCTGTTGCCTGGTCAAATCGTCGCGTTAATCTTTATCGATGAATAGTGCGTCCATGTGCTGAGTATTTCCCTGTCCCCAACCTGGGCATACTTTACCCCTGAGTTGGGTGCATTTCAATCAGACCTGATTTTTTCTTCACCACATCAGATGAGTTTCTGCCCTGTTCCCTGCAACCGCACCAGCTCCTGAGTTAACAACGTTACCAGCTTCCGCACTTTATCCGGGATAAAGCGGGCATCGGGAAACACAGCATAAAGATAGCGGTCGGGAAGCCGCCAGTCCGATAAAACCCGCACCAGTCGGCCGGATGCCAGCGCGTCTGCGCCGATAAGTGTTTGTAACCCACCGATCCCCAGCCCCGCTTCAAGGGCCTGCATCATTGCATCACTGTTGTTAGAGCGAAAAGCACTTTCTACCGGCACAGACACCCTCGTGGTCGCGGACACCAGCTGCAGCGGCGCATCGGGCGACACGCCGCTAAAACGTATGTGGGGATGGTGCTGCAGGTCACTGGGAGTTTGCGGCGTGCCGTTTCGCGCTATCCACTCAGGGGAAGCCACCAGCACGGTTTCAACCGTGGTGAGTGAACGGGCAGCCAGTGTGGCGGGCGGCGATTCGCTGAGGCGGATTGCCACATCAACGCCTTCACCAATGAGATCCGACAGGCGATCCTCCAGCGCAATATTCAGACGCAGCGCGGGATGCGCCTGCTGGAATGCAATCAGATACGGCATAAGCCGCTGCCCGATGCCGCTCGGCAGTTGCATATAGAGTTTGCCGTGCAGAGGCTGCGATTCAGGCCGTAGTTGCTGCTCCAGCTCTTCCATCGCGCTGAGCAGCTGCCTGACCTGCTGCAGATAATGCTGACCCTGCTCCGTCAGCGCCATTTTTCGTGTGGTGCGGTGCAGTAACACAACCCCCAGCGCCTCTTCAAGCGCGGCAATCTGCTGGCTTACCGCCGACTGCTTCATGCCGTTTTGCCGGGCCGCCGCCGAAAAAGATCCCGCTTCAGCAACCCGGATGAAGGTCTGAATCGCATTCAGTTTGTTCTGCATTTATTGATTTTCCTGATAAGTGACATCCGGTTCAGGGTATTTAATCAGAAATAAACGCAGGTGAGAATGCAGCTTCTCTCTTAACAGGGCAATGATCATGAAAACGACGCAGGATAAGAAGGTTGCGCTGGTGGCGGGTGCCAGCGGGATTGTCGGTCAGCAACTGAGTCAGGCACTGGTAGCAGACCACTGGCAGGTCAAAGCACTGACGCATCGGTCAGACTATGCAGTCAGCGGCACAGAGGTGATTGCGGTTGATCTGCGCGATAGCCAGCAGTGCCAGCAACGGCTGGCATCACTCACCGACGTCACGCATATCTTTTACAGCGCCTGGCTGAACGCTTCTGACTGGGGAACCATGGTCGGGCCGAATCTTGCCATGCTGCAAAATCTGGTTCAGACCATGGAGGATGTCGCACCACTTGAGCATGTCAGCCTGATGCAGGGATACAAGGTGTATGGCGCCCATCTCGGACGCTTTAAAACGCCGGCGCGGGAAAGCGATCCTGGTGTACCGGGTGCTGAGTTTAACGTCGCGCAGCTGAACTGGCTGAGCGCACAACAGCAAGGTAAAGCCTGGCACTGGAGTGCGCTGCGGCCCGGTGTGGTCGGCAGTGACAGGCCGGGCAACAGCATGAACCTGGCGCTGAGCCTGGCGCTGTACGCCTCAATCTGTCGCGCGGCGCGGCTGCCCTTACGCTTTCCCGGTTCGCCGGAAACCTGGCACAGTATGGTCGATTTTACCGATGCCACTCTGCTGGCCGACGCGACGATCTGGGCCGCACGCACTTCTGACGCACGCAATCAGGCCTTTAATATCAATAATGGCGATCTCTGGCGCTGGAGTGAGCTATGGCCGGTCATTGCAGCGTGGTTTGAACTGGAGATCGCGCCGCCGGTTTCGCTGTCGTTCCGGCAACTATTTCAGGATTATCGTGCGCTGTGGCGGGAAATCGCCGCTGCCAACGGGCTGATCCAGCCCGATATTCTTGCGCTTAGTGATGGTGTTTTCGCTGATTTTGTTTTTGGCTGGGATTACGACATGTTTGGCGACGGCAGCAAGCTGCGGCGGGCGGGATTCCACGGTTATCGCGCAACGGATAAGATGTTCTGCGATCTGTTTGCCCGCTTCCGGGCGGCCCGGATCATTCCGTAATAATCCGCTGATTACCGATGCAGAGAGCAGGAAAGTCGCTCTCTGCATCGGGTCAGCATTAGCGCCCTTTCTTCTTACGTCCCGGCTGGACAAAGCGCTTGCGTGAGGCACCGTTAGCATCCGCTTTTTCAGCGGGTTTCGCCGCACTCTTCTGCGATTTTTTAGCGGCGGCAGGTTTCGCCGGAGCTTTAGCTTTCTTCGCTGGGTTATCTTCTGAAGAGGAGTTCTCCAGCAGTTTAAACAGCTCAACGAGTTCGTCGTCAGTGAGATCGCGCCATTCCCCCAGCGGCAATCCCTTGAGATTGACGTTCATGATTCGGGTGCGCTCAAGCTTCGTCACTTCAAAGCCAAAATGCTTACACATACGGCGGATCTGGCGATTCAGCCCCTGGACCAGCGTGATGCGGAAGACAAACGGCGCTTCTTTCTTCACTTTGCACTTTTTGGTCACCGTGCCCAGCATCGGCACGCCTGCGCTCATTCCGGCAATAAACTCATCGGTGATCGGCTTGTCGACCGTAACGACATACTCTTTTTCGTGGTTGTTACCGGCCCGCAGGATCTTGTTGACCAGATCACCGTGGTTGGTAAGGAAAATCAGGCCCTGAGAATCTTTGTCGAGTCGGCCAATCGGGAAGACGCGCTTGCTGTGATTGACGAAATCGCTGATGTTATCGCGCTCGCCCTCTTCCATGGTGGTGATAATCCCCACCGGCTTATTCAGGGCAATCAGCACCAGATCGTCTTCATCGCGCGGCTCGATAAGCTGACCATTGACCTTCACCACATCGCCTGCAAATACCTGCGCGCCCACAGTGGCGCGTTTGCCGTTAATGAAAACGTTGCCCTGCTCGATGTAACGATCGGCGTCACGACGGGAGCAGATGCCGCTCTCGCTGATGTATTTATTAAGACGAGTTGATGAGTCAGTCAGCATGATTCCTCCAAAAAACGCGGACTATACCTTACCGGCGGGGGCTTGCGAAGTCTTTGCACCGGAAACTTTTGCTCTGCTTTGCCAGCCTGACGGCAGCGGGCATTCACAGATCAATCGCCATCTCAGTACAGCGCAAATCGCTGCCCGCCAGCTTTGACGGATAGAAACTTTCGCCCAGCGGCCGGAAGCCATGCTGCTGGTAAAAACCCACGGCGTTCGGCGTCGACGCAAGCGTCAACCGGCGGTAGCCACGCTGCAGCGCCTCCGCTTTGATGGTGTTGATGATTAGGCCCGCCATTCCCTGTCCGGTGAACCCAGGCAGGGTAAAAATGGCTTCCACGCTGGCGGCGGTAAGGTCCAGCGATCCCATAGCAACCGGTACGTCGTCCGGACCATCAATCACGAAGAAGGGATTCATGCGGATCATTGCGGGAAAGCTGGCGGGCATGCGGTCTGGCGTCCAGGCGGCGAGCACGTCGGGTGGATAAGCATGCTGGCAGCCATGACGGATGGCCAGATTTCTGATGTTCCATAAATGGTGCGCCTCTTCGGGCGATGCCTGTCTGACAATCATAGTGCCCTCCGGCTCTGCAACAGAACCGCTACGTTATCACATCGCTTTGCGGCTATCTGCGAATACCGCCGGGTTCAGTGCCCCTGGCCTCGCCGCAGTTACGCGCGGTCATGAAGCGCTGCTGCATCAGCAACCGTGCTGTTTCTGTGTTGCTGCATTTGCAACAGCTCGCTTATGCAAAACTGGATTTTAATCCTTTAACTTCAATTATTTAATCTCTGGCATGGTTACTGCTTGGTCTTTTCTTTTATATCTGAAAGTTTGGAAGATTTAACTGTTCCATTAATCCAGCTATATGCCAGGAGAAAACCATGTCACTGAACCAACCTTTACAGTTCGCCTACTGGGTGCCGAATGTCTCGGGCGGACTGGTGATCAGTCAGATAGAGCAGCGTACCCGCTGGGATGCCGAATACAACCGCAAACTGGCGCAGATCGCTGAACAGGCGGGTTTTAATTACGCGCTGACGCAGATTCGCTTTACTGCAGGATATGGCGCAGATAATCAGCATGAATCGGTCACATTCTCGCAGGATTTACTTAGTCACACCTCGAAATTAAAAGTGATTGCCGCTCTGCTTCCCGGCCCGTGGAATCCGGTATTGGCGGCAAAGCAGATTGCCACTATCAGCCATCTTTATGGTCCACGCATCGCCGTTAATATTGTCAGCGGCTGGTTCCGGGGCGAGTTCAAGGCAATTGGTGAACCCTGGCTCGATCATGAAGAGCGCTATCTGCGTTCAGAAGAGTTTATTCGCTGCCTGCGCGGCATCTGGCGTGAAGAGAGTTTTAGCTTTGCCGGCGATTTTTATCGCTTCCACGATTACGTGATGAAACCCAAGCCGTTGTCACCGCTCCCGGAAATTTTCCAGGGTGGCAGTTCACGCGCGGCGCGCGACATGGCCGCCAGGGTGTCATACTGGTATTTTACCAACGGTAATACCCCGGACGGTGTCCGTCTGCAGGTCGCGGATATCCGTGAAAAAGCCGGACGTAATCAGCATCAGGTCAGAATCGGGCTGAACGGTTTTGTGATTGCCCGCGAGAGCGAACAGCAGGCGCAGGCGGTGCTTCATGAGATCATCAGCAAAGCCAACCCGGATGCGGTAAAAGGCTTTCAGCATGAGGTCAAAAATGCTGGCAGTGCCTCACCCGAAGGAGAGGGGAACTGGGCGAAATCGTCGTTTGAGGATCTGGTGCAGTACAACGACGGCTTTAAAACCAATCTGATTGGCACACCGCAGCAGATTGCTGAACGCATTATCGAACTGAAGCAGGCCGGTGTGGATCTGCTGCTGCTGGCATTTCTGCACTTTCATGAAGAGGTCGAATTCTTTGGCCGCGAAGTGATACCGCGGGTCCGCGAACTGGAGGCGCAGGCTTTGATCGAAGCGTGAAAAAGGTACGCCACAGAAGAGAGTTATACCCGACTGCATCCGGGGTGTGATGAACGCTCAGATCTGCTGCAACGTCGCCCGCCGCTATCATTATGAGAGCGACGGACAACGTCTGCAGGGCTTTTCACTCCGCAAAGCAGATCCGTTAAAAGCGGGCGTTAAGCCCGACGTTCCATGTCACCTGATGCATGTCGCTGTTGCCTGTTACCGCCGAGACGCCCGCAAAGGCATTCACCGAGGTGCCAAGCGGCACGCTCGCACCCACCGCCATATCGATCCAGTTATCATCACTGGAATCGCTGCTGCGGGTAAAGGCGGTGCGGGTCGATTTCAGTCCGGCGGTCACCGCCGAATCGCTGTCACCAAACTGGTGATTGTAGCTGACCTGCGCCCAGGGATTGATCAGCAAATCTTTGCTGTCGATACGCCAGCCCACTGCGCCGATTTGAGAGTGCAGCGTCTGGTCGCCAAAGCGCATTGAGGTGCTGCTGTTGCCTTCCTCTTTATAGCCATCGACCTGGGTGTAGTCGAGCGCATAGCTGGCCACCGGGCCAGTAGAAACATAGCTACCCAGCGGCAAATCCCAGCCGGTCTGCAGCCGCATTCCCAGCACCTTACCATTGCTGTTGCCCTTTTCCGTGCGGGTCGCCGGTCCCAGCCTGATCTGACGCTCAATATCATCAAAGTCGAGATCGGCATAATGGGCGTCCGCATTAATCCATCCCCGATCGAGATAATTCAACTGACTCCAGAGTGCCACCAGATTGCCGCGTAAACGGTAATCAAAGCGCGACGAGGGATCCTGACGTTGCGAGGTCGTAGAGAGCATGGCACCGGCCTGCCAGTGATCGGTCAGCTGATAGCCCACACCCACGGTGCCGCTGGCGCTGGTCGCATCGCCATCCTGCAGGCTGTCGCCGCGGAAATCACGCTGCTGCCCGGCATAACCGCCGAAAACAGTAAACTCGCCAGCACTGGCGGGCTGCTGACGCTGCTGCTGCAGATGTCCATCCAGCGTATTGCGCGCATCGCCCACCAGCATCGACGGCGCCTGACTCAGTGCAGCTACCTGCAGCGGCGCATTCAGCACCGACTGAATGTAATCGGCGATCAGCGCATGGACCGCCGGGCTGGGATGCAGTCTGTCTGCAAACAGATACTGCTGTGACTGCGAAAATCCTGTCGTCGAGGAGGTGCAGTCCATCGCCGAGACACCTGGCGGACAGGCCATTCCGGCCGTATTCGTGAGTCCATACAGGCCCGGATTATCGATCACCTCATTAAACAGGCCATTGATATCCACTCGTGCGATGTTCCCGCGTGCGGTCACCAGCCCCTGCTCTTCAGCCTGGTTGTAACGGTCGGTGAGGGCCGCCGCCTCCTGACTCAGTAACTGCCAGGCGGCAATCAGCTGCTGTGCAATGGCATCCCGGATCAGCGGAATTGAAGAGATTTGTCCGGCCGCCTCGCCAAGCGCGGTTTCAATCGCCTGCTCTCTTGCGGCACGGTCAGGCGTAGTGGTGGTGCTCAGCGACTGAAACAGCGCCGCCGTGGCAGGTTGTGCCGCTGGACCAGGCACCTGCAGAATCGCCTGCAGCAGGGCGGGCGTTGCCCCTACATTAGGTACCGTCGGAACAATCACCGTTCCGGCTCCGGCATCCAGCAACCGGCTGACCTGTGAGGCCGCTGCACTGGCGCTGTTATCCACTATCTGCCGGGCAGCGAGGGGGGCAAGAGCCGCCGCCGCTAAATCATTGCCGCCAATCCAGTGAATATAGAGACCGTCCGAATCAGCTCGTCCGCCTCGCGCCGCAAGGTAGTTATCAAGCTGATCCTGAGTGTTAAACAGGGGATTAATTGCAGGTACCGCAACTGCGCCACCTTCGGCATAGTTGCTTCCGCCCTGCGATGAAGGGCGCAGGTTATCACCCAGCGACTGCGCTACGATCTCGTCATAGAGCGGATGGGTCGCGCCATCATAGGTAAAGCGCCCGACGTTCCCGCCATCACTCAGGCTATCGCCAAAGACGGTGAGGTCGCTCCAGGCCATCGCAGGCAGCGGCGACAGCAGGCTCAGGGTGGCACAGCAGAAAAGGTATTGCGCGTGAAGGGGTTTCATCAGCAGCTCCGCACAAATCAAATGAAAGTCAGTATGAGTAAGAACCGCACCGGCTGGCGCAGCAAGCTGTAAGCGTAGACGGCTGAGGAAAGGGGTGGCAGAAAATACGGGATCGCGCTCGCAAAGCGGAGAAATTTGACTTAAAGATCAGCCGTGCTGGTTCAGGTGAAATACCGGGAACCCGCCACAGCGTCGTTACACTGGCTACTTTTTGCTGGCGGGCTTCAGCCCGCGATTAAGATCCTGTAACCGTTTCATCGTCTTAACGGTACGCTGTGGCAGCGTTGAGGCAACGGACAGGATCAGCATCTCCAGACAGACCATAATCGTGCCGTGCAGGGGAATGCGTCCCTTCTCGCCGCCGCGCGGCACATTGATTACGACATCCGCCTCGCGGGCGAAAAAGGAGTCGGTGGCGTTGGTCAGCAGAATAATCGGTATATCCAGCCGCTTCGCTTCACGTACCACTGTTGTCCCTTCCCGGTGCGCCGATTGTTGCGCCATCATGATCAGCACGTCGCCACGCTGTAGCGCCAGCATCTGCTCTGCCAGCGCAATTCCTGCACGGTTAAGGGAAAAGGCGGGCAGACCGATACGATTCAGCAGCCGCACGCTGTAGTCCGCCAGAATACCAGAGGCGTTGATGCCAAAAATAGCGACCTGACGCGCTTCGCCCAGCAGCGCCACGCTATCCGCTACCGCCACCCGATTCATTGGCTGCGACAGCACCTCACAGGCGTGACGGTGGCCCTCCAGCACAAAGTCGATGGCGCTGTTCACATCACTGGTCACCTCACTGACGGTGGTGATCATCTTATCTTCAGAGGTCAGCGAAGGACCAAACCAGGCCTTTAGTGTCTGTTTGAGGTCACGCAGCCCGCTAAAGCCCAGCGCCTGAATCGCGCGGATTACAGTGGCATCAGAGGTGTGATTCGCCACAGCGATCTCCATCGCGGTGCTCTCCAGCACCGTTTCCCGCTGTTGATCGATATAGCGCGCCACCGCCAGCAGGCGGGGTGAAAGCTGCTTTTCACGGGCGCGAAGACGCTCTGCCACCACATCCACTCTGTTTTTAACGGGCCTGTTTTGTTTCATGTTGCACCTTCAACTGGGGTTAACGTGTGAAAAGGCTCATCGCTAGTCTGGCTAAATAGATAGTTTAAGGGCCGGGAGATGTAGTAAAAGCGTCACGCTGTTTTATATTTCACCTGCAGAAGATGTGGATTTAACCAAAAACATCACCTCACCATGAAAATATATTGATTATTTTCAATAAGCTAAAACTTCCAGCCAATCTATTTGCCAGCGATAAACGACACGGCAAAAATGTAGTCAATTCTATTCAAATTATGTTTACTACTACAATAGCGGATGTTTGAATGATTCTCAATTACAGATGAGAAAGGTTGTCGTCCGGCCGGCATAATGACCTTGAAGACCTGATACTGATCTCCTCTGTTTAAACGCTGCATATTGCAGAACACCTCCAGGGTAGACCTGCAAGACAGACAGATTGTCAGTCGTCAGGTCCTTTGCTTCAGATACGAAAAGAAAAATGAAAAACAAAGACTCACGATATCCGGCCCGGCACCCCGCTCTGGTCGTGGCGATCTGCAGCAGCATCATGCTGCCACAGGTCAATGCAGCAACCGACAGCGCCCCGGATATGACCGTGACCGCGGATGCCAGTTCAGAGGGAAATTACAGCGCCAGCCAGAGTAGCGTTGCCAGTAAAATGCCGACCGCGCGGATCGATGAGGCGCAGTCGGTCAGCGTGGTCACGCAGCAGCAACTGGACGATTACCAGGCAAGCTCACTGGCGGATGCGATGCGCTTCGTCAGCGGTGTGACCGAAGCGAACACGCTGGCTGGCACCGAAGATGGCTTTGTACGACGCGGATTTGGCAGCAACGCCGATGGCTCCATCTACCGGGATGGCATCCGCAGCAGTCAGGGATTGAATTTCGATGCCACGACCGAGCGGGTTGAGGTGCTGAAAGGCTCCTCCTCGCTGCTGTATGGCATTCAGAATCCGGGCGGCATTATCAATGTAGTCAGCAAAAAGCCGCAATACAGCTGGCACTCCAGCGTCAGCGGACGTTACGCCAGTGAAGGTGGCGGTGCGGGCACCCTGGATGTCACCGGTCCGCTGGGCAACGGCTTCGCCTTCCGCCTGATCGCCGAAAAGCAAAATCAGGATTACTGGCGCAACTTTGGCAGTGAAGAGCACACACTGCTGGCACCCTCTCTGCAATGGTATGGCGAGCAGGCAAGTTTTCTGATCAGCTATGCCGACTACCGCTATGACATTCCCTACGATCGCGGCACGGCCTTTATCGACGGCAAGCCGATCGACATCGGTTATAAAGATCGGCTGGATGACAAAGCCAATCACGCCTGGGGCCATAACAAAACCCTGAATGCTCATTATGACTGGCAGTTTAATGATGAGTGGCGCACCCGGTTAACCCTGGGCTGGAACCAGCGGCGCTATGACAACAATGAAGTGCGCGTGACGGCGGTGAACGCCAGCAGCGGCGTGGTCACACGTCGCGCCGATGCCAATCGCGGGTTTAACCACAAAACTAAATACCTGAGCTGGGATCTGCTGGGTAATCCCGAAATTCTGGGTATGCAGCACGCGCTGGTGGTGGGCACCGACTATGAGATGAACCAGACTTATCGTGCCCATCAGTATCAGGGCAAGGTCAACCGCCAGTTCAACTATTTCACGCCTGAATATGACTTGCTGTCACCGGTCACGGACGCCAGCACGGAAAATAGCGCAGCCGCCAATAACCTGAACCGCATTCATAGCCGGTCACTCTACGCCAAAGACAGCATTTCTCTGTCACCCGACTGGATTGTGGTGCTGGGCGGTCGTTATCAGCATTATGAACAGCGCGCCTCGCGCGGATTTAATCCGCAGGTGGAAACCCTGAATGATGAGGGGAATAAGTTTCTGCCGCAGGCGGGGGTGATCTACAAACTCACACCTGACCTCTCTTTCTACACCAGCGTCAGTAAGTCGTTCACCCCGTCAACCGACGTGGATGATGATGGCAATGTCGGCAAACCGGAACAGGGCACCAGCTGGGAGGTTGGCAGTAAATGGCAACTCTCGCCGAAACTGTTCGCCACCGTCGCGCTCTATCGGATAGACGAAAAAGCGATGTCGCTGAATATTAATGGCAGCACGCGGGCCATTGATAAAGCCCGATCGACCGGCGCTGAATTTGAGCTGAACGGCGAAATTGCACCCGGCTGGGATTTAAGTGCGAACTACAGCTATGATCAGGCAGAGATCGTTAATGACCGGGTTAATCCGGATAACAACGGCAATCGGCTGCAGAATGCGCCGCGTCATGCCGGTGCGCTCTATCTCAGTCATGAGATGCAGATCAGCAGCCTGCCCGGCTCGTT
The DNA here is from genome assembly GCF_025910075.1 of Pantoea sp. RG18. Classification (NCBI taxonomy): domain Bacteria; kingdom Pseudomonadati; phylum Pseudomonadota; class Gammaproteobacteria; order Enterobacterales; family Erwiniaceae; genus Pantoea; species Pantoea sp. RG18. The sequence continues at coordinate 170,700 of NZ_JAPCIL010000020.1, forward strand.
CCGGCTCGGCGGAGGCGCACGCTATGTCGGCAGCCGTGCGGGCGATCCCGATAACAGTTTCACCCTGCCCGACTATGTGGTGGCAGACAGTTTCGTGGCATGGAACAACCGCCTGTTCGGTGAAAAAACGCAGCTGCGTCTGAACATCAATAACCTGTTTAACCAGCACTATTACAGTTCAAGCGGCGGCAACCTGCGCGTCCGTGAAGGTGAAACCCGCAACCTGATGGTACAGGCCCGTGTTGAATTTTAAATCGCTGCGCTGTGCGTTATTAATGCTGAGCGTGATACTGGTCAGCGCTGGCGCACACGCCCGCACGCTGACCGACATCACCGGCCGTAAGGTAGAGATACCCGACCATCCGCAGCGTATTGTGCTGGGTGAAAGCCGGATGCTCTACAGCGTCGCGCTGCTGACACCCGGCAATCCGCTGCAGCATATCGCTGGCTGGCCACAGGATCTGAAAAAGTATGATCCCCAGACCTGGCAGATTTTTGCCAGTAAGTTTCCGCAGATGGAGGAAATTCCGGTGCTGGGTCTGGATGGCGTCAATGACATGAATCCCGAACAGGTGATCGCACTGAAACCGGACCTGGTGATCCTGCCGCAGCTGGCGCGCGGCAGTGAAAGCGGAGCAGTGCTGGAGAAGATGCTCAGCGCGGCGCATATCCCGGTGGTGAAGATCGATCTGCGGGTTGAGCTGCTGAAAAATACCGAGCGCAGCATGACCCTGCTGGGCGAGGTGCTGAATCAGCCCCAGCGGGCTGCTGATTTTAATCGCTTTTACCGCAGCCACATGCAGCGCATTGAGAGCCGACTGGCGGGCTATCACGGTGCTAAACCTAAAGTTCTTTTGCAGCTGCATCTCGGGCGGCGCAGTGAATGCTGCGTGACGTCGGTGAATGGCAATCTGGGTGAGTTGCTGCGCTTTGCCGGGGGCGACAACATCGCCAGTCAGCAGATCAAAGGCGTGTTCGGACGGCTGAGTGAGGAGAGTGTGATTGCGGCACAGCCAGACTTTTACTTCGCCACCGGCACCGGCAGCGCCGATGAAGCGGGAGCCTTAAAACTCGGCCCCGCCGTCACAACAGCGCAGACCCGGCAGAGCCTGCTGGCGCTGACCGGTCAGCAGAATGCGCTGAAGCAGCTGACGGCATTGCGGGACGGTCATGCCGGGGCAATCTGGCACAACTTTTACCTCAGTCCGTGGCACGTGGTAGCGACAGAGTTCTTCGCCACCACGCTCTACCCGCAACTGTTCCGCGATGTCGATCCTGAACAGACATTGCGGCAGCTGTTCCGTGATTTCCTGCCGATCCCCTATTCGGGAAGCTACCTCTATCGGCTCGCACCGGAGGCGACGCCGGACTCAGGCGGCTGATAGCCCGCGATTTTTCACCCGGACGATATCGGCCATCACCGACAGCGCAATCTCCGCCGGGGTTTTGCTGCCGATAGGCAGGCCGATGGGCGCATGGATGCGGTCCAGTTCGGCACGATCCATGCCGGCGATCTGTTGTAGTCGCGCCCGTCGTTTCTCGCTGTTTTTCGCCGAGCCCATGATGCCGATATAGAACGCGGGTGTCGCGATCGCTTCCATCATCGTCAGATCATCAATGCGGGGATCGTGGGTCAGTGCCACAATCGCCACCGCTGCATGCGCGCCGTTCAGCTCCAGCCAGCGCGCCGGATGCTGTGACACCAGCGTCACGTTGTCCGCAGCGCTGAAGTGGCTCTTCAGCTCCGTCAGCATCTCCGGTCGGTGCTCACAGACCCGCACGTGAAAACCCAGCATCTGCCCGAGCCGGATGCACTCATATGCCACAGTCGAGTAGCCCGCGATCAGCAGTTCCGGTATCGCACCAACCGGCAGTAACATCTGCTGCTCACTGGCATCCAGCGCAGGCAACACCCTGTCAGGGGCGATCACTTCCCACTGTGCACGTTCGCCGGTGCGTATCATTTTCACCATCGGCTGCTGTCCGCTCAGCGCACGCTGCATGGCCGTCAGCAGCGCCAGCGTGGCATCATCGGGCGGCAGAAACTCAATGACGATCTCCAGGCTGCCGCCGCACGGCAGGCTGACGTCAGGACGCATTCCGCCCTCACCGTACCGCACCCGCTGACTGCTGGCGCGATAGGCTCCTGCCGCCAGCTGCGCCAGAAAGTCCTCTTCAATGCAGCCGCCCGACAGCGATCCGCAGTAAGCACCCGTTTCGTTGACCGTCATCAGGGTGCCAGGCGCGCGCGGCGAAGATCCATAGGTGCGCAGCACCGTGCAGAGCCAGACCTGCTGACCCGCCTGGCAGCTGCTCAGTGCCGCATTAATCACACGTTGATCCAGCGTAATCATGAAAATTCCTTAATTAACTGCAGATCAGCAGGGAGATCGATATCACACAAACAGCCGCGATCCTGAAGCGGCAACCGGACGGCGAGTGACTTCACCGCCGCCTGCGGCCCGGCATCGCCCTGTAGCGTGCTCAGCATCGGATAACAGGGGTGCTGAAAGCCCACCGGATGGCCCGGCCTGCCGTCAATCCACGGCCTGACGATCGGCGCGTCCGCCAGCGCAGCGCTGACGGCGCGGTAACTTTCAGGCGTGACAAACGGCATATCGCCCAGCGCAATCAGCCAGCCGTCATAGTCACGGCTGGCTTTGACACCTGCGGCGATCGATTCGCCCAGCCCGCCGCTGTCACACAGCACCAGGGTAGCCTGCGAGCAGAGCGCCTTAAGCGCAGAGGCGTCCGGGCGCGTGACCACAAACAGGTCAAGACCACTGGCAGCGGCCTGCTCCAGCGTGCGTTGCAGCACCGGTTTGCCATTCAGATCGGCCAGCAGCTTATGCTCACCCGCCTGCTGGCGAAAACGGCGACTCAGCCCGGCGGCCAGCACAATCAACGCTATCTTCACTCTTTATCTCCACCAGGCGTGAAAAACGGGCGCAGGTTTCAGCCCGCGCCCGCATATCCTCACATCGACCTGCTGGCAGCAGGTCAGGAACAGGCTCAGATAATCTTATCGAGAGTAATAGGTAAGTCGCGCACCCGCTTGCCGGTGGCATGGAACACCGCATTACTGATCGCTGCCGCCACGCCCACGATACCCAGCTCACCCACGGCTTTACCGCCCATGGTGGTCGCCTCAAAATCGGGCTCGCCAACGTTAATGGTAGTAATGCTGGGGATGTCACCGTTAACCGGCACCAGATAGTCGGCCAGGTTGTTGTTGATCACCCGACCATTGCGCGGATCGATGATGCCCTCTTCCATCAGCGCCTGACCGACGCCCATGATCATGCCGCCAATCCACTGGCTGCGCGCCAGTTTAGGGTTGTAGAGACGACCGCTGTCGAGCGCCGCCACCATCCGTTTGACCCGGATAGTGCCGAAATCTTCATCGACCCGCACTTCCACAAACTGCGCGCTCCAGCTGTGGGCCGAGAATTTTTCAGGGCGGCTCATGTCATTAAGGTTGCGCACCATCTTGTCGCGCTCGCTCTGTGACAGATCGTCCGGGAAAGTGCCGCCTTTCACCGTCAGACTCTCCGCCGGTGCCAGGCTTGCCAGCCGGGCAAATGAGACCGCCATACCGCTGCGCAGATTATGCTGAACCCCGTCGCCTTTCAGCGTGAGCTGAGATGCCGGAGTGCCATTCAGTGGCGACTGTGGCAGCTCGCTGGCGAGTTTCAGCAGCTGGTCGCGCATTCGTCTGGCGGTATCGTTCACCGCCGCGGTCACGTTGCCCGCCAGCTGCGATCCACCTGCGACACCGGCACGCGGCAGCTCGGTATCACCCAGCTGAACCTCGATGGTGGTGGAGGCGACGCCAAGAATGTCGGCAGCGGTCTGCGCCAGGATGGTATAGGTCCCGGTGCCGATATCCGCACCGGCGCACTGCACCACAAATTTACCCTGTGGCGTCAGGATGATTTTTGCCTCAGCAGGCAGTTTGTTGACCGGATAGGTGCCAGAGGCCATGCCCCAGCCAATCAATTCACGCCCTTCGCGCATCGACCGCGGCGTCATAATGCGCTTATCCCAGCCAAAGGCCTCAGCCCCTTTCTGATAGGCTTCTTTCAGGCGACGCGAACTCCACGGCAGATCGAGCTGATAATCTTTGTCCGCCCAGTTGCGCAGACGCAGTTCCAGGGGATCGATATTCAGGGCATAGGCCATCTCGTCCATCGCCACTTCCAAGCCAAAGGCGCTGGGGTTTTCACCTGGCGCCCGCATCCAGCCTGGCGTCACGGTATTGATCGGCCTGACCTGATGCTGGGCGGAGACGTTGCCCACCGCATACATGCGGGCGGTGACTTTGCTGCAGTTCTCAGCAAATACATCGATTAATGAGGTTTCACTGAAGCTGCGCTGGATAATCGCCTGGATTTTGCCGTCACGCGAGGCACCCAGTTCCAGCTGCTGCGAGGTGGCGGGACGTCCGCCCAGACCAGTAAAGGTCTGCGGTCGGGTCAGCGACACTTTGATAGGACGCTTCAGCGCTCGTGATGCCACACTGGCCAGTGCGACGTGGGTGTAAGGCACCGGCTTGGACCCAAATCCCCCGCCGACATAGGGCGAAATAATCCGCACATTTTCAACGTCAATGCCCATCCACTCGGCGATTTCCACCTGCGCGCCTGCCACCCACTGACTCGGCTCCCAGACGGTCATGCGTCCATCCTGCCACTCAGCGACACAGGCGTGCGGTTCCATCGGCATGTTGTATTCGCGCGGCGTGGTATAGCGCTGGCTCAGACGCACCTCGGCCTGCTGCATCGCCGCCTGTGCATCGCCCATATCGATATCCTGTTTCGATACCGGTTTCGGTTCGACACCCTCATCGGTGGCAAAAATCAATGCAGGCGAGGTTTCATAGTCGATCTCCACCAGCGAGGCGGCATAAGTTGCCTGCTCAAACGTCTCTGCCACCACCAGACCGATGTTCTGGCCGTTGTGAATAATCACATCGTCCTGAATCGGGGTATAGGTTGACTGCGCCGCGCCGCCGTCTGCAATCGCGGTAGGTTTGTTGATCTTCAGGCTATTCAGATGGGTATAAACCGCCACCACTCCCGAGGCCTGCTGCGCCTTTTCCGTAGACATCCGGCTGATACGGCCGCTGGCAACAGTAGACTGGATCACCACGCCATAGAGCGGATTTCCCGGCTGATGTTCTACCGCATACCGCGCCTCACCGGTGACTTTTACTTTGCCGTCGCCCCGCGAGCGCCCGGCGCCCAGTCCCTCAATCGGATCGGTGGTTTCTGGTTCCGCCGTGGCAGTATCACTGGCACTGGCGCTTTGCATACTCAGCCCCAGGCTGCCCGCCGCTGAGATCGCCGCCGTCGCCTTCAGTAACTCCCGACGTGATTTGTCATTTACGTCACTCATGCGGTTTCTCCTGCTGCCATCAGCGCACGTGCAATCACACGCGGCGCCAGTTTTACTTTATAGGCGTTGTGGGTCAGCGCCTGCGTCTCCTGTGTAATCCGTTCTGCCGCCTGGAAGACCGTCTCTTCATTAAACGGCTGGCCCTCCAGCGCCTGCTCCACCGACCTGACCCGCCAGGGTTTGGTGGCGACGCCGCCCAGCGCAATATGCACCTGACGCATCACGCCGTTCTCCAGCGTGAAGCCTGCGGCCGCGCTGGCTGCAGCAAACTCATAAGAGCTGCGATCACGGACTTTAAGGTAGTGTGAGTGTCGCAGTGACTCGGTTTGCGGCACTTCAATGGCCACAATAATTTCGTCATCGCGCAGATCGTGCTCACGATCAGGTGTGTGACCCGGCAGCAGGAAGAAATCATCAATCGCGATGCGACGGGTTTCGCCCTGCTGATTCTGCAGGACCACGATGGCGTCAAACGCCACCAGCGCCACCGCCAGATCGCCGGGATAGACCGCGATGCAGCTGTCGCTGGCGCCCAGGATGGCATGATTGCTGTTAACGCCATCCAGTGCGGCGCAGCCGGAACCCGGATTGCGTTTGTTGCAGGCGGAAAAGGTCGCCGGATCGCGGTAATAGGCACAACGGGTACGCTGGCGTAAATTACCGCCCAGCGTGGCCATGTTACGAATCTGCGGTGACGCGGCCTGCCACAGGCTGCCGTAGATGGCTGGCGCGTTCTGCTGGCAGGCGGGATGATCCGCCAGGCTGCTCATGGTGACCAGCGCGCCGGCCGTGATCTTATCGTCGTCAAACTGCAGGTTTTTAAGCCCGGTCAATCCAGTGATGCCGATGAGCTGCGGCGGTGTGAAGACCCCGCACTTCATCAGATCGAGTTGTGTGGTGCCGCCTGCCAGAAACTGGCTGCCAGACTGCTGTTTCAGGGCTGCGGCTTCCTCAGGCGACTGCGCGACTTTCCAGCTGAATTCATTCATGCGGACTCCTTCGCCATCTCTGCTGCGGCCTGTTTAATCGCATCCACAATGTGCGGATATGCTCCACAACGGCAAAGGTTGCCGCTCATATACTCACGGATCTCATCTTCTGAACCCGCATGGCCCTCTTTGATGCAGGCGACGGCGGACATAATCTGACCCGGTGTACAGTAGCCGCACTGGAAGGCGTCATTCTCCACAAAGCAGCGCTGCACCGGGTGCAGCTCACCTTCGGTGGAAGCCAGCCCTTCAATGCTGGTCACTTCGGCGCCATCCGCCTGAGCCGCCAGCGTCAGGCAACTCAGCACCCGCTGGCCATTAATCAGTACCGTGCAGGCACCGCACTGCCCCTGATCGCACCCTTTTTTGGTGCCGGTCAGGTTAAGATGCTCACGCAGCGCATCAAGCAGGGTGACACGGGGATCGACCTGCATCTGCTGCGACTGACCATTAACCTGCATTGTTAGCGATATTTTTTCCGACATTGTCTGCTTCCCATTGTTGGGGGCCAAAAGATGTAATTTTTTATAGGTTTATTTCTGACGGGGTTCGAATCGGGGGAAAATCGTGATAACCCTAATCTTTACGCGCGTATCTCTGCTTTAAGGTTTAGCAGCTTTTTGGCAATTTTGCGGGGAAGCAGGGAAAAGTAAGTGTTATCTGAATGGCGGAGCGAGGTTGAATCGGGATAAATATGTGTTCATACAACGCTCATCTAAATGATTTTATTGATTTTATTGAAAAAAGCTTTTATAGCCGTCGTTCATAGGGTTTATCTGTCCGCCTCATTAATCCTGCCGCGAAATGTGTAACCCTGAAAGGCAATTTCGGGTCTGATAGCAGGTCGGGTAGCGAAGCCGCAGTTAACGTCGATAAATCGGCCTGTCCCGACCGGGATAACCGATCAAACAGGTCAGAGGGCCTATGCTGAAAGAAAATTTTAACGATCTGATCTATCTGGTGGTGGTAGCAGAAGAGCGCAGCTTCACCCGGGCAGCGGCGAAGCTGGGTGTGTCGCAGTCGGCACTGAGCCACGCGATTCGCGCTCTGGAAGAGCGTCTTAGCGTCCGGTTGCTGACGCGCACTACTCGCAGCGTTGCCCCGACAGAAGCCGGTGAACGGCTGATCACTACCCTCGCCCCGCTGTTCAGCGAGATTGAGTCTGAACTGGTCAATGTCACTGACAGTCAGGGTAAAATCTCCGGCAACATTCGTATCACCGCAGGCGAACATGCGCTCACCTCTACACTCTGGCCGCTGCTCAGGCCCTTTCTTCAGCAATACCCCGATGTCCATGTTGAAGTGTCGGTGGATAACAGTCTGACCGATATTGTCAGCGGCCGTTTCGATGCAGGCGTGCGACTGGGTGAGCAGGTCGAAAAGGATATGGTGGCGGTACGCATCGGGCCGGACTGGAATATGTGCGTGGTGGCAGCCAGCAGCTATTTTGATCAGCACGGCAGACCTGAGACTCCCTATGATTTACAGCATCATAACTGCATCAACCTGCGGCTGCCGACGCTGGGTGGCCTCTATAACTGGGAGTTTATGCGTGATGGCAAGGAGATCAGGGTCAAAACGCAGGGTCAGTTAATTTTTAATCATCTCGCGTCGCGCATTGATGCCGCACTGAGCGGGATGGGGATCTGCTATGTGCCGCAGGATAGCGTTGCGGAACACCTTAAAAGTGGCCGTCTGGTTCAGGTTTTGGCTGACTGGTGTGAGCCTTTTCCGGGTTATTATCTTTACTATCCCAGCCGCAGACAGCACACCAGCGCCTTTACACGTTTGATTGATGCGGTGCGCTATCGCGGTTGAGAGACAGCCGCGATAGCCAGTCAGCTGGCATTAAGCCGCTGGCGCTCCAGCTGCCGCGTTTTGCGACCTGAAATCACCATCGCCACAATAAATACCAGTGCAAACAGCACCACGATCGTGGGTGCTGGCGCGCTGTCGATAAAGAACGAGAGATAGACCCCACTCAGCGACACCAGCACCGACACCACGACCGCCACCAGCAGCGCATGTGAAAAGCGGCGGGTAAGCAGAACTGCGATAGCACCGGGCGCGATCAGCAGGGAAATCGACAGGATAATCCCTACTGCTTTCAGCGTCGCCACAATGGTCAGCGATACCATGCAGAGTAGACCGTAATGCAGCCAGCGTGCGGGTAAGCCAGAGACCTGTGCCTGCTGCGGATCAAAACTGAATAGCATAAAATCACGCCATTTCACCGCAATGACCCCAACGATCACCGCTGCGATAAGCGAGGTCTGAATTATGTCAGCGCCCGTAATGCCGAGCATGTCACCAAACAGAATGTGATCAAGATGCACCTCCGGCTTCACGGCGATATAGAGGATCAATCCCACCGCGAACATGCCGGAAAAGACGATTCCCAGCACCGTATCCTGCTTGATACGACTGTTGTCCTGCACAAATCCACTGGCAACGGCACAGAACAGACCTGCGACAAACGCACCCACCGCCAGCGGCAGCCCGGCCATCCAGGCGAGGACGATGCCGGGGAATACCGCATGGCTCATGGCATCGCCCATCAGCGCCCAGCCTTTCAGCACCAGAAAGACCGACAGCAGCGCACAGGGGATCGCCACCACCAGCGCAATCAGCAACGCACTGTTCATAAAAGCGAACTGGAAAGGTTCAAAGATCCACATCAGCCAGGCTCCTTTTCGGGACGATGGCGGCCACGACGCCGGTTAGCCAGCAAGCCATGTTTGGGCGCAAAGACAAACGCCAGCAGGAACAACAACGTCTGCGCCACCACGATGATGCCGCCCGTTGCGCCATCCAGGTAGTAACTCGCCCACGCACCGAGAAAACTGGTGATACTGCCAATCGCTACGGCAATCATCAGCAGACGCGGGAAGCGGTCGGTGAGCATCCAGGCCGTCGCGCCTGGCGTCACCACCAGACAGATCACCAGAAATGCACCGACGGTTTGCAGCGCCGCCACGGTTGAGACTGCCAGCAGGGTAAAGAAGAGGACTTTCAGTCGTTCAGGACGCAGTCCGATGGCGCGCGCGTGATTCTCATCAAAGAAGGTGACCATCAGATCCTTCCACTTAAACAGCAGAATGATGATCGACAGCCCGCCAATCAGCGCCAGCTGGAGTATATCCGCGGGCGCAATCGCCAGAATATTGCCGAGCACAATGGTCTGAATGTTTACCGCGGTCGGATTGAGCGACACCATAAACAGACCCAGACCAAAGAAGGAGGAGAAGATCAGGCCGATGATTGCATCTTCTTTTAAGCGGGTGCGCTGATTGAGTAACAGCATACTGCCCGCCGCCAGCCCACCAGAGAGAAACGCGCCCAGCGCAAAGGGCAGTCCCAGCATGTAAGCACCCGCTACGCCCGGCACGATGGAGTGCGACAGCGCATCGCCAATCAGCGACCAGCCTTTGAGCATCAGATAGCAGGAGAGAAACGCACACAGGCCGCCGACCATGGCGGAGACCCACATCGCGTTGAGCATGTAGTGATAACTAAAAGGCTCCAGTAACAGTTCCATGGTCAGTTTCCGTCTTCAGGTGCCGTACGTGGCGCAATAAAAGGCCGCTCATCGTCGGTGATAATCTGATCGTCCAGCCCTTTCACCATTACATGACGCAGCACCCCACTGAACGCGCGCTCAAGGTTGGCGGCGGTAAAGGTGGTGCGGGTCGGGCCGCTGGCCAGAATGGTGCCTTTAACCATAACCGTGTAATCGCAGAACTCCGTGACCGATCCCAGATTATGCGTTGAGACCAGCATGGTCTTGCCTTCATCGCGCAGCTCACCCAGCAGGCTGATGATTCTGGCCTCAGTCTGAACGTCCACGCCGGTAAACGGCTCATCCAGCAGGATAACGCTGCCCTGCTGGGCAATGGCGCGCGCCAGAAATACCCTTTTCTTCTGTCCGCCGGAGAGTTCACCGATTTGACGATGGCGGTAATCCAGCATATCGACCCGCGCCAGCGCATCACTGACAATCTGCTGGTCGTGCGGTTTCGGTCGACGCAGCAGGCCCATATGACCATAGCGACCCATCATTACCACATCTTCCACCAGCACCGGGAAAGACCAGTCCACCTCTTCCGACTGCGGCACATACGCGACCAGACTCTGACGCAGCGCCTGACGGGTTGGCATGCCGAGCACTGAGATGCTGCCGCTGGCGAGCCGGACAAAGCCCATCAGCGCTTTGAACAGGGTTGACTTGCCTGAGCCATTGACGCCCACCAGCGCCGCAATCGATCCGCCCGGCACGCTGAAGCTGGCATCATGCAACGCGGTGTGACCGTTGCGATAGGTCACGGTGACATCCGAAACAACGATGGTGTCTGTCATTGCGCTTTCTCTCCCGCTTTAATGCCCTGTGCCAGCGTCTCCGTGGTGACTCTGAGCAGATCCAGATAGGTCGGCACCGGTCCCTGAGCGTTGCTTAATGAGTCGACGTAAAGCACCCCACCGTAATGCGCACCCGTTTCCCGCGCGACCTGACGGGCTGGCTTATCCGACACGGTGCTTTCACTGAACACCGCCGGAATCGCATTTTTCTTCACCTGGTCGATCACTTTTCTCACCTGTTGCGGCGTGCCTTGCTGATCAGCATTTACAGGCCACAGGTAGAGTTCTTTCATGCCCAGGTCGCGAGCCAGATAGGAGAATGCGCCTTCGCTGGTCACCATCCAGCGTTTATCCTCCGGGATGTCGGCAATCTGCTGGCGAAGCGGATCCAGCGCTGCGGTGATTTTTTGTTTATAGCCAGCTGCGTTCTGACGATAGGTTTCCGCATGCGCCGGGTCATATTTCACCAGCGCATCACGGATATTATCGACATAGATCAGCGCATTGTCCGGAGACATCCAGGCGTGCGGATTCGGTTTACCGTTATAAGGCCCCTCGCCAATGCCGATCGGTTTTACCCCGGCAGAGACAATCACTTCCGGCACCCCATCCAGATGCTGATAAAAACGCTCAAACCAGCGTTCGAGATTAAGCCCGTTCGCCATGATTAACTGCGCACCCTGCGCACGTTTGATATCGCCGGGCGTCGGCTGATATTCGTGTATTTCAGCACCCGGTTTGGTAATGGAAGTGACTTCGGCCGCATCGCCCGCCACGTTTTTTACCATGTCAGCGATGACCGTAAACGTCGTCACTACCTTAAATTTTTCTGCTGCATAGCTGCTGGTCGCCATCAGGGTTGTCAGTAGCGCACTCAGTAGCATCATGGTTATTTTTCTTTTCGGGACCATAGGGCGATCTCCAGAGGTGATTAAAAACAGAACATAATTAGCATAGGCTATTTTTTATAGCACAGGCTATACCTTTGTAACAGCGAAGGGTTGTGAAGTTTCTTCAGCGTCCGGGCCCGAATGTGAAGTTTTGTAAGCGAATCGCTTTACTTGTTGATATATAGAAATTTAATTTCAATGATGGGAAGTTTATGGAAAGCGTGATGTATAGCTATAACCGGGTTTTACGCCTTTCTCATCTGTGGTTGAGTAAACCGCAGGAACGATAACAGGATTACAAAAAGCCCATCCTGGCTGTGCAATTGACCGAAAAGCGTTCTGACACCTGGCGGCACTCACATGACACGCATAGCAGACCGACAATTAAAATAATCTTATTGATAGGCTGAATTGATTAAGCTTCGTAAATTTTTTTGCTACAGTTAATGTTACTTACCGCAATCACCCAGGAGGATAATTTGTATTTTTCCAGCGACGAAAAAGCGAATGTCATCATTGGCGAAGCCGCAATGAACCTGTTTAATGCCGGTCAGGAAGTGAATGTTGAACTGCTGATTAATGAACTAAGGGTCATGGCTGACTCTGAAGTTAATGAGACTCGCCTTGAGCAGATGCAGCATGCGCTTCAATGGCTGATGGGGTTCAAAACCATCGGTTCCCGCAGCACCGCCCCGGCGAACTGGCTTGCCAAAACCACTGGCAAAGAGCCCGCTGCTCCTGTCTCTGCCGATGACATCTTCTTTAAACACTAATCCATGTGTGCCGTTCCTCTCCGGCCTTAATATTCAGGTCGGAGCGTCGGTGGGGTGTGAATGATACAAGAATCTGGTACAATTTTTACCTCGCTACAAACTCCTCGTAACACCCTGTTTTAAAAGCCTTAGCACTTTTTGCACAAAAAAATTAATCCCGAAAACCCAAAATTCTGTACAAGTTTTGCAAAGATGTATAACTTGCGCATCCAGAGTGCATACATTTAAATCACCTGAGGACAACAACATGCGTCAGAACGGACAAGCCCCGGAAACGATCAGCGATATTGCCCGTTACTTTAATCAGGCCAGCTCACCGTCGCAACAGGAGACGCTGGGTTCGGTTGTGGTGGAAATTCTGCGCGCAGGTCATAGCCTTAGTCGGAAAACGATTTGCAGTAAACTGCTGAGTCGCCTTGAACTGGCTGCCACGCCAGAAGAAGAGAGTCATCTGCATGAACTCATTGCGATGCTGTTTCGTCGCGAAGATTAATGCCCTCTCACGGTCGTGCATGTTAATCAGGACGCCTGTTTCAGCCATCACCCAGGAAGATCTATCCTAGCAATAAAGCCCAGTTCTGCTTCCCGTATCGGGTGCACTAAGTCGCACCCGCTGACGCATACGGACCCGCAGCATGGCCATTGATTCGCAATCAGAGAAGCCAGTATGTACAGAAGTGAAGATGAGAAACTGACAGATGTTATGATCGGCGAAGCCGTTCTGACATTACTCAAGTCAGACAAACCGGTATCCAGCAACGCCTTAATCGCACAGCTCGAACTGATGGCTGCTGATGCTGACGACGCCGTGAAAGTGTCAGTGATTCGCAAAGCCATCACTGAAGTCCGTAATGGTATGGTTGCCGTGCGCAAACGCGTGCAGGGCGACGGTGCCGAACGTGATAACACGGCTCATCGTATGAACAGTGATGGCCCGCCTGAAGGTTCGAAAAAGCACTGATTGAGCGTACTGCGTACCTGATACATGCGGCTAATTTTAAGCGAAGCGGCAGACCTGAACAGAATTTTTAAGGCGGGCTGGGCAAAACGAAAACTGCGCCTACACTCGTTTTTGACTTCAACCATTGCATCTGACCCATTTTCCTCAGAGAAAGAATAATCATGCAGCATTCATCATCAGATTCTTCAATCATTGACTACTTCCGTAGCGCAGGCGATCAGCTTGCTCCGGAAACTGAACTGCTGGGCGCAGTGATTCGTGACATTGTTGCTGATCAGGGACGTGTAACCAATAAAGCGATCATCCTCTATTTGATCGCTGAACTGGAATGCACTTCAGATGTTGTCAGGCTGGATGTGTTACGCAAAACGCTGGAAATCGTGGTTGGCCGCACGCCAGACGATACCGGCATCTGATACGCCATTCTGCGTTACCTCTGGTAACGCAGGATACTCTTCCCCCTCGCCCGCTTTTGTTTCCTTCCCTCACTTTCGCTGTATACCCGATATGCCACACAGAAATTATCCGATATAAAAATTCTTTTGCAGGTTAATGATGTAGCAGGGATTTGATCCCGACGATAACGCTTTTTTGCAATCATGCCAGATGATGATCATTCAGGCTTAATAAGACCTGCCAATGAAAAGGCGAACTTCTTTATCAGAAATTCGCCACCCCTAATGAATAATCAACAGAAAGATCTGACTGACATTTTTAATGCGGTCATCAACCGTCTCGCTGAATAAAAAACAAACGACTCACAAAAAATCCGTTTTAATGGCTGCCAGCAATATGCAATGCCTCTTATTCTCGCCGATGTCAAAGGTAGCAGGGCCGCTATCATGACACAGGCCGGGACAACGCCCGGCATCAGGCCTGGCAACCTTAATGCATCTTACGAGTGAAAAAGCTTATCGCTTCCTGACACAATGCTTTCAGCCTGCTGTCACGCGTCTCTTCGCTCAGGCGAAACAGCGCGTCCGTAATGTCGTGGAAATGAACCGGCTCTCCCGCCTTGATCAAATCACTGACTACCGCACCAACCAGCGCGCGGATTTCATTATCGTTGTCGTACTTCACACGACCTCCCGATGGTGTATGCATATACAGTCTATCATTAGCGGGAGCCAAAAAACAAAAAAGCCGTCAAGCGGGAAATATAAGCGAAGCGGCAAAAAGGTTATTAACTATACAACCTCAGAATATTATCTTGCTTTATTTTCACCCCATGCAGCCCTGAAGCTATAAATAGCCAAAACGTGGTAGCAACCGCTGTAATCTATTTATGCCCATGTATATTGAGAGTTGGATAGTTATATATCGCGGAAACAGACTTTTGGCTGAATGTGTTATAAACACTTTTTCGACTCACTGTTTTTTGCGATAACCTGCGCGGCAGGCTTCCCTGCCTGATATGTTCTGACCAGCCTGTGTTAAATGATCATCTGACAATGGCCAGCAGTATGATAAAACTATCGTCATCCTCTGGTGTCACGAGCAGCACATGGCTAAATTTACCCTGAAACAGATTGCTGCCCAGTCGGGACTCAGTCTGGCGACCATCGACCGGGCACTGCATCAGCGCGGCAACGTGCATGCCACAACCCAGCACCGAATCCAGCAGGCGATAGCGGACCTGGAACTGATGCAAAAAGCGGGACTCGCCAGGGGAAGAACGATCTATTTCGACGTCATCATGCATACACCTGACCGCTTTCAGCCACTGATACGTGAGGCGTTCAGCAGTCAGATTGCCAGTTTTACTGCCTTTAAACTTCAGCTGCGTTTCCACTTCGGCGCGAATTTGACTGCGGAGGCGATTAACGCGCTGCTGAATAAAAAAGCGTTGCATAGTCACGGCGTCATTCTTAAGGCAGCCTGTTCTGGTGAACTTCATCCCACCCTTGAATCACTGCTGAAACAACGCGTTCCGGTGGTCACCATGATGAGTGACCTGCCCGGCAGCGCGCGCCTGCGCTATATCGGCATGGATAATTTTGATGCCGGTAAAGTGGCGGCTTTTCTGATGTCAAAATGGCTGCGGGTGAGTCGTTCGCATATTGTGGCTGTGACCGGCAGTCACGATTTCATTGGCGAACAGGAGAGAATTCAGGGATTTCAGCGAGCAATGCAGGAGTTTGCGCCCCAGCATCAGGTGAGCGTGGTAGCAGGCGGTTATGGCATTGACGCCCGGATGCAGCAGTCGGTGACACAGTTCTTGCAGAGCCATCCGGATGCAGATGCGGTCTACACAGTCGGTGGCGGTAATCCCGGCATACTGCGCGCTTTTGCCGAACAAAAGCGGACGGTTAACGCTTTTATTGGTCACGATCTCGATCGTGAGAATCGTGCACTGCTGCAGGCCGGTAAAATTGATGCATTAATCGAGCATAATTTACAGCTTGATGCGCTGCACGCTTTCAGAACGCTGCTGGCGTTTCATGGATTTTTGCCCGCCTCAGAACCGCCCGCGCCCTACTCTAAAATCAACATCATCACCCGTTACAACATGACAGCCTGAAAAACTGTCAGGCAATTAATGAGCCCGGCTCATAACCGTTTGCCGACTGAGCGGGCTAATCACGCTCCGGCTTGCCGGTTACACTGTGCATGACACGTTAACAACAGGAGTGAGTAATGAAAATTATCGCCAACGGATCGCTGCCTTCGCGTAAGGGACCTGCTGAATATTTTACCGGCACGGTTCGGATTGATGCGCCATTCCAGGCAACCGAACCCGCCCGCGTGGGTGGCGCAACGGTGACTTTTGAACCGGGTGCCCGCACCGCATGGCATACCCATCCACTCGGGCAAACCCTGATCGTCACGCATGGCCAGGGCTGGATTCAGTGTGAGGGTGAAGCCATTCAGGTGATGAACACCGGTGATATCGTCTGGATCCCGGAAAACGTGAAGCACTGGCACGGTGCAACGCCGGATAACGCCATGACGCATATTGCTATCGCTGAGTCACTGAACGGCTCGCCGGTTGACTGGCTGGAGCAGGTCAGCGATCAGCAATATCAGCGCTAAATCAGACGTGCATTCTGTCGCTAAAGTCTGACGTGATCGATCAGCGCCCTCAGCTTGGGGGCCAGATTTTTGCGGCTTGGAAAATAGAGATAGAAGCCGGCAAAGGCAGGCAACCATGCATCGAGCAGGGTCACCAGTTCGCCACGTGCGATGTAAGGCTGGAAGGTTTCTTCCATGCCAAAGCTGATGCCGCCCCCGGCGCAGGCGGTGCGAATCATCACCCCCATGTCATTGGTGGTGAGTTGCGGATTGACGGCAACATCAAACTCGCGTCCCTGCTCTGCGAACTCCCAGCGATAAGGGGCCAGACCAGGCCCTTTTCGCCAGCCGATGCAGCGATGATTGACCAGATCCTGAGGATGTTGCGGCGTGCCTGCGCGAGCCAGATAGGCGGGTGACGCCACCGCCACCTGACGCTGCGCATTGGATACCGGCACCGCAATCATATCCTGAGCAATCACCTCCCCCAGCCGCACACCCGCGTCATAGCCCTGCCCGACAATATCAAACTCCTCATCGGTGACGGTGATATCCACCTCCACCTGCGGATAAGCGGTAATAAAGCTTGCCAGCAGTTCTCCCCCCAGCATCCGCTCAGCAATCGAGGAGATCGCCAGCCGCAGCTGGCCCCGAGGTTCCGCAGCCAGTTCGGCAATATCGGTCACGGCGCGATTGAGCTGGTTGATCGCCGGCGCCACTTCGGCATAGAGCCGCTGTCCGGCTTCTGTCAGCTGAACCGATCGTGTGGTGCGCTGCATCAGCGTGATGTTAAGCCGGTCTTCCAGACGCCGCAGACTCTGGCTGATCGCCGGACGCGTAACACCCAATTGTTCTGCGGCCAGCCGGAAATTTCGCGTCTGCGCCACAATCACAAAAACTTCGAGAGCATTTTTATCGGCATTCATTGGTCAGATTGAGTTACCAGTGCGTAAAGCGTTCGGTGGATTATCTTTATAATCCAGTCGCCGTATGATCGCCAGTGACAACCTGACTGGAGAAACAAAATGACTCAGAAAGTGATTTTAATTACCGGCGCCTCAAGCGGCATCGGTGCAGGCATTGCACGTGAACTGGCGAAAACAGATGCCATTCTGCTGCTGGGTGCGCGGCGGGAAAGCCGCCTGGCCGCGCTTGCTGAAGAGCTGCAGTTCAATGGTGCAGAGGTGGCGATCAAAGCGCTTGATGTTACGCGCCGCGAAGAGATGACGCAGTTTGTTGAGTATGCGCTGGAGAGATGGGGCCGGGTGGATGTAATGATCAATAACGCCGGTATTATGCCCTTGTCACCGATGGCGTCGCTGCGGGTGGAAGAGTGGGAACAGATGATCGACGTAAACATCAAAGGGGTGCTGTATGGCATTGCGTCAGTGTTGCCGACCATGCTGGCCCACCAGCGCGGTCACATCATCAACATCGCGTCGATAGGGGCGCTGGCCGTGTCGCCCACCGCAGCTGTCTACTGCGCCACTAAGTTTGCGGTGCGGGCGATTTCCGACGGATTACGGCAGGAGAACAGTCAGCTACGGGTGACCTGTGTCCATCCCGGTGTGGTTGAGAGCGAGCTGGCATCAACCATTACCGATCCGGCAGCCGCCGAGGCGATGCAGCACTATCGCGCTATCGCGTTGCAGCCGGACGCCATTGGTCGCGCCGTTCGCTATGCCATTGAACAGCCTGAAGAGGTGGATGTGAACGAAATCGTGGTGCGGCCAACCCGAACGCAGCAGTAAGCAACCCGCCCGATGCGCTGTGTGCATCGGGCGGGCGGTTTTACTGTCAGTAGAGGCTTCTGCGGGTACGCTGCACGGTGATGGCGATGGCCGTCAGTGCCACCAGCATCAGAAATATCCCCAGTCCAACCATGGCGTTAAAGCCATAGACTTTAAACAGCAGCAGACCGGCAATACAGCCGCTCAGGAATGAAAACACGGTAGTCAGATGGGTGTGCAGAACCTTCTGGAAAAAGCGACGATCGTCGGTTTCAAGATGCACGGCGTGGGACGTGTGGGCAAAGATCCACGACCCCAGCGCAATACCCGCATCGGTCAGCGTGCCGGTAATGTGGGTCGATCTGACGCGGCCATTGGAGAGCTGCGTCGAGGTCGCATTATGAATCCCCATTAAAAAGCCCAGCATTAATAGCACTTCCCCGTTAAAGCTTGGCCGGTAGAACACGATTTCAAAGATTGATGCCGCCGTCAGTGCCGCCCCTTCCGCCAGAATGATCAGACAGAATATGGTGCGTAACTTATGTCTGATCCCCACTACCACCGCCAGCCGGGCAACGGTACAACCCAGCACAAAGGCAATAATCAGTGCCATCAAAAACAGCATGGTATGGAGGTCGCTGGTGGTCACTTCCTGGGAGATTTGCGACGTGTTACCGGTCATATGCGATGGAAAAAATCCAAACGCGCCCAGCGCCATGGCATTAAGGATGCCGGCGGTGGTGGCAAGCACCAGCGCCAGCAGTCGATCTTCGGTATGCGAACGAACTTTCTTCTTTTTTATCAGCACAGGCTTCCCCACCTCAGGTGAATGCAAAACGTTCTTATAAGGCTTCCAGCATACAGCCTGATGGAAATTATTCCTGTCAGAACCAGATAACTCTGATGAAATAAGCCATTAATTTTGCTGATTTTTATAAAGCTGATTCAGTTTACTTTTAAAAGTGTCAACGACGCGATGATTCACCAGCAGGTGATCACCAGAGAGGCTGACGGTGAACTCAGTCAACGATGAAGAGTTGCGCGCCTGTGGACGTAAAGGAGCGATGTGGTTCAGCATCGTCCGCCACCTGATAGCTGACGCCCGGTGTCAGCACGAAACGGCGACCATCTGCCAGTTCAGTGTGCAACTCACCCGCCATGCACAGCAAAATATGGCCCTTTGTGCACCAGTGATCGGCGACATAGCCTGGTGAATAGTCGACCATCCGCACCCGGATATCGTTAAACTTCACGGTTCGCCAGGTCGCCTGCCCCTGGTCGCCGGGATGAATCGTCTCTTCAATCTGATCCCACTGGGTCAGGCCAAACGGCAGATTTTCAATTTTCATGCGATTCCCTCAAGGCTAAGTGCAGGATAAACGTCAGGCCAGAGCCTGGGTAACAGCCTCTTCCGCGTGGATAAGCGTGGTATCAAACAGTGGCACGCTGGCATCCGTGGCATCCACCAGCAGTGTGATTTCGGTGCAGCCCAGAATAATGGCCTCCGCGCCCTGCGCGACCAGCTGCTGCATGATCTCACCATAACGGCGACGCGACGCGGGATTGATCTCGCCCAGACAGAGTTCGTGGTAAATCACCTCATGCACAAAAATCCGATCCTCTCTATCCGGCGTGATCACCTCAAGACCAAACTGCTGCTGAAGTCGCCCGCGATAGAAATCCTGTTCCATGGTGAATCGCGTCGCCAGTA
Organism: Pantoea sp. RG18; assembly: GCF_025910075.1. Lineage (NCBI taxonomy): Bacteria > Pseudomonadati > Pseudomonadota > Gammaproteobacteria > Enterobacterales > Erwiniaceae > Pantoea > Pantoea sp. RG18. The sequence continues at coordinate 190,519 of NZ_JAPCIL010000020.1, forward strand.
ATCCGACCTTACGCACCCCGGCCTGCTGAATGCGCCGTCCGGTGGCGTCGGCGATATGCAGCAGCGGGATGCCCGTTGCGGCGCTGATTTGTGCTGCCACTTTATGCATGGTGTTGGTACAGAGTACGATGAACTGCGCGCCAGCCCGTTCCAGATTGCGTGCCGCTTCAGCCAGTATCTCTCCCGCCTGCTGCCACTCGCCCGCGGCCTGTAGCTGCTCAATGCGCTGAAAATCCACGCTATAGAGCACCAGCTCCGCCGAGTGCAGGCCGCCCAGCCGCTGTTTAACCTGCTGATTGAGAATACGGTAATAAAGCGCGGTAGACTCCCACGACATACCTCCTAACAGACCAATGACTTTCACAATGCACTCCGGGTTCAGGGGTTTTATTCCAGCATGCCAGATCGACATTGATCGGCAACGGCTTTGTTCAGTTGATACTGTTCTGAGGTCTGAAGCGTCGGGCAATCACCATCAACAGCACCACGCCAGCGCTCATGATCAGCCAGGCCTGGGTCATTGACGTGCCGCTATCACGCACCCAGCCTGCCAGCAGCGGCATCAGAGCCGCAATCAGATATCCGCCTCCCTGCACGCGTGACAGCAGAATGCCCGCCTCTCTGGCACTGCGCGCATGATCCAGCGTGACGATCAGCGACAGCGGAAAGAGCGCACCGATGCCCGTACCCAGTAACAGTGAAGAGAGTATCGGCATCGTGCCCGGGTAAAAGACCAGACTCAGCAGCCCCAGCAGCAACAGGGCCAGCACACCGAGCAGCAGCGGACGGCGATCGGGAAAGCGATGTAACGTCGCCGAGACAATGAATCCTGCCACCACTTCGGTTAACGTCAGCGCGGCGAGCAGATAGCCACTGTGGCGAGCACTCCAGCCCAGTTGAATATAGAATGGCGGCAGCCAGGCCAGCACTAACGTATAAGCACCCGTGCCAATGCCGAAAAAGAGCATCAGCAACAGGGTACGCCGCACAGGCAGCGTCGCTGCATCAGAGGCCACGCTCACCTGCGGCGATCGCCTGACTAAAGTCAGCCAGATCAGCAGTGTTACCAGCGTTAACCCGCCGGAAAGCGCCAGCGCGGGTTGCAGGCCCAGCCATGAAAACAGCGGGTCAGCACCGGCAGCAGTCAGTGCCGCGCCCGCCATAATGCCCGTGCTGAACAGCGCCATCAGCGTCGCCGCTGCCTCAGCAAAGCGTTGCCGGATCAGAGCGGGCATCAGCGCCTGTATCACGCCAATCCCTGCGCCCCCCGCCAGCGCGGTGAGCAGCAGTTGAGAGGGAGTAAGCGTAACCCCGCGCCACAGGCAGGCGACCGTCAGACAGAGCAAACCGGCGGCGATTCCCTTTACCGGCCCGATGCGGGCGATCAGCCACGGGCCAGAGAGTGCGGCCAGACCCATCATCGCCACTGGCAGCGTGGTCAGCAGACTGAACGTCATCGCCGACAGCCCGGCCTGCAGTTGCAACACCGGGAACAGCGGGCCGATAATCGCCAGCATAGGCCGCAGATTCAGCCCGATAAGAAAAGCGATCACGGCAAACAGAATGGGGAACAACACCTTATTTTTCATCATCGACGCCTTAACAGAGGATTGACGATGACAGCACCGGGCTGCCACCATTTATCTTAACGTTAAGATAAATTTCCCCCGGTGTTAAGAGGCTGCGCACAACCCGACAACATAACCACAATATTTAAAGGTGATTTATGCATGACCATATTGATTTCGTTGTCAGTCAGTGGGACGACGCGATGCCCGATCTCGACGCCTCTTCAATGCGGATCTTCGGCAGGGTGCTGCGTCTGATGAAACATCTGGCGAAAGCGCGCAGTCAGGCACTGGAGCCTTTTGGTTTTCAGGAGGGGGAATTTGATGTGCTGGCGACATTGCGACGGGCGGGATCGCCTTTTCGCCTGTCGCCCACCCAGCTCTACCAGGCGCTGCTGGTGACGTCCGGTGCGATGACAAATCGTCTGAACCGTCTGGAGCAGCAGCATCTGATTGAGCGTATTGCCGCGCCAGAGGATAAGCGCAGCATGCTGGTCGGGCTGACGCCCCACGGGCAGCAGCAGATTGAGCATGCACTCCGCGTCCATACCGCTACGCAGGAGGCGTTGCTGGCACCGCTTGGCGCTTCAGAGCGTGCCGAACTGGAAAGGTTGCTTAAAACGCTGCTGCTGGCGTGTCCAGGCGAAGCGACCGCCGCAGAATAGCGCCGTCAGCGCTGCAGTTCGGCCACTGTCATGGTGAAGATAACCGGCAGGTGATCGGCACTGGCATAGGCATGCGGCATATCGGTTCGCGCTACGGCTGCACAGCCCTGCTGCACCACCAGGGTCTGCTCACCCACCGTTAAGGCGAGCGTGCCCTGCTCGACATGCAACAGTTCGAGTGTGCCTGAGGAGTGACCGGCAGAACGGAAAGCTTCGCCCGCAAACATCTGCCAGCGCCAGAGCTCGATCATATCCGGCCCACGGGTTCCCGCCAGCAGCTGCGCATAACCGCCCTGCTCACCCTGCCACAGCCGGGGCATTTCGCTGTTCTCAATCAGCCAGGCGTCAGGCGCATGCGAAACGTTGACGATATCTGCCACCGAGACGCCCAACGCGGCAGCCACTTTACAGAGAATGGCGATGCTGGGATTGGCGGCACCCTTTTCGATCTCCACCAGCATGCCTTTACTGACGCCAGCCCGGCGTGATAACTCATCCAGCGAGAGTTTCTGACTTTTACGCCAGATTTTGATGCTGTCCGAAACAGCCTGATTGACACTGGCGACATCGGCACCCGCATCGGTCGTTATATTGACTTTTTTGGTCATCGGTCATTACTATGAAATAAATTAGTCACTGAGAGAGTATCCGATGTTATCTGTTCATCCGTCAATCGATCCCACTGTTTTCGCGCTCGCTCCCGGCTTTCGTGCCATGAGTATTGTGGTGGAAGCCACACCGATTACCCGACCAGACGTTGCCAGCGATGCACTGAAAAGCGCATGCCAGCAGGTGTTAAATGATGATGCGACGTGGGCAGACGCGCATCTCGCCGCCTGGGCTGAGGTATTTAAAGCCTTTGGTGCCAAAGCGAAACGTACACCCTGTTCGACAGAAGCATTGCGTAAGCGTGTGCTGCGGGATGGCGCATTGCCTGCCATCGATCCGGTTGTCGATCTCTATAACGCCATCAGCATTCGTTATGCGCTGCCGGTCGGAGGTGAAAATATCGCGGCCTATGCTGGCGAGCCACGCCTGGTGATAGCTGACGGCAGTGAACGTTTCGATACCGTTAAAGAGGGCGAGGTGGTTTATGAGTCGCCGGAACCGGGCGAAGTGATCTGGCGCGACGATCAGGGCGTGACCTGTCGCCGCTGGAACTGGCGTCAGGGTGTAAGAACCCGACTGGATGCCAGTGCGCAGCAGATGTGGTTCATTCTGGAAAGTCTGCCCGCTATGCCGCTCTCCGCGCTGCAACAGGCCAGCGACGATCTGGTTTCGGGATTACAGCAGATGATGCCGGGTGCGCAAATCAGTACGACGCTGATTGAAGCGCCAGCAAACTGAACATTGCCTCAACAGCGGCTGAACAAGGTTAACGGTGAGCGGAAACTGTGGCAGGATACGCGCCCTGCGTCTGGCCATACCCGGCTGACTTAACGGCACTCAACCGGTGACTAAAATGGCTAAAGTAAAATATATCCTGCCCCTGCTGCTGATCCTCGCCCTGACCGCCTGGTGGTTTATCCCACAGGACAGTGAGGAAGATAAGGCGTATTACGTCGCGGTGTTCTGCGCGATTGATCATGATAGTAAGCAGCCCCTCGACCGGCAGATGCAGAACGTCATTGAAGGCGGCAACTCTGATTATGCGCTGCAAAAAATCACTTATAAACCGGGGCTGGGCAGCAGCGTGATTGCTCGCTGGCAGCAACTGACACCTGATGAGCAACAGCGCGCCGTGCAGGATAACCTCGCCTGCCAGCAATTGCTGAAACGCTGATTTCTGACGGGCGTGTTCATATCGTTATTCATATGATTTCGCGCTGGTCATCATTATGGCCGCGCCCGTCCTGGCTTATCCCTACACATCTGAAATTAAAGTGTTTTTTGTCTACGACTAACAGGTAAGCGGGCTTATGAATCCCTGATAACCTGATGCCGGAAGAATATGGGCTGATGGCTGAGAATCCGGAAATCTCAAAAATTGAGTGAAACTAAAACGGGGATGCTGACAGTGGCACTTACGTCCATAAGCTTTCATTATGAAAAAGCCCGCATTAGCGGGCCCTGAGCGTCATTTCAGTATGTTGTATCTGTAGAGCAAATTTCCGAAATCCTGTTTCATGCTAACGAAAAGAAGAATCTGGATAGTATTGTCCACGAAATCGTACAGAACACGATACTCTCCTTCAACATCAAGACGTTCGCGTAACAAAAGCCCGCGCTCTGAAAGATAAGCATTGTAGCGATACCTTTCAGGATCCTGACTGATATTGTCGACTGAATCCATGAGTAGATTATCGACAAATGCAGCCGCTTGCTGCGCCCCAACTGTTCCGCTCTTATAGGACTCAATGTCCTTGAGACACTGTTCAGCCAGAGGCGCGATTACCAGCTGATATTGTTCTGACACTCAAAGCCTCTCTATTATTTTCTTGCGGCACGTAACCTTCCCAGAACGTCTTCAGGGGTCATGCCTTTGCCATCAGCGACTTCCTTTTTAGCTTGCAAGGCCAGCTTGAAAAGGGCGTTTATGTTTCTTTCCTGCTCGATCTCTCTAATCTCAGCCTGACGCTCAGCAGCAGTCTGGATGAAGAGTTCAGAGACGCCGTTTTTTGTTACGTATACTCCTCCTTCGAAGGCGGCAGCATTTCCGAGACTGTCTCTGGCAAGCTTCTGGGACATGGTTTGATTTGAGTTCATACATGATTTCCGATTAGACAGGACGGGTAAAATCAAAGGGATTGCCGGTAGAGCCATCCAGATTTCATCGTTGATTAAAAAACTTCACAGACCGTAAGATTTGAACTGCCCCTCTCTTTTCCGAGGGTCATAGGATGAATATAACCTACGAGTGAAATCGTGTACATATTTATCCACCCTATCCACGTTACTGAATCTGGATGGCAAGGCATCGTCCTGATAGGTTTAAAATCAGAAGGTAGTCATGCTATTCAATGTATTGTATATAGCACGCAACACAGGACCGGCGTTGATGTCTGAAATCGACTGAAATCGTCAAAGATCGCCTTAACCACCAGCAATCACCTCTTCTGCCTATTGCCGATTTGTTAACACAACCCGCTATCGACTCTCAGCCTGCTTTAATGCCAGTAGCCTGTATGGTATGAAATCACTTAAAAGAGGAAAATATGACGATGCCAGAACGCAAAAATTATCCGCAACTGGGCGAAGTAAAAGCGCCTTATGTCCACGCAGTAAAACATGGCGAAACGCTGTATGTCTCTGGGCTGACCGCTTTCGGTACGGCGGCTCAGCAGGGAGATATGGCTGAACAGGCAGAAGCCATTTTTAATCAACTCAGGGCGGTTGCCGCGGCTGAGCATACGTCGCTCGCATCGCTGCTGAAGGTCACGATATTCATCACCTCTTTCACAGAGATCACCGCGTTGCGGGAAGTGCTTTATCGCAACTACGGCGAGCATCTGCCGGCCAGCTCACTGGTACAGGTCAGCGGACTTTTCTCCACTGACCTGCGCATAGAGATTGAAGCCATTTTTGCCCTCTGAGTAGAAAACAGCGACATTCCCGATGCTAGAGCTGCAGATCCGCGGCGGCTGCGCCCCGCGCCAGATAACCGATGCGATAGACTTCCTGCTCGCCAGCGGGGCGCTGGTGTGAAGCTTTAACGTCTACTCCCTGCCAGCGGCTCACATCCCAGGCGCTGATCCCTGTTGTTACCGGCAGTGTCGTAAGGTCTGAATGCGGTGGAATCGTCCAGCGGTTCAGCGTTATAAAGCGGGCATCGGCCAGATCCGGCATGTGGGTCAGCCCCTCAAGCGCCAGCCAGCTTTCGATGATCGGCCAGCCAAAATCCCTGACCAGCGTCGCAAAGCCAGGACTTTGCAGGAAACGCTGCATACCACTCGCCTCCCGCCAGAAATAGAGCGGCGCATAACGGTTTTCATTCTGTCCGTCATCATCACGGCAGGTGTAGAGATACGCCTTGGCCACCAGCCCTGGAAAGCCATCAAGCCGGGCTCCGTTCAGACTGATGCGCTGTTCGATGATGCCCATGTCGTAGTCAGCGGGCAGGGTAAAACGGTAGTGCATGATAATCATAACGCCTCCTGTGCCAGCATCCGGCCGCCGCTAAAGCTCCACTCTTCGGTGCTGTTAAACTGAATGATGATCATCACGTCGTCAGGATCGATCGCCATCTCCGCCTGAAGCGTCGTACAGAGTGAATGATAAAACTGCTGCTTCTGTTGTCGGGTTCGCGGTCGGCCTGCTGTCACCTGAAACAGCACGAAATTATCGCTACGCCCGCCGCTGAGATAGTGACGATCAAATACCCGCTGTCCGGCGGGCAGCATCTCAATCACCTGAAAGCAATCATGCTCAGGAACGTCAAATTCCGCGACCAGCGCCTGCTGAAGCAGCGTGGAAATCTGATGCAGAGCCGCCTCGCTGTAGCCCTGACGCAGGGTAATTCGGGTAAAGGGCATCAGTGATTATCCTCCAGATAACCCAGCGCGGTGACGGCGGCGGGCCAGCCTGCGTAAAACGCCAGATGCGTGAAGCTCTCCACCAGCTCATCCTGCGTCAGTCCATTTTGCCGGGCGAAATCGATGTGCCACGGCAGCTGCTGGACCCGCCCCAGCGCGGTTAACGTTGCCAGCGTCAGCAGGCTGCGTTCACGCGGTGACAGCAGTTCGCGCTGCCAGATATCGCCAAACAGCACCTGCTGTGTCAGTTCGGCCAGTTTTGGCGCGCGCTGCGCCAGTGTTTCCCGATCAAGCGATTTTTTCATTGCACACTCCTCAGTGGTGAGACAGAGTGTCACTCAGGCCTTCAATCCTGAAAATCAAATTAATCAGCTCTTACCATCCATAAATACAGGACAATAATGAATAAGGTACCGGAGTCCCTCGATATGGATGCGCTACGCAGTTTCGTCGCGGGCATTGATGCCGGCAGCTTTGCCCTGGCGGCACAGCATCTGTGTCGGTCTGCCTCGGCCGTCAGTGCGCAGCTTAAGAAACTTGAGCAGCAATGCGGCACGGCGCTGGTGATGAAAAAAGGGCGTCATGTGCAGCTGACCCGCAGCGGTGAACAGCTGATGAGTTACGCCAGACGCCTGCTGTCGCTGAACGATGAGACATTGCGGGCAGTGAAAGGCGAAGCGTTACAGGGCGAAATACGCATCGGGATGCAGGAGGATTTTGGCGAGGCATTGATGCCGGCCATTCTCGGCGCGTTCAACCGGCAGCATCCGGATGTGATGCTGACCGCACGCGTCGACAGAAATCTGCCGCTGCTTACGGCACTGGCCCGTCATGAGCTGGACCTGGCACTGCTGTGGCAGGCAGAGCAGCAGGCTGGCACGCAGTTAATTGGTCAGTGTCCGTTAGCCTGGATACAGCATCCGGCGTTTGATCTGGCGGGATATCTGCAGCGCGGCGAGCCGCTGCCGCTGGTGGCATTCGATGCGCCGTGTGTCATGCGATCGCGCGCCATCGAGGCGCTGGATAAGGCAGGTATTCCGTGGCGGGTAGTGTTCACCAGCCACAGTCTTAGCGGGATCTGGGCGGCATTACAGGCCGGGCTGGGCATCACCCTGCGCACCCGCGCAGGGTTGCCGGAGACGCTGGTGATTGAATCACACCGGCTGCCAATGCCCGGCTATCTGGGTATCGCGCTCGCCCGCTCAGATCAGGGTAACGATCCGGCGCGAGCACTCTTGCAGCATCTGATCACGCAAGCCGCCCTGCCCTTTATTCAGCGCTGACTGCTGTCTGAAATGCCCGCTGAACCAGAGACGAACAGTATTCTGCTGAGATGTCGCGGTCGCCGAACAGAATATGAAACATCACCGGCGCCACGACCACATCGATGATGCGATCAACGTCAAAGCCTGATTCGCCGCGTGCCTCGGCCCGACTTTTCAGTGTTTCAAGATGCTGATAGGTAAACCCACAGCATTTCTGGCTCGCCGCTTCAGCCTGACTTCCTATCACATCAGCCAGAAGCTCACGACCGACTTTGGACGACATCTCTTCAGCATACTGCTGGATGAACGCGGTAAGATCGCCGGCCGTCGATCCGGTATCTTCCGGTTCTGCAATGGGCCGCATCCGTGCCACGGCCACATCCGCCAGCAACTGGGACAGATCGCCCCAGCGCCGATAGATCGTGGAAGGTGTCACACCTGCCTGTTCGGCGATCATCGGCACTGTAATAGCTGAACGATCAAGCGTTTCAAGCAAGCGGTTAACGGTGTTATGCACTTCCGCCTGAATACGTGCGCTGCGCCCACCCTGCCGAATCATCTCCCTCGCCATCTCTTTCTCCCGCTTTTATCAGCCTGAACGTCATGGTTAAAGCAACGAAGTTGCATTAACAGATACCGGCAGTGTACCGCATCTCAGGCTGAGCAGGCGCTAATGTGTGCTATCGGAGGATTGAGAATCAAGGCTGCAGCTTACTCAGGACAGATTTAACCGGCTCGGCGGTGAGATGTGACGAACGGTTATCTGATGCGCCTATCCATAAAAGACTGACTGTCATAACTGCTGAAATAAAAATTGTACGAATATCCATAAAGCCTCCCCCTGATTAAGATGGCTAAAGTAATCCACACAGCGGAGTATTAATCGCGGGATAAGAGAGGGTTTAAAGGGACCTGGTGCGAAAAGGTGGCGCAGATTTCGCCACGCCTGAATCACAAACGGGAAAGATCAAACTTATTCGGTAACGATGTTGCCAGCCGCAAGCCAGTCACGTCGTGTAAGGGTGTACATCAGGCTGGGAGGCAACCCCTCAGGATCGTCGACCTTTTTCAAAAAGGTCAGGCCCGCTTTTTCCAGTACCCGCCGCGAAGCCAGATGGTTTTCGCGCGTCACACCCGTAATGATGCTCAGCCCGGCCTCTTCGAATCCGTAGCGAATGGCTCTGCGGGAAAGCTCGGTGGCATACCCTTTTCCCCAGGCAGCTGGCTCAAACCGGTAACCGAGATTATTCGTCTGACGACCGTCAAACTGGCTTCTGAAAACACCGCCAAAACCAATAATTTTATCCGGATGGGCTTTCTCAAATATCGTCCAGTCGCCAAAACCCTGTTCCTGATAGCTCTGTAATATGCGCTCTATGGCCTGAATGGCATACGTTCTGTCGGGCCATGGACCTCGCGGGTTAAATTTATGCGTTTCGGGGTCGCCATAAATTCTGAAGAGGTCGTCAAGATCCTCGCGAAGAGTATATCTGTAGAGCAGCCGCTCTGATTCCCAAACCATCCTGCGCTCCTTTTGGGTGCTGAATAAGCAATCTTTACTCTTTATATCAGCAACTTCTGCTGTCACCAACTCTGTTAATACTCTTAACGAACGGTGGCTAATTTCAGAGCACAAGCCGCGGTTTTGTACTCATCTGATTGCAAAATATGGATCTCTCATCAGAGGCTGTCACTACGTTGTGTTGTGCTTCTGATATTGGTAAAGGGTGGAAAGAGGTTGCCGCCCCAGGTAATAAGCTGTTTTCGCGGCGGGAAGACGGATTCACCTGGGGCGATTGCCATAAAGGGTGGCGCACGGGTTCTGAATACGCTGCATGGGTGTTAAAGTGCTGCTTAAACTGGCGCGTCGGGTCTGTGTAGTCTCACCTTCAGCGTCATGAGGATCTGAATAGTGAAAGGAAAGTGCAAAAATGGCTGAACAGAGCAGCATTATCACTGAACTTACCGTACTTGAAGGTCTTTACGGCACGGTCGCCCGGCCCTCTGTCGCTAAAGAGACGGATCATATTCATCCCGCCTATCGTCCGTTTATCGCCGCCTCGCCTTTTGTGGCGCTGGCAACGTCGGGGCCCGAGGGACTGGATGTTTCACCGCGCGGCGATCCGGCCGGATTTCTCGAAATCGAAGATGACAAGACCCTGTTATTACCCGACAGACGCGGCAATAACCGCATCGACAGCCTGCGCAACATTCTGCATGACAATCGGGTAGCGCTGCTTTTTCTCATCCCTGGCATTGGCGAGACGTTGCGCGTGAACGGCACAGCAGCAATCAGCACCGACCCGGCGCTGCTTGAGCGCTTTGCCATCAACAATCAGCTGCCAAAAACCGTATTGCGCATCACTGTGGAGAGCGTTTTCTTTCAGTGCAGCCGGGCGATTATTCGCTCCGGATTATGGGATGCCGAAACGCAGATCTCACGGCAATCGCTGCCCAGCACCGGTTCCATCCTCAAACAGATTGCAGAGATTGATGGCGATGCCTACGACAAAGCGCTGCCTGAGAGATTGAAGAACTCACTTTACTAATCGCCGTTCAGGGCCTGGAGGCTTCACTTGATCCGGCGTGCTGATAAGTGAAGTACTTATACTTTCGGAACGGAGATCACAAGTGCGCCTGCAGTCACGCCTCTAAGCGCAAACAGCGATAGCGTTACGCAAAGCTCTCCAGTATCTGCTTTGCATGCAGGTAGTCGTAAGAGGTCACTTCAATTTTATTATTGCTGAGATCGCTGAAATAGACGGACATCGACACGTCATGGTCGCTGACGCTGAAAGCCACCGTATGGCCTGGTGGCTGAGATTTTCGCAGGAAAAGAGAGAGTGATGCCCTGTTATTTCTTATGACCAGCGGCCCACCCTGTTCAAACCAGAAGTACAGGGAAGGGTCGCGTTCAAAGCCCAGGATCTCGTTGTACCACTTTTCTGCCTGTTCAATATTTTCAACGTAGAGATGGATATGATCGATCTCAGCTATCTTCATCATCTGGCTCCCTGATTGTTATTAACAGTGAGACTCGCCGAAATATTATTGATAAAAAACCCGCAAAGCACATAACAACACGTATCAGGAAACGGACAGAGAAGAGTGCAGGAAAGCGGCCCGGAGAGACAAAGCGCAGGCAAAGGGAGAGCGGATGTGAGTTAGCATAAACGAGCCCCATTTGGGGTTGTAACGCTTGCATCAGGTCACACAATTACAATATGGACCAGACCTTTATGCTTTCCAGGAATTTATAATTATTAAGCTTTAACTGTCAGCCAGTGTTGATTTACCGCGGGTCGATAAGGTCTACGACCAAAGACAATATTTCATCCATAACATGTGGCTCAACGGTGGCGGCATAGCTTGCCCTGCGCGCAGTCAGGTCAAGCGAGCGCACCTGATAGCACAGCGCCACGCCGCTCACTTTGCCGGTATCTGTGCTGTTACCGTCCAGATAAACGGTCACGCCCTGTGAGCGTGATGCGCCGCCGCCACTTGTTACCGGCACGCAAACTGCCGTTCCCAAAGCCGCAACCAACTCCCGTTGCGAGATAACAAGGTAATAATGCGGCCCTTTAAACTCTCGCCCTTCAACCGGATCGCCATTAACGTGCCAGATTTCGCCTTTCTGCGGCACTCTCCTTGAAACCATCAGATATGCTCCCTGCCCTGCGGCGCGTCGTTCAGCCCGTCCGCGGCCTCTTCGTTATACTGTTGAATTTCCTGCTGATCGATACCGGCCAGCAACTGAGCAACTGTGCGGCGACCGCGTGGTACACGCGTTACCGGCACAATATTCACGGATTCGCCTTCTGCGGTGACGTCCAGCTCAATGCCAACAGTCCAGCCCGCTCTGGCAGCAATCTCGCTGGGGATAGTCAGCACGACCGCCCCGCCCTGCTGACGAAGTCTTGTTGAAGCCATATCTCCTCCCATGTGTGACTTAGTAACACAAACCTTACCACAGGGTGACACTAAGTCACACAGCAAAATAGGTTAAAGCAAAGATATTGCATTAAGGCACAGATAGCCGTATACCTTATTAAAAGCTAATACTTTGCATTAAGGTAATTTCATGAACCCCACATTGACGCCTCAGGCTGCTGCCCGCACCACGCTTTTCAGTTTTACCGGTGCGGCGCTGATTTCCGCCACCAGCAGTGCGCCAACGCCGCTCTACCCACTTTATCGCAGCCTGTTCCATTTGACGCCGACCATGCTGACGCTGATCTTTGGTGCCTATGCTTTCGCGTTGTTGGCCGCGCTGCTGACGGTCGGTAAAGTGTCCGACTATACCGGCCGCCGCCCGCTGATGCTGCTGGCGCTGGCGATCAATGCGGTCGCGCTGGTGATCTTTATGTCTGCCAACTCTGCCACCACCTTAATCGCCGCCCGGCTGGTGCAGGGCTTTGCAACCGGTATTGCCTTACCGACCTTTGGTGCCAGCCTGATTGACGCCAGTAAAACCCGTGGGCCACTGCTGAACTCATTCACCGCCTTTCTGGGGATGACGCTGGGCACGCTGGCGGGCGGCATACTGGTCACCTTTGCGCCCTTTCCCACGGTGACGCTTTACGCGCTGCTGCTGATACTGATGCTGGTTGCCATGGCGCTGTTGCCGCTAATACCAGAAACCATTGCGCCTCAGCCGGGTGTTCTGGCCGCACTGCGACCTCAGGTCAGCATACCGCGACGCGCGCTGGGCCCGCTGTTAATGGTGACGCCGGTTAATATCGCAACCTGGATGCTGGGCGGATTTTACCTTTCACTGATGCCCTCAATGGTGGCGAACGCAACCGGCCTGACCTCGCCTTTTATCGGCGGCTCGATTGTGGCGACGCTGATGCTGAGCGCAACGGCAGCAGTATTTCTCTTTCGCCCGTTACCGCCTGCGCGGGCATTAGTTATCGGTACGCTGATGCTGATAGCGGGCGTCAGCGTCACTCTTGCGGGCCTTTCTCTGCACAGCGTGGCCTGGCTCTATCTCGGCACTGCCATTGCGGGTCAGGGATTTGGATCGATTTTCTCCAGCGTGCTGAAGATCATTATGCAGTTAGCTGAAAGTCATGAACGCGCCGGACTGTTCTCCGCCTTTTTAATCAAAAGCTATCTCGCCTTTGCCCTGCCTGCGATTGCCGCCGGAATGGCAGCGCCCCATATCGGGCTGAACCAGACCGCCTGGTTCTATGGCATGACTATTATCGTGCTGGCACTGGTGTCGCTGCTGGCGATCAGAGGTCGCGCTTTAGCCGGAGCGGCCAGTTAATAAACCCGCCCGACGCGGCCAGATATCTGCCGCGTCATCCACAAACGGCAATTTTCACTTACACTCAACGGATTAATTTCAGGCGCAGTTGCTGCGTGATACCGTGAGTATGATGTCGAAATCCCATTCTGATGCGGTTTTAGCCCGGTTTTCATCCGCCACACGACGCTGGTTTTCTGCCACCTTTGCTGCACCCACGCCGGTGCAGCAGGCGGCATGGCAGGCGATAGCCAGCGGAGAGCATGCGCTGGTGATCGCCCCGACCGGTTCAGGGAAGACGCTGGCGGCCTTCCTCACCGCCATCGACACGCTGTTTCAGTTCCGAACCGCGCAGCCCTCACCTGCACGTGAAACGACCACCCGCATACTCTATATTTCACCGGTTAAAGCGCTGGCCGCGGACGTACAGCGCAACCTTAATCTGCCGCTGGCAGGCGTTTACGCTGAGCGGCAGGCGCTGAATGAGCCAGAGATCACTCTGAATATCGGAATGCGATCCGGCGATACGCCCGGTGCAGAGCGCGCCAGGCTGGTGCGCCGCCCGCCCGATATCCTGATCACCACGCCCGAGTCACTGTTTCTGATGCTGACCTCAAAAGCGCGAACGACGCTGCAGGGCGTGACCACGGTCATCGTCGATGAGGTGCATGCGGTGGCGGGATCGAAGCGGGGTTCCCAGCTGGCGCTGAGCCTGGAGCGGCTGGATGCGCTGCTGCCACAGCCCGCCCAGCGTATCGGGCTTTCCGCTACGGTCCGACCGGTTGAGCGGGTGGCCGCCTTCCTTGGCGGCTGTCAGCCCGTTCAGGTCGTTAATCCGGCCGCCGACCGGACGCTGCACCTGACCATCGAGGTGCCGGTCGAAGATATGACCGATATTGCCAGCCCCGATGACCTGACCGGTGAAGCCACCTCTGCCAGCGGTTCGATCTGGCCGCACATTGAAGCGCGCATTCTGCAGCAGGTCATGTCCCATCGCGCCACGCTGGTGTTTGTGAATTCGCGTGGCCTGGCGGAAAAGCTGACTGCGCGGCTCAATGCGCGTTATCTGGCGCAGCAGACAGCCGCTGGCGATCGGGATGCGGAATCCGATGACAGTGACGATCTTATTGCCCGCTCACATCACGGTTCCGTCTCGAAGGAGCAGCGAGGCGAGATTGAAGCCGCACTGAAGCTGGGCAGACTGCGCTGCGTGGTGGCGACTTCCAGTCTTGAACTGGGCATTGATATGGGGCCGGTGGATCTGGTGATCCAGGTGGGCGCACCGCTTTCAGTCGCCAGCGCACTGCAGCGGGTGGGACGCGCCGGACATCAGGTTGGCGGCGTATCAACCGGCATTCTGTTTCCGCGCACCCGACGCGATCTGCTGGATTCGGCCGTCATATTGCAGTCAATGCGTGCGGGCCAGCTCGATGCGCTGGTTCCGCCGCGTAACCCGCTCGATATTCTGGCGCAGCAAACCCTGGCGGCCGTCGCAATGGATCCCTTACAGGTCGATGATTGGTACGCGCAGGTCTGCCGGGCCGATCCGTTTCGCACTCTGTCGCGTCGGCTGTTTGATGCCACGCTCGATATGCTGGCGGGTAAGTTTCCCTCAGACGCTTTTGCTCAGCTGCGGCCGCAGCTGGTGTGGGATCGTCAGAGCGGACTGCTGACGCCGCGACCCGGCGCTCAGCATCTGGCCGTGACCAGCGGCGGCACCATTCCCGATCGCGGCATGTTCAGCGTCATCCTGCCGGAAGGCGAAGAGCAGGCTGGCTCACGTCGTGTCGGCGAGCTGGATGAAGAGATGGTCTATGAGTCGCGGGTCAATGACATTATTACCCTGGGCGCAACGTCATGGCGGATTCAGCAGATTACTCACGACCAGGTACTGGTGGTGCCTGCGCCAGGTCGTCCGGCTCGTCTGCCTTTCTGGCGCGGAGAAGGTGTGGGCCGCACGGCCGAATCGGGTGCCAGCCTCGGGCTGTTTCTGCGTCATCTGAGTGCGGCTTCACCGGTAGACGCGCAGGAGCAGTTGCGCGCGCTGGGGCTGGATGCCCGCGCAGTCATGAATCTGCTGGCTTTGCTGGCTGAACAACGCACCGCGACCGGCGTACTGCCGGACGATCGCACATTGCTGATCGAACGCTGTCGTGACGAAATCGGCGACTGGCGGGTGATCCTGCATTCGCCCTGGGGAAAGCGGGTCAATGCGCCCTGGGCGCTGGCGATTGCCGCCCGAATCCAGCAACGCCTGGGCATTGATGCTTCTGTTGCGGCCAGCGATGACGGCATCGTGGCCCGCTTTCCCGCCAGCGAGGGAGTATTACCCGGCGCTGACCTGTTTATGTTCGACGCTGACCAGTTGACCCGGGAGGTCACTGAGAGTGTCGGTCAGTCGGCGCTGTTTGCCGCCCGCTTCCGTGAATGTGCCTCACGCGCTCTGCTGCTGCCGAGGCGAAATCCGGGCAAACGTTCGCCGCTCTGGCAGCAGCGGCTGCGCGCCGGTCAGTTGCTGGAAGTTGCACGACAGTATGACGATTTCCCAATCCTTATCGAAACCGCACGCGAATGTCTGCAGGATGTCTACGATCTGCCTGCCCTGCACCAGCTGATGGAACAGATGGCACAGGGAAAGGTAAAACTGGTCGAGGTGACGACCGAACAGCCCTCCCCTTTTGCCGCGCCGCTGCTGTTTGGCTATGTTGCAGAGTTTATTTACGCCAGCGACGCCCCCCAGGCAGAACGGCGCGCCTCACTGCTGGCGCTCGACAGTAACCTGCTGGGTGAGCTGCTCGGCCAGACCAGCAAGCGTGATTTGCTGGCACCTGACGTCGTTGAGCAGGTTGAACAGGAACTGCAGCGCATCGATTCCCGCTATCAGGCACAACACGCCGAAGGCATTATCGATCTGCTGCGCGATCTTGGCCCGCTCGCGGTTGCCGGTATTGCGGCACGTTTCAGTGGCAACGCTCAGCAGATCGCGGAAGCCATAACGCAGTTTGCTGCCGCGCAGCGAATGATCCCAATCACCCTTGCCGGTGAAGAGCGCTGGGCGATCATTGAAGATGCAGCCCGCCTGCGCGACGCACTGGCCGTTGTACTGCCTGACGATCTGCCCGAAACATTTCTGGAGCCGCAGGCCGATCCGATCCGCGATCTCATTAACCGCTACGCCCGAACCCATACCCTGTTCACCGCCCGACAACTAGTCACGCATTTTGGTCTGGGTATCGCCATTGTGAATGAGGTGCTGCTTTCCCTTCATCAGCAGGGCAACCTGCTCAATATGGGTTCGCCAGAGGGCGCATCGGAAACGGAGTGGGTTTCCACAGAGATCTTCAAACGGTTACGCTTACGTTCACTGCAATCAGCACGTGAAGCAACCCGGCCTGTTCTACCTGCCGCCTGGATCAGCCTGCTGCTGGAGCGTCACGGTGTGCTTAACACGCAGCGTGAAGAGCATCACGGGGTTAGCGGGCTGTTGCGGGTAGTTGAGCAACTTACGGGCGTGCCGCTACCGGCCTCGCTGTGGGAGTCACAAATCCTGCGCGCCAGGATAGCCGACTATCAGCCCGCGATGCTCGATGAACTGTTAGCCAGTGGCGAGGTTACCTGGTGCGGACACAAAGCGCTGGGTCAGAATGATGGGTTGATCTCGCTGCACCTCACGGAATATGCCGCTGAAACACTGCCGGTGATTGACACTACGCAGCCTCTGACGCCGATTCAGCAGGCGACTCTCGACGCCCTTAGCCGGGGTGGCTCGTGGTTTGTTCATGAGATCATGGCACTGATGGACGAGGCAGAAACGCAAACCACCGACATTTATGCTGCCCTGTGGCAACTGGTGTGGCAGGGCTATGTCACTGCCGATAGCTGGATTGCGGTGCGTGGGCTGCTGACCACGCCAGGCGCACCCCGTTCACGTCCCACGCGTACCCTGCGCACCCGTTTTGGTCAGCGCTTCGCCCCGGGCGCACTTTCTGCACGCCGACCGGCGGTCAACACGCTGGCTGGTCGCTGGTCGCGGGTTAACCGACAGGAGATTGCTCCTGCCCGGCTGGCCCTGTCGCTGGTGGAAAATCTTCTCGACCGTTATGGGGTGATCAGCCGGGGTAGCGCGATATCGGAACAGATCCCAGGCGGATTCCCGGCGTTACAGCCGGTATTACGCAGCATGGAAGATGCCGGACGGCTGCTGCGTGGCCGGTTTGTCGCTGGTGCGGGCGGCGCGCAGTTTGCCGACCATAACACCATTGAGCGGCTGCGGGAGCTGGCAGAAAAGCCGCTGACCGCGACAGAGGCTGTGGCGCTGGCCGCACCGGACCCGGCGAATCCGTTTGGCGCGTTGCTGAGCTGGCCGCTCCACGCCAGCGGCATCCGCCCGACCCGCCGTCAGGGGGGACGCGTGGTGATTGCAGGCGGCGCGCTGGTACTCTACCTGACGCCGGGAGGCAAAGAGTTGCTGACATTCATCGACGATCCCGCGCTGCAGCAGATCGCGGTGGCGGCGCTGGGCCTGGCACTGAAGCGTGAAAAGCCCGCGAGTTTCACGCTGGAGAAGGTCGATGGTGAACCGGTTTCGCAGTCACCGCTGCTTAACGCGTTGCGACATGCCGGATTTTCACGGGTACCACAGGGGTTTAGCTGGTATAGCTGAGTTGTTTTCGCGCCCGTTTTTTTCGCGGACAAAGTCGATAAATGCCTGAAGCGGAGCGGGGATCAGGCGGCGATCGTTGTAGTAGAGCCACGGACCGGAGAAAGTCAGCCACCAGGGTTGCAGCAGCGGTTCCAGCCTGCCGCTGTCAAGGGCTGGCCTGAGCCACTCGTCAAACAGATATATCACGCCGCTTCCGGCGATGGCCGCCTCCACCGCCAGATCCATTGCGCCACCGACCGAAACCACCAGCGGCCCGCTGGTTTCAACGCTGATCTCTTCGCCCTCGTGGCTGAAGGTCCAGTCAGCCATGATGCCGCTGGCATAACGGCCACGCAGACAGCGATGATGGATCAGGTCGCGCGGATGTTCCGGTCGGCCATGTTCTGCCAGATAAGCCGGAGAAGCCGCCAGCGCGAACCGTTGCTGTCTGGGGCCAATGGGCATCGCCACCATATCCTGCTCCAGCCGCTCATCATAACGAATTCCGGCGTCACAACCGTCTCGAAAGACATCCTGCACGCTGCTCTCCGCCACAATTTCCAGCCGGATGTCGGGATAACGCTGCAAAAATTCCGGCACCAGCGCGGGCAGCACCAGCCGGGTTGCACTGACCGGCACATTCAGCCGCAGCGTGCCACCAGGGGTGTTACGGTAGCGATTAACCGCATCCAGCGCGGCGTTAACTTCATTGATCGCGGGCAGCAGACGTTCCATCAGCGCCCTGCCCGCTTCGGTTAACACCACAGTGCGGGTGGTGCGGTGAAACAGACGAATGCCCAGCTGTTGTTCCGCCCGTCGTACCGCATCGCTCAGGCGTGACGCATTGCTGCCGGTGACGCGTGCCGCTTCCCGAAACCCTCCCGCTTTTGCCACCGCCACGACGGCATCCAGCAGCGCCATATCGATCGCCATTGTGCATCACCCCGTACAGTCTGTCCTGATTTCACCGGATAGTTGCACAGCTGAATCACCGTTACAATTGATCTACATTCATGCAGGAGGTTTTCATGTCAAACACCACCATGACTTTTACGTTAGGCGATCGTGAAGTTAACCGTATCGGCTACGGCGCAATGCAACTGGCCGGGCCGGGCGTGTTCGGCCCGGTAAAAGATGAAGCCCGGGCAATCCAGGTTTTGCGCGATGCTGTCGCGGCAGGCGTTAATCATATCGACACCAGCGATTTTTATGGTCCGCACGAAACCAACCAGCTGATTAAAAAGGCGCTCCATCCCTATCCGCAGGATCTCTGCATTGTCACCAAAGTGGGTGCCCGACGCGACGCCAAAGGCGGCTGGCTGGCGGCGATGGAGCCAGAGGCGCTGAAGCAGGCAGTTGAAGATAACCTGCGCAACCTGGGGCTGGATGTGATTGAAGTGGTGAACCTGCGCAGTATGTTGCATCCGGCCAGGCCCAAAGAAGGCTCTCTTAAGCCACAACTGGAGGCGCTGCTGGCGTTACAGGCACGCGGACTGATTCGCCATATTGGACTGAGTAACGTTACCGCCACGCAGATCGCAGAAGCTCAGGCGATGACGCCGATTGTCTGCGTGCAGAATATGTATAACCTGGCGCATCGACAGGATGATGAGCTGGTGGATCAGCTGGCGCAGCAGGGAATTGCGTATGTGCCGTTCTTCCCGCTGGGCGGCTTCTCTCCGTTGCAGTCGGATCAACTTAATGAAGTGGCTGCATCCCTGAATGCCACGCCGATGCAGGTCGCACTTGCGTGGCTGCTGCGGCGATCGCCAAATATTCTGCTGATTCCAGGCACCTCTTCCCCGGAACATCTTAAAGAGAATCTTGCCAGCGGCAGCCTGGAACTGTCGGATGATGTGATGGAAAAGCTGAACGCTATTTAACATCAGGCCCGCACGATGCGGGCCTGATGCTGTACTGATTCAGAAACTGCTGAGGCAGGCCGCAAGTTGCGGCTTGTCGCTACAACTGATGTGATGATCGATTCGGTTAATCATATAAGGATAAAACGGGTTAGAGGTGGCGCGCATAATTGAGTCCAGCCCGACAATCAGCACTGCACTCTCGCCGCGCAGTGACAACGTCCCAAAACTGATACCAAACTCATTCTTCTGCGCGGGCGCACTGCCATATAACCCATCCTCGGCCGGGAACGGAATCGCAACGTGCGACAGCGAGTAGAGACCCGCAGGATAGGCAATTGCCAGCGGCTGAATCCGTTCCTGCATCTCTCCCGCGGGAACGCTTTTTGTCACCATCTCCAGTGAGGTGGCGGAGGCATTAGTGATCACCGTGGATGAGTAATTCCGACGCGCTGCAGGCAACAGCTGATTAACCGCGGTATATGAGGAGTGGCGGAATAACGGACTGACGCTGACCGCCTGATTGATATCGAACAGCACCAGTTCGCTGCCGTTCACTGGCAGATAATTATAGAGCGAGCGGATGACCGAAGGCGTACTGACGGTGGAGTCCATCACCGACTGAAAGGTTAGCACGGGCGGGAAACCGGAGAGCTGCTGATTACGCGCATATTGCAGGATCTCTTTCTGCAGCGCCTGCGTCAGCAAATAGGTCTGCCGGGCAGCGTGAACCGGAAAAGAGTTGTATTTAAACGGATTAAACTCCGGCACGATATTCAGCCAGGCCGTTTTCGAAAAGGCAGGGAAAACAGAGGGCAACCCGGCAACACCTGCGAACCGGGCAAAACGAGTCACACCGATCATCGGCGATAACAGAATCAATTGCTGCGGACGACGCAGCGTGTGATCGCCCAGGCTGTCGAGCGCATATTTTATCGCCAGCGCCCCGCCGTTCGAGAAACCCACCAGATGCAGCGGCGTCTGCGTGCCCGCCAGCCGGGTCGCTTCCCGCACCGCCAGGCGTGTGGCGGCCATCCAGTCCTGCCAGTCAACATCGGTCAGACCCGCAGGCACCGTACCGTGACCCGGTAACCGTATCGCCACTGCCACATAACCCTGCTGACGGTAAGCCTCTGCCACATGCCGCAGACTGTAAGGACTGTCGGTCAGTCCATGTAACAGCACCACCGCACCGCGCGGCCTGCCCGTCGGTTGCAGAATATAGGAACGGTTCCAGTCCTGCGCGAAATGCCCCGGATAGATCATGCTGCCGGCATAGTATCGGTTGAGTGGCGTTTTATCTTCCGCATCCAGCCGGTTGCTGACCTGCTGCTTCATCTCGTCGAACAGATGATTTTCGGCCTTGAGGTAGTCGGCATAGGTCGCATTATCAAGCTGTTCCACTGTCAGTTCATGCGGGACCCAGGTGTGCCAGCGATGTAACTCCGGCCCGCGCTCCGCTTCATAGATTCGAATAATCAGTAGCAGCAGTAACAATACTCCAGACACAATCGCAAGACGCCAGAGCCTGCGGGTGACGGTTTTCCACCTCCAGGTCATAAATCCTTTCCTGAAAAATTAAAATGCATAGCGAAACCACGCGAACAGCACGTTGCCATTATTGTACGTGCCCGGAATATAGGTGAACTGTACATTCAGCGCCTTATAACCGGCAGAGAACAGCGGCAGAATAATCGGTAGCGGAATATAGTTACCAAAATCTTCGCGTGCAGTGATACCGGCGGTTAATCCCGCGCCAAGACGAAAGTCCTGATTCGAACCAGGATACCAGCCCTTCTCCCAGCCATAACCGACAATCGGCTGCCACTCATTGTGTGAGTCTTTGAAAGCCATTGCATAAAGCGCGCTCCAGTTGCCGCTGTCGCTGTAGCGGGAAATGCCCAGACCGCCTCCCCAGGGATTCTCGTTATAGTTATCGGTTTTTTCTTTGTCGTACATAAAGCGGGCGTGCCAGCTGATAAATGGCAGGTAGAGATCGGTATGCTGAGGCGCGTTCCAGGTCTGCGCAACATCGTCAGTGAATCCATTCCACCAGGAGGAGATTGGTGTGTTTTCAGCATGCAATGGCGCAGCAGTCAGCAATGCGGCAAAAACTGCCGTGGTGGTTGAAATTTTCATAGTGCGTACCGGTCAGCGTGCGGAGCAGATGAAAAATGAGTATAGCGCAGAGCCTGATGCAATCTTTGTCAGCGGTCATGCTTCGCTTAACCGGTAGTTTCTGAAGACAATAACGACAGCTTATTCAGTCAGGTTCTGGCGATTTCAGCCTGAAATCGCCAGAACTGTATGGAAATTAATCGAGGGAAAATTGCTGATTACAGTGAATGTTGTCTGCTGGGATTTAGTGAGGATAAGGACGGAGAAATGCGGTGCAACGGTTAGTAAGAAGATAAGGAGGTAACAAGATAAGGCGATAAGGAGGTAAAACCGGATTCAGCCGGTGGGCTGAATCCGGTGGGAGACTCAGGAGGCTTCAGCCTCTTTTGGCTTTTCACCAAACTTCTCTTTCATGTGTGACTCAATCTCTTCCAGGCTTTTGCCCCGCGTCTCTGGCACCATCGCCATCACGAAGATCAGCGACCCGACGTTAATCGCGGCAAAGATAAAGAAGGTGGTGCTGCCGGCATATTCCATTATCGGTGGAAAACCAAAGGCGACTATCGCGTTAAAGATCCACTGTAGTGAGACAGCGCCGCCGGTTAACACGCCGCGCAACTGCATCGGGAACAGTTCCGACATCATCAGCCAGTAGACCGGGGAGATGCACATCTGCATGCAGAACAGGAACAGCAGAATACAGGCCAGGGCGAGGTAGCTCTGCATCAGGCTGGGAGCGATAAAGGTCATCACGCTGCCCAGCATAATCTGCGAAGCTACCACCAGACACAGGCCGGTAATCAGCATCGTCCGGCGCGGGAAGCGACTAACCGCCCAGATACCTACAATCGCCGCCACCACTGAGACCACGCCGTTACCGATGGTCGCGGCAATCGAGGCGCTGGTGCCAAGTCCGGTCTGTTTAAGGATGATCGGGGTGTAATACATAAAACCATTTACCCCGGTGAACTGGGCAACAAAGCCCAGACCGACGCCGATAACCATCAGGCGAATCACCCACTTCTCACGGATCAGGGTTTTCGCATCCGGCCCACGTTCCGCCGCTCTCGCCTGCTTCTTCATCTGCGCCATCTCATGGCGCACTTCACGCGGCGTTTCACGCAGATACTTCAGGATCTTTTTAGCCTCTTTCAGACGCCCTTCCGCGACCAGCCAGTGTGGTGAGGCGGGAACGAAGAACGTGCCGATAAACAGCAAAAGACCCGGCACCATGGCAATTGCCAGCATGTAGCGCCACAGGTGCTCATCATGCAGCAGATAGCTCAGCAGCGTACTGGCAACATAAGCAATGAGCTGTCCGGTAACGATCATCAGCTCATTGCGGCTGACCAGCGGCGCACGCAGGCGCGGTCCGGCAATTTCGGCGATAAACACCGGCACGGTAGAGGAACCGCCGCCGACAGCAATCCCCAGCAGGAAGCGCATTGCCACCATGACGTTGACAGAAGGCGCCAGCGCTGTTCCCAGTGAACCCAGCACAAAAATAACCGCCAGGCTGCGTAGTGTAATACGCCGGCCAAACCGGTCAGAGAAGAAACCACTCAGAAAAGAGCCTATCGCGGCACCGAACACCAGCGAAGAGGCTACCAGCCCTTCAGTGAATGAATTCAGTCCAAGTCCACCCTGATCGGGTGGTGAGGTCATGTAGGGTAACGCACCCGAGATTATCCCGGTGTCATAACCAAAAGCCAGCGCGCCCATAGTGGCAACCAGTACCACTAAAAAAATACGCTGGCGTACCGTATCCGCAGGCGCGTGATCGCCCGCTTCACCAGAGTCTGGTGTATTCGTACTCATAATATCCCTGCCATTAATTAGTTAAACATCCGTTTGATTAAATTTCATACGGAATAGAAATGGAACATATTTACCGAGTGGGTAAAGAAGTGTAGACGGTATTTAAAAGTTAGCTTTAGCAATGCGATTTTTATAACAGGGATAGTTAACCGGATAAATAAACCAGCGCAATAATGACGTCGTGAAAGTTATTTTAACATTAGGTTAACACTTTCAGTTCCTGCTGGATCCAGCTCAGGAAATGCGCGACGCGGGGAAACTGGGCAAATCCACGCGGGAAGACCAGATGATGGGCGCTGACGGGCAGACTCTCCTGTTCGGACAAGACTCTGACCAGTTTTCCACTGCGCAGATAATCCTCCGCCAGCAATTCACTTTCAAATATAAGACCGTGGCCTAACATCGCCGCCTCAAGACTCATATAAGAGCGATCAAAGCGAAATAACCACTCTTTATCTGGCTGAGGTAATTGCTGAGAAGCAAACCACTGCGGCCACTGAATAAGCGGCGACTCCGATAATATCAGCGCATGATGAATTAAATCAGCGGCCTGATGAACAGGATGTTTTTTCAGATACTCAGGCGAGGCCAGCACCGACATTCTTTCGTGGCGGATCGTTTTAATCTCGAATGAGTTCCAGTCCGGGAATCCATGGCGTATCGCAATATCAATATTGTCGCGGCTGAAAGATAAATTCTCGTAAGAGCAGGAGAGCGTGAGCTGGAACTCGGGATAGCTGTCGCGAAATTTATGGATGCGCGGCAACAGCCACAGCAGACCGAAACTGGGCGCGCAGTGGATCCTGAGGTTGCTGCGGGCTTTCTCGTTACTGATGCGTGCAGTCGCCTGCGTCAGACTCAGCAGTATCGGACCAATCTCCCTGAGGTAATGCTCACCCGACAGCGTCAGCACTACGCCCTTTGCCGAACGATTAAACAGAATACAGCCCAGTTCACGCTCCAGTTTTGCCAGCTGATGACTGGCCGCCGAAGGCGTAATACTTAATTCCTCGGCCGCACGCGCGACATTACCAAAATGGGCCACCTGCTCAAAAACCCGCAGTGATTTAATCGAAGGTAAGTGATCAGACTGCTTTTCCATCCGCCTCTCCACACTGGAATTTTGTGATGTGTGCCCATTTTTAAATCGCAGAATTGTTAACTGCATCAAACCAACAAATTCATTCAGCATCAAATGAATTTTTTTGCATTGCCAATATTAGCCGCTTTATCAATTCTGATCGTGACCCTGCCGGTAGCGATACCGAACCACTAATAATTATTTTTCTGGAGTGGACAATGTTACTCGAAAACAAAGTTGCGATTATTACAGGTGCCGCCTCTCAGCGCGGCATTGGCCGGGCTACAGCCGCCTGTTTTGCTCAACATGGTGCGCGCGTGGTGGTGCTCGATTTAGATCTGCAGGCCGCCCAGGCCAGCGCACAGTCTTGTGGTGAGGGGCATCTCGGCCTGGCCACCGATGTGACCGATCCCCTCTCTGTTCGTCGTGCCATCGACCAGGTTCTTGAGCACTTCGGCCGTATTGATGTGCTGGTCAACAATGCAGGTATTACTCAGCCGGTTAAAACACTGGAAATCGGCATCGAGGATTACAACCGTATTCTTGATGTCAATCTGCGCGGCACGCTGCTGATGTCTCAGGCGGTGATCCCCACCATGCAGCAGCAGAAAGGCGGCAGCATCATCTGCCTGTCCTCGGTCTCAGCACAGCGCGGCGGCGGGATTTTCGGCGGCCCGCACTACAGTGCCGCTAAAGCGGGCGTTCTGGGCCTGACTAAAGCGATGGCGCGCGAATTTGGCCCTGACCAGATACGCATTAATGCCCTGACGCCCGGTCTGATCCAGACGGACATCACTGGTGGCCTGTTACAGGATGAACGCCGCCACGCCATTCTCGACGGAATTCCGCTCGGCCGCCTTGGGTCCGCCAGTGACGTCGCCAACGCTGCGCTGTTTCTCGCCAGCGATCTCTCCGGTTATCTCACCGGCATCACGCTGGATGTGAACGGCGGCATGCTGATCCATTAAATAGCGCCCTTCCCTGCCCGCACGCCTGGCGGGGTAACCTCGGGAGTGAACACCATGACCACGCTTAATCTGAGCGCAGCCTCTGCTGCGCGCGATATCACCTATCGCAAAATTGCCTGGCGCCTGATGCCCTGGCTGATGCTCTGTTATCTCTGCGCCTATCTTGATCGCGTCAATGTGGGCTTCGCTAAATTACAGATGATGGATGATTTGTCTCTCAGCGAAACCGTGTATGGACTGGGTGCCGGGATCTTTTTTATCGGCTACTTCTTCTTTGAGGTGCCGAGTAACCTGATCCTGCACCGTGTCGGCGCACGCCGCTGGATTGCCCGCATTATGATCACATGGGGAATCATCTCAGCCCTGTTCGCCTTTGTAGAAACCGCATGGCAGTTCTACCTGCTGCGCTTTCTGCTCGGCGTCGCCGAGGCCGGTCTTGCGCCAGGTTTACTGCTCTACCTGACCTACTGGTTTCCATCACACCGTCGCGCGCGTATGACCGTGCTCTGGTTTGTCGCCATTCCACTTTCAGGGATGATTGGCGGCCCGCTCTCAGGCTGGATTATGGCGACCTTTGCAGGCTTTCACGGATGGGCCGGCTGGCAGTGGATGTTTATGCTGGAAGCTATCCCCACCCTTGTTATGGGATTAGTGGTACTGCTGGTTCTGAAGGATCGCGTTGAACAGGCAGAGTGGCTGGATGAAGATGAGAAACGCCGCGTGCGTGCCGATCTGGACGAGGATAATCAGCAGAAAGCCTGTCATGGCACGGTAAAAGCCTTTGTCGCCGACCGTCGTCTGTGGCTGCTGGCGCTGATCTACTTCTGTGTGGTGATGGGTCAGTACGCCCTGACGTTCTGGTTACCGACGCTGGTGAGAAACTCAGGCGTCAGTGAACCGCTGCATATTGGGCTGCTGACCAGTCTGCCTTACCTCTGCGCCATTATCTTTATGCTGCTGGCCGGGCGCAGTGGCGATCGCTATCGTGAACGCCGCTGGCATCTGATTGTTCCAATGCTGATCGGACTCACCGGACTGACGCTGGCAACTCTGCTGAGCCATAGCGTTTCCCTGTCACTGCTCTCCCTTTGTATTGCCGCTGCGGGCATTCTTTCCGCCTCATCGCTGTTCTGGATGTTGCCGACCAATCTGTTAGGTGGCGTCTCTGCCGCCGCAGGCATCGCCGCCGTGAACTGCATTGCTAATCTGGCCGGTTTTTTCTCACCGTGGCTGATAGGCACCATCACCACCGCAACCGGTACGCCCGCTTCCGGAATGTACTTTATTGCTGCCGTCCTGCTGGGTGGCGCGCTATGCGTGCTGCGCATCCGGGCAGCGGACGTTAATCGTTAATCAGGAGGTAATATGACTGACTCTCGTCACGCTTCACACGTGCTCTCATTGCAGCAACGAGCCACCAATATTCGCCGCCATGCCTTATTAATGGGGCAGATTCAGGGGCAGGGATATATCGGTCAGGCGCTGGGTGCCGCCGATTTGCTTGCTGTCAGCTATTTCCACGCCATGAATTACCGGCCGGATCAACCTGAGTGGGAAGAGCGCGATCGCTTCTATCTGTCGATTGGCCATTACGCTATCGCCCTTTACGCCGCCTTGCTGGAAGCAGGCGTGATACCTGAAGAAGAAAGGGAAACTTATGGGACTGATGAGAGCCGCTTGCCGATGTCCGGCATGGCTGCCTATACCCCAGGCATGGAAATTACCGGCGGTTCACTGGGTCATGGATTAGGTATTGCCGTGGGTGCCTGTCTTGGGCTGAAGCAGAAAGGCTCGCAGGCACGAGTCTATAACCTGCTTTCAGATGGTGAACTGAATGAAGGCTCTACCTGGGAAGCGGCAATGTCCGCCTCACACTGGCAACTTGATAACCTGATCGCCCTTATCGACGTCAATAATCAGCAGGCTGACGGCCATAGCAGTGAGATTCTCGCTTTTGAACCCATTGTGGATCGCTGGCAGGCTTTTGGCTGGTACACCCAGCGGGTTGATGGCAACGATATCTCTGCTTTGCAGGCCGCCTTTGATGCGGCTCGCAGCTGGCCCGAACCCCAGCCGCGCGTCATCATTTGCGATACCCGAATGGGCAAAGGGGTGCCGTTTCTGGAAAGTCGTGAGAAAACCCACTTTATTCGGGTCGATGCCGATGAGTGGGACAAAGCCCTGACAGCACTTGAGCAAGGAGTCTGAGATGAGTTCACAACCGCAAAAAAAACGTCTGACCACATCCGCCATGATCGCCTCGATCGCCGCTGAAGGCCAGCCCACGGTTTCAGCTCCTTTTGGACATGCCCTGGTCTCTCTGGCAGAGCAGCGCTCAGATGTGGTGGGGCTGACGGCTGATTTAAGTAAATACACCGATCTGCACCTGTTCGCAGAGGCTTTTCCGAAACGCTTTTATCAGATGGGCATGGCGGAACAGTTACTGATGAGCGCCGCAGCAGGTATGGCGCGTGAAGGCTTTATGCCTTTTGTCACCACTTATGCCGTCTTTGCTTCCCGCCGCGCTTATGATTTTATCTGCATGGCCATCGCCGAAGAGAATCTGAACGTTAAAATCGCCTGCGCACTGCCGGGCCTGACCACCGGTTATGGACCGAGTCATCAGGCGACTGATGACCTGGCAATCTTCCGTGGCATGCCGAACCTGACTATCATCGATCCCTGCGATGCACTGGAGATTAGCCAGGTGATACCGGCTATCGCTGAACATCAGGGTCCGGTCTATTTGCGCCTGCTGCGCGGTAAGGTTCCGCTGGTGCTGGATAAATATGACTATCGCTATCAGCACGGTAAGGCTCAGCGCCTGCGCGGCGGTAAGCATGCCGTTATTATCAGCAGCGGATTGATGACCATGCGGGCGCTTGAGGCCGCTGAAGCGCTGGAGAAGCAGGGGATTGAGGTCGGTGTGGTTCACTCACCCATGATTAAGCCTCTGGATGAAGAGACCATCCTGCGTGAGGCGGGAGTAGCACTGCATCATAACCAGCTGGTTATCACCGCTGAAAATCATTCGATAACCGGTGGCTTAGGCGAAGCTATTGCCGGCCTGTTAATGCGAAACCATGTGACACCGCGCTTTAAACAGATTGCTCTGCCGGATGCTTTCCTTGCAGCAGGCGCACTACCGACGCTACATGACCGTTATGGCATCTCAACGGATGCCATGGTTAAGCAAATAACCGCCTGGCTTGAAGCCTGATTCATATCAAAACCGGGCCTGGCCCGGTTTTCTTCTGCATAGGTTCGGTTCTGCCGTGGAAGATCATCATTGCATTACGTCACTTCACATCGGTCTGATTACTGATTGCAGTGGTCAGCACTCTCTGCGCATCAGCAACTACGCTGTATGCTGATAACAGCCACTGATAACCCGTTTCAATGCCATACAGACGTTATTTCTCGCAATTCACTGTAAACAGCAGTGCAGTGAGCCATCGCCTTTTATCAGGTAGGCCGATAGGGGCTCTTCGTCCGTAAGCTGCCGATTTCATCTGCTTTACCCAATACAGTGAATCTGATGCCATGCAACTACCTTTCCGTCATGAGCAGACTGTGACAATCTTTTCGCGCTGATCAGGTTTTAATGGAGTTCCCTGCCAAAGCTGCATCTTGTATCGCACCTCTTCAAAAAAAAATTTTATCGCGCAGAAAAAGTTATCCACTTTTTCTGTGGATAAGTGAGGGATAGTTTCTGAGTATCTTTTTTCACTCTCTGTTCAGGACTTTACTGCTCTCAAGATACGCCTCTTTTCTGATCTTATCCGTTCGCCCTCAGGCCTGAAACGAGGGAGCGTTTAACTGCAGGCATGGCGATTTCAGGCTGAAATTCTTGCATCTTTTATATTAAAAACAAACAGTTAATCACGAAATATCGCTGGCGGGCTAATGTTTGGAGAAAGGCCAGGCAGAGGGTTTAGCGGAGTGTGTGAAGCCGGTACGCTGTTAATGAGGTTCAGTGGGGGTTGATTGGTCACTAATGAACCAGCCCCGGAAAATCATTACTTGCAATATTCTGACCGTCGGATGCGCGCTGGCGGCCATGAAATTTATCAACGATAGCATCAGACGAAACCCGCTATCTCTGTTTATAGTGACCTGTGCGGTTTGGAAGCGGCTTCGGTATCTGGCGAAAGAGTTCAGCGAAGTGGCGATTTCATGCAGTTTTTCAGCAAGAGAAAATAAGGTAATTTATTATATTTCAATATCTTAAGCAGGAATTCACACTTAAAAATCTGGCGATTTCAGCCTGAAATTTGGGTGTCCACCATCTCTTTTAACGACGACTCGCTACAAAAATCGAAAAAAAAGCCAGCGTCTATCGCTGGCTGATTTGAGTGCAGATACGTTAACGGTTGAGATATTTTTTCAGGGTCTCCGCAATAACTTTATCCAGCTCTTCCTGCAACTCTTTCGACTGCCGGTTAAATTCATAACTGAACATCCGTCCGCGTACCTTTTTGCGGGCGAAGCGATCTTTATCCGCAAAAGACCAGAGCGCAGTCGCCTGAGTTTTATCTTTCTCCGGTTCTTTGATCAGAGTCTGGCTGCCCTGTCGAATCAGACGCAGGATATGATTTTTAAGCTCGTCCTCGGCCAGACCTTCACGGGCACAGACCACATCAATTTCCCTTGAAATGGATTTGATCAGAGCTTCAACGCTTTGCCCGGACTCACTCAACTTGTCAGCTGCCTGTAACAACGCTTTATAGTCGGGATAGGTCAGCTCGGCGTGATTAGGAAAAAGTGAAATCAAATCTGACGGAACGCTGGCGGCTTGCAGGGCACGCGTCACTTTAGCCTGGGACAAACCCTGATTTTCAGCAATCTCCTTCTGCGACAAACCGCCATCTTTAAGTGTTAACAGACGCATCCCCACTTCGCGCAGATTGTGTTCCCGTGCCGTCTGAATATCCTGCGCCAGTCGGCGGGCTTCATCAGCCGTGATGGCCGCGTCAGTGATCAGCACGTCCAGGCCGGTTTTGCAATAGAGCGCGGCTGCCCGACGACGTGAGCCATCCAGGATTTCGATGCGGTCATCGCGCATCACGCCGATAGCGGGAAAGAACTGCTGCAGCTTAATGGTCCGGATAATGTCGCGCAGCGAATCAGGTGTCAGGCCTGCCTGATCGCGACCGTTGGTTTCCATTGTGACAAACGTTTTGCTTTCAACGTCGCTGGCGGCAATGCGTTCAAAACGAAACAACGCGCGCTTGCCCGTTGCCAGAACGAATGTCTGGTTGTGCTGGCTGTCTGGCGTGTCATTTTCCAGTGGAGTCTGGCTGAAGGTTCTGCCAATCGTAATTCTTTTTGCGCTCATACAAACCTCAGTTCAGGCGAATAAATTCGATACGGTCGAAGACGGCTTTAGCAAAGTCTTCTGCGGCGGACCGTGCATTCTTCAACGCTTCGCTGCTGCCGACGTAGGTCGAAGGATTGGCGGAGATAACCGTATCAAAGGATTCGCCACAACGTTCGAAACCATCAAGGCGGGGAAGGGCAGCATCAAGCATGTCGCCACCAAAAATCTCTTTTGCCAGGCTATGACAGAGTTTGTGGTCTGCTTTATTGGAGAGCTTCGACATGAAGCCAATATTACCCTGCAGCCGACAGGTAGCGCCGGAGTCTTCGATAATCGCAATCAGTTCCGGAAGACGTGTCAGGTATTTTAGTGTCGAGTGAAAGTCTACCTGAGCCGGTGGCACCGGAGTCATCAGAAGATCTGACGCTGCAATCGCATTCTTCAGGAAGGCATCAAGATGCGGGCCGCTGTCGATAAAGATAAAGTCATAATCTTTTTTCAGTTTGGCAATAACGTTGTCATACAACACGGCGTGAACGTTCTGTTGCGGAAGATGCTCAGCACAAAGCTGATCCCAGCTTGAGGCGATAAAGGCGTCATCAATCGATGCTGGCAGCACATCCACACCCGGAATTATCGACGGAACGATAAACTCGTTGACCAGCTCATCTCGTGAGACATTCTGCAGCATTGCCTGCGCCGCAGTCGCTTCCACCAGCCCGACGGAGCGCTCATGGTTCAGGAACATGGTTGCTGAGGACTGCGGATCAAGGTCGATAACCAGGATGCGCAAATCTTCAAAAAGCAGATGGGGATGTGCACGTAGCGCATGTGCCAGCGAGACGGTAGAAACCGTTTTGGAGACACCGCCCTTCAGATTACCGACAAACAGGGTGTAAGCGTCACTATGGCGATCGCGATACTTCGGCACGCCACGATGATGATAGATATCGATAATATTCTGAATCGACATAGCATATTTAACGGAAGAACCGGCCGCGCGTTTATCAAATTGATAACCGCTCTCTTCCATCTCATTGACTGCGTAATCCACACTGGCTCGGGTCAGTTTGGGCAACTTTGCCAGCGCCGCTTTGGCATAGACCTGATAGTAGGTATTTTCATGCAGTTCCTGCTTTTGCGCCTGAATTTGCTCGGTGAGGCTTAGCAGCATGCGTTCTGAACGCTGCGCAACCTTCATCACCTGCTTGTCATCATTAGCCATAGTTGCTCCAAACATGTAGGATTTATGACTTTATACAGAAATCCTGCACGTGAGGCAATAAATTATCTTCTCAACATAATCTCCGTTTTTATGTAACCACACGGGTTTTGGTGAGCTTCATCACATTATTTCGTCTCGCCGAATATATTTTGCAGGTTAATTGCGGTAAGCATTCACTGTAATCAGCAGAACATTCACTGTAGTGAGCAAACAGGTTTAAAAAATCATCAGACAAACCGGGTACATTGAGCGGGAAAGGGGAGAACACAGAAGACGAACCTTGAGATCAAACGTTCACTGTAGTCAGTAAAGCTTGTGTCTCTTTCGGTGACGTTATGGAGCAGGCGAAAGAGCGATGGATACATTGATAAATGGATTTCAGGCAGTGACTGCAGGTTGCTGTGCTGATCTTTGCCACTGCATCACTTCAACATTCACTATAGTCAGTAGCGTTTTACGTGTTCAGCTCTGTGAAGAGCAACGTTCACTGTAATCAGTAGACTTGCCGATCAGGAGCCAGAAGAGGGAGCAGGGCAGAGTAAACGTTCACTGTAGTCAGTAAGGATGGGTTGAAAAATCCTCAGCGGATGATAAAAGCATCGGAATCTGGAGAGGGAATATACACCGGCAACGTCACAACCGACTCTGGTCTGCGATACAGAAGCGTAAAGCCCATAAACGTTCACTGTAATCAGTAAATCCAGAAAGCAGTAAACATTCACTATAGTCAGTAACATCACAAGCAGAAGAGGGATGAGAAGGAGAACAGCCACGCAAACATTCACTGTAGTCAGTAGTTAGCAGTAAGTAGACAGAGGCGATTCTGTTCTACATCAGGGCGTGCCGACAGGGTCGTAATATGAGTCAGCAGATAGCAGTAAGTAGACAGAGGCGATTCTGTTCTGCATCAGTGTGTGCCGACGTGGTCGTGAGTTATGAAGTGACCAGACCTTGCGAGCAACGGCTTCTTCTGTCGCCCTTCAGCCAGTCATGCACCAGCCCCGTATCGTATACATCAGCAATGCCGTCAGCAGGTTCACTTTAACGTTCACTGTAATCAGTAGAATGCACGATGCCTTCAGGTACACCGCAGCAAACATTCACTGTAATCAGCAGAACGTTCACTGTAATCAGTACAAGATTAGCATCTCGCCATGGCAGTTATGACTCGCTTCAGACCGGACATCTGGCAACAACGTTCACTGTAATCAGTAGCGATTCGGAAAGCCGTTTAAGAGATTCAATGGTGAGGCGAGGGTAGTGCCCATCGGCAAACATTCACTGTAATCAGTAACAGTGTCACGCTGCTCTCTCTGGTTACGTGTGTCATTCAGGTCATACGTATCATGTGAATCACGCTGAGCAGACCCCTCATGGTAAACCGCATCCAGCCCTGATTTGCTGGCCAGTCGTTAATGCTCTTTGAGAACAGGCCAGAGCAAAGGCATTCACTGTAGTCAGTAAAAAGGATTCACTGTAATCAGCAGAGAGGGGTTAGCCAACCGAAGTCAGGGCATTCACTGTAATCAGTAAACACGGTATAAGTGAGTGCTAACCAATATGAGAGTAAGTACTAACTTACTTGTTAAGCCTTATAAAATGGCACGCAGAAGGGAGAGGGGGGAAGAACACACTTTTGCCCGGCGGCCCGTATACTGATTACAGTGAACGTTACTGATCACAGTGAATCCCTGGGGAGTACTGATTACAGTGAATGAAGAGTGGATGGCGCAATGTCACCGGTAACGCAGAAAGTGACACTGCCACGCAGGAATACTGATTACAGTGAACATGAGGAGTTAATCATCAAACTCGATCTCATCCAGCGAATCGATGCTCTCCAGATTACTGATGCCATCAAGCTTAGGCGTACGGCTGTGGATAATAAAAAAGACTGAGCGGCCACGCTTCACTTCTGAGTAATCCAGATAACCGATCTCTTTCAGCTGCTCCATCGCGCGCCGCACGACATGGTTCTGCGTGGTGGTCTTAGAGCCGAGGTTCAGGCGCATACGCAGGCGTGCAAGCGAGATAGGCGCTGGATTGGTTGGCAGGCTTTCCAGGAAAGTGTAAAGCGCCTGCGCAGACTCTTTACGCTTCAGACGGGATATCGCACGGAGCTGAAGCAGGACCTTGTGGTCGAAGTTATAGAGTTCGAACAGCTTGGGGTCGGCCTGGATGCGCACAATATCTTTTTCGCGATCGTAATAAGCAGACTGAACAAGGTGGGTGTGATAGGCCTTGCCGTTGCCTTCAAAAGAGAGCGTATTGGTCGCGATACGGCGCAGAGAGGCATCAAGACGCTTGCGCAGGGCAGCTGAAGAGTTGGCAGAGGGAATGCCACACATCTTCACAAAATCGATAAACGGCAGCGTGACGGTATCGCCTTTGGTCGGATAGCGGGAAAAAGATTGAATAATACCCGCCCAGGTTTTGAAATCGTTATCCATATCCAGCCGCGCGCCGGTAATGGTAATCTTTTCGTAGCCTTCCGCTTTCACCAGCGTCAGATTCTTCAGCTCTTTCGTCGCATCCGTTGATGCCATAGCACCGGATTTACCGCGTGCAGTAGATTTCAGCGTCGGTACGAACAGCCCAAGACGCATTAAAGCGACAGGCTGAACGGTATTATTCTTGTTGGGATGAAGCTGAATAACTTCACCGCTGTTTTTTGTCACTGACAGAAAAGGTTCAAGTAACGCTTTGTTTTCGTTGTCTTTATCTGCCATGGCGTAAGATCTTCATTCTGTGGATGAAAGGGATCGTTTTCTGACTACAGTGAACATTAGCACTGTTTACAGTGAACATTCTACCTGGTACAGTGAATAAAGTACTGATTACAGTGAACACTTTACTGATTATAGTGAACGCGATCACCCTTTCAGCCCTTGTGGGGTGCGGCCTGCGACGATCGGGGATCTCTTAGGATCTCTATATGATCTATTAAGGATCGTTTATTAGGATCTGGTCACTGTATAAGTGGAAAACTTAAGGCGTAACATCATTTTCAGACGTGTTGACCACCAGCAAAAACTGGCCCGCAATCTGCCCACTGCCTGACCGACTAATCGGTCATAGCCGCATTCATTCTCAATCGATAAACAACTTCCTCACTATTATTCATTTTTCATCATCAACTACAGCGCGTATCGTCTCTCCATCACTGACAGAATGAGGAAAACGGCACCATGACTGAACATGCCTTATCACGTAACCCTACAACTGGTGAAATTCTGGCACGCTATCCTTTGCAGAACAGTGCAGAGCTGGAACAGACACTGACTGAAAGCGCATCTGCTTTTGCAGCATGGAAACAGAGCACCATGACGGACCGCATTCGCGTATTGCGTCAGCTTGGCGAACAGATCCGTCTGCGTGAGCAGGATCTTTCCCGCATGATCACCCTGGAGATGGGCAAACCCATAGCACAGGCACGCGCTGAAGTTCTGAAATGCGCTAACTTATGCGACTGGTATGCGGAACATGGCCCTGCAATGCTGGCCGATCAGCCTACGCAGATTGCCGATGCGTGGCAGCGATTCCGTCCCATCGGGGTGATCCTGGCTGTAATGCCATGGAATTTCCCCTTGTGGCAGGTTCTGCGGGGCGCAGTGAGTATGTTGCTGGCAGGCAACACCTATCTGCTCAAACACGCGCCTAACGTCATGGGAAGCGCCACACTGATGGCTGAGCTGTTCAGGGCAACTGATCTGCCTGCTGGCGGCTTTAACCTGATCAACGTTGACAACGATGGTGTCTCCGTAGCCATCAAAGATGACCGCATTGCCGCCGTTGCCGTTACCGGAAGTGTCCGGGCTGGCGCCGCGATCGCTGCACAGGCGGGCGCAGCACTTAAGAAAACCGTGCTGGAGCTGGGTGGATCCGATCCCTTTATCGTGCTGGCGGATGCCGATCTTGATGAAGCGGTTAAATCAGCCGTTATTGGACGTTTCCAGAATACCGGGCAGGTGTGTATGGCTGCCAAACGCTTTATTGTGGAAGCTCCGATCGCTGAAGAATTTGAAAAACGCTTCACTGCCGCGGTCCAGGCACTCACCATGGGCGATCCGCTGGATGAAAACACCTTCCTGGGCCCGATGGCACGCGCCGATCTGCGTGACGAACTGGATGGACAGGTAAAAGCCACGCTGCGTGAAGGTGCACGTCTGGTACTGGGCGGCGAGAAAGTGGCAGGGCAGGGTAACTACTACGCGCCGACCATCCTCGCTGATGTCACCAGCAACATGACCGCGTTCAGGCAGGAGCTGTTTGGCCCCGTAGCCGCTATTGCGGTCGCCAGGGATCCACAACATGCGCTGGAGATCGCCAACGACAGCGAATTTGGCCTCAGCGCCACCGTCTGGAGCGGTAATGAAGAGATTGCCGATCGTCTGGCGCTGCAGCTGGAAGTCGGTGCTGTGTTTATTAATGGCAACGGCGCGTCCGATCCGCGCGTTACCATCGGTGGTGTGAAGAAAAGCGGCTACGGCCGTGAGCTGTCGCACTTTGGTGTGCACGAATTCTGTAACGTGCAGACCGTGTGGAAGAATCGTCGCTAGTGTTTACTGTGCCGACGGAAGATAAGCGGGCGCTGTTTTAGCGACCGCACTGAGCGGACGCAGCAACCGATGCGGTGCAAACGCACTCAGCATTGGTGAGCCTGTGCCGCTCAGCATCTCCTCAGCCACCAGCCTGCCCAGCAATGGGGCAAGTGTCATGCCGCTATGGCTTACCATCAGATAAACGCGTGCTGACTCGCTGATGTAGCCTAATGCCGGCAAGCCATCTGCCGGACGCGACCGCTGTCCTGTTTCAATCCGCTCAATTCTCGCGCCTTCCGTGTTTTTAAACAGCCGCCGCAATCGACGCAGCATCTCTTTGCCAATCAGTCCATCCGGCGAGACCGGCCGCGCCGGATCGGCATGCTGATCCAGATCCAGCGCCTGCAGCATCAGACGGCCACCGCCATCCGGCCGCACATTCAGTTCCGGGGTAATCAGATTGCATTTAAGTGGGATCGGCAGAGGCTGGGTCTGCGCCAGAAAACTGCAGGCAACAGGATCGGCTCGATTCGCATCGGTCATCGCCAGTTCAAGCCCGCACTGGCTTATCAGTTCCGGTGCCCAGCGGCCGGTCGCCAGCACCAGCTGATCGCCGCGCCATTCATCCCCACTGGCCAGCGTAAGATGGACATCCTGCGCCGATTCAGTGAGCGTCGTCACTTCATTGTTGCAGACCAGCTGCCCGCCACTGGTACGCAGGTCTGCCAGCAGAGAGGCGATAAACAGGCTCGGATAAAGCAGACACTCCGACGGGAAAGACCAGGCGTGCTGAACGCGGGGATCAAGCCGCAACTCGGGCATTGCACCCAGAAGTGCGGCGCGGCTACGTTTCTCTACGGGGTAATCGAGCGTCGTAAGCTTTGCTGCGCGCTGCGCCAGCTGGCGCAGGGATGATTCATCGGCCGC
Source organism: Pantoea sp. RG18 (assembly GCF_025910075.1). NCBI lineage: Bacteria > Pseudomonadati > Pseudomonadota > Gammaproteobacteria > Enterobacterales > Erwiniaceae > Pantoea > Pantoea sp. RG18. The sequence goes on from NZ_JAPCIL010000020.1 coordinate 228,242, forward strand.
CCACTCAAGCGTGCCGGTTTCCAGCAGCCATCGGGGTGATGCAGGATGGCTTGCCTGCCAGCGCTTGTGCTCGTCTATCGCATGGGCATTAAGATCATGGTAGCTGGTGGGTTCTTTGCCGTTGGCATTGACCCAGGCATAGCTGATCTGACTGGTTCCGCTGCCAGGATAGTTTTTATCGAAGACGGTGACCTGTGCGCCCCGTCGCGACAATGATTGCGCGACGGCTAAACCCAGCACGCCTGCACCGATTACGGCAATACGTTGTGGCATATCTGGTCTCTCCTGAACAGGGATTAGTGGAAAACTGCTACCCGCCGGTTCGTTTACTATTGCGAAGTCAAAGAAGTACGTCAACCGCAGCGTCAGGCGGTGGTTTCATCGAACCATGCGGGCACCGGATCGGCCAGGGTGATCCACTGTTCAGGCCCCGCAGCCATCTCCTGTGGTGTCAGCAGCGCATGATCCAGCGCGGCACGGACGCTCTTCTCGTCCATCTCAATGCCGATAAAGACCAGTTCCTGGCGCGCATCGCCGGTACCTTCCTGCCACTGTTCAGCGATAAAGTTGAGCGAATCTGCATCCTGTGGCCATTCAGTTCGCGGCACGCTGACCCACCAGCGCCCGGCATAACCCTGACGTGCCACCGCGCCCGCCTGCGACCACATTGCGGCATATTCCGGCCGACTGGCCAGCCAGAAGTAGCCTTTAGAGCGGATAACGCCGTCAAGCTGGTGGTTTACTGCATGCCAGAAACGCTGCGGATGGAACGGACGACGGGCGCGATAGACAAAGTTACGAATGCCATACTCCTCCGATTCCGGCTGATGCTCACCGCGCAGGGTCTGCAGCCAGCCGGGTGCCTGCGCTGCCCGGTCAAAATCAAACCGGCCGGTATTCAGCAGGCAGTCCAGCGGAACCTGCCCAAACTCACTGTTCACAATAAGCGCGTGCGGATTAAGCGCCTGCAGCATGCCCTTCAACTGGTGCAGCTGCGCCGGGCTGAGCAGGTCCGTTTTGTTCAGCACCAGCAAATCACAAAACTCAATCTGATCCACCAGCAGATCAACCACTGAGCGCTCATCCTGCGCGCCCAGCGATTCGCCACGTGACTGCAGATCATCGGCTGAACGATAATCGCGCAGGAAGTTAAAGCCATCGACCACGGTGATCATACTGTCCAGCCGGGCATAGGCTGACAGACTTTCACCCGCTTCATCTTCAAACGTAAAGGTTTCGGCAACCGGCAACGGTTCAGAAATGCCGGTAGACTCAATCACCAGGTGATCGAAACGCCCGGCCTGAGCCAGACGTTTTACCTCCAGCAGCAGATCTTCACGCAACGTGCAGCAGATGCAGCCGTTACTCATTTCGACCAGCTTTTCATCGGTGCGGGAGAGCTGCGCGCCGCCATCGCGCACCAGCGCAGCGTCAATATTAATTTCAGACATATCATTGACGATCACCGCGATCCGCCGTCCTTCGCGGTTGTTCAGAATATGATTAAGCAGGGTAGTTTTACCGGCACCGAGAAAGCCGGAGAGAACGGCAACCGGCAGACGAGGATCGTCGGATGTCAGAGCAGAGAGTGTCATGATGTTACCTGTAAGAATGGGATTATAGATACGTTATAACATAACATTAGTGAGTTTGTTTTCAATCCTGATTTGTGTTTTTGTTGTGGGTACCAATGAGCGTTTAAAAGGGAGTGGAAATGCAACAACTCACGCTTGTCCCGCGTCTGATGCCAGCCGTCAGGTCCGGAGAGAAAACCTCGACGATTCGCTGGCAGGAGGGAGATATCACCATGGGTCCGCTGAGACTGGTGAATCAGCACGATGAAACGGACGCGGTAATCGTGTGGGTGAAGCAGGTCGACACGCTGCGCTTAAGCGAAGTCGCCGCGACGCTGGGGAAACAGGAGGAATGGCCTGATGAGGTGCTGCTGGAAGGGATGCGCGAGCACTATCCGGAGATCAGGCTGAGCAGTGAGGTGCAGCTAATCACTCACCTCACGCCCGCAGAAACCCTGCAGAAGCTCACTAAACAGTGATCAGCTGTGCTCAATCACCAGCAGCGCCATCGTATCGGCTTCCAGCGCCCGAAAGATATGCAGCTCATCGCCCGGATAGGTAATGTAATCACCCACATCCAGCTCCACCGCACTGTCGACCGGGCCCACCAGCGCACGCCCTTTAGCGATAATAATATGCTCAATGGTATTGGGGATATGGGGCTGGGAAATGCGTTCGCTGCCGGGCTGAACTTCCAGCAGATAGATATCACGCCGAACGCCGGGCGGGCAGGAGGCCAGCAAAACGGCCTGATAATCGGCCAGATCGGCGGTAACCGTCAGGCCCTCTCCACGCCGAATCACCTGCAGACGACGCGCATCCGGCTCCAGCAGACGTGAAAATGGAATGTTCAGCGTTACGCAAAGCGACCACAGGGTTTCAATGCCCGGATTGCCATTACCCGCTTCCAGCTGTGACAGCGTAGATTTGGCGATCCCTGCGCGGCGCGCCACTTCAGCCAGTGAAAGACCGGCTCGCTGACGTTCACGTACTAAGGCATTGGCAATAATGCTGATAGGGGTATTCAAACGCACTCCTGATAACCTGAATGTTTTTTATATCGAACATAACGTTCATCTTGTAAAACGTTTTCGCAGTGTTCATTATATCGGATTATATGTTCATTATGAGACAGAGTGATGCTTTTTCCGCAAATGCAGTTGCTGGACAAAGGGGTGATCAAAGCGATTTTTCTGGTCTGCCTGGCTGATGGAATTGTTGGTTTATCCTATGGCTCGCTGGCGTCGGCCGACGGGTTTCCGCTCTGGGTGCCGCTGGCGCTCTCAACGCTGGTGCTGGCGGGGGCGTCGGAGTTCCTGTTTATCGGCATTGTGGCCGGTGGCGGCAGTCCATTTACCGCCGCCGCAGCGGGCCTGCTGGTAAACGCACGTCATTTGCCGTTTGGCATCGCGGTCAAGGATCTGGTGGGGCAGGGTCCGTCAGGCTGGCTGGGCTGTCACATCATGAACGATGAAAGTGTGGTGTTTGGGATCTCTCAGCCGCAACTGGCGCAGCGCCGCAGTGCTTACTGGCTGTGCGGTATCGGTATCGGCTTGATATGGCCGGTCAGCGTCATGATCGGGGCAGCAATCGGGCAGTTTATTCCTGATGTCTCGGTGATCGGACTGGATGCGGTGTTTCCGGCGATCCTGATTGCTCTGATCTTCCCGGCGCTGCGCCAGCGACGCACCCGGATCCCCGCGACCGTCGGCGCGCTGCTCTCCTTGCTGGCGACGCCACTGGTTCCGGCGGGCATGCCGGTGCTGTTTTCACTGCTGGGCCTGCTGACATGGAGATCGCGCAAATGACACATCAGGGAATGATTATCGCCGGGATTGCCCTGCTGGCTGCCGGAACCTATCTGATGCGGTTTGCAGGCGTCAGGCTGGGAAACCGTCTTCCGATAAGCGAGCGCACCCAGCAGATGCTCTCCGACGCCGCCACGATATTGCTGCTGGCGGTAGCGGCCACCACCACGCTGTTTGAAGGCCAGCATTTTGCCGGTGTGGCACGGGTGGCGGGCGTGGGCTTTGCCCTGTTGCTGGCGTGGCGTCGTGCGCCGCTGATTATGATTATTCTGGGGGCGGCGGCGATGACGGCGCTGTTGCGTTTTCTCGGCGTGCCCTGAGGATGTCATTAACCCCGGCAAAAGCGGGGATGTTATCGCGGTGAAAATTTGTCAGGATGGCACTCTCTCAGGCGTGATTAGCCCGATAACCTTGCAGGGATTGCTGAATGAACACTATCCGTACCTGTTTCCTCCTGATGCTGCTGACCGTGATGACAGCCGGTTTAACCGCCGTTCCGGCCATTGCCCGACCCGATATGCGTCCGCTGGGCAAGAACATCGCCGACACAGGTTCCGCCTGGTATCGCTTCCAGAGTAAAAAGTTTGTCTCACAGGATGGGGAACGGCACTATCGGGTGTGGCTTGCTATCCCCAAAAGCGATGCGCCGCCAGGCGGCTATCCGGTGCTCTGGCTACTGGATGGCAATGCGGCGATGGCACATTTGACAGAACCTCTGCTTAAAAAGCTGAGCAGCGGCACGCCGCCAGTGCTGGTCGCGGTGGGTTACGACACCCATTTGCCCTTTGATGTGGTGGCGCGTAATTACGACTACACCCCACCCAATGATGCGCCTGATACTCTGGTCACTCAGCCTCATGGCCGCAAAGGCGGAGGCAGCCATCAGTTTCGTCAGCTGCTGCTGAACACAATTGTCCCGTGGGCAGAACGCCTTGCGCCCAGTAATCCGCAGCGGCGTGCGCTCTGGGGTCACTCCTACGGCGGACTGTTCGTGCTGGATACCTTCTTTCATGCCGCCTGGTTCAGCCATTACTTTTCGGCCGCTCCCTCGCTGAGCTGGAATCATCAGCGCATTCTTACCCTGGCCCGACGCGCCGACGCCGGACCGCTAAAACATTTGTCGCTCTATCTGATGGAGGGCGATGGCATCACCGAACGCCGAACCGGCCACTCTGACGATCTTCAGCAGGAAGAGCGTGCACTTACCGACATCCTGCGCCCGAGCGGTGCCAGACTGATTCTGACGCGTTATCCCGGTCAGAGTCACGGCCAGATATTACCCTCATCGCTGGTGGATACGCTGGAAATAGTTTCCGGTAGCCGGGATTGATATCTGACCGGGCATCGCGGCATGATGGCGTTTCATCACAAGCCCGGAGTTCACGCATGAATCGTCCGCTACAGATTGGTCTTTTGCTGTTCCCTGATGTCACTCAGCTCGACTTAACCGGCCCGTGGGAGGTATTTGCGCGCACGCCTGGTGTCGAATGGCATCTCATCTGGAAAGATCTTCAGCCGGTGCGTTCCGATCGCGGCCTGTCGATATTGCCGACCACTACGTTTGCAGATTGTCCGCCACTGGATGTGATCTGTGTGCCTGGCGGGCCGGGACAGATCGCCCTGATGTCGGATGACGTCACGCTGAATTTCCTTCGTCAGCAGGCCGAACAGGCGAAGTGGGTTACGTCGGTCTGTACCGGTTCGCTGGTGCTGGGGGCCGCCGGACTGCTAAAGGGATATCGTGCGACCTCGCACTGGAGTTCCATCGATCAGCTGGCACTGCTGGGCGCGGAGCCGGTCAGTCAGCGGGTGGTGCGCGACCGCAATCGTATCAGCGGCGCAGGCGTGACCTCTGGTATCGATTTTGCCCTGACGCTGGTGGCAGAAATTGCGGGTGACGCGGTGGCGAAATCGGTTCAGCTGCAGATGGAATATGATCCTGAACCGCCGTTTACCAGCGGTTCGCCGCATACCGCATCGCCACAGGAAGTGGAGCAGGCGCGGGCGAAAATGGCTGAGTTTCTTGCCACTCGTCGTGCGGCAACCGAACGAGCCGCCCTGCGACTACAGGCTGATTAGCTTACTGACGCCGGGGATGCGCAACAGCAGCAGTGACAGCGCCATTGAGAAGATTAACGTCAGGGCGATGACCAGCAGTTTATCGCCCAGCGTCTGGATGCGGATTGCCGTCGCCAGCAGGCCAAAAATCAGATAGTGCAGGATATAGACGCCGGTCATGGTCTTCCCAAGGGTCGTCAGAAACGGCGTCAGCCACTGGACTTTTTCCGGCAGGCGAATGGTGTTAATGCTGATCACAATCAGCACCACCAGCAGATAAACCTGCGAGCCCGTCAGCACCACATCGTTATGGGTCGCCAGAAAGCGCGCAAGAAAGTAATGACGCTCATACAGCCAGGTAAAGAGATAAACCGCGGGCAGCAGCAGCAGGCTGATCTTTATCACTCTGGGTGATGTCAGCAACTGCATCACGCGCGGCGCGGCCATCAGCCGACCCGTGAGGTAGTAGAGCACCCAGGTCCAGATTCGGTATTGCGGCAGCAGAGATAAGGCCCGCTGGTCCGGGTAGAGGCTGGCGAGCAGGTCATAGGCAAAAGCTAACACCAGCAGCAGTAAAATCCCCGATGCCATCAGCCCAGGCCGCTGAATGAGTCGGTCAATCAGCGGATGCGACACGTAAATCACAATCAGCGCAATTACAAACCACGGCTGAATCAGATAGCCCTTATGATGCATCCCGGCAAACCAGAAAAAGCTGAACCAGAAGATAAAAATCAGCAGAATGCGGCGAATTTTGCCGAGCTGCCACGCGGGTGTATGCAGCTCACCGGCATCAATATAACCGCTGAGCAGAAAATAGAGCGGCGTGGCGATCGTCGAAACAAAACTTAGCACGTTCAGCGTCAGATTAATGTCGTAATGGTAGCTGTCGTAGCTCTGGTAAAGCGTGAAAAACGAGACGGCGGTGATACAGGCCAGCGTCTTCAGCATTGCCAGTCCGCTCTTATTCACCGTGCGCCTCCCGACCATGGAAGCAACGATAGATGACCGGCAGCACCAGCAGGGTCAATACTGTCGCGAACCCGAGGCCAAAAATAATGACCACCGCCATGCTCTGGAAAAAGACGTCGCGCAGCAGCGGCAGCAGGCCAAGCACCGTGGTGAAGGCGGTCAGCAGAATAGGACGCAGACGTGAGGTCGCCGCATCAATAATCGCCAGCTGCAGCGATTTCTCCTGCCGGAACAGCCTGATCTCCTCAATCAGCACGATCCCGTTACGGATCAGCATGCCCGACAGGCTCAGCAGCCCAATCAGCGCCATAAAGCCAAACGGAATACCGGTGAACAAAAAGCCACAGGTGACGCCAATCAGCGCCAGCGGCACGGTAATCCAGATAGCGACGGCGTCGCGCAGCGAGTTAAACATCAGCACGGTAATGATGAACATCGCCAGGAATCCCACCGGCAGCGAACTCAGCAGCCCGCTTTGCGCTTCACGTGAACTCTCCAGCTCACCTCCCCATTCAAGCCGGTAGCCCGCCGGGAGTTTAAGCTGATCGATCTGTGGCTGAACCCGCGCTACCACCTGTGAGGAGGTTAACCCTGAAGCGGGATCGGGATCGGTCTGCACCGTCAGTACGCGCGTACGATCGCGACGCATAATCAGCGGATTCTCCCACTCCAGCCGGAAGTCGGAAATCACATTGCTCAGGGGCACAAAGTGCTGCAGGGCGGCACTCCACAGCTGAATATTCTCGATGTGATCGACACTCTGACGCTCTTCATCAGCCGGATAGAGCATCACCGGCATCAGCCGCGAACCGTCACGGAAAATGCCCACCGCGTCACCGCTGAAATTCATTCTCAGCGCCTGATCGATGTCACGTTTATCGATACCCAGTTCCTGACCACGCAGCGCCGAATAGGCCGGGCGGATCACTTTGCTGCGCTCCTGCCAGTCGTTGCGCACCGGGAACGTTGAGCCATCCGCCAGGAAAATGGCATCCAGCTGGCTGCCGATGTGGCGCAGTACTTCGGGATCGGGGCCGATCACCCGCAGGGCAATGGCGCTGTCACTGGCGCTGCCAAACTGGATACGTTTGATGCGCTGATTCACCTGCGGGAAGTTCTGCTCAATATACGCCTCGGTTTTCAGCGCCAGCGCATCTAACTGTCGGCCATCCTTAACCCGCACCATAATCTGGGCGAAGTTGCTGTACTGCCGTGCCGCGTCATAGGTCAGGGTAAAGCGCAGAGCGCCCTGGCCCACCGTCGTGACCGTGGCTGCGACCTCAGGATCCTGATTAATGAACCGGGCAATATCCGCCGCCGTATTCGCGGTGTAATGAATATCGGTGCCATAGGGCAGCCAGAGATCGGTGAAAAAGACCGGCGTGCTGGAGGAGGGGAAAAAGTTCTGCTTCACGAGTGTAAAGCCATACAGCGACAGAGCCAGCAGTGCCACCATTACCGTCAGCGTGGTCAGGCGGAAACGCAGCAGGCCGCCCAGCGCCTGACGATAGAGCCGGAATACGATGCCCTGATAAGGCGTGGAGGGTTCGGTTTGCTCAGGCTGAGCGGTGCTGCGGCGCTTCTCACTCCAGTTGATAAACACCGGCGTTAAGGTCAGCGCCGTGACCCAGCTCAGCATCAGTGAAATCAGCAGCACCTGAAACAGCGATTTACAATATTCGCCGGTCGAATCCTGCGACAGGCCAATCGGCGCAAAGGCGAGAATTGCAATCACCGTGGCACCCAGCAGCGGCAGGGCAGTGCGCCGCACCATGCGGGTAATGGCCTGCTGTAAAGGGTGCCCGCGCTGATGATCGATTTTGACCCCTTCGACCACCACAATGGCATTGTCCACCAGCATACTGAGCGAAATAATCAGCGCGCCCAGCGACACCCGCTGCAGCTCAAGTTTAAACAGGTACATGATCAGGAGTGTGCCAAGCACGTTAAGCGCCAGCGAGGCGGCAATCACCATGCCGCTGCGCAGGCCCATAAACAGCAGCAGCGTTCCCACCACAATCGCCAGCGCCATCAGGAAATTGAGGATAAAGCCATCAACCGACTGTTTCACCTCATGCGCCTGGTTATAGAACACCTTCAGACTGATACCGGCGGGCGTATCCTGCTGGTAGTGCGCCATTCGGGCGGAAAGCGCGTCGCCAACATCAATCACATTGACACCGGGCGCGAACGAAATGCCGATAGCTAGAGCCGCTTCACCGTCTGCAAAGTAGATATTGGCGGGATTGTCGGTAACGCCACGCGTCAGGGTGGCGATATCGCGCAGATGCACGTTCTGTGGGTTGCCAGCGGGCAGAATCGGCAGATTAGCCAGATCGTCCAGCGTCTGCAGTTCGCCGGTGGGATGAAAACGGATCGATTCGCTGTCGACCCTCAGCGTTCCGGCACTGGCAACGCTGTTATTCCGGCTCAGCAGATCGGCGACGCGCTGCGGCGTCATACCATAGGCGGTCATTTTGCTGGCGGAGAGAGCGATGCGGATCTCCTCCTGCTCGACGCCCGCTACCGCAACTTTAGCCACACCCGGCACCAGCACCAGATCGCGCCGCAGCTGATCGGCATAGTTGCGCAGTTCGCTGTTGGTAAAGTCTTTACCATGAATGACGAAGAAGTAGCCGTAAACATCGCCGAAATCATCGTTAACCAGCGGGGCCTGAACGCCAGGCGGGAACTGCCGGGCCGCATCGCCGACCCGACGACGTAACTCATCCCAGATTTGCGGCAGCTGATCGGCCAGATAGCGGGTATGAATATTAACGGTAATCTGCGACAGGCCATTGCCAGAAATGGACGTGACATTGTCCAGCGACGGCAGGCGCTGCAGCGCATTCTCCAGCGGCAGCGTTACCTCCTCTTCAACCTGCTGTGCGGACGCGCCGGGATAGTGGGTGACAATAACCGCCGACTTAATGGTAAACAGCGGATCTTCGAGGCGGCCAATGTTGAGCAGCGCATAGATGCCGCCCACGCCCAGCAGCAGAATGACCATCCAGATGCGAATGGGTTTATCAAGAAAATGCTCCTGAATACGCATTATAAACCCCGCTCGCGCTGCCAGATGCGCACCGCTTCACCGTCACGCAACTCACCCACACCGGCGGCAACGATACGGTCGCCCGGCTTCAGCCCGCTGATGATTTCTATGCCCTGGGCGGTGAGACGGCCAACTTCGACAGGTCGATCTTTGATGCGCAGCGCCTCACCATGCTGCTCAACCAGCCAGACGTGCGGTTGATTGGTGGGGCTGCGATCGGGATTGAACACCGCCGCCGCAGGCACGACCAGACGCGGCTGGGCAGGGGCATTTGGCAGGTTATGCAGCCTGACGCGCACCGATCCGCTGAGGCCGGCAACGCCAGGGAGATCAGCCGGACGCGGCATGGTCAGCACCACCTGATAGGTCAGCGTGGCGGCATCCGTCTGGCTGGTATGCTCTTTATATTGTGCGGTGAAAAAGCGGCCTGGCAGGGCGTTCAACTGCACCTCAGGCTGATAGTCAATATTCTGGATATCGAGGCTGGTGAAGAGGGTTTCGGGCAGCGTAAAGATGACGTCGAGCAGATCGGCACGGGTCAGCAGCGCAATGGGCTGTCCGGCGGCCACGACCTGATGATTACGCGCCTGTACCCTTGCAATCACGCCATCAAACGGCGCGCGAAGGCTAAGAAACTGTAACTCCTCCTGTGCGATTTTCAGCGCAGTCGCGGCGGCATCGCGATTAGCACGCTGCACATCCATTTCAGACTTTGAAACGGCGCTGCGCTGGGCCAGCGTATTGAAGCGCTGAAATTGTCGCTCCGCCAGTTGCAGTGCAGTCTGGCGGTCGCGTACCCGTAGTTTCGCATCTGCATCATTCAGGGTAGCGAGAAGCTGTCCCGCTTTCACGGGCGTTCCGTCACGAATATCAAGCTGTACCAGCTGGCCTGCCCGTTTAAACGCAAGATCGGTATTATCACCCGCCTGAATACGCGCAGGAAATACCCGGATATTTTGAGCGATGTCCGACTCAAGGGTGAAAACTTTAATTACGCGGGGCGGGGGAGCATCCGGTTCTTTTTTTTCATCGCACGCTGTCATAAAAAAACAACAGAGCAAAATGAGGATAACCTTGCGTTTAATCATTTTCTTCGCCTTAACATCAGCTTTTAAACTGCGGTTTGATAAGCATTAAGGCGTAATAAACCCTGATGCTTATCGCGACCGGGATAAACTTATTTTTAATCTTCGTCATATAAGTTTAACGAAGCGGCAGGGCCGCTTCGCCTGAATCGGATTACGCCGCCATCTGAGAGACCACCAGCCAGGTCAGTAAGCCCACCAGAGTCGTTGCGGCGACCGCGAGAATAACGAAACCGCAAAGCATGATAATGCTCTGTTTTTTCATCAGAGTTTCCTTTTGCGAGCCAGAGTATAAACCGATGCACACTGCATCAGCATACTTAAACCTTAGCTAAACAAAAACAACGTTGTCATTCTCATAATATAGGTTAGATTTAATTTAGCCATTTTATGTTATTCGTCAGACGTTTCTTACGTAAATATGATATCGGTCATTACCTGCAGGAGGGGCTGCCTGCAAAATGCATGTCTTTTAATTGCGCCTTTATTTCATCGCTAAATGGCACGAGGTTTATATATGCTAAATAATGATAAGCATGATAAAGCGTTAGCTTTATCTGAGCGCCCCTGGTATCAGCGTAGTGTGGCAGAGATATTCTCCGAACTGCAGAGCTCATCAGCAGGATTATCCACCGCCACTGCGCAGGAACGCCTGCAGAAACACGGTCCCAATGCCCTTCCGCAAAAAGCTGAGAAATCGGCTCTGCTCAAATTCATCGCGCATTTTAAAGATGTGCTGATCTATATTCTGCTGGCCGCGGCGGTGATCACCGCGATCATGGGTCACTGGGTCGATACCTTTGTCATTATCGGCGTGGCCGTCATTAACGCCCTGATCGGCTTTATTCAGGAGAATAATGCCGAGAAGTCACTGAAAAGTATTCAGAACATGCTTGCCAGTGAAGCGATGTTGGTGCGGGATGGCAAACAGGTCACGGTCGCGACGCGCGATATTGTGGTCGGTGATGTGGTGATGTTACGCCCCGGCGATAAAATCCCGGCTGATCTGCGACTGTTTGAGGTCAATAATCTTCGGGTTGAAGAGGCGATTCTCACCGGGGAGTCGACGGTGGTGTCGAAGAACACCGATACGCTGAGCGGTGAAAAATCGCTGGGCGACCGTCTGAACCTGGCTTTTTCAGGCACTACCGTCAGTTCCGGCACCGCCGCAGGCGTGGTGATCGCCAGCGGCGGTGATACTGAGCTGGGCCATATCAACGAAATGATCAGCGGCATAAAAGAGGTTAAAACCCCGCTGCTGGTGCAGATCGACAAACTCGGTAAAGCGATCTTTTTCATCATCCTGCTGATGATGGTCGCCCTGTTTATCTTCGGCTATCTGCTGCGTGACATTCCACTGGGCGAGCTCTCGCTGTCCGTCATCAGCCTGGCGGTTGCTGCGGTTCCGGAAGGTCTGCCTGCCATTATCTCTATCATCCTGTCGCTGGGCGTGCAGTCGATGGCGCGGACCCAGGCGATTATCCGTAAGCTGCCGACTGTTGAAACCCTGGGCGCGATGTCGGTGATCTGCTCCGATAAAACCGGCACGCTCACCATGAATGAGATGACGGTGAAAGCGGTGGTGCTGGCGAAGAGCCGCTGGCGCGTCAGCGGAAACAGCTATGAACCCAAAGGGGAGATTGTTGCTGAGCAGGGCGACGCAAGTGGACTCTCTGCGGCACAGGATCCGCTGTTTCAGCAGTTCCTGCATGCGGTAGACACCTGTAATGAAAGCCAGCTGCGTCAGGAAAGTCAGGGACACTGGACTATTGTTGGCGGCCCGACTGAAGGCGCGCTGAAGGTGCTGGCGGCGAAGGGTCAGACGACACCTCAGCCGGTTGAGGTGGTGAGCAAGCTGCCGTTCGATTCCCTCTATAAATATATGTCGGTCAGCTGTGTTGCCAACGGCGAATCTTATGTGCTGCTGACCGGTGCGCCAGACGTGCTGCTGACGCTGTGTCAGCAGCAGCAAACGCCGGAGGGTGCAGAGCCGATAGACCGTGCGTACTGGGATGCCGCCATCACCACCTACGCCAGCGAAGGGCTGCGCACCGTTGCCGCCGCCTGGAAGAGAACCTCTGCACCCGTTACCGCGCTGGATCATGCCGATCTGAAATGTGACATGGTGCTGCTGGGTCTGGCCTGCATGATGGATCCCCCACGTCCCGAGGCGATTGCCGCCATTGACGAGTGCCAGAAAGCGGGCATTCGCGTCAAAATGATTACCGGCGACCATCAGGAAACCGCGATGGCGATCGGTCAGATGCTGGGAATCGGCAACAGCCAGGCTGCTATCACTGGCTACCAGCTTGAACACATGAGTGACGCCGAACTGGCCGAGGCGGCAAAAACCTATGACATTTTTGCCCGCACCAGCCCGGAACACAAACTGCGTCTGGTGAAAGCGCTGGAAGCGAGCGGCGAGATCGTTGGCATGACCGGCGACGGCGTCAATGATGCTCCGGCGCTGAAACAGGCCAACGTCGGTATTGCGATGGGTATTAAAGGCACCGAGGTGACAAAAGAGGCGGCCGATATGATTCTGGCCGACGATAACTTTGCCACCATCGCTGCAGCAGTCAAAGAGGGACGTCGGGTCTACGACAATCTCAAGAAAACCATCCTGTTTATCATGCCCACCAACCTGGCACAGGGTCTGCTGATTATTATCGCGATTCTGATGGGCAATCTGCTGCCGTTAACCCCGGTACAGATTCTGTGGATGAACATGGCAACATCCGCCACGCTGTCGTTTGGTCTGGCGTTCGAGCCTGCTGAAGCCAATGCGATGCGCCGGCCACCGCGCAATGTTAAAGCGCACGTGATGGACGCTTACGCTATCTGGCGCGTGGTGTTTGTCGGTCTGCTGATTTCAATCAGTGCCTTTGTGCTGGAAGCCTGGCTGCAACCGCGTGGCTACAGTGCCGAGTTTATCCGTACCGTGCTGCTGCAGATGCTGGTGACTGCGCAGTGGGCCTACATGCTTAACTGCCGTAACTCTGATGGCTTCTCACTGGATCGCGGTCTGCTGAAAAATCGCGGTATCTGGCTGGTGACGCTGGTACTGATTGTCCTTCAGGCGATCATTATTTATGTGCCATTAATGAACACGCTGTTTGGTACCCGTCCACTGCCGATCAACTACTGGCTGATTTCGCTGATTGTCAGTATCGCGATCTTCATCATAGTTGAGATTGAAAAACGCCTCACCCGCGCATGGCGGGTGAAGACGCCATCACTGAGTTAATTCTGTCTCCGGGTCCTGCTGCGGATAGCTCGCCAGCAGGACCTTTTTAATCAGATAGGTCAGTGGAATAGCCAGTATCCCGCCCGTAATCCCCAGTAACGCCTGCCAGAACAGAAACGCCAGCAACTGCGTGGTCAGCGCCAGATTGAGTCGCTTCCCAATCAGCAATGGTTCGATCACCGAACTCAGGCAGAGGTTCAGCACCACAAAGAAACCTGCTACCGCCAGCGCGATCTGTAAATCAAACATGATGTAACTCTGGATCACCGGCGGAATCGCGGCCAGAAAGGAGCCAAGCACCGGCACGTAATTAAAGATGAACATCAGCACGCCCCAGAAAAAGGCAAACTTCAGCCCGATCAGATGCGCACCGACGCCCACGATTAACCCGCCCAGAATACTGGTCAGCGTTTTCACTCTGGCATACACAATCACGCTCTGAATTCCCTCCTGCAGCGCCAGATAAAAGGCCTGATGTTTTCCCTTTACCCGCTGTTGCATTGCAGCTTTCAGCAGCGGCATCTCATAGAGCATAAACAGCAGCATCAGGAACACCATGATCCACCATGAGATGACGCCAGGGATTTGCGTCAGAAATGCAGTGACAATGCGCACTATTGCCCCTGCATCCACAAAGGTCAGCAACTGGTCGGGCGTCATACCGATATCAAGCCGTGCAAAGGCCAGCGTCAGCTGTTCAAGCCGGGCCGCCAGCAGCACGGGCGCCTGGCGGCTGAGCTGCATTAAATCGGGCGTCAGCACGGTTAACTTGAGGATAGTGACCACCATGATCAACAGCATCAGCATAATCACCAGCAGTGACGAGACGATGCGCGGTATGCGTTTGTTTTCCAGCCGGGTAATCAGGGGATCAAGCATGATGGCCAGTAACATTGCCAGCAGAACCTGATTGATCAGCGGTGCTGCCAGATAAAGGCCGGTCAGAATAATGGTCAGACAGGCGAGGATAAACAGCACGCGTGCCAGCGGCGGCCAGAGGGTAAACCAGCTCAGTCCCATGATTGGGCTCCTTCAGCAAAGATAAGCTGCAGTATAGATGAGGCTTAAGCTTCAGTGCCTTGCGTCAGGTCAGATGGGAAAGGGTCTGGAGAAAGGTTATGAAATGCGTATCAGCGTCTTGATGCATTGTTTAGCTGCAGGAAAATGATTTTCATTGCGGGACAAATCAGTCTATCTTTAAGGAAATGATCATTCTCTAATGGTGTTTGCGATGAACGATAACCGTTATAAAGAGCGGGGACGACCGCGGGCGTTTGATACCGATGCGGCACTGGACAGCGCAATGCTGGTATTCCGGCAAAAGGGCTATCACGCCACCTCGATCGGCGATTTGGGCCAGGCTATGCAACTCACTACCGGCAGCATCTATAAAGCTTTTACCGACAAGCGCACGCTGTTTGCAAACGTCTTTGCTCGCTATCTCTCAATGCGTAACAGCAGTTTAGCCGCGCGGCTGGCGCAATGTGAAAATGGCCGTGAGCAACTGGCGGCGCTACTCAATTTTTATGTGGATTCAGTGCGCGATGTCGAAGGTGAGCGCGGCTGTCTGGTGGCTGTCAGCGCCGTGGAGCTGCAAACTCTGGATGAGGAACTTGCCGGAGCCGTCAGCGCGGCGCTGATACGCAACCAGCATAATCTGCAGCAGATAATCAGCCTGGGTCAGCAGGATGGTTCGGTCAATCCTGCACTGGACAGGGACGCCACCGCTTCGCTAATGCTTTGCATTGTTCTGGGGATGCGGGTCGCCGGTAAAGTTGCTGCGACCCGGCCCGATGCCAGCATCATCCCCCTGGCGCTGAAGTTACTCGACTAAATTTTTTACTCATTAAGGAAGTGATCGTTTCCTTATTATCCGGAGGTTTCATGCACGTTTATCCACTCTACCAGCACCACTTTATTAACATTGACTCGCAGCGGCTGCACTACCTCAGCGCAGGCAGTGAACACGCTGAGGCTGTGGTTCTGCTCGCGGGTTTCCCGCAAAGCAGTTATGCCTGGCGGGAGGTTATCCCCCTGCTTGCCAGCCGCTTTCATGTGATCGCACCCGACCTGCCAGGGCAGGGTGATTCTGACTTTCCAGCCAGTGGTTACGACACTGACAGCGTAGCAGAGCGCATACTGGCGCTGCTGAACCAGCTGGGTATCGAACGCTTTCATCTGGCCGGGCATGATATCGGGGCGTGGGTCGCCTGGTCACTGGCGGCAGGCCATCCCGAAAAGGTTAGCCGTCTCGCGCTGCTGGATGGCGGCATTCCCGGTATCACGCTGCCTGACTTACTGCCAATGGTGGGTGATAGTGCCTGGAAAACCTGGCATTTTGGATTTCACTGTGTGGATGATTTACCGGAAGCGCTGATCACTGGCAGAGAGGCGATCTACCTCGACTGGTTTTTTAACCGTAAGTCAGCCAATCCACATCGCATAGATGCGGCGGCCCGTCATGAATATTTGCGCGTTTTTCAGCAGCCCGGGGCCTTGCGGGCCGGACTGGCTTTTTACCGCGCTTTTGCACAGTCGGCAGAGCAGAATCGACAGCGCGCGTTAAAAGGCAAACTGGCTTTACCGCTGCTGGCTGTCAGTGCCGACCAGGGATCGATACCCGATATGGCCACCCCGCTGCGCACCGTAGCGCATCAGGTTAGCAGTGAAACTGTTCTCAACTGCGGCCATTTTATTCCCGACGAACAACCCGAGAAATTAGCGGAAATACTGGCAGACTTCTTTATTCCCTCTCCGGATAAAAGCGAAATATCACCTCAGTGACAGTAGGTAAAGTAATGTCGTGTGGCGGATTATTAATATTATTGCTGATCCGCTGTTATCTCATACAGGTTTCCAATAAATAACACTATCTTATTGATTTTTAAGTATGTAGAGCAGGCTGTTGCGCGTTGCTTTCTGTCGCGTGCTGTGAATAAATAAACGGTCATCAACGTCCGTCATCAGGATGAGATTAAAATAGCGGTCGGCAGCAGAGTGCCGATCGCATATTGCCGGGGCTGCTATGAATCAGGAAAAAGCACGACTGGCCGGGGAAATAAAAGCCAGAGTTAATGAACTTGAATCGCAGTTAGTGGCGATTCGACGTGATATCCATGCGCATCCGGAATTAGGCTTTGATACGCTGCGCACCGCCAGTCTGGTCACAGACTATCTGCAGGCGCTGGGGCTCAATCCCCGCACCGGCGTTGGCCGCAGCGGTGTTGTGGTGGATATCGACGGTGCAGAGCCGGGTAAGACCCTGCTGTTGCGCGCCGACATGGACGCGTTGCCGATCCATGAGCAGACCGGTTTACCGTTTGCCAGCCGCTATCCCGGAAAAATGCACGCCTGTGGACATGATATTCACACCGCAACGATGCTGGGTGTCGCAACGATCCTGCCGCACTATCGTCAACAGCTCAAAGGCCGGGTCCGGCTGATATTCCAGCCTGCGGAAGAGACGCCAGAAAGTGGCGCTGAGGCGATGATTGCGGACGGTGCGGCAGATGGCATCGACTGGGCCGTGACCCTGCATAACAAGCCTGAACTGGCTGCGGGAGAAGTCGCCCTGACGCGCGGGGCCAGCACTGCCTCCAGCGATGAATTCGACGTTACGGTGCATGGCGTATCGACCCACGCGGCACGTCCGCACATGGGCACCGATCCGATCATCGCGACCGTGCATCTCATCAGCCAGCTACAGACCCTCATCTCGCGTGAACGCGATCCCGCTCACTCCGCCGTATTGACCATCGGGCACATTCAGGGTGGTACCACCCACAATATCATTCCCGATAGCTGCCTGTTTCAGGGCACCATCCGTACTAAGTCGCCGGAAGTACGCGCTGCAATGGAAACCTCGTTTAAACGGATGTGCGAAGGGGTGGCGCTGGCGCAAAACGTGCGGGTGGAGGTTAACTTCCATCGCGGCGTGCCGCCTCTGATGAATGACGATCGCCTGATCGATTCACTGGAACAGATTCTGTCGCATCAGTTTGATAAGCCTATCATCGCGCAGCCCAGCGCCAGCTTTGGAGCCGAAGATTTTTCACTGTTCACGGAACGGGTACCGGGCTGCCAGATTCATATTGGATCGGCCACGCCGGGCCGTGACGATCACCTGCATAACTCCGACTATCAGCCGGACGAACGCAGCATTACCGCCGGGACGCAGGCGCTGACCCGCCTTGCAATTGATTTACTCTCTTAATAATAAATAAATGAGGTTTATATGATGATGCGTAACCGCCTGTTCACGGCTTCTTTGACCGTGGCGCTGCTCGCCACTTCCGCGTTCAGCCAGGCGAAAGATTTCGGCACCCTGAAGTTTGCGACTGAAGCGGCTTATCCTCCGTTCAACCAGACCACCCCGAGCGGCAAAATCGTCGGCTATGAGCCGGATATGGTGGCGGAGCTGGCTAAACGTGCTGGCTTCAAATATGAAATCATCGCCCAGAAATGGTCGGGCATGATCCCAGGTCTTATCGACGGTAAATATGATGCGGTGATCGATGCGGTGACCGTAACGCCAAAACGTGCTGAAGCGATCGATTTTACCCATCAGTACACCGTCAGCGTCTCCAGCTTTGTGACTGCGAAAAAAAGCCCGCTGGCCACGCTGCCAGGCAGCGGCACGATTGTGACGGCGGATGATGACGCCGGCATGAAAAAAGCGATCGACGATCTGAAAACCACCTTCAAAGGGAAAACCATCGCGGTGCAGGTCGCCACCATTCAGGCGGATTTCCTGCAGAAATACCTGGGCGACGTTGCCACTATCCGCACCTATCAGGCGGGTCCTGAAACCTTCGCCGACCTGATGAATGGCCGGGTGGATGCCGTCATGGCGTCTCGTACCAACCTCAACGCCTTTGTGAAAAAACATGCTGAGGCGATCAGCAGCAGCGGCTATGGCTTCTCCGGTGGCGTGCTGGGCGCAGGCTCGGCGATTGGTCTGCGTAAAGGCAACAGTGAGCTGCAGCAGGTGCTGAATCAGGCGCTGGACTCCATGATCAAAGATGGGACGCTGAGCAAACTGTCGATCAAATGGTTTGGCGAAGATGTCGCGCCGAAAGCGTAACCGCTGATGCTGATGAATATTGACTGGCAGATACTGGGCTTCGGGGATGAGGGCTGGGGTGGCGTGCTGCTTAACGCCGCCGCCGTCACCGTCAGCGTGTCGTTATGCGCCTGGCTGCTGGGTGCGTTGCTGGGCAGCGTGCTCTGCTGGATGCAGATTGCCGGTTCACGCTGGCAGCAGCGACTGGCGGCAGGCTATATCACACTGTTTCGCGGCGTGCCGGAACTGCTGGTGATCTACCTCTTCTACTTCGGTGGACGACAGGTGGTCTCCACCGTGGGCACCGCGCTGGGCTTCCCGGGACCCTTCGATGTGAACGGCTTTGTGGCGGGCGCGATTGCCATCGGGCTGATCTCCGGTGCCTATCAGAGCGGGGTATTCCGTGGCGCTTTCTACGCCATTCCCGGCGGAACGCTGGAAGCGGCGACCGTGACCGGCATGGGACGGCTGATGATGTTTCGTCGCATTATCGTGCCGCAGGCGTTACGCACTGCGCTGCCCGGCATGGGCAACCAGTGGCAATCGGTGATCAAAGAGTCGGCGCTGGTCTCGGTAACCGGACTGGTGGAAACGATGAACCAGGTCTCCACCGCAGCCAACTCCACCCAGATGTCCTTTTTCTTCTACAGCGTGGGGGCGGTGATCTACCTGATTATCACCACCTGTTCCGATATGGTTTTCCGCTACGTGGAAAAGTTTGCGATGCGCGGTCAACAGCGCGTGAAGGGGTAAGGAGTCCACGTGGATATGATGTTTTTACAGCAGACGCTGCTGGCGCTGCTGAAAGGATTGCCGCTGACCATCAACCTGGCGCTGCTCTCACTCTTTGGCGGCGGCGTGCTGGCGCTGCTGCTTAACCTGCTGCGCATGACGCGTGTCTGCAGCGTTTTCTGTCGCTTCTACGTCTGGCTGTTTCGCGGTACGCCACTGCTGATCCAGATCTTTATGGTCTATTACGGCCTTGGCAGTTTACCGGCGGTGCGGGAAAGCCTGTTCTGGCCGCTGCTGCGCGATCCCTACTGGTGCGGCTTGCTGGCGCTGATTCTGAATGATGCCGCCTACACCTCGGAGATCCTGCGCGGCGGCCTGCGCGCGGTGAGTCAGCAGTCGCTGGAGGCCGCTAAAGTCTCGGGCATGTCGTCGTATAAAATCTTTACCCGCATCACCTTACCGATTGCGATTCGACAGGCATTGCCGGCCTACAGCAATGAGATCATCTCGATGATCAAAGCAACGTCGCTGGTCAGCACTATCAGCCTGATGGAGATGACCGGCATTGCCGACTCGATAGTCTCTTCCACTTTCCGGGCGCTGGAGGTGTTCCTGAGCGCGGCGGTGATCTACCTGATACTCACCATACTGGTCAGCAAAGGCGTATCGATGCTGGAACGACGCTTATCACCTTACTATTTTGGAGCACGCTCATGACCGCCCCTACCATCATGCTGAGTCATCTCAGAAAGAGTTATGCGGGACACGAAGTGCTGCACGACATCAGCCTGACCGCGCAGGATGGCGATGTGATATCGCTGATTGGTGCCAGTGGGTCGGGAAAAAGTACGCTGTTACGCTGCATCCCGTTTCTTGAAGTACCACAGGCAGGCGAAATTTCGGTAGGCGAGGTGAACGTCACCCTGGATAACGCCGACGAAAAACTGAGCCGCGAGCAGCGCCGTCGCATCAAGCTGATGCGAATGCAGCTCGGCTTTGTATTTCAGAGCTTCAACCTGTGGCCGCATAAAACGGTGATGCAGAACATCATTGAAGCGCCGGTTCATGTGCAGAAGCGCAGCCATAAAGAGGCGATTGAAGAAGCAGAAGCGCTGCTCCATAAAGTGGGACTCTATGCAAAACGCGACGCCTGGCCGTCGCAGCTTTCCGGCGGACAGCAGCAGCGTGTGGCGATTGCACGGGCGCTGGCGCAGCAGCCGAAAGCGATACTGTTCGATGAGCCAACTTCAGCGCTGGATCCGGAGCTGGTGGGCGAAGTATTGCGGGTGATCCGCAGTCTGGCGGAAGAGGGACGTACCATGATTATCGTCACCCATGAAATGGGCTTTGCACGTGACGTGTCGAACAAAGCGGTGTTTCTGCACCAGGGCATGATTGAGGAGTCCGGTTCACCGGAGCAGGTGTTTCTCGATCCGATCTCGCCACGCTGCCGCGCCTTTGTGAACAGCCACTTTGAGCGTAATGCAGGCTGAATTGGCATTCTGATAAGGCTGACGCGCGAAAATTTCATGTTTTGAGATCACAAAACCCCGGAAGATTTTCCGGGGTTTTTTACAGCAGCCAGACCACGTTATCCAGAACGATCAGCGCGATCTTACCCCCGGTCCTGAGACGATGCAGCAGCAGCAGGGCGGCCCGCTTCAACCATTGCCTGCCATTGCTGATAGCTGGGGCGGCTCTGGATTTTTGCATACCACGCTTTCAGGGCGCGACATTCGTCAGGAACAGCAAGATTCACCAAAGTCGCGAAAATCATTCCGCCGGTTACGGCGATATCCGCCATCGAAAATGTATTGCCCGCGACATAAGGTTGTGAGCGTAAAACGCCGTCAAAGTAGTGCATCCCTCTGATGGCCTTTTCACGCATCTTCGCACCCCATTCCGGATTCTGATAGAGCTCCACCTCCGGCCCCAGTCCTGCGGTGGCATGATGGAAATAGACGCTGACTGCATCAAGAAATTCGATCTCAGCCCGTTTGGTCATCATATGGATAACGCCTTTTTCTGCCGGCGTGATGCCAGTCAGAAGCGGATTGTCATCCAGCACATCGAGATATTGCGTAATGGCGGTGCATTCAGCGATCAGCGATCCGTCATTCAGCGCTAAAACCGGCAGGGTTCCTGAATAATTGATCGCTAAAAATTCAGGTTTTTTATGCTCACCTTTCCACAGGTTGACCGGAATAAATTCGACCTCAGAAACTAATCCCTTTTCCGCCAGGGCAATCCTGACCCGTGCAGGATAAGGGCCATCATACCAGTCATAAATCTTCAGGGCGGGGAGTGACGGAACTGCAGATGCATTGTGGATATCAGTCATGATTAAGTTACCTACCTGTCAATTGGTAGGTGTATTGTGATGCCGAACTTTTCTCCTGTCAACCCCTGTCTACCAGTTGGCAGGTAAATATTTTCCCCTTATAATGCGTCTTCACCTCCTGAAGGAAAACTGAGTTATGAGCCTGAACGCGCGTGAAGCCATTCTGGCCGCAGCAAAAAGTGCTGCCCAGAATCATGGCTATAACGGGATTAATTTTCGCAGCATCGCTGACGAGGTAGGCATCAAGAATGCCAGTATCTATTATCACTTCGCCAGTAAGGCCAATCTGGGAGCCGCGGTTGCCAACCGATACTGGCAGGATACGGCTGAGGATTTAAAGACTATACGCGAGCAAAGTGCCTCACCGGATGAAGCGTTGCAGCGCTATCCGCAGATTTTCCGCAAGTCGCTTGAAGATGCCAACCGGCTCTGTCTCTCCAGCTTTATGGCGGCGGAATATGAAGATCTGCCCGAGGAAGTGAAGCGTGAGGTTCAGTGTTTTGTCGATGCGAACGTCGAGTGGCTGACAGAGGTCCTTTGCGAAAAGTCGCCCGATAACCCGGAGAAAAATGCGCAGCGTGCGCTGGCAATCTACACCGCAGTTGCTGGCGCGCAGTTAATAGCCCGCACGCGCCAGGATATAACCATTTTTGATAACCTGATTGCGACCTATCAGGAGAGCGGCCTGATTCCGCTGTCACACTGAATTAAAACGACACCGCGCCTGAAAGAGATGCAGGCGTCAGCACTCAGAGCTTCAGGGCTATCAGTGAAAGCAGCAGTGAACATTCAGGGTTAAATCGCACTATGGCGCAAGCCGCCTGCCAGTTGTGTGAACACGTCGATCATCTTTGGCAGCGCCTTTTCCGGCTCGCTGCTGGAAGCGACCCACAGTGCGGCATTCAATGCCGCGCTGTTCAGCAGATGAGCGGCGGCATCGGCGTCGACCGGCTTCATTATCCCGCTGTCGATAATACGGGTAATCGTTTCACGCGTGGCTTCCAGGCAGCTGTTCTGGCTGGGCCATTGCGAGGGATCTCCCAGGAAAGCCGGGCCATCGCGCAGCACAATACGTTGTACTTCGTTATCCATTGCCATGCGGATGTAGGCGATGCCTTCAGCCACCAGCTTCTCCCACGCATCGCTCACCCCAGACGCTGCCGCTTTAGCCTGCTGGGCCATTTCGCCATCAACCTGTGCGACGACCGCCGCAAGCAGCCCCTTTTTGTCACCAAAATTGTGGTAGAGCGCCCCGCGTGTCAGACCTACGCTGGCCGTCAGTTCATCCATTGATGCGGCGGCAAAGCCTTTTTCGGCAAAGGCTGTGCGTGCTGCTGCAATCAGTTTTGCCCGGTTCTCTTCCATTGTTTCAGCGCGACGTTTAGCGGCCATACACTCTCCTTTCACATACGCGAGGTATATTAATTGACATACGCGACGTATGTGTGATTAATGTGACATACGCCGCGTATATTAAATCAAACTCGTGTGCGCTGCATCCTGCAATCCGCTAAAGGCTATCGAGGAAATTCTATGATCACCCGCGAACCCATTTTTCCTGCCAATCGTCACGCGCTCTATGAGCAGCATGGTTATTCAGCGGCTATCCGCTCAGGCGATCTGCTGTTTGTCTCAGGTCAGGTGGGCAGCCGTGCCGACGGCATGCCGGAGCCTGATTTTGCTGCTCAGGTAGAACGGGCATTTGAGAATCTGGCAGCCACGCTCGCTGCGGCAGGGTGTACCTTTGACGATCTGATCGATGTCACCACATTTCACACCGATCCGGAGCATCAGTTCGAAACCATCATGCAGATAAAGCAGCGCGTTTTTCCGCAGCCTCCTTATCCTAACTGGACAGCGGTGGGAGTGACGTGGCTGGCGGGATTTGATTTTGAAATAAAGGTGATTGCGCGCATTCCCGATCAACGGGACCAACGGAGCCTGTCACAGAGTGCATAAAGCATGAGTGGCAATCTGCCTGTCAGGCACTTTACTCCGGAGACGGGTGCTGCGATGACATGCCGGACGTTAAATATGCTGGCATTACAGACAGGGATGTCCCGCGCTGCATTTGCAAAACACTTTGGTCAGACGGTTGGAATTACGCCCATAGAATATCTGACGCAATGGAGGATGCTACTCGCCAGCGATCGTCTGCAAAATTCAGGCGAGACGATTTCAGGCATGTCTGCCGCGCTGGGATATGAGTCGGAGCGCCTTCAGAAAAGCATTTAAGCGTGTTACTGGCGCTCCACCAGGAAAGTAAATTCGTTCGAAAAAGTTTTGAAGGTTAATCGAAAACCCCATTAATTACGGCGGTCACGACAGCGGTGCTCAGGGCTATCAGCACAAGATTATCTCCGACGGCTCGCCATTCGTAACCAGGGTAATAGGGCAGCTCATTTAGCATTGATGCTGGCAAACTTTTTTTGGCGATACCCGGAGGCAAAGGTTTACCACGCGCAACTTTTTTAGCTATTCCTGGCGGCAAAGACTGATAGCCGACAAGGCCATAATTGACGGCAAGTTTACGTGCAAGAGAGTAGTTGATATCTGACTCGACGTGATCGGGTCGTCCAGCGTTCTTACGATTTCCATGTTTTTCTTTCGGACCCGCATTACCATGCCCCTTGTTTCCGTGCTCTCCGCTTTTGCCGTTATTAACCGGGTTTCCGCTATTACCATTACCCTGACCGCCACCACCGTTGCCGTTGCCCGGATTTGCGAAAACGGGCGCAGCAAGCACGGTACAAGATATCACCACCGCAAATGCGGCTTTTAAAGCGCGAGATTTGAGCATGTGATCTTTCCTTAATATTATTCAGTAATCTGAACCAGAAAATATAAAGCGATGTAAGGAGGTAACATGAGCTCAACCTCTTCACATTATTATGTCACCTGTTAGTTATTACCCAGCATTAAACGGCCGACAACCACATAGCAACCTTAAGAATTATCTCAAAGTAATCAAAGGAAAGCTGTACGGTGTTTTGATATTTCGTATAAATTTTATGCTGAAACCCTTGCTAACAATAGATAAATTTTCGGCTTTAAGCGAGGCGGAATACATTTTCGTTATTTTTATGCTGCTGCAATGCATTGTTTATACTTGCGATTACCTGACATTACTACAACGCTTAATAACTCTGCTACGTAAGGTACCTTAAGCGAGACAGAAACTATGTCGACTCATGAGACGGAGCAGGTAATTGTGAGCAGAACTTTTATGATATCGGTCTTCCCATAATATTCAGGATTACAAAATGAAAAATAATAAAAGCTATAAAGGATGGCTGGCTATATCAGCCGTCGTCGCTCTGTTTAGCACTGCCAGCGTTCAGGCTGAGACGCAGACAAGCGCCCCGCAGGGCGGGAATACACCGCAGACCGTAAAGAGTGACAAGCTCAGCCCTGGTGATGAAAAAGCACTGAAGGATATGGCGCAGGCCAATCTCAATGAAATTGCCGCCGCCAAAATTGCGCTGAACAAAACACAAAGCGCAGAAGTTAAAACCTTTGCACAGAAGATGGTCGAAGATCATGGCAGTGCCCTGACAAAAGTTCAGGCGGTTGCTAAGCAAAAAGAGGTGACATTACCGACTGCGCCAGACGCTAAACATAAGGCCATGGCCGACAAGCTGGAAAAGCAGAGCGGCGGTGCCTTTGACAAAATGTATATGGAAAATGCCGGAATAATGGATCATAAGATGGTGCTGTCGACGCTGAAGAGTGACGCGACGAAGATAAAGGATCCGGATGTGAAGGCGCTGGCCGACGCGCATATCCCTGTTGTAGAACAGCATCTGAAATCCGCCCAGCACATGGCGATGTAACCGGGCTGGCCGGTTCCGAATTATCCGCAAGCGCTGTTACGGGATCATCGGGACCAGCCAGAAACGACATAATCCACCATCAGCTGGAGTTTCTCTCTCGTTACGCCAGCCTTTGCCTGAACAGCCATGCCCTGCGCTACAGTCATAAGGTATTTAGCTAACATTTCACAATCAGCGGATGAAGAAAGCTCGCCCTCGTGCTTTGCACGTTTGAGCCTCTCCAGCAAAGCCGTCTCCGAGCCAATGCGGCGAGTGATCAATTCCTGGCGAATGGTCTCAGCCCCCTCTGAACATGCCAGAGCGCCATTAATACCGAGACATCCCCGGCATTCACCACCGAGCGTGTGAGTATCCAGCATGCCATTAAGAATGAGTCGCACCGCATCATGAACGTTTGGTTCCTGGAGTGCTCCGGTCATAAAAGCCATATATCTGACTTCATATTTCTCCAGCGCTTTACGGAAAAGGCTCTCTTTGTTTCCAAAGGTGGCGTAAAGACTCGGACGCGCAACGCCCGTCGCACGTGTCAGGTCATCAAAGGAGGTGCCTTCGTAACCGTTTTTCCAGAACACCACCAGGGCTGCTTCTAAAGCGACCTCCGCGTCAAATTCCCGATGTCTTCCCATTTAGCCTCCGATTCTATAACGGTCATTATAAAAAAATTGACGGCCCGCGTCCAACTCTGTACTAATAATACTGTAACGACCAGTATTAAATTTTTTTGCTGGCGCAGATGATAGCGTCTGGCCCGAAACAGAGAAGGGAAGAGCATGAACGAAGAGCAGCAAAACCAGCGCGTTGCCGTTGTTAAGGACTATTTTCGCAAACTTGACTCGGGCGATTCGTCAATGATGGATCTTCTGACAGACGACATTCAGATCTACTTTCCAAAGTTCGGTGTGGGATACGGAAAAGCTGAAGTGGCTCGCGCCGCTCAGGGAATGATGAGCACCCTGCAAAAGATCGAGCACGACTTCGAGCGGATGAATATTCTGGTTGCGGGCGATCATGTTGTCGTTGAAGGGTTTGAGAGTGGAATCAGCGCTAACGGAACGCCCTGGCCTGTAAAGGATCGCTCTGAAGGCCGTTACTGTAACGTTTTCCAGTTCGATGGGCTTAAAATTAAGCGGCTTCACATCTATACCGATCCCGATTTCGACAGCACGCATGAAGAGCGATTTTTGTGGCCAGCAGTCGGCATGACCCGTTCAGATGACATCTGATTGGTGAAGTGACATTCGTTCAGGATGGATCTCCATGCTGACGCAGCTGCTCACCTGTGCAATCACTATCGAGCTCTTTGCACTCTGGGCGCGGTTCCTGAAGCGTTTAAGCCCATACTCATGTTAAGAAAATCGACGTGCCTGAGAAGATATTTTAAGCGTTTTCTGCGCTCAGCCACATCGGTATAACTAGGTTGAAATGCGAGCTTCAGGCGCCATCAAGCCCCAGCGTTTCACGACGCAGGAAGGCCCAGTCAATCAGAGCAGTCATTGATGGCCCAAGCGCTTTTCCCAGATCGGTAAGTGAGTACTCAACACGCGGAGGGACTTCGGGATAAACCGTGCGAGTCACGATGCCATCCTGTTCCAGTTGCTTAAGCTGCTGGATCAGCATTTTTTGATTTACGCCCTCAATCCGGCGCTCCAGCTCGGAAAAGCGCAGCGGGCCTTTAGCGGCGAAAAGCTGACAGATAATAATTGTCTTCCATTTACCTTCAATAATCTTCAGCGCTTCGGTGGTAGCCTTAGCCCACACCAGTCGCTGCTCCGGAATATCACAACGCCAGTCTCTTTCCATACTTACCTTCAGGTTAGTAACCCACTATTTTGTCGGTTCTTGTTGTTTATTCAGTGAATATATAGGGTATCTCACTTCAACACAGAATCAGGAGCGAAATATGAAAATCGGCGTAATTGGCACAGGTAATATCGGTGGTACCCTGGCACGGAAGCTCAGTGAAGCGGGGCACAAGGTAAAAATCGCTAATTCACGCGGAGTTGATGGCGTGCGTGGTTTTGCGGGTGAAATTAATGCAGAACCCACAGACATCAGGGGAGCGGTTACAGACGTCGAAGCCGTGATTCTCTCCATTCCGCTGCCGGCACTTAGCAGCCTGCCTGATGGGCTTTTCGATCACCTGCCACCCCATGTCCCGGTGATCGACACCAGCAATTACTATCCTGGCCTGCGTGACGCACCGATTACTGCACTGGATAATGGGCAGACCGAAAGCGAATGGGTTCAGGAGCAAATCGGACACCCTGTGGTTAAAGCTTTTAATAATATCCTTGCCGACTCGCTCGCCGATCTGGGCCAGCCGCAGGGAAGTCGGGGTCGTCTGGCGGTTGCCGTAGCGGGAGATCATCCTGAAGCAGTGCAGACGGCCATGTCACTGGTTAACGACACCGGTTTTGATCCTGTGTTCTCTGGGACTATCGCTGAATCATGGCGTCAGCAGCCCTGCACACCTTGTTACTGCTGTGACTGGGAAGCGCCCGTGATGCTGCGAGCTCTGGCGTTGGCCAGAAAGGGAGAAGGTCAGGCTCGGTTGCCACAGCTTTATGCCAGTTTCGCGACGCTGGGTGATGCACCCTCTCATCAGGATATTATCGAAAACAACCGTGCCATAAACTGGCCGGTTTAAATCGCCCGGCAAGGATAATCTGTCTGCATTGAAGTTCTGGATAAAGATTGTTCTGAGAATATTTTTGCATAGTGGCTCTGGCTCAGGCTCAGGCATCTGGTCCACGGTATTGCTCTGCAGGCTTGTCCTTAAGCCTGAGAGATCCAGATTACTCTCCGGCGAGTGCGGTAATAAAGTCACGATAGGTATGCAGTGGGCGGCCAGGCAGGGTGACCAGACGTTCCCGGTCGCCCTCTTGTGGAATCATCCCATCACTGACGTAACGTTCAGCCATCAGCCGCATTTCATACGCCATCCAGCGCGGCATAAACTCCGCCATATTGGCTTCGAATGCATCCGGATTATCTCCGCCATAAATTACCGGACGGCCCAGAAGCTGTTGCCAGGCTGCTGCTGCCTCTTCTCCGTTGAGCGTATCCGGCCCCACGAGATTGAGCGTTTCGACCGGTAATTCTTCGCTGGCCTGGTCGCGCCTTATCAGTTCAATCGCCGCCACTTCTGCAATATCCAGTGTGTCGACCATTACAGTTACGGATTATCAGACCTCTTTACGGCCCAGATAACGCTCTTTCATCAGTGACAGTTTTATGCCGATATCCAGCGCCGGCGATGGCGGCATGAAACTGGCCTTGCCCAGCGACAGCATATCCGCGATATGCGGGTTGTCCTGTTTCATCATGTAATCTGCCAGCAGACTGCCCGCTACGGTCTGTTTTGAAACACCTGCGCCGTTACAGCCACCCGCCGTACAGATAAATTTGTTCAGCATGCCCCATTCAGGCGCGCTGTTTCGCGTAACGCTGATGGTGCCGGACCAGGTGTGGGTTATCTTTACGCTGCTGAGGGTCGGATAGACTTTATGAAATAAGCGCTGATGCAGCTGGGTTGCCTGCCAGGTCTCTGCGGCATTTACCTGACCGCTGAGTGCGGGTATCACGTGCTGGCGAATCAGGAAACGGCGGTCTGAGGTAAAACGGAAGGTTGCTCCGGCAATCGCATTAACCGGCGTAAGCCCCCAGCTCTGCATGAGGGGCAGAGTAGCCAGTTGTTCATCGGTCAGCGGATCGGTGATGCTGGCGAAGGTCGCCATTGCAGCCTGCCGCGAAAGTCCTGGTCGCAACTCTGGCGATAATGCGTTGGTGGCCAGCATCACCTTTGGCGTTTTGATGATGCCAAACGGTGTCAGCACTTCAGCCATGCTGCCGTAGCGAATCCCCAGCACTGGCGTGTTATCGAAGCGTTGAACATTTTCAGACAAATAGTGTTTTAGCCCGGCGACCAACTGCGCCGGATTAACCAGCACACAGCCTGATGTGTATATCCCTTTGCTGTAAAAGCGCGTACCGAGTTTAAGGTAAAGCTCCTCGCTGTCTGACATCTGCCATGGCTCATCCATTAAATCGAGGTGGCTGGCGTACTCCTTTAAAATGCGATCGTTGCCACGCTCAGCCTGGCAGTGATATTTACCAACCTGTTCCCAGTCGCACTGAAGATGATGCTGAGAAATAACCTGCTCCAGTTGACGAATGCCTTCCTGAAGCAGGTTACGGTAAGCGTTGGCCTTTTTTAATTCAGCGGTGGAGCTGCCAATATTATGAGGCAGACCGATAACAAACCCGGAATTACGTGCCGATGCGCTTTCACGTGTGCTGTGCGCGTCGACGATGATAATTTTCAGGCCAGGATTGATTTCAGCCAGGCGGCGCGCAAAGGCAACACCTGCAAATCCCGCGCCGACGATAACCCAGTCGGCAGTGATATCCTCTCGCAGCATGGGCTGCGGTGTAAAACAATGCTCACCCGCAGGCCAGCCCAGTTGATTGTGATTAAATGGTATCGATGCGTAGCGCAATTCCCTGTGCCCTTATCTGAAAAATAAAGCAATTTTATAAGTTAAAGCGGGATATCTGTGCCAGCGGTAATCTGACTATTGTTGATTTCAGACAAGTAAAATTCGGGTGGAAGATTTTTGAGTTAACAACCACAGGTGGCGCGAATTTTCGAAGAAGAGATTATAACGCGACTGTTATGTGTTTTATTTGCTGGTGTCAAAGACCGAAACCAGTGATCTGCAAAGCGGTATTCATAAAGCGCGAGCGGGGGAGAGCGAAATGGAACAGGTCGCGCTGTTAACTGGCAATTTCGAGTGCGAATCAGCCCCTGAAACGGATAACTGTAGGGCATCAAAGCGTTTTATAGATTTCAGCAATCACCTGCATCGTTGCCTCTTCTATGGTTCCTTCATTGCGACATAAAAACCAGCCGTGGTTGGTCATCTCCTGCTCGAACGCTCTGGTGCAAGCGACATGCTCTTCCAGTTTGTGAATCACTGTACTCCCCAGCCCACGCGATCGTGCCGCGGCTCGTTCCCATGAAATCTCAGGTGCCGTGACCACCCCGACATGCAGATCTGGCGCTCGCACATTGAGTTCAATATTTCGCTGCAAAATCTCTGCAAAGGGCATCATCCGCCGAAACGCGGCATCAGACGGATACCAGCGATCCATCAGGATAATGCAGTTCCCGGGCTGTTTAGTGAGTACATTCTGTGAAATCCAGGCACGGCTAACGGCAAAGCGTTCACAAATATCCCGTTCAAGATCAACGGAGGGATTTCTGGCGAGCCTGTTAACCAGCGCCATTGTTTCCGCCCTGAAGGGATCGCTTTTTTGCTCGCTAAGTCGAATCACCTTCCTGTTATCTGCTCTTAGCACTTGCGTAATGGACTCCAGCAGGGTGGTTTTACCGGTTCCCTTGGGCCCATCCAGAGAAACAAACAGCTGACGACTCATGCCTGGAATGAGAAGTGAAGAAAGATTTTTGTGAATCGTGCTTCCGGTAAAAACATCTTATTTTCCTGGTTTTATTTGCTGAAGTTACATCGCTCTCTGGATCCGTCAGGCACGTCAGCGTGAGCATGATTTTAAACAAACACTGATAAACACGCTGGTAACGGTTCTGACTCACTAGTTTATAGAACAGGATGTTAGTCAGGTAAGCTTAATAGTTGAGGCCTGTGCGGTGTAGTTTAAGGGAAGCGTCTGGAAAACGGAAAAGATCGTGCCTGTTCTGCCATTTACCCATTCAAACGCATGTCCTTAATCGCAATAACGAGCCCTCAAAGGCAGTCCCCCGGTACGTGCAGGAATCTGGCGAGTAGAAATTATCTATATTATGCTCATAAACCCTTGTTAAATTGATTCTAATCCAATCCTGCCTAAGGTGGTTAAATGTCTGACGAAAAGGCAATCAAACTGGAGACTGCTTTAAAACTGGCGGCCGATCATCCAGCAGAACGACCTGAGTTTTACCGGGTACTGTTAGATTCATCGCTTTACGTCCTGGGTAGTTCCGGAGGGGCAACGGGTGATGGTGAGGTCGAACTAAAGGCGGGTGAGAATATCTCGATTCAGCACTGGGAAAAACCGGATGGAACGCCTGTCATTCCGGTATTCAGCTCGCTTGCCACCCTGCAGCGCGCCATCAGCCAGGAAAGTAAATACATGAAGTTGCCTGCCAGAGCCTTTTTTGAAATGACGCGGGGAGAGGGTGTGTTTCTTAATCCCAGGTCGGATTACGGAAAGGAGTTTGTGCCGGAAGAAATAGAAGCCATGCTGGCGGAAGGAACGGGTCGCCTGCCGCAGACAAGGGTGGTTGAGGAAGAAACACAGGTATTAGTGGGAGTACCTGCCGTTGTTCCGGACAGGCTTCTGAAAGAGTTATCAGCCTGGTTTGCAAAATGTCCCGGGGTCAGCCGTGCATTCCTGGTTTTAATGCACGACCCGTCAGTCGATGATAAACCGCATTATCTGGTGGGGGTGGAAATGAGCGGTGATGTGCAAGAGGTGATGCGTGGTGCGGGTCTTGTCGCAGCGGATACCTCTCCGGATGGGCAGGCGGTGGATCTGATGCGCCTTGGCCAGAACGACAAAGGTCTGGACTCACATATCAGGTCGCAGTTTACGCCATTCTATGTTCGGAGCATGAAGCAAAAACTAAAGGGCATGTTTGGACGCTGAGCGCTGAACGGCTTCTGAATGTTGTCTTGTAACCAGCGTAGTAAATCGGGGGTGACTTTGATCTCCGGTTTCAACAGTGCCAGTGATAGTGACTGAAATAGGTGATCCAGGGCGGATTTATCTATGTCCGCTATGAGCGAGAAGGGGACTTTATGCTTCGGGCTTAATGAGGCGTAACAGAGCGGCCCTGCACATACGCCTCGTCTATCTGAGTACGTGCGTGAAAGCTCACGGATCAAAGGCTCAGGCCTCGTTAAACCCCTCAATTCGTAAAAATTCTTATCAGCAGTTACCGATCACCGGGTAAATGAAAATCAATAAGACCCACATTAATTGACGATTAGTGCGCTTATGCACAGGATAATCCCTTTATAACTATACGTTGATTAAACAACATTAATCTTTCTTAATACATTCACATGCCTTTACTATTTGCATGAAATTTGCACTCTTTCCACAGTGTTACAAAGTTGTTTTTCCCTCCGCATTCAGCCCGTTTATAACTTTAT
Organism: Pantoea sp. RG18; assembly: GCF_025910075.1. NCBI lineage: Bacteria > Pseudomonadati > Pseudomonadota > Gammaproteobacteria > Enterobacterales > Erwiniaceae > Pantoea > Pantoea sp. RG18. Next base: position 261,184 of record NZ_JAPCIL010000020.1, read on the forward strand.
GGCGGTAACAAAAATAATACCGTTTATAAAAAGATTCTTAAGAGGGATGAATATGAAAACACTGACAAGAAGACATTTTATGGCTTTTGCTGCAGGAGGAACGGTCGCGCTTGCGGCGGGTCAGGCCATGGCACATGACAACGGCGTAAAGACGTTTCCGGCAGGGAGCGGAGGACGAGATCCCGGACCACATGATCCTATTCGTGAGGCAGAAAGTCCGGACATCGTAAATCCGCCCGTTACCGACAGCGGAACGCTGCCAAACCTTCGCTTTTCTTTCAGTGATGCGCACGTACGCAAGGGAAGCGGTGGCTGGACGCGTCAGGTGACGCAGCGGGAGCTGGGCGTATCTACGACGATTGCGGGTGTAGACATGCGCCTCAATGCCGGAGGTATTCGCGAACTGCACTGGCATAAAGAGGGGGAGTGGGCTTACATGACTTATGGCAACGCGCGGATTACCGCTTTTGACGCCAGCGGAGGATGGTTTGTTGATGATATCGCTGCAGGTGACCTATGGTATTTTCCGCCCGGTATTCCCCATTCGATTCAGGGCCTCGGTCCCGACGGCTGTGAATTTTTACTGGCTTTTGACGACGGAAATTTTGATGAGGATAGCACTTTTCTGCTGTCAGACTGGTTCAGGCATATTCCCCCGGAAATTCTCGCCAAAAACTTCAGGGTTCCGGTATCTTCATTTTCTCACCTGCCTTCACCTGATGATGAGTACATTTTTGCCGGCAACGTTCCGGGCAGCCTGGAATCAGACAGTATAAAAGGCGGGGTGAAGTCGAAAATCCGCTTTACCCACAAGATGCTGGCTCAGGATCCGGTACGCGCGCCGGGAGGAACCGTCAGGATTACGGATTCATCCAATTTTCCGGTTTCAAAAACGATTGCTGCCGCACTGGTGGAAATTGAGCCAGGCGGACTGCGCGAGCTGCACTGGCATCCTAACAATGATGAATGGCAGTATTACCTTGAAGGAGAGGGACGGATGGGGGTCTTTGCATCATCCGGTCAGGCAAGGACTTTTGACTACCGCGCCGGCGATTTGGGATATGTTCCTTTTGCTATGGGACACTACATCGAAAACACCGGTAAGGGACCACTGCGTTTTCTTGAGCTTTTTAAAAGTGATTACTATGCCGATATTTCGCTTAACCAGTGGCTCGCCAGTACACCACCTGAACTTGTCCGGCAACACCTGCATCTGGATGAAGAGTTTATGAACATGCTTTCACTTAAAAAGAACCCGGTGGTGAAGTAACTGGTTCAGTCGTTACCTGATTAATAAGGATTGACGCTGACTTATTCCTGTTTAAATTAAAGTGTCCGCTTTTAGCATAAAGCGGACACGTATATCGGTAATGCAATTTCCCACCTGCCACTTAAAATGGTGCAATAGCATCATCATTGCTCTTACAGGGATGGGGAAGTTGTTACTAAACTGAGACAGCAGGGCAGTTAAATCATCAGGAAGCATCTGCTATTAACAGGGGACATTTCCAGATTTTACCTGGTAGCCAGACATGAAAACGAAGTTTAGCTTATGTCTATCCAGCATCAACTATTCACTTTTTCCTGACAATACGTCGTTGAAGTCAGTAAAGGTTAATTGAGCTGATGCCCGGACTCTTGCAAAGAATGGTACTTTTTATTTTGCCAGCAGAAATAATCTGTTTTCAAAACCGAATATTTAATCTGGCTGTGGTTATGCCCTTTATTGTTGCTACGAATTGCGTTTAATGCGTTGAGTGCCGGCTCTGCCTCAGCACCTTTATTGGCGCTGGCCGTTGCGTGCCTGAAATAAGTAAAGCGTCGCTTTATTTCCAATGGCATTGCCTACTTAATAACTGGTATATAAGGAGATTTCCATGGCATTTTCAGGAACGGGCCGCGCCACGGTCATATCGCTGAAAAGCGGTCACCCATTGTCTCAGTCCACTGAAGGAAAATCACAATCTATTCTGAGCGAACCCGCTCTTATCACGCTGCAAAGCTCACCTTCTCAGATTTCTTCTTTTCAGAAACAGGGTGACGATCTCATTCTTAACCTGCACGAGAGCGATACGCTTCGCTATCAGAATTTCTTTACTGAGGTTGCAGGCCAGCAGAGTAAAATGCTTTTCCAGCAGGGAAGTTTATTTCAGGAGGCACAGTTCAGCACAGACGTTTCCGGCGATGCTCAGACTGTCACCACGCTGACACCTGTCTGGCAATCTCCAGCTTCTGCAACATCTCCAATGCCATTCCCTGCCAGTCCAGAGTCAGATCCCGCGTTATCAGTCGTAGAGTCTACACAAAGCCAGATTCTGATCCCGTCAGGCACGCCGTTAAACGGAGCAGCTGTCGCCCTGAGGGCGACGACCAGCGAAGCCGATTCAACCATAACGCTTACGCCCCAGGTTGAGTCAGCAACAGCTTCAGATGCCCTCGCCACCTCCGACGCTATGAAGGCCAGCGCCATTCCATTACCGGCGCTGACTCTTGGTCCTGTTACCGGCGACAATGCGGTCAGTTACCAGGAGGGGATATACGGCATTATCTTCACCGGCACCGCCGCCCATCTCCCCTCCGGCACGCCGGTTGAACTGACCCTTGACGGCAGAACCTGGCAGGGCAGCGTCTACCAGGATCAGTGGCAGGTTCAGCTCTCTGACAGCGACGTGAAAACTATCAAGGATGGCAACTATACCATTCAGGTCAGTGCAACGGATCTGAATGGAAACAGTACCAGCCTCAGCCAGAATCTGCTGCTGATTACCCACTACAACAGCAGCAACCCGAAAGTCACCGTTAACGACATCACGCTGGCGGATGCGGTCCAGCATGACGGTCAGACCTGGTACGTTATCAGCGGCACGCTTGAAGCGCCGCTGCCGCTTAAGACTTTTGCGGTGCAGGTTTCTGATACCTTCCACTGGAATTATGCCGTGGTAGAGGCAGATGGCAGCTGGCGCGCGGAAATCAGCGCGTCGGAGCTTTCCCAGGGCGGCAACTTCCTGTCGTTTGGCGTGCTGGACGGTGCCGGAAACTGGTTTGAGCAGAGTGGCAATGTCACAGCCGACCTTATTACGCCCGTTGAAGGCGGCAATGGGGTTCCGCCGGTTATCGATGACAATCCAACGGATGGTGGCAATACGCCACCCGCCGATGGTGGCACGCCGATTCCGCCTGTCAGCACGCCCCCTTCTTTAACCATTAACAGTTTTACTGGTGACGGCGTGTTAAGCGCTGAGGAAAAGCTCTCCCCACAGACGTTCAGCGGCACCACAGCGAACCTCGCCGCAGAGAGCACGCTGACCATAATGCTGAACGGTCAGACCTATACCACAACGCTGGCCGCTGACGGCAGCTGGAGTGTTACCCTGCCGTCTGCCGATCTGCAGGTGCTGCCGGTAGGGTCTAACCACATCAGCGTAACCTTTGAAAACAGCGTTGGCGGTACGACCACCGCAAACAAAGTCATTACCGTAGAGGCGTCAGCACCGCCATCAGACGCTATCCCGCCACAGCCGACTATAGACACGCCGTTTGTCGACGGGTTTATGAACGCACATGAACGCTTCGAGCCTGTTACGCTGAGCGGCTCCACTGGTGTGACCGGGGCGGGCCAGAAGATCGATCTGACCATAGATGGTGTTCACTATGCGGGCGCTGTGGACAGTCTGGGCAACTGGCTTGTCTCACTCTCCACCGGGCAGCTGATGGAAGCAGATTTAGCCGAGGGGAGTCATTCCGTTACGCTGACCGCCACCGATCGCTGGGGCCAGTCCGGTATCACGGAGACGACGTTTATTACCGATACGCAGGATCCTCTTGTCACGATTAATACACTGGCAGGGGACGGGGTGATCGACAGTCATGAAATCAGCAGCCCGCTGGTGATCTCTGGCAGAGGCGAAGCCGGCAGCACGATTGAAGTTAGTTTTGGGGCCTCCCACTGGAGCGGCATCGTCGATCAAAATGGCCAGTGGCAGTTCTCAGTTCCCGCGGAAACGCTGCAGGGAATGGAGGAAGGGAGCTACCGTGCTATTGCTGAAACAACCGACGAAGCGGGCAACAAAGGTTATGCCTCAGCAGGCGTGCAAATCTTCGCTACTGAGGCGTTGCCGCAGCTGACTCTTGATCCGATCACCGGCGACAATGCGGTCAGTTACCAGGAGGGGATATACGGCATTATCTTCACCGGCACCGCCGCTCATCTTCCCTCCGGCACGCCGGTTGAACTGACCCTTGACGGCAGAACCTGGCAGGGCAGTGTCTATCAGAATCAGTGGCAGGTTCAGCTCTCTGACAGCGATGTGAAAAATATCAAGGACGGCAACCACACCATTCAGGTCAGCGCAACGGATCTGAATGGAAACAGTACCAGCCTCAGCCAGAATCTGCTGCTGATTACCCACTACAACAGCAGCAACCCGAAAGTCACCGTTAACGACATTACGCTGGCGGATGCGGTACAGCATGACGGTCAGACCTGGTACGTTATCAGCGGCACACTTGAAGCGCCGCTGCCGCTTAAGACTTTTGCGGTGCAGGTTTCTGATACCTTCCACTGGAATTATGCCGTGGTAGAGGCAGATGGCAGCTGGCGCGCGGAAATCAGCGCGTCGGAGCTTTCCCAGGGCGGCAACTTCCTGTCGTTTGGCGTGCTGGATGGCGCCGGAAACTGGTTTGAACAGAGTGGTTACGTCACAGCGGATCTGACTTCTCCGGTCAGTGATAACAGCGGCGATCCGTTGCCACCGGTCACCCCCGATAATCCCACCGATGGAAGCAATACTACGCCAGTGGTCGATATTCCAGGTCAGCCTGCACCTGAAATTGATACGCCATTTGGTGACGGCTGGCTGAACCGTGCGGAGAAAAAAGAGGGCTCGATGCTGACCGGCACAACGGGCGTCACCGGCAGCGGTCAGACGGTATCGGTGATTATTGGTGGTAAACATCACAATGCGGCAGTAAGCGACGACGGTCACTGGAGCCTGCCACTGACGCCGGGGACGATGAAAACAGGTTTCGGCAAGGGGCAGCATGACATTGTCGTGACTGCTAGCGACGCGGCTGGCCATACGGCTACGATAACGACCAGCTATCAGGTGGATGTCTGCGCACCCAAAATCGCTTTTACTCACCTCACAGACGGGCAGCTCACAGACGGGCAGCAAATCAACCTTGCCTCCAGCCATGATCAGCATGTATCAGGTACGGGTGAAGCCGGTGATATTGTTACTGTCAGGCCTGGCGACCACGAGTGGCAAACCAGTGTGACCAGCAAAGGCACGTGGGCCGTGCAGCTTGAAACGCTGGACGCACTCACGCCTGAATCGGGCGAGCACAGGATTACCGCAACTATTCGTGATGCTGCCGGAAACGTTAACCACGTTTCGCAAAACGTCGAGCTTTATATGGCCGAGCCGCAGCCGAAGCTGAGTATTGCAACCGCAGCGCAGGACAACCTGATCAATGCCACAACTGTGATCAGCAGCAACACAGAAGATGGCAGCAATTCGGAAAGCCATAGTGCTATCACACTGGAGCACGCGTCTCTTCATCCTGATATGGCTGACAATCTCCATCTCTCTGGAACAGTAAACAGTGAAACGCTCTCGCTTTTATATTCAAATCTGCACACCAGCCTGAACGGTGCTGCCGATGACGATTCGTTTCAGCTGAATGGTGCGCATGAGGCGTTTGATTTTGCCACGCTTGGGCTGAGATCAGGCAACGCTGAGGTCATTAATCTGGGCGCTTTCAGCAGTAATAGTGTCAATCTGGGGCAAAAAGAGCCGTTGCCAATGAACGACAATGCGAGTGAGGCGCCGACGATAAAAGACGCGGACGGCAATGTGGTTACGCTAAGTAACATTGAAGGCGGCGTCTGGAGCGAGGATGGGCAGCGTATTAGTAACGGTCAGCAGTACGACCTGTATCACAATGCCTCTGCCAGCCATGAAGGTTCGCTGGCTGATATCCTGATGCAACATAATCTTCACTTACAACTGGCTTAAATCAGATGGCCGGGGCGGATTTTCTTCCCTGGCCATTTTCCGCAATTAAGATTGCCAGTGAAGCGCATACGAGTGCCCAGCGTAGCTATTCTCTAATGGCGTGCGAACCTACGCTGCTGGTATAGGGAAGACTGACGTCAGGCTAATTTCCGCTATGAGCGAAAAGCGGAACATTAAAAATAATGACATTGTTCAGACCCCATATCCGCAGCTGACTAAAGTGAAAATAAAATGAACAAAAGCAGTCTTAAAGCGTTTTCCCTGTTACGTGTTCTGACGTTGACGTGTGTGCCCATGTTTTTAGTGGGTTGCGCCAGTGCACTTTGCCCTTTTGGCACCACTGAAGGCACGATTCCGGACTTGAAAAATAGTTACTGGAGATCTACTGAAAAAAATCCGGCTAAGACTAATGAACAAGTCCTGGAGGAATGCACCCATGCTGCCGATGCTGAGGAGCAACGCCTTTCGCAGATCTATATGCAGATGTGTAAAACCGGACGTTTAACCGCAGAAAATCAACGATTTGCACAGAAATTACTCGGCAATCCACTCTATTCTGGCCTGGAACCAGTAAAAGCCGTCCCCCAGCATCAATCAGATGATTCAGTTAAAGCTCAGCTGAAATGGTCGATGTCTTATAGCGATAATCCTCAGGAGTTCAAAGATAATTGTGGCTCTTACATTGAAAATAACGCAGCGGAACGGTCCGGCACCATGCTGGGTTTACAGGCGGGACGTTACAAAGAGCAGGTTTTTAAACAGTGCATGGCAGAAAACCATATGGCGCTCATTGTACCAAGGACTGAATTCAGTCAATGCAAGTTGATAGGGTGGTAATTTACTGGACGAGTAAAAGTAATTATGAGTACGCTCTTTGCATCTGTGGCACGGAAGATACTATAGGTTTAATTTATACTATTATCTCCTGGGGTTTTTTAACGGAAAAGCCGATGTAAATGGGGTAAATAGAAAAGCGCTATCTTTATTCAGTGGCAAAATACTCCTCAGGTTGGGAATGGTGTCATCTTTTTACAGTCCGAAGTGATAAGTCGCTTCTCAAATATGGCTTCACCAGACATGTTTATGTTTGCGTCATCCGAGCGTATTTATCTGTATACTTACAGTAAATTTCACGAAGTGGTTGAAGGTGAGACAGGATTACAAAAGAAAGTTGTCGAGATGGATAAACAGTATTTCGAGCAGAATCTATGATTATCTGGCAGGCAAAATGTGATCATGTGCTGTCACGTAAACATTATCTAATTAACATCCAGATGAGTCTGTAATTAAAACTGCTCACAGGGGGGCATCGGAATTCCGACACCCTGGACTCACCTGTTTCTATATGTCTGGCTGAAAAATGATACCAGTAGCTCTTTTCATTAACGGTCCTACTGCCCCGATCCTGATTGATATAATACGCATTAATCCCAGTAAACCAGATAAGCAAGTGCGGCAGCTGAACAGAAGGCATAGGGGCTTAAAAGCAAAATATCCGAATAAGGCGTTTCACATATCCTGATAACAGGCCATGCCAGTACAACCAGCCACATGAAGAGCGCAGAGCACACGATAAAAAAGCTCCCCTTCAGGGCAGCGTCAGGATAAAATCGCTTTGAAATCATCGCTAATGGCATGCCGATTATCATTGAGCCCATCGTGGTGCAAATAATACTCACCATAACGATGAAAAAATAAGTAAAAATTAAACCCATTACGGGTGTACTGCTTTTTCCCAAGGAAAGATAGGTTAAAACCAGTAATGAACCCACGACACTACTAAATATTGCTGATATCACAGATATCCTAATCCAGTTGTCGTCAATAATGTTCGGCATAATTTTCTCTATGTCTGAGCAGCTATATTGATGCAGCTTACTCGCTTAAATTTTCGGCACGGGCCTGATCGCAAAACAGGCTTCCGGCGCAGCATCCTTTTGCCGACCTGTGACGGGCATCCGGGCAATAAGGACATTAAGGCCGCCTGTCAGGGTATTTAGCGCCAGGCCAGTGAGCGTCTCGCATCCTTAAGGCTGAATCGCTTTACCCTGCTCATCAAGCAGATCCGTCAGGAGTGCTGTGCCATCGCTTCCCACCCGAAATGCCCCGTAACGCGCCTGCGCGAATCTGTCGGCATGACCTTCCTGAAAGAAATAAGCGTTAGTACCGACGGTCAGCGAGCCATAATGTTGATGGTATTTTACCCGTAGCTGATTCGGCTGCAGAGGTTCACCCTGATCAAAACGGGCCTGAGTCGCATGACGCTGCGCATCGAGGTCAACAATCAGGGTTCCGCTGGTGGGCAGGCATGGCGCTGACAGGGTCGCGCCACAGGACTCAGCCTGTTGATACAACGTCAGTTCCAGCGGGCGGGTGAGGGCATAATTCAGCGCCATGTAATCACCCTGCATCAGGGATCGCGGGTCAACCGGGGCAAGAGGTAAAATCATGACCGCGCCTTGCTTCAGCAACTGCTCTTTTTGCCAGATACTGACATTGACGGCTATCAGCGCCAGCGCTATCACAGCGCCAGCCAGCCATCGGCTCTGTTTATGCATTTTCACTGGCACCTCCGATTTGTGCAGGTAATACTTTTTTGACTCCCCATGCCAGCCCCAGTAAAACCAGACCGCTGACCAGCAGCAGCAGGGATTTCTGCACCAGAATTACCTCCAGGAAGTAATACCAGCCAATGACATACAGCACCATGAAACCGCCACTCATCACCAGCAAACCCAGACTTCCCTGATAACGTGCCATCAGAATTAACCACAATCCCAGCCCTATACCCGGTGCATAGAGGGCGGCAGCCCCGCAGATAAGTGCAGCGGGCAGCGTGATAATCGAAAACAGCGGCTGTCTTCTGTGCCTTTTCTGACTGAGCGCACTCAGCACTAAGCCAGCCGCGATCCCTGTGCCGGTCCCAGACTGAAGCGTGGAAAATTGCGATGCTGACCAGAGGAAATCCGTGAGATAAGCCGCGTTTATACCGAGGAAACTCAGCAACATCAGACCACACGGGATGCCATACAGCAGAGAATGTACCGCGTCAGCATACGGCCCTGCCTGTAACCTCAACTGATGACTGACAGTCCACATCCACAAAAATATAACCGCCGCCACCAGTACGGACACAGCAAGTCGCGCAGCCATCGGAGACAGGCAGATCCGGGCCAGAGAGTAGCCCGCCAGCACCAGGAAAAAGGTCAGGGCAGTGATGGCCATAAACCGAAAAGTGCGGTCGGGCATCGCCATCGCCATTGCGGCCAGGATCGGCAAGGCAGTCAGTGAACTCAGCATAATAAAGCTGACGTCATTGCTCTGAATTTGCAGCAGAACACCGGTTATCAGCCCGCACGTTGCCGCAATCGCCCATGCCAGCCCGAGGTGATGTTTACCGTCACGCTGACTGCTTAACAGGCCACGTGCAATGGCGGCAAGCAGCAGCGAAGGAATAATAAGGGTGGCAGCATTCGGGTCTTCCAGCAGATCAGTGGCATAGAGCATCAGTATCATCAATAACAGAATGATGATCGCTGCCACCCAGCCTCCGACGCTTAGCGCCAGCCTCAGATACCAGGGCAGGTCGGATGCGTGACCGCGCTGCTTAATTTCCTCAACCTGCGAGGCGCTCAGCAAACCCTGCTGACGCAAAGTGTCTGTCAGTAAGGTCAGCCTGGCCGGAGCCAGATCAATTGGCCCCTTTTCAACCAGTTTGCGTTGCCATTTCAGCAGAATTGAACCATTTACCGCCACCCAGAACGCCATCAGGATGCCGGTCAAAAACAGATCACCCGTATCGTAGGCTAAAAGAAATAACTGCATGATTAGCGCACAGCCAACCACGGTCAGGCTGGCGATGCCCAGCGTCAGCATGCAGAGATCCGGATAGCGGTAACGGTACAGGTAATAACCTGCCAGCAGGGTGATCACCCAACCGCCGGTGATATAAGGAAGGTGGTCACCGCCGCCCCAGTCAGAGAGGTTTTCGGCCACAATGGCGGTCAGCTGAAGCAGTAAAAATCCCGCCATGATTCGCGAGAACCAGCGGCTTGCCAGCCAGCTCTCGGGCTGATGCGTTATCGCGCGCCACGCCAGCGCTTCCCTGACAATCAGGCAGGCTGCCAGCAACGCCAGATATGCGTAGAGCACAGTGGTCGGGAGCCTGGCTAAACTGTCAGACGCGGCGAGATCCAGCAGTGACGACGGCAGGGTGTTGTAATAGAGCTGGAACGCCAGGTTAGCGACCAGCCAGCTGCAAAACCACAGGCTGTTTTGCCGGGCAATCAGCGCCAGCGGCAGAAGAACGTATAACCAGGCCCGGAATAGCTCCCAGCTGTCAGCACCGGTCTGATAAATCTGTCCATACAGCGCAAAAAGGGCACCGAAGCTTAGCCCTGTCGCCAGTAATGCGTTGCGTGCCAGCGTGCTGTACCAGCGCCACCAGACAATCACCGCTAGCGCGACGATCAACAGCTCAGCCAGGGCAAATTTCGCCATTTTCGGCAGCCAGGCCCAGTTCCAGGCAATAAAGAACACCGCTCCGGCAACCAGAGACAGTAATCCCAGACAGGAAAGAACCGGGATAAGAAACTGACGCCACTGAGCATCTGACGGTCTGATTCCACAGAAAGCAAAGATACGCTGGCAGGTTTCCGGGGTCAGGCTTCCTCCTTTCAGCAGGCGTGCGATCTGGCGACAAAGATACTCTGCCGTCCGTGACGGCATCCCGGTGATGCCATCGGGTGCAAGCTCCCTCATTCTTTCCCTGCCTCTGTTAGCGGTATGACTTTGATGATGAAGTTAACGACTGTTCTTCCCTGCGTTCAATCCGCGTGTCGGTCAGTGACGCTCTGCTAAGCGGCCGATAATTTTGCTGAACAAATGTAAACATCTTTTCCTGGATATAACAGCGTAAATCAAAGGCGAGGGGGGAACTCTGCGCAATCTGCCGCATTATTGTGATCAAGTAGTGTCGCGGCCGTATTTGTGCTGCATGAACATGACATCCGCCCCCGATGAACGCGATCCCCGTAGCCAGGCTTTACTGCTGTATTCTCAGGGGTACCGCATCACCCGCATTGCTGAAAGGTAAGAAGCGTAAAGATTATCGGGTGACCGAGCAGGGGACGCTTACGGTTGATGATAAGCTGATTGCCACGACTATTGGCCAGAAGCCGCTAAAGAAACCGCAGTCGGACAGCAAATTGTGGATTGTTAGCTGCCTGAACCGCTGAAATAAACGCTTTCATGAACCGAGGTTTCACTCCTTTATTGCAGGTGATGATGAGACACGGCGTAATACTTTTACCCTGGCCCGTCGCGCATTGATTCAAAGGGGTGAGTTCCTGAGTGGAAAAGCGCATACGCTACCGGACGCCGCGCCGCATTGGGCGCGCGTGCAGAAAATCGCCCATTCGCTGAATCGGATTGCGGGCAGTTGCTATTCTGGCAGAGGTCCGAAGGCGCTGTATGAATCCACCAGTGAATCAAAAAGCGAGATATCTGAGCGACTTCTGGCGATAAGCTGGGCACCGGCAATGGCCGTGAAAATTGCACGTGCTCTGGATTCACTCTCACCTGAATCGCACACCTTCGCAGCCACCAGCAGTCTGTTCAGCCATGCAATGTTCACATCAGCAAACTTCTGTATTTCTGCATTCATTTCAGGAGGTAAGGTATCTTTTTCAGCGCCCATGAAACTGCCCAGGCAGAGACGATTTTCGGCCTCAAGTGATCTTCGGAAGATTTCAGGAAAGCGACGCAGCGCGTCAATGGGTGATGGGCTTTCTGATTCGATCATCTCGAGTGCGAGCGCACCGTCCTCCCAGTATCGTCTGGCAACGGCAATACCCAACTCGGCTTTGCCTGGAAAATAGTAGTAAATACTCGCCGCTTTGATACCCACATCCTGCGCGAGGTCGCGGAAATTCAAACCGTTATAGCCCTGAGATTGGGCAATTTTCCTGGCCGCCTGCAAAATGGCTTCCCTGGTGTTGACGCTCATCTTGATGCCTTTGGTATTGGGATGATCTCTTAAATAGAGAATGCTAATTTACAGCAAACGCTTACCGGGTGACAGGGTGATTGCCATGGAAAACAGTAAGTTCAATGCATCCAGGGTGCTCAGGCAGACGTCATTGCATCATGGTTTAGCAAGTAACATCGACAGCCGACGCTATCATAAGCACTCTGGTCACCGGGAAAGTCAGTAGATAACGAACCCGGCGTACCGGAGTTTACATCGAGTGGCGCTATTACCGGGCTGGCGAATCCAGCTCAGGAATGCCGCTGTTGCGATCGGCGTAGGCCGCCTGGAAGGCAGGACGTTTTGTCCAGCGCTGCCAGTACGCATCTAAGAACTCAAAACGCTCGTCCAGTGGAGTGGCATTGACCGGGAATTTCGAGAAGGCGATCGCGGTCGCCAGAGTAATATCCGAGAAGGTCGGCGCATCGCCGCCGAGCAGCCATTCGCGGCCGTCTGACAGATGGCGATTAACCAGCGCGGCGTGAGCCAAAGCTTCTTTACGGCAGTGTTCACCCCAGGCCTCATTTTTGGTCAATTCCAGCTTAAAGCCGAGGCCGGTGTGCAACACGTGGAACGCTGTAACGATGCGGTACAGGATATGCACCCACACCCGGTTATCCCACATATTATCCAGACCCTGTTCCAGTGCGGTTTCTCCCATAATCTTGCGGCCCGGATACTCCTGATCAAGATAGCGAACGATGGCAGCCGTTTCAGAAATATAACTCCCGTCAGCCAGTTCAAGGGTAGGCGTTTCGCCCCACGGATTCATATTCAAATGTCGCCAGCCACGCTGCTCTCCTCCAGGAGACATGTCATAGATTGTCTCGGCAAACTGGTCAGCGATGCCCTTTTCATGCATGAAAAGCCGCAGGCGCTGTGGATTAGGAAAGGCCGAAGGTGATGTAAAAAGCTGAAGTTTAGCAGTCATGGTCGATCCTACAGGTTGATGGTTGGGGTATCTAACTAACGTTAGGTAGGCAAACATTAGCGGGCAAATCAACACACGTCAACACCGGTCTAACACTTGTTAGGTTAATTTTTCGGTGATCTTCATGCTTGATACGATATTTCAGCGGAGGCATAGCTGAAGGAGGGGGACAATGACGCCGGAGGGTTGAAAAATGCAAATGAGTGGAGAGGTTCGATTCAAGCGGGTTTTCAGGTGAGTTGCATTTTTGCAATTAATGTCGACTGGTTGCCATTCGGGCTGCTGGCCAACAGGAAGAGCCGGCTGATAGTCCGGAAGCGCAAGGGCCACGGGGTGAGTTAGTAGCGGTTAGATCAACCCATGAAGCCGACTGGTGTCGGCATCATCACTGGTCACAAAAATGAGCGGCCGCTGTGAGCGAAAAGCGGACGTGGGGATTTCAAATACCTTAAAACTGCATGTAAAAAGTAACAGGATCGGAAAAAGACTGTTTCATACAGCAAGCATTCTGTATTGACTCACTTAACTCTGATTTCTTTCATGTTCGATAAGCCACTCTTTACGCGATATGGCTCCACCATATCCGGTCATTTGGCTATTTTTACCGATAATTCTGTGGCACGGAATCACAATCGCAATCCGGTTGGCACCATTCGCAGCGGCAACTGCTCGTACAGCGCCAGTTTTATTCAGTCGCAGCGAAATATCCTGATAGTGTGAGGTCTCCCCATAAGGAACAGTACGTAGTGCATCCCAGACGGACTTTTGAAAATTACTGCCCGGGGCGTCCAGTAAGAGATCAAAGTGACGACGTGTTCCGGCAAAATATTCGCTGATTTCTTTTACTGTCTGCCGGGTATGACTGTTTTCTCCTGTGACAATCCTGGCGTTAAGTAAACGCTGAATGTCGCGAAATTCAGTTTCTAACATCCGGCGATCGGTAAACTCCAGCAGGCAGACTCCCTGCTCTGTGGCACATACAAACATAGGTCCCAGCGCAGTAGTAAACCGGTGAATGACTATTACCTGAGTGGTTCGAGTCGGAGCTGCGCCAGTTAGCCGCTTGTAGATGTAACCAAAGCCGCTCAGGGATTCGTAGCCATTGTCCAGCGCGACGTCAGTTGCTGCACGTCCGCTTTTCAGCTCCTGAAGGGCAATATTGACCCGCTGCATTCGCTGGAAGGCCTGAAAAGTGATGCCGTGATGTTGCAGGAACCATCGCCGCACTCGCTCCGGGCTGATTCCATGCTGACGAAGATCCGCGTCGGATACACGGGATTTAATATCGTGCCTGACAAGCGCAAGCGCCTGTTCGACAAATAATGGCGCGCTGTGCGCGTTTTCAGCAGGTCTGCAGACTTTACAGGGGCGAAAGCCGGCCGCCAGGGCAGATTTGGCATCTTTATAAAACTCTACATTTTCACGTTTGGGCTTTCGCGCCCGGCATATCGAAATGCAGAATACGCCAGTCGTTCTGACGCCAGCAAAAAACACACCCGTATATTCTGAAGCGCGTTCAAGTAATGCCTGATACCAGACGTCACAAAGATTCTTATCGATAACCTTCATTAACAAAAAGTCCTTCAAATGTCTGATGCAACCGGATCGCATGCATTAAATCAGTCAGCTTTGACTGAATGGCCGAATGAACAAAATTACCCATAGAAATGCGGCTTACCCCGGCCAGTTTCAGTCTATCGAACGAGGGAAGATCGGGCATACACATGACATTCAGAGGCAGATCAATAGCATTTGCAATAAGGCTGATATCTTTCTCTGAGGTCAGACAGGGAACAAACAGGCCGTCAGCACCTGCAGCTCTATAATATTGACCCCGTAATAATGTCTCCTCTAACGCTCTTTCATGCCCGAGCAGGTAAGCATCAGTCCGGACGTTCAGAAACAGGTTATAACCATCACTTCTCAGCGCATCGCATACTGCTCTCAGATTACGCGAAAATTCAGACACATCATCAAGCTGTCGAACCCGATTAATGACTCTGCTGTCTTCAAGGTTAACGCCTGATACACCTATCTGAGCAAGGCGCTTGAGATTGACTATTATCTCTTCGGCTGAATCACCATATCCTGCTTCCATATCAACACTTAATGGCAGGCTGCTAACTGCCCGGATACGAGTGACAATAAAAAATAATTCATCAAACGGCATGCCCTGGCCGTCTTCATATCCCAATGTGGCCGCTATTGCTGCGCTGGACGTTCCCAGAGCCTGATAGCCAGCTTTTTGCGCTGCGACAGTACTGACGACATCCCAGACGTTAGCGATAAGAAGGGGCGCATACTGGTTGTGGAGTTCTGCGAAGTTCATATCCATATCCTCTCAATTAGATTGAAAATGAATCTAAGCATTCAGCAAAAACGGCACAACCGAAAATCAGACGACCATTTTTTTAGCAAAATTTTATCGGGTCAGTCTGATATGCAGAGTGATACGGTCGTAGTGTTTCAGGGTCTGCCTCTGGCAAAAAGCGAACATTCCTAACCGCCGGATATAAGTATCAACGGGGAGCAAAGCAGATAGGTTTGTATGGTCATTTTGAGAAAAGGTCTTGTCAGAATTAATTTCTGATACTGACTGGCGTGGTTTTTCACATTATTGATTGTCAAACCCCTTACGATATCAGAACTCTTCGACTGCCCCGCGTAATGTCTCATCTTCTTTAGATAAAATTAAGCATTGCTTTCTTATAAATCTACTAATGATAATTTGCTATAAGCCAGATTGTTTCGTTGTTAGACAGGGTGCGGTGCGGCTTTTATCTTTCGTCATGATTTGTAAATTCCATACAAACATTTGATGAGGGAGCCATTTTGTCCATCCTACTGAAAAGCATAAAAACAAAACCCACGCGTTTTACTCTGGCGCTTAAAATCGCGTTACTCAGCAGTATGGTGGCTTTCTCTTCAGCCTCTTTCGCCGATGTACCCTTAAAAGAGGGCATTACACCAGCCACCGATGCCAGCCAGATTCCGGCAGTGGCTAAGCTGCGTAAAGACACTGTGGTGGCTGGTATCTCTGAACCGCAGGGTATTTTTAACCCTTATTTCTTTGTTAACGGCTGGGACGAAAACGTCACCAACGTGATTTTCTCACGTCTGATTGACTGGGATAGCCACGGTAAGCTGGTGCCAGGCCTGGCCGAAAGCTGGAGCGTTAGTCAGGATAACAATGTCTATACCATTAAGCTGCGCCCACACCTGACTTTCAGCGATGGCTCGCCCCTCACCGCCGAAGATGTGGCGTTTACCCTGACCGTGCTGCATGACCCGAAATATGATGGCGATACTGACATCACCCTCGCCAACATTGTGGGCGGCGCGGAGTATAAAGCCGGAAAAGCTGATAGCGTCAGTGGCCTGAAAGTGATCGACCCGCTGACATTACAGGTCACCACCGGGCAGCCTGGCGCGACAACGCTGGCGAAAATTGGCGGCCCGGTGTTGTCGAAAGCGTATTATGGGAAAGGGTATCAGCGCGGCAATCTCGACTATCTGCGCATGTTGCACGGTAAACCGCTGGGCAACGGACCGTATGTCTATGACAAATATATTCCGGGCCAGGAGATTCGTTTCCACGCCAATACCCATTTTTACCGTGGCACACCACCGACGCCGCGCTTTATCTACCGCGTAACCAACCCGTCCACTAACTTCCAGTTGTTCCAGACCGGCGAAACCGATTACGACTCGTTTACTTCTCGCCCTGATGATATCGAACAACTGAAAATGCTGGGCTTCGCCAATATCAACCTGTTTGGCTCCAGTGACTACAGCAAAGTGGAATTCAACGTACGTCGCCCGGCGTTGCAGGACGTGAAAGTGCGTCAGGCGCTGATTTATGGTCTCGACCGCCAGAAGTTGATTGATGTGGTTTATCAGGGCTATGGAAAAATGGCAATTGAACCTATTGCCCCGATTTCATGGGCGTATAACACAGATGGCGTGAATCCATACAAATTTGACCCGGCACAGGCGAAGAAACTTCTTGATGAAGCGGGCTGGAAACCGGGGCCTGATGGCATCCGCGTGAAGGACGGTAAACGTCTGGAGTTGACGCTGCTGGTGAGCAAGAAAGTGCTGAATGATGCGCTGATCCCCATCGCCAAAGAGAACTGGCAGCAGATTGGCGTGCTGTTGAAGCCGCAGGTGGTGGATTTCAACGCCCTCATGGCACAGCGTAAAGCCGGTAACTATGACCTGGCCTCTTTCAGCACCAGCACACTCAACGATCCACATGATGGCGTGTGGGATTACTACAGCACGGAGGCGAAAGAGTCCGGCTATAACAATCCGCAGGTTGATAAGCTGATCAACGAAGGTAATGCGGTGCTGGATGTGGAAAAACGCAAACCAATTTATCACCAGCTGTATAAAGTGCTGGCGGACGATCCGCCGGTGATTCTGCTGGGTAACCGCGAGATTTTATCGGCCAGTAGTGCCCGCGTCACCGGCTTTAAACCAGATATCTACAACGGGCTGACCGGTAGCCTGCCGGATGTGAAAATCATTAAATAACAGTAACAACTGCCGGGTCTCCCGGCAGTTGTCATGAGAAAGCTATGCGAAATTTTATCCTCAGGCGACTGCTGCAAACCCTGCCAATGCTGCTGCTCGCATCACTGATTATTTTTATGCTTTTCGCGAAAACGCCAGGCGACTTTATCGACGGTAACATTACCCTCACCGCTGCCCGCGCCGCCGAACTGAAAGCTATTTATGGACTCGATCAACCGATCCTTACCCGCTATCTGCATTGGCTCGGCCAGTTGCTGCGCGGCGATTTGGGGTTCTCGCTGCAATACCAAATTCCGGTGAGTCAGCTACTTAACCAGTACATCTGGAACTCGTTCCTGCTGGCAAGCGTTGCGCTGGTGTTTTACTGGAGCATCGGGCTTGCGGTGGGCATTGCCTCGGCGCTGAAACCCAATTCGCTGTTCGATCATCTGGTGAGCGTGTCGGTGTTTGCTGCCATGTCTTTCCCAACCTTCTTTCTCTGCCTGTTGCTTATTAAGTGGTTCGCAGTCGATCTGCACTGGTTGCCAGTGGGCGGCATGACCAACACCGGCAGCGACGATAACGGCTGGGTGTGGGTGATGCAGGTTGCGGCGCATCTGGTGTTACCGGTCATGGCGCTGGTGATGTTGCAGGCGGGCAGCCTGACGCGCTATTTCCGTGCCAGCATGCTTGACGTAGTGAAGATGGATTTTATCCGCACCGCGCGTGCTAAAGGGCTGCGCGAACGCACAGTGATCCTTAAACACGCGCTGCGCAATGCGTTGCTGCCAATCATCACCCTGTTAGGTTTTGAGCTGCCGGGGTTGTTTTCCGGCGCGATCATCACCGAAAAGGTGTTTAACTGGCCGGGCGCAGGGCATATTCATATTGATTCTCTGGCCGCCCGCGATTATCCGGTGCTGATGGGGTTCACCCTGTTTCTTGCGGTATTAACCATTGTGGGCAACCTGATTGCCGATATATTGTACGCGTGGGCCGACCCGCGCATTCGCGTGAGGTCGTGATGTTCGGTTCCCTTTTCTCTACGAATCGCCGCTTACGCAAGGCGGTAATTCCGGCGATGGCGCAGGCCACACCTTCTCCGTGGCACCAGGCGTGGAAAGCGCTGCGCCACAATCATCTGTCGATGCTGTGCCTGGTTCTGCTGGTAATCATGACCATCTGGTGCGTGCTGGGCCCGGTGTGGTCGCCGTGGAAAGATGACGCCACCGATGCGCTGATGATCAACAAACCGCCTGGCGCAGAACACTGGCTGGGCACCGATTTTCTTGGCCGCGATATTTATACCCGCCTGCTGCTTGCCGGTCGTATCTCGCTGATTATTGGCCTGATGACCATGCTACTTTCGGTGGCTCTGGGCTACCTGCTGGGTGCGGTATCCGGCTATGCCGGCGGCTGGACGGACAAACTGATTATGCGCATGGCGGATCTGGTGATGACGATCCCCAGCCTGCCGCTGCTGATTGTTGCCGGAGCGATGTTGTCTGAGCTGGATTTTTCGTCTGATTCGCGCATCTACATGGTAGTAGTGATGCTTAGCTTGCTGGAGTGGCCGAAGCTGGCGCGGCTGGTGCGCGGGCAAATCCTGTCACTGCGCGAACGTGATTTTATGCTGGCGACGCAGGTCCTGGGCCTCTCTTCGCGCCGCCGCCTGTTCGGTCATCTGTTGCCGAACACCATACCCATTCTGGTGGTGATGGCGACCATGGCGGTGGCCAACGCCATCCTGATGGAATCCGCGCTTAGCTACCTCGGCCTTGGCGTCGTACCGCCAACGCCCTCATGGGGCAATATGATGGACGCGGCCAACAGCCTGATCGACTTTCAGCGTCGCCCATGGCTGTGGATGCCGCCGGGCATTGCCATTTTTCTGACCGTCATCGCCATTAATGTGCTGGGCGATGGCCTGCGCGATGCGCTGGATCCGAAGATGAAACGGAGCCTGAAATGAGCGAGCCGCTAATTACCTTTAATAACTTATCCATCTCCTTCGCCAGCGAGCAGGGGCGTGTGCGCGCTGTACAGGATGTCTCCTTTACCATTCAGGCAGGGCAAACCATTGGCGTTGTTGGTGAATCTGGCTGCGGCAAAAGCGTTACCGCCATGTCGCTGATGGGACTGTTACCGCCGCAGGTTGCGCGTATCGACGGCGGAGAAATCCGCTTTGAGGGCACCGATCTGCTTGCTCTGAAGCCGTCGAAAATGGCCGATCTGCGTGGTAATCAATTAGCGATGATCTTTCAGGAGCCGATGACAGCGCTCAATCCGGTGCTGACCATTGGCGAGCAGCTTTGTGAACCGCTGATACGCCATCGCGGCGAAACACCAAAAGCGGCCTGGACGCACGCCACGCAAATGATCACCGATGTCGGACTCGGGCGTGCGGAGAGTCTGATGGGTTGCTATCCGCATCAGCTTTCCGGCGGCATGTTGCAGCGCATCATGATTGCCATGGCGTTAAGCTGCCAGCCGAAGCTGCTGATTGCCGACGAGCCAACCACGGCGCTGGATGTCACCGTGCAGGCGCAAATCCTGCGCTTACTGCGCGACCAGGCGCGGGCGCAGCAGATGGCGCTGATGCTGATCACTCACGATTTGGGGGTTATCGCGCAGATGGCGGAACATGTCGTGGTGATGTACGCCGGGCGCATCGTTGAGCAAGGCCCGACTGCCGATGTGCTACACAACCCACTGCACCCTTATACCAAAGGGCTTATCGCATCGCGCCCTGTTCCGGGCGAGCGCCGACGCCGCCTCTACTCCATTCCCGGACAGGTGCCTGACCTGGCCGAACTGCCGCCGTACTGCGCGTTCTATGATCGCTGCGAACGCAGAACCGCGCAGTGCCACGCGGTCATTCCGCCGCTGATCGGGCATACGCGGCAAGCCGCATGTATTCACAGTGAGTTAGCAGAGCCGATCGCATGAGCCAGCAATATGTTATTGAAGTGGACGAGTTGAAAAAGCATTTCTCGCTACGCGACGGGCTTTTTGGTCAGGAAACAGGACAGCTACGCGCTGTGGACGGCGTCAGTTTTAACATTCGACCTGGCACTATTTTTGGCCTTGTGGGCGAATCCGGTAGCGGTAAAACCACCGTAGGACGCACGCTGCTGGGGCTTTATGACAAAACGGCAGGTAGCGTGAAGTATCGTGGTCAGGAGTTGCAGGATCTGACGCCGAAACAGATGCGCGCGCTGCGCCCGAAAATCCAGTTGGTATTTCAGGATCCTTACAGCTCGCTGAATCCACGCATTCGAATAGGTGATGCAATTGGGGAAGCAATGCTGGAACACACGCTGTGCAGCAAAGAAGAACTGCGCGACAAAGTGCTGGAGGTAATGAAAATCTGTGGACTGGCGCCGCAGCATTACAATCGCTTTCCCCATGAGTTTTCCGGCGGCCAGCGCCAGCGTATCGGCATCGCCAGAGCGCTGATTCTCAACCCGGATTTTATTATTGCCGACGAACCCATCTCGGCGCTGGATGTCTCTATTCAGGCGCAAATCATTAACCTGTTTTCCGATTTGCGTGATGACCATGGCGTCACCTTCCTGTTCATCTCTCACGATCTCGGTGTCGTGGAGCATTTGTGTGATGACGTGGCAGTTATGTATCTGGGGAAACTGGTGGAAACTGCCAGCCGCGATGCGCTGTTCAGCCAGCCGCTTCACCCCTACACCCAGGCGCTGCTGGCGGCGGTGCCGACGCTTGCCCCTGGAAGCTTATCCGTGCCGGTGGTGCAGGGGGAAATTCCGGATCCTTCGCGCCCGCCCTCTGGCTGTCGCTTCTCTTCCCGCTGCCCGCAGGCAACAGTACGCTGTCGCACAGAAATTCCGGAACTGCGCGAAATGCGCCCCGGCCATCAGGTGGCGTGCCACTGGGTGCAGCTGACGTAATAAAAAAGAGAGGATTCATCCTCCCTGGTTGATGGAGTCTGACGTTCAATGATGTAAAAAACCACGCCTGTCAGTATCAGAAATTAATCCTGATACGACCCTGTCTGAAAAGGTCATAAAAACCTATCTGACCTGCTCCCAGCAAACTGACAAAGCAATGTAAGCAAGTTCCGCTTCTGGTAAAAAACTGCCTGCTGAAAAGGGCGGATGACCGCTATGAGCGAAGAGCGGACCTTTTTTGGCAAAGATTTATATATTCCAATTGCTTTAAATATCACTTTCTGGCGAAGCGCCTTAATGGAAATCAAGTAGAGCATCAATTAATATCCAAAACCTATGGAAATAAACCTTTATGGCTTTATGCCAGCACTACTCCCTGTTGCACTGTCCCCCGGAGTAAGCTTCACTCTTGTTATGAATGGAGCTCTGGCTGGCGGTTACAAAGGACTATTCAGAACGCTTGCCGGAACAGCCTTGGGTATATACACACATGCGGTTCTCATAGGGCTAGGTATAACCGCTGTGATCATCTCGTCTCCAGCAACTTTTGCGGTGTTGAAAGTTTTCGGAACCGCCTATCTGCTCTGGTTAGGAGCAATGCTCATCCGCAGCGGGATAAGGTCAAATGCCAGCGGGCTTGCTGTTACGAAACATTCGGTGACTTTAAGAGAGGCCTGGATAGCTAATATTTTGAATCCTAAAGCCATCATTTTTTATCTGACAGTCGTTTCGCAGTTCGCAGGGATACAGGGAGGCGTCTACAACTATCTGACATTGGCAACAGTACATGTCGTGGTCATGAGCGTTTGGCTTTTCGCTGTCAGTCAAACACTTATATTTTCAGTAAAAAAAACAAATCCATTAATGCTCAAAAAATACGTCAACATTGCCGGCGGGGTGTTGCTCATTGCTTTTACTCTGCACAGCCTGACCCAGTAACTCATCACCTTTAGCAAAAATGTCCGCTTCTGGCTGTGAGTTCAACTGATAGATGCAACACATTGGTTAAAACGCTCTGCGGGTGATTCATAGTCTAGCGTTTTTCTTGGCCTCTCGTTGAGCTGCCTGGCAACACTGTCTAGTCTTTGCTGGCTGTGAACCGATAAGTCAGTTCCTTTTGGAAAATACTGCCTAAGCAATCTGTTTGTATTTTCATTGGAGCCGCGTTGCCAGGGGATTGAGGATCGCAGAAGTAAACCTGGATATCTGTGGCTACAGTAAACCGGGTGTGGCTGGTCATTTCAGCGCCCCGGTCCCATGTTAATGTTTTATAAAGCTCAGCAGGTAATTCCCGGGCTTGTTTGATAAGTGCAGATATAACCGTTATGGTCTTGTTGTCCCTGATCCTGGCCAGCATAACAAAACGGGAATGACGTTCTACGAGGGTGACGATATAGGAGTTTTTAGAGCCCTGGATCAGGTCACCTTCCCAGTGACCGGGTATGGCTCTGTCAGCGGCTTCAGGTGGTCTTTCGCTGATAGAGATCGTATCCCGGATTGACCCTAATCCTTTCCCTTTAAGCGATGATGTTCTGGATCTACGCACGACTCTTCCGCTTCTGAGGCATTGCTGCAGTTCTTTTTTTAATGCACCCCGGGTTTGTATAAAAAGCGTTTATATATCGTTTCGTGTGACACATGCATTTCCTGATTATCCGGATAACAGCGTTTTCAGCCAACCGGCGATTTGTTCCGGCGACCAGTCCTGATGCATCTTCTCTGCGATGATTTTACACAGTGTGGGTCTTTCAATTAGCTTGCAAGGTTTTGGTCTCAGAGCATTTTCCCACGCAGCAGTATCCGCTTTTGATGCACGGTATTGATTTGCACCACCGTGCCTCTTTATCTCCCGGCTAATCGTTGAGGGGGCTCTCGATAGTTTGTTTGCGATCGCCCTGATGCTGATTTTGCTACCAGCGCTCTGGATATTTCCTCTCTTTCATCAAGTGAAAGCGCTAACGGATGCCGCTTTCGGACAGGGGGGCGGTATCCACCAGTCTGGTGGATAGTGGGCATAATAGAAGAATGATATCTGTCGAACATTCTGGCGATATCATGCAGGGAATCACCTTGCTTATATCTGTCCCAGATAATCGCCTTCTGCTCTGGCGTGTAGTTAATCCGAGTTCTTCGTTTCATGGAAACGCCCCCCTTGATTAGGGATAGCGTTGCATCGACCCGTTGAACTCACAGCGAACAGCAGACGTTGACTGATGACTACTCAGTGAATTCATCGTTATTGAACATACCCTCCCGGCAACGAACTCAATCTCAATCGTTCTCAGACAGCTAGCGCTAGTTGTTGATGACGCTCTATAAATTTCGCTTTGAGGGCGCTATAGCGATGAGCATCGTTCCTGCTGACTAATACAGCTGCGTGTTTTATCTCAGCATACTCTTCTGCAATGTCTTTGTTTCTTCGAAGATAATCACGGAAAGCAAGATGTCTCAATACCTGCATATCTCCGACTGCAAACGCATGAACTTGATGACTACGCTGATCACCACCTTTAATGAAATATCTGCGCCCCGCAATCCCGTTCTCACCGCGAGCAACATACCCGGCGTGGGCCATTGCTGAATGGTACTTATCCAGTTCATTGATGTCGGAAACTTCAAGTAGCATATCAATTACAGGCTTTGCTGAGAGACCAGGAACTGACGTGCTTCCAATATGATGGACATCCTTAGCCATTCCACCGAGCAATGTTTTTATCAGTAAACTTTCAGCTTCAAACATCTCAGGCCATCTATCAACGTATGGCACAACAATAATCTTCCGCATAAACACATTCTCTCTGTCCTAAGTGTGCAACTTAACCCTGAACCCCGGCATTGCCTGCAGCCGGCGTTCCCTGGTGAAAAAACAGAGTCCACTGGCCCTCATCCGCACAAATCCAGCAAGAGGAACGTAATGCATGATGGTTGCCATCAGCGTAAAACGTCCGATAGTGAAGCAGAGCGTAACCGCAGCCCATCTCCGTAAGACGGAAATCGCTGCTGAGAATATAAGGTGCAGCCTTTTCACTTAGCAGCGACGCAATGGTCTCTGACCGGTCGACCGTCACACCTGACCGGGTGATTTCACGGAATTCAGGATGAAGAATCAGTTCCAGCCACTCCGGATCATTGTGCCTGTCGCCGTGAAGGCTGCACTCAAGCAATCTGAGCTTCTCCAGAAGCATTCTGCTTATCCTCAAGTGATTAAGCCGGACGTTCAAATTTACCATAACAGTTCATGCGCTACTTCCACTTCTGGCGGTTTTGCCTTCTTGACTGAAGGGGTAATTATCTAAGAGCCTTCTTAACTTTTTTAGACTAACGCCCTACAATCGCTTTATCATTTTTAAACTTATCGGGCCGTAAGTTTAGCAACGCTCAGGTGTGGAAAAGCGTAAAACAAGCAAGATACATAAGGAATGAAGATAAGGGACAGGCATGACTGCATATTCAAACTCTGATGCGGTAAGGGACTTACGCCCGGCATTAGACAAGGCACCCATTGGCGCTGTGAACGGTGAATGGTTCTTTATTACGGAACAGGCTGGTGTTTCCTCGCAATATGGAGGTTACATGTATGCTGATGGGAGTCACGTTACTGCTGGTGACCATGTTTTTCAGAGGGTCTGCAACGTTGTCGATAAACTCGAAGCATTACAGATACAGTCCTTTAATAAGGTTATTGTTCGCTGGACTAAGTCTAAAATACCGTTCATGCGCGGGCGCGTTACGGTTGACACAATTTTCGATGAGACAATAGTGCCGCGCGGTCCTCTGAGTCCGATGTATGAGGCTGCCGCTGTCGCAAGGCGAGCATTCTGGAAAAGGTATGGCGACGTGTCAGATAGCTTTATTGCTGAACGAAATGACGCAAACGTACACAACCAGACGAAGTGGTTCGGGCCCCATCGCCGGGTACTCAGTACCAAAAGCAGCACCAAATTAACGCTGGCTACCGATGGTCTCTCGACGCCCTGGGCCGGCATTTCAGACCCGGAAAACGGCGTAAAATGCGAACTTTTCATGGAGCTGGATGCTTCAGATAATACCAGCCAGCAGATTGATGATTGGGCTCATTTGTTAATTAGCTTGGGGGATCTCGTTGCCGACGGCTATCAGGTCGCTGCCGATGTTGAAAAATATAGAGCCATACTGTTTTGCTCTCTTACCGACGACTATAAACCTATGTCCCGCATCATTCTCAGCCGTGATGCTCGTCAGATTGAAGGTTTGCCTTTCGGTTCAGTTCCGCTGATCCGTGTAACGCCGATAGCAGAGGCAGAGATTGAAAATCATGACCAGTCCGATGGATGGGCATCAAACGCAGCAAGGCATGCACTCGCGGAACGGCGGATAGAAGCGTAGATAATTATCATATGGTTATTCACGTCTTCTACAGAGAAAGGTGAACCGGTCACCTTTCTTGAGGAAGATCAGCATCAAATTATCAAAATTTGTTCTGCTTTAAGTAAAGAGCAGACGTTTCACACAATCATAATTCTGTCCAGACTATGCAGATTGAAATCACTGGAAAAATCATGGATATCCAACTCATAAGCGTCACCCCGGACAGCCCAGGATTTGCTGAGTTAAGATCGCAGAGCATGGCTGAAGGATTTAACATGTTACGCCGACTGGAAGATAACTGGCTTAGCGGACAGAACCGCTTTGATAGACCCGGAGAAAAACTAATTGGGGCTTCAGTAGATGGAGTAATCGTTGGCGTTGGTGGACTCAACATCGACCCGTTTACGCTAAAAAATGGCATCGGACGTCTGCGACATCTCTACGTAGACTCAGGATGGAGGAAAAGGCAGGTTGGCAGCGCCCTGCTCAGTGAGATACTTAAGGATTCTGGCCACTGGTTTGATTTTATCAACACAAACGCTCCTCAATCGGCATTCACTTTCTATGAACGAGCTGGCTTTGTTGCTTTGACGGGCATAGAAAAAGTCACGCACCATCTATGCCTCAGAGACCCAGCGCGTTGATATAGTCACGTCATGGATAGACCGCATTTTCTGTCCACTGAACCACTTTTCAGGAACGCCTGCCGAGATACAGCCCTGACTTAACCAAACCGAACCAATTTCAGGGAAATCAGAGCCATTACAGTTAAATCCGCACCGCCCTGGACACACTGCGTTTCTGACCAGGCATTCAGAACGGCGGCTTAAACATCTTCAGGAAATCAAAGGAACTGACTGGCAGCTTTGAGCGAATAGCGGAAGTTTGAAGTGGCTCTCACCTCTGATGAAGGTATTACTTAGAATTGCGGTGTTAATCAATGTGGCGCAAGTCATATAACTGGAATGCTTCGCGGTGTCGCGCTAGCACGTTTTATCGCCGTCAGCCCAGCGCTTGATATCAATTATCTTTGGTGACCGGATTCCCGTGCTCAAGACGTTCTTGGTTGTATAAAGGGAGACCTGTGCGTTGTCACCATGCCGACTTTCGATCTCAATTAGCGTGTTATTTATCAACAATCCCTGTGAAAGGAACTTTTGATTAATCTCCCCTGCTTTGCGTTCACCATCAAATTCGCTCAGTACGATGACCGGATTTCCTGAATATGCCTCATATTCGAGGCACTGTCTTGCCATGTACCTTAGGGTTCGATAAGTATCAGATGAGCCTGCCTTGCTCACGAAACTGCCGTCAAAAGAGGATTGGCTGCTTTTTAGTTCACTGACCGTAATAGCGCACCCGCTTAGTGAGAGCGAAATTAACAGGCTTGCAAGAACAACGTATTTCACGTTTAACTCCATCATTCAGGTAACGGCCATTCGCCGGGGCGGATCAACGTTGTCCTTGCTTTCAGGCGGACTTGTGATTTGGGAAATCAACCGAAACCATCAGCCCACCTTCTGCCGACGTACTGAGGCTTACGCTGCTGTTGTGTTGCTGCGCAACGGCTTTAACGATGGCAAGCCCCAGCCCACTCCCGCTTTGCAGCTGGTTAGGATCACGAAAAAATCTGTCAAACACGCGCTCCCTCAATTCAACGGGAATGCCAGGCCCTGCATCTGAAACACGTAACTGCGTGGATTGATTTAAGGATCGTAATTCCACCTCAATCCTCCCGCCCCAGGGGCTATACTTCACGGCATTTTCGACTACGTTATCGATAAGCGACATTAACCGTTCCCTGACGCCAGTCACCCAGATTTCCTCTTCGGCGTAAAATTCAAGTTCAATCCTGCGTTCCGCCGCGAGCGGTGCCAGCCCGGCCATACGTTCTTGTATGAGCGTTGTCAGCGGCAAAGGCTCCATAACCATGTCAATGCGCGCTTCGCTGTGCATCAGCAGCAGCAACTGATTGACCAGACGAGCCGCACGGCTGTTGCTGCGAACAATGCCCGCAAGCAACTCTTTTTGGCTGTCACTGCTCACATAAGATTCCAGCGCCTCAACATTGATTCGCATCGCCGCCAGGGGGGTACGCAACTCGTGAGCGGCATCGGCAATGAAAACGCGTTCCCGTTCAGTGCTTTCCCGCACCCTGGCAAGAAATCCATTAACCGCGTCAACCATCTGGCGAAGCTCCCTGTGCTTTGGCACTGCTTTTAAGGGCGAGAGATCGTCCGGCGTGCGTAAGGACACTTCATTTACCACTTTATTCCATGGGCGCATTGCAATGCGGATCGACAGCCAGGCAGGGAACAAAAGAAAAGGAATGCATACCAGCAGCGGCATCACGTAGTAGCCACGCGAGTTCAGATAGATAAAGAAATTCCAGCCTCCAGCAGGGGTGATAAGCGTGACCTCTGTGTCGGCGTTCCCGGACTTTAAGGTACGGCTGTTCCAGGCGCGACCATCACTCTCCACGCGCTCAATTTTTCCATAACGGCTGTTTATCACTCCGACTGGCGCACCATCAGAGGCATAAATTATCTCTTTATTCTCGCGTACGATAAGGCTGATTGAGAGTGCTGGATCTTCACCGCCGCCATAATTTTCCCGTACTGCCTTACTTAATGCAGCCAGCACATGCGTTCGCTCCTGCGGGCGATCGTCCATACTCTTAACCACAGTAAAAATGGTTTCGTACGTCTTGCTGCCCGTTAATATCGCCGGACTACGTAAGTCCTCCCACAAAACGTAAGTCAGAAAAAGACACCAGAGCAGAGTGAGCAATAGCATCTGCGCTACCATAATTCGCCGCACGAACGTTGGGGTTCTCAGATGGCGCCAGACATTTCGCATCAACCTGCTCCCTTCTGAATGGGTACGGTATCAATGACATACCCAACGCCCCTCACCGTTCGTACATAGCCTTCGCCGATTTTGCGACGCAAATTCCCCATATGCACATCAAGCGCATTACTCATATTTTCTTTTGCGCCGAAGATCCTTTCTTCCAGAAAACTGCGAGTAAGCACGCGGTCAGTGCGTAACATCAACGTTTCAAGCAGCGCGTATTCACTTGCCGTCAACTCAATATGCCGTGCATTCACGGTCACGCGTCGTGTGGGCACAAAAAGTGATAATCCCCGAAGTTCTATCGCCTCGTTCTGAAAACCATAACTGCGGCGCGCAAGCGCTCTCACCCTCGCCAGCAACTCGGCGAGAACAAACGGTTTGACGAGATAGTCGTCTGCACCCGCGTCCAGCCCGGAAAGGCGATCGTGCAGTGTGCCTCGCGCCGTCAGGATGATCACGGGAATGCCCTTGTGCTGCTGACGCAGGCCCACCATCAGACTCATGCCATCGCCGTCGGGTAATCCGAGGTCGAGCAACACAAGTTCAGGCACGCAGACATCAAGCTGATGCAGCGCATCCTCTTTGCGGCGAACCCATATAACATCAAATCCTTGATCTGCAAGGGCAATACGTATGCCGTTACCGAGATCCAGGTCGTCTTCAATCAGGAGTATTTTCACAATGGTTACGGTATCAGCAGTGAATGAAGAACGTCTGAAGAAAAAAACGGTATCAGGAAATCTATCAGCTTTGCAGCATCTGTGGTTGCTTCACCCTTTCTTCATTTTTGGCTCATGAGAACTTTAGCGGGCGCATTCAAAATGAACGTTCTGGCGTTTACAACCCGCTTGCATCGTAATCATTTGAATGCATAAGGACTTCTTTAATGAGAAATAACACACTGCGTCATAAGTTCCCCCTTTCACTCACGGGGTACAGCCTGAAAAAAATGTTGTCGGGCGCAGTCCTGGCGTTACTGACCACCCCGATACTGGCGGCAGCTCAGAATCAGGGCAACGCGTTGACGGTGGGAGGCGGCGCGAACGTGACGCCACGTTATTCTGGTTCGGACAAAAGCCGCGTCACGACTTCCCTGGTGCTTGATTACACCATGGAAAATGGTTTCTTCGTCAGCTCCACGCGGGGCATCGGTTATGGCAATAACATCGGCAAATTCGATTACAACGCTGCGGTGAGCTATCGCGCAGGCCGTAAGGATCGTGACGTGGACAGTGACTCCCTAAGCGATGGCAGCGACTATTTGCGAGGTATGGGGGATGTCAAAGGCTCGGCTCTCGGTGTATTTGGCTTGGGATACGGGGTGACCGACTGGCTTAATTTGCAATTGCAGGCTGAAGTGCCATTTTCTGAGCAAAACAATGGCACGGCATTGCATTTTGGCATTAATAGCCCGCTCTATACCTCACCGAATAATACAGTAACGCTGGCGCTGACCGGCAGCTGGGGGACGGACAAATACATGCAGACTTACTACGGAGTCAGTGCATCTCAATCGGCTGCATCAAGGTTTATCCGATATGATGCCGGATCGGGAATTTATGCCTGGTCGATGAATCTTGACTGGACACACAAGTTCAATGAGGACTGGAGCGTGATTGCCGCAGCAGGCGTTACGCAGTTAACGGGAGATGCGCGCAATAGCCCGATTGTGCAACGAGAAATATCACCCACAGGAAGCCTGCTGGTGACATACCACTTCTGATCGTTATTCAATGTGTGTTTCCCGCCAGCTTATGGCTCTTCTCTGCCAATAAACACGCTTTCTAATCCACCCTCTTTTCAGCTAACGGGGCAGTACGCAACAGATTGCAAAACCTAAAGCTTCAGCCCCGAACATGTATAACATCTGTTCACCTCCGCTGGCGCAACAGCAAAAGCGCGCGCGCCGAAGAACATGCCTACCTTGCTGGTGTTGCGGAATTCGCCAGCAATGCATCGGCGATATCCAGTATGGACCGCAGCGATCGATATGCCGGAGATAATAGTGACATCCCTCGGCGGCATTTGAATACTCTGCAATCCGGCGATGGCGTCGCCATGAGTCCCTGGCAGCATGGCGGCAATCCCTATTCCCCGATGGCACATCTGCGCCTGAACGTCCCGACAGGTGCTGGTGAACATGCACCGCGATTGAGGGAATCTATCGGGCAACCAGGCGACGTAAAAAAAGCGGGATGTACCGTATTAATAAGAATAAGCCCAGTGTCGTACCTACAATGAAGCGAGCATGCGATAGAGCGAGTTGCCTGCCTCCGCCACGGTGATGGATTAAGACTCGGAGTAAAGACGGTCACAAGGATAATGCCGACTACTTACTTTTTGAGAACAGTCTCGGACATAAGCTTAACTATACCCACTCAGAAAATGATATGGCTGTAGATTGCTCCCTGCATATGAGTACATCTTGATGTCAGTAATGTCAGCTTATGGCACAAAGCGGACTGACGGCAGGCCAGGGTCCGCTATGAGCGAAGAGCGGATATATTTATAGATAAGAACAGACCTGGATTTTCTGGAGCAATCATACCCATTTCAGCTACGCGTGGGAACGATGTTATCCAGACCTGCATTACGCCATATACGGAGTAAGCTATGCCGGGAATGAGGATATCCTTCCTGCAGGTGCTGAAGAGATTTTAATCGCGTTACGTCGAAATGACGAAAGTCGTTACGTTTTTCACACCATGCAGCAAGCACAATAGCGCCGGAGAAGTAACCCAGCGCGAAAGGCCATATCGTTCTTTCACTCATATTACCGAGTCTGTCTGTATAACCTGCACGGATTTTACGTCTCCACCTGATGGCGCTTCGAACAACGCTCAGGTTTTCAAAGTTGTGATGAGCTTCCTGTCTCTTTCCCACCAATAATGA
>NZ_JAPCIL010000021.1:0-331 GCF_025910075.1 Pantoea sp. RG18
GGTGGACGCGGCGGGCAATGAAGGCCCGCAGGTAAGCGGTACGGCGGATGCGGCGTGGGACTTCAGCGTCCTGACCAGCGCCCCGGCGCAGCCGGCGATTGAAAACGTGGTGGACGACTACAGCCAGGGCGAGGATGCGGACAGCGGCTTCCTGCAGAAGGGCCAGTTCACCAACGACGGCACGCTGACGCTGAACGGCACCGCGGGCGCGGGGCTGACGGTCATCGTGTGGGCCACTGATGCGGACGGCAACCGGGTAAACGCGGGGTCGGGCGTGGCGGATGACAACGGCCGCTGGAGCATTACCACGGCGGCGCTGGGCGAGGACGGG
>NZ_JAPCIL010000022.1:0-331 GCF_025910075.1 Pantoea sp. RG18
AGTGGACGCGGCGGGCAATGAAGGCCCGCAGGTAAGCGGCACGGCGGATGCGGCGTGGGACTTCAGCGTCCTGACCAGCGCCCCGGCGCAGCCGGCGATTGAAAACGTGGTGGACGACTACAGCCAGGGCGAAGACGCGGACAGCGGCTTCCTGCAGAAGGGCCAGTTCACCAACGACGGCACGCTGACGCTGAACGGCACCGCGGGCGCGGGGCTGACGGTCATCGTGTGGGCCACGGATGCGGACGGCAACCGGGTAAACGCGGGGTCGGGCGTGGCGGATGACAACGGCCGCTGGAGCATTACCACGGCGGCGCTGGGCGAGGACGGC
>NZ_JAPCIL010000023.1:0-344 GCF_025910075.1 Pantoea sp. RG18
GGCAGACAGCACGCCGCCGGATAACCAGACCTCGGGCCTGGTGATCGACAGCATCACCCTGACGGACGACGTCGGTGCGATCACCGGCGAGATTGCCAGCGGCTCGGTCACCGACGACGCACGGCCGACCTTCTCCGGCGACGCAACCGCCGACATCGATCACGTCAACATCTATGACAACGGCGAGCTCGTCGGCAGCGCAGCGGTGGAGGCGGACGGCAAGTGGAGCTGGACGCCGGAGCAGGATATGGCGGACGGCACCTCCCACGACCTGACGGTCGCGGCGGTGGACGCGGCGGGCAACGAAGGCCCGCAGGCAGACGGCGACTGGAGCTTTACCGTTG
>NZ_JAPCIL010000024.1:0-463 GCF_025910075.1 Pantoea sp. RG18
GTGGACGTTCGCGGTGGCGGAGCTGGCAGACGGTGAGCACGTCTTTACGGCATCGGTAACCAATGCGGCGGGCAACAGCAGCGAGGCGAAATTTACCCTGACCGTTGACACCATCGCACCTGTCCTGCCGACCATCACCGGGATGATTGACGATGTAGGCACTGTACAGGGCACGTCTACGACCAGTGGTGGCGTAACGGACGATCCGTCGCCGACCTTTACCGGCAAGGCGGAAAAAGGTTCGCTGGTTACGCTGTATGACGGCGACAGCGTGCTGGGCAGCGTTCGGGCGGATGCGCAGGGCAACTGGAGCTATACGCCGACCACCAATATGGTAGACGGCGATCATAGTATCAAAGCCGTTAGCACGGACGCGGCAGGAAACATCTCCGCGCCTGGCGCAGAATGGCCGTTTAAGCTGGATACCAGCACGGCGGCTCCGGAAATCACGAACAACACCGAA
>NZ_JAPCIL010000025.1:0-1072 GCF_025910075.1 Pantoea sp. RG18
ATGGACGTTCGCGGTGGCGGAGCTGGCTGATGGTGAGCACGTCTTTACGGCATCGGTAACCAACGCAGCGGGCAACAGCAGCGAGGCGAAATTTACCCTGAATGTGGATACCACACCGCCAGAACCAGTGATCATCCAGTCATTACAGGATGACGTCGGTACATTGCAGTTCACCTCACCAGTGGCAGGTAATGTCATTGACGATCCGGCGCCGACCTTTACCGGCAAGGCGGAAAAAGGCTCGCTGGTTACGCTTTATGACAATGGCATCCTGCTTGCGACAGTGACGGCAGATGCACTGGGTGAGTGGAGCTATACGCCGACCACTAACCTGCTGGAAGGGACACACGGTATTACGGCGACGGCAACGGATGCTGCAGGTAACGTCAGTGAAATCAGCAGTAGCTGGGATTTTATTATCGATATCACAGCGCCTAACGTTGGGATTTCAGGAAACTCAGAGGAGTCACTGAGCGGTGTTACTGAGCCTGGCGTTGTGGTTGTCATTGTCGATAAGAACGGCACGGAATATAGCGTAGTAGCCGATCAGCAGGGTAAGTGGGTGATAGCACCTAACCCAATCTCAGCTGGCGAGTCAGGAGAGATCTACGCTATCGATCCAGCAGGGAACAAGGGCGATACAGTGGCCTTCCAGGGATCTGCACTGGCTACGTATAGCTTGCTGAATGAAAGTATGCAGGTGAACACTACCACCACTGGAGACCAGCTTAACCCGTCGACGACCCGGCTGGCGGACGGCCGCATCGTGGTGACGTGGCAGGGCGCAGGTGTCTCCGGCACCGAAGTTTACATGCAGCTCTTTGAGGCCGACGGTATACGTAAAATCGGCACCGAGCAGCAGGTGAACCAGCGCACGGCCAACAATCAGGACAGCCCGCAGGTGATCGCGCTGACCGACGGCGGCTTTCTGATTGTCTACGAGTCCAACGTTAACGGACTGGACAACAGCGGCGACGGCGTGATGGCGCGCCGCTACGGCGCCGATGGCCAGGCGGTGACCGATGAGTTCCAGGTGAACACCACCTACAGCGGTGCGCAGAACCGTCCGGGT
>NZ_JAPCIL010000026.1:0-1864 GCF_025910075.1 Pantoea sp. RG18
CGCCATCGTGGTGTGGCAGTCGGCGAGCGGAGACGGCTCCGGCAGCTGCGTCAAGGGCCAGCTGCTGGACGCGAAAGGCCAGCCGGTCGGGGCGGAGTTCACGGTGAACACCACCACAGCGGGCGACCAGATCACGCCGCAGGTTACGGTCCTGACGAACGGCCATATCGAAGTGGTGTGGAGCACGGATTCCGGTGCGCATATCAAGGGTCAGGGCTATACCTACAGCTATGACGGTGCGGGTAACGTAAATGGTCTGGTGGCTGATGGCACAGAGTTCAGCGTTAACACCGGTACCACGGCAAGTAAACTGACTGAACCCGCCATTACCTCGCTGGAAGATGGCGGCTATCTGGTTGTATGGCAGGCAAGCCTGAACGGTAACTGGGCGATTTACAGCCGCCAGTATGATGCAAACGGCACGCCGGTCACGGCAGAGACTGTACTGATTACGACTTCGCTGAGCGTAAACGGCGTGCTGGGCTTTGGCGCTGACTGGGAGCCGCTGCCGTCTGTTACGTTACTGAAAAATGGCCAGGTCGCTATCGCCTATACCGTTAAAGGTACCGGGTATGACGCAGGCGTGTCGATCTACGATCCTTCACTGCATGAGGTAACCGGCAGCTTCGTAGCGAACCAGACCCTGACTAATAATCAGGCATCACCTGCAGTAAGCGCGCTGGATAACGGCAACTACGTGGTGACCTGGGACTCTAACGATACCAGCGGACCGGATCAGAACGGTTACAGCGTCTGGGGCCGCATCTATGCGGCAGACGGTACGGCGCTGACCAGCGAGTTCCTGATCAACACGGCAACAGCAGGCGATCAACATCTGGCGAAAGTCGTGAGCCGTCCTGATGGCAGTTTCGTTGCGCTCTTTATGTCTGCAACAGATACGGCACCGGGTGCAGGTACCAGCGGCATCTACGCGCAGTACTTTGATGCAGCGGGTAACAAAGTGGGCCAGCAGATGCAGATCCATCAACTGACCTATGGCGAGCAGGTTGAAGTCGATGCGACCTTCCTTGCGGGCGGTCAGCTCTACGTGACCTGGACTGACAAAGGTGTGGGTGACGGCGAAGGCTCGGCGATTAAAGGACGCGTTGTGGATCTGGTTGAAACGCTGGGACTGGAGCAAATGACGCCGGACAACAACGATCCGACGACCATTGACTATCAGCCTGCGACGACACCAGCGTCGAGCGACACCGATGTACTGCCGCCGAACGTGGGCCTCTCTACCAATACTAAGGAGACTCTGGGTGGCCAGACCGAAGCAGGCGCTACTGTTATCGTAACGAATGCGGCTGGAACGGTTTACTCCACGGTGGCAGATGCTGAGGGTGTATGGAGTATTGTACCTAACCCACTCAGTGTCGGTGAAAACGGAACGCTCTCGGCTATTGACGCGGCAGGTAACCAGAGCCAGCCAGTATTGATCTCCGGAGCCGCACTGAGTGCTTACGATCTGCTGAATGAAAGCGCGCAGGTGAATACCACTACCACAGGCGATCAGCTCAACCCGTCGGTCACCCGGCTGGCGGACGGCCGCATCGTGGTGACGTGGCAGGGTGACGGCACCTCCGGCACCGAGGTTTACATGCAGCTGTACGAGGCAGATGGTGTGCATAAAATCGGCACCGAGCAGCAGGTGAACCAGCGCACGGCCAACAATCAGGACAGCCCGCAGGTGATAGCGCTGACCGACGGCGGCTTTCTGATTGTCTACGAGTCCAACGTTAACGGACTGGACAACAGCGGCGACGGCGTGATGGCGCGCCGCTACGGCGCCGACGGCCAGGCGGTGACCGACGAGTTCCAGGTGAACACCACCTACAGCGGTGCGCAGAACCGTCCGGGC
>NZ_JAPCIL010000027.1:0-172337 GCF_025910075.1 Pantoea sp. RG18
TGCCATCGTGGTGTGGCAGTCGGCGAGCGGAGACGGCTCCGGCAGCTGCGTCAAGGGTCAGCTGCTGGATGCGAAAGGTCAGCCGGTCGGGGCGGAGTTCACGGTGAACGCCACCACAGCGGGCGACCAGATCACGCCGCAGGTTACCGTGCTGTCAGATGGCACTTTCCAGGTGGTGTGGAGCACGGATTCCGGTGCGCATATCAAGGGTCAGGGTTATACCTACAGCTACGACGGTGCGGGTAACGTGAACGGCGTCGTGACTAATGGCGCAGAGTACAATGTGGACTCCAGCACCGCCGCCAGCAAAATGCGCGTTCCGGTGATCACTTCGCTGGAAGACGGCGGTTATCTGGTGGTTTGGGAAGCGAGCCTGAACGGCAACTGGACGGTTTATGGCCGTCAGTATGACGCAAACGGCACGCCGGTCACGGCGGAGACCGTGCTGGCAACCACGACCCTGAACGCAAATGCCATCATTCCTGAATGGGAGCCGTTACCATCTGTTACAACGCTGGAAAATGGCCAGGTTGCGATTACTTATGCGATTAAAGCCACCGGATATGATGTTGGTGTGTCAGTTTATGATCCGTCAACGCATGCTGTAACAGGCAGCTTCGTAGCGAACCAGACCCTGACTAACAATCAGGCGTCATCCGCAGTCAGTGCGCTGCAAAACGGCAACTACGTGGTGACCTGGGACTCTAACGATACCAGCGGACCGGATCAGAATGGTTACAGCGTCTGGGGCCGCATCTACGCGGCAGACGGTACGGCGCTGACCAGCGAGTTCCTGATCAACACCACGACGGCTGGCGATCAGCACATGGCGAGGGTGGTCAGTCAGGCTGACGGCAGCTTTATTGCCGTTTTCCTGTCAACAACCGACATCGCACCGGGTGCAGGTACCAGCGGTATCTACGCACAGTACTTTGATGCAGCGGGTAATAAAGTGGGCCAGCAGATCCAGATCAACCAGCTGACCTATGGTGAGCAGGTTGAAGTCGATGCGACCTTCCTTGCGGGCGGTCAGCTCTACGTGACCTGGACCGATCAGGGCGTGGGCGACGGCGATGGCTCAGCAATCAAAGGCCGCTTAGTTGATCTGAACGAGACACTGGGACTGACGTCTGAAACGGGATCGACGCATATTGAGTATCAACCTGCTCAGTACGATCTTAATGGCACTTCAGGTAATGATGTACTGGATGCACGCGGCGCGAATTCCGTCGATGCAAAAGAGGGCGATGATACTATCGTCATTAACAGTACTCATTTTAGCAGTGTGAAAGGAGGAGAGGGTCACGATACGCTGGTCTGGGATTCTAATAACGATTTAGAACTCGGAACGGTATCAGGCAAAATTAGTGGAATTGAAGCTATCCATCTGGGTAATAACACGGCGCAGACATTATTTATCAGCGCCAGCGATGTGCTCGAAATTACTAAAGATAATGGTAGTGAAGCGAACACATTACATATTACGGGAGATGTGGGAAGCTCAAACAATAGTAATGCAACTGATACCGTTAATATTGGAAAGTCAGAATGGACGGCTTCGGCCGCACAAACTGAAAATGGCGTTAATTATGACGTCTATACCAATAATGATGACACCACTGTCAAGCTGTTAATCCAGCATGGCTTAAACGTTATCTGATAGAACTGGCGATGACTTCGGTCATCGCCAGCTTTTTTTCACATCAAACTCACCTGATGGGCCTGTTTAAGGCAGGCCCATCAGGTGAGCCCCAGATCTGATTGCGCAGATGAAAAAAATAAATAAAGGCATGTGAGCAGCATGTAAAACCTAAATATTTCTTTTTAGCAGAATTAACGTTGCCATATGACATGTCGGGCGGTTAAAACAGTTCCGGTCGCAGGATTGAATTAGCGACAGAGAAATTAGCCATCCCACTTTATTTGTTATTTTGAGTTAACTATGAAAAAAAACTTGTTCACTACAAAATCCAGATGTTCGCTGCATGGTTTAATTGCGGGGTTGCTATTTTTTAATCCCCTGTTAAATGCCCATGCAACGGACTTTATTGAAATGATTCGTATGACAGCCGACCATCCGTCGGTAAAGTCTGCTTTATCAAACAGCACCGGTGCTATGTATGATATCGATCAGGCAAAAGCCGCTGATGGTTTTCAG
Organism: Pantoea sp. RG18; assembly: GCF_025910075.1. Taxonomy (NCBI): domain Bacteria; kingdom Pseudomonadati; phylum Pseudomonadota; class Gammaproteobacteria; order Enterobacterales; family Erwiniaceae; genus Pantoea; species Pantoea sp. RG18. Next base: position 2,159 of record NZ_JAPCIL010000027.1, read on the forward strand.
GTCAGCACGGGTATCAGCGCATCAGGATATTCAGGTCAACCCGGTTATGAGAATAACCCTGTCTCCCCGCATATCACTGTAAGTAAATTACTTTACGATCACGGACGTACTGATGCGAGCGTTGCCGGAAAGCAGGCTGCTTATTCCATGCAGCAGGCTCAGGTAAATGTCACGCGCGAAAATCTCAACGAGCAGGTGCTTTCTCTTTTTACCTCTGCAGCCACTAATGCCACAGTTGTCGCTGTGCTGGATAAAGAAATTAACGCACTGCAGGATCTACTTAATCGGGTAAAGAATATTGCCAGTATTGATAGCGGCAGAGCTTCTGAGATCAATCAGGTTGCGACTCGCCTCAATTCGGTGATTGCCAGTCGTGAAATGAGCTACACCACCTATATACAAGCGCAGCAGCAACTCAGCTCGCTGCTGAACCACGAGATTGTTATCACCAGAGGCCTGCCCGATCTGAAAAAAGCGGGTCTGTTGCCCGCGTCACTGGCACAGGCACAACAGGTACTGAAAGAAAATCCCAACTGGGCGGTCTCACGCGAGCGTAAAGAGGAGGCGAGAGCCGCAGTGGATCTGGCCTCTAAGTGGAACAGGCCGAAATGGAGTGTGCAACTGAGTATGGACAGTCCAAAGCGCAACGGTGAAATGGAACCGTTTAAAGCGGTGACGTTACAGGTGAGCAGCGATATCAATCTTTGGGATGGTGGGGCTGGCAGGGCAAATGCCAAAGCTGAAACTCAGCGACTCATTGCCGCAGAGGCGGATCAGGATGCAACACTCCGGACATTGAAACAGCAGCTGGATCAGCTGTGGGTCTCCTTACCGCTTCGTGAACGCCAGCTCAATGCATTACAGAGACAGTCAGAAACCGCGTTGAAAACCTGGAAAGCGGGGGAGGTACAGTTCTTCGCGGGGCAGCGTCCGTTAACGGATTTAATCTCGTTTGCTACCGACTATTACACCAGTCTCGCAAGTTATCAGGAGCAGCAGATGCAGTACCTGGCTGCGCAATGGAACATCGTTGCGGCACTGGGTAAAACCAGCCAACTGGTGCAGAAGGTTAACGCTTTACCAGCGAATACCATCGAAGCGGTGCACTAATCACGCTGACGTAAAAAACGAGTATTTCTGGCCGCTGTCATGCTTTGCCGCCAGACCAGAATGAATTAGTTGTCCAGGGGACGCCATTGTGACTGATATACAATTTGAGCCTGCTGGCTCTGAACTGAATGCTGAAAACAGAGTGTTATCCAGATCGCCATCAGATACGCAGGAGACTTTGCTGGTTGCACTGCAAAGCGCACTGCGCCTGTTTGACGTCCGGCTTACGCTAAATGCTTTACGTGTGGGTATGCCTGCATTTCCACCAGACGCTGATATCAGCGCCCAGAATGACTGGGCATTGCGCACGCTGCAGAGCCGCGGCATGAGTGCTGCCTGGCAGAAGATTGACCTGACGGATGTGAAAAGCTTTGTTCTCCCCGCCATCATGCGTCTGGAAACGGGCTACTGCGTGCTGACACAGTGTAGCGAAAAGAAGTGCGCCATTATCGATCCCGCACTGGGCAGCCAGCCTGTTGAGGTCGATTTCGCTCGCCTGGCTCAGCACTATAGCGGCGAGTTGCTGCTGCTGCGACCTAAGTCTTATCTTGATCATCGTGCCGATGACATTGTCCATGTCGGTAAAGGGCACTGGTTCTGGAATACTTTGTGGGGATTCAAACGTTATATCTTTGAAGCCGCCGCATTGTCAGTCGTTATTAACCTGCTCGTTCTGGCGATGTCCGTATTCACCATGACGGTTTATAACCGGGTACTGCCTAACCAGACCTACGTAACACTCTGGACGATGGCTATCGGCGTGAGTCTGGCGTTGTTGTTTGAACTGGCTGCACGGCTGGGTCGGGCCTGGATTACCGATCGCGCCGGTAAAAAGATCGATCTGGTGTTGGGCGCACAACTTTTTCGTCACGTGCTGAACGGCAAAATGTCGGGTCGAGCCCAATCCAGCGGTGCATTTGGCAATGTCATGCAAAGCTTTGACAGCGTCCGCGAGCTTACTACGTCAGCCGCTTTAACGACGGTTGCTGACTTACCCTTTGTTTTACTCTTCCTGGTTGTAATCCATCTGGTTGCCGGGCCACTGGTCTGGTGTGTGATCCTGATATTAGTGGTCATCGTGGCGATGGTGCTGCTGATGCAGATCCCTTTGAAACGCCACGCTGAAGAGTCAATGAAAATAGGCAGTAACCGTTACGGTCTGGTTATTGAATCACTGGATAATCTTGAGACCATCAAAGTTCTGCGTGCTGAAAACCTGGTCGCCTCTAAACACGATGTTGCCAGCGTAAAACTCTCTGCAGTGAATATGAAATCGCGGTTCCTTGCCACTATGGGCTCAAGCGTCATTCAGACGACCCAGCAGTTTGGTACCGTTATTCTGCTGGTCTGGGGTGCTTATCTGGTCGGTGATGGTGATATCTCAATGGGAGGCATCATTGCCACTATGACCCTGATGGGGCGCGCCATAATGCCCATAGCAACGCTTGCCGCGCTGGGATTGCGTATTCAGCAGGCAAAAACCTCGCTGGCCATCCTCAATAAAGTGATGCAGGCCCCTGCTGAACGCGATAATGAGAAGGTTTATGTGCAGCTTCCCCAGGGCAGCCAGACCGGGATTGTCTGTCAGGGCGTTTCATTACGTTATAAAGACGATTTACCTGCCATCGTTGAGCAGCTAGATGTCCGGTTCTGTCAGGGCGAGCGGGTTGCCATACTGGGCAAAATGGGCAGCGGTAAATCTTCGCTGCTGCGCATGCTGGTTGGGCTATATCCACCCACAACAGGCACGATCACCATTGCTGGCGTAGATATAGGCCAGGTCGAGCCGGTGGAATTACGGACTCGTATCGCGCTGGTCAATCAGGAACCACGTTTTATGTATGGTTCGCTGCGTGACAACCTGGTGATGGGAGCACCCTATGCCAGCGACGAAGAACTGATGGCCGCTGCAAAAATGACCGGGGTGAGTGATATTGTCGCGGCCCATCCCATGGGCTTTGGTATGCCTGTCAGTGAGCGAGGTGAAAACTTTTCCGGTGGACAAAAGCAGGCGATAGCCCTGGCTCGCGCCATTCTGTCGAATCCGGATGTTCTGCTACTGGACGAACCTACATCGGGGATGGATATGGGGTCGGAACGCACTATCCTGCAGGCGCTCATCCCGGCAATGGAAGGCCGAACCGTGATTATCGTGACCCACCGTCCGGCAGTGCTGAAATACGTTGATCGGGTGATTGTGATGGATGAAGGCATCAAAGTAGCTGATGGGCCGCGTGAAGAGATTATCGGTTTATTAAACAGCGGGAAGATCCCGGCCGCATCGGTGCTGCGTAACGCAGCGAAACATGCTGGCGTTGAGATAAGCACAGAGCGTCAGCCACAATCTGGCGAGGTAACAGTATGAGCAGCCTGTCCCCTGATAAAAACGTTGATCAAAAGCGCCTGACCGAACATACAGCCAGTGACATGGTGAGGGCCGCCCGTCAGGATCGCTGGGAAGGCTGGCTATTTATTGCCTGGGGCAGCGTGGCGTTAATGGTGCTGGTAATCGTCTGGGCCGCCAATTTCAACATCGAAGAGGTGACAACCGGGTCAGCCAAAATTGTTCCCAGTTCCCGCGAACAGGTTTTGCAAAGCCTTGAGGGCGGTATTTTGCAGGAGTTAATGGTGCATGAAGGCGATACGGTTGAAAAAGGTCAGGTTGTGGCCAAAATCGATCCCACGCGCGCCGAAGCCTCCTTCCGCGAAAGCGCTAACCGCCTGCTGGCACTGAAAGCCCAGGCCGCGCGTCTTGAAGCAGAAGCGACCGGCAGCGAGCTTGTGTTCCCGCCAGAGGTCATGAAAGTACCTGAACTGGTTACCCGTGAAACCGATGCCTGGAAACTACGTAAAAGGGCGGTAAATGAGTCAATTGAAGGCTATCTGAAGTCAAAAACATTGCTGCAGAAAGAGCTTGAAATGGCGCGACAGCTCTCAGCCAGATCGCTGCTGTCAAAAACTGAGGTTCTGAAACTTGAGCGTCAGATGAATGATGCCGAATTGCAAATTACCGAGCGAAAAAACCGCTACCGTAACGAGGCTAACGATGAACTGTCCAAAGTCGATGTTGAGATGACAAGCCTGCAGGAAACTGCCCATGGCCGCCATGATACGCTTGAGCGTACTGAAGTTCGCACGCCAGTACGAGGCATTGTTAACAGTATTAAAATCAATACGCTTGGCGGTGTGATCCAGCCTGGTGCCGCAATAATGGAGGTGACACCATTGGATGATCAACTGCTGGTGGAAACCCGTATCCGGCCCTCTGATGTGGCTTTTCTGGCGCCCGGTCAGGAAGCTGTGGTAAAAATTTCTGCCTATGACTATTCGATTTATGGCGGCCTGACCGGACATGTTCAAAGTATCAGTTCGGGCGCGCTAAAAGATGAGGAAAGTAAGGCTGCCCGCAGGCCAGGCGTCGATGATACTTATTACCGGGTGATGGTATTAACGGAAAATAATACGCTGACGAAAAGCGGCAGTCAGGAACTACGGGTTATTCCCGGTATGACGGCCACCGTTGATATTCGTACGGGCGAGAAGAGCCTGCTGCAATATCTGTTGCGTCCTCTGTTGCGCGTACAGGAAGCGTTTCGCGAAAAGTAAAACCTGCCCTGAATGTAAAAAAGCCAGCGCTATAGCTGGCTTTTTTACACAGAAGTCCGGAATTATTTCAGAATGAAGAGCCGATCAACATCGATTTCGCTATGCCCGTCATCGCGATCTACCTCACCCGTTATCCGTACCTTTTTACCAATAAGGAAGCCGTCGTCGTCTTCGTCATCTTCGTCGACATCAATACGGATACGACCCGTTGAGTCCTGTAACCAGTAGTGGTCATCGTCAGCCCGTCCACTAATCGTACCGGTAAGGGTAACATGACGTTCGTCTCGCATGTTTTTTGCTTCTGCGATGGTGGACTCCTGCCGTGCGAAAGCGGATCCTGAGCAGATCAAGGCCAGCAGCATCCATAATGTTTTTTTCATTAACACCTCCTGTTATACGAGCGCTTGCTGCACGCTGATTCTAAAAACTAAAACGGTAGCCAGCATTAACCTGACGTTGGTTAAAACGTTTTCCGTCTACCATATCGGCCTCCAGGAAGAGCGTATGGCTGCTGATTTGGGCACTCAGGCCGACGCCGTTATTCCATCCATTTCCTTTAAAGGAAAGACGTTCATTTGATCCGTTCAGAGCATAAGCAGCATCCCCGGCATACTCGCGCATTACACCCGTTTTTACATAGGTGTTGAGTTTGTAATTGCTCTGATTGATTTCATACCCTGCCAGCACGCTTGCCCGGCTCATCAGTGATTTGTAGCTTGAAAGTGTGATATTGAGACCATTAGACGCACCTACGGAAGCACCATCCTGATGACCTGCTGTCAGCTGTAGTTGCGGTTCAAGATAAAAACCTGCCAGCCGATCAGAGAAGCTGAACTTTTTGCCCGCCTCAAGCGATCCGCTCAGACCTGAAGAGACACCGTTACCGGATACCTGGTTATTCTGTGTATCGTGAACATTGAACTGATTCCTCAGCCGGTTGACTTTCACAACGCCATCAACATAGAAACCGGCATCATTTACCCAGGTGGTGTAGAAGCCATAATGCTCAGAACGGATGTTGCCGTTACCATTTTGGTAATGAGGCGATCCTTCAGTTACCCCCATGAACAGGCCCAGATAGATCGGAATTTCATCGGACAAACGTTTATCGACCCCAAACTGATAACCGGTGTAGTTCAGGCTGAAACGGCTCAGCTTGCCATTATCAAAGCCGCTGAACCGTCCATCTATAGCGCGCAGCCAGACATTTCCGGCTGTCTTCCCCTGACGAACATCACCCATACGCTGCATCAGCGTCTGCATTTCGGCATAGTTCATCAGATAGCCAGTGTTGAGGAAGTTAGCCCCTGCGTTGGCCGTGCTGGTAATGGGGGAAGTTGCGTTGTCTTGCCCGGCAGGCGCCGTGCCACCGTTATCGGCTGGAGTCGCGGCAGGCTCATTAGCAGGAGTCGCGGCAGGTTCATTAGCAGGAGTCGCGGCAGGCTCATCCGCAGGGATAACGGCCGGATCATCTGCTTCAGGGGTTTCTGATGCTTTAGGTGAGGAGAGTACCCAGTTGTTGCCTTGCTTATTGACCGAGTAAACATAGCCACCAAGTTCCACGTCGGCGTTGCCTTTAAAGGTGGCGATGCCATCAGTCGTTTCAACCACAGTCAGTACTTCGTTGCCAGTGGTGACGGCACTGCCGCGGTTCTGTATGGTCAGACCGTAATCACCGGAACTACTCTCTGTCACCACAACTTTATCGCCAATGTTATTCACGCCAGCACCATCGCCTGCCAGATTGGTGCGCAAGGCGAAGTCGCCGCTGCCGCTGAGGTTGGCGATAGTCAATGTTGAATAGGTTGCGTCATCCGAGGCTGCAGAGAGGTCAACCAGCGAGTTACTCAATGTCAGATTATCGACATTGGATGTTCGCGATACATTCCAGGTGCTGTCGGTCAGATTAACGTTCAGATGGCCATTATTGACGTTATCGCTGCTGGCGCTGCCAGACCAGAGTGAACCCGATGTCAGATTGAGGTCGATGAGTCCGGCCCGGGATAAAACGCTACCAACGATCTGCGCTTTTCCGTCGGTGGTAATGACACCTGCTGCATAACCATCATCATATTGCGTAGCCATGGCTATCCCATCCGGGGAGCCCATATCAATGGTCAAATCACCCGTAAGATTCGCTTTACCACCAGCCATGGCGTAGACACCTGTAGCATTCTCCGGGCCGGTAATGGTCACTGCATCACCGTTAACTGTGCCACCGCTTGTGGACCAAATACCCAGGGTCATGGTATCCACATTTTTCATCATAATATCGGTGTTCTGCAGATTAATGGTTGCGCCGGTTGACTGTGCGGATACGCCATAAAAACCTGCTGAATAGACCGTATTGCGTTCTTCTTCACTGCCAATGAAGTTAACGATGGCATTGTCGCCCATAGCCACAATGCCGCCAGTCTGATCAGAGGAGATCACGCTACCAGCACCAATGTTTGAGAGGCTGTTGTCACGGCCTGACAGACCTGCAGAGGTCTCACCCGCAGTACTGATTGTCAGATGATCGGCCTTCAGCTCACCCCAGCTCCAGATGCCAGCAGAAAGATCCCCAGTGGTAATAATGGTCGAGTTGCTGCCCAGATCAATCGAACCATTATCCTGGATATTAATACCCTGCGAATTATTGCCAAGGGTGTTGATCGTCAATGCATTTGCTTTCAACGTGGCCACGCCATTAATCGACTCACCGGTCAGGTTATCAACCTGAACGGCATTACTGTTAAGACCATTCGTCTGTAAATTACTGTCGTCGCCCAGACTGGCGTGACTTCCGTAACCACTGACGCGCAGAGCCGTTCCGCCAGTGCCCTGGGTGCTTATTTGCAGGTTATTTGCCTGCAGCGAGGAACTATTGCTGACAACGACGCCCTCGGCGAAAGAATCACCTGATGCTACCGTGGTGACCGAGGAACCTGATCCTAAACTGGCGGTTACATTTTTTCCGCCGAACTCAATGCCGACCGCTGTTTTACCGGAAACGTTGAGGGTTAACTTATCTGCAGTAAATTCACTGTTTGCCGCTTCAATAAAAATCCCTTTTGCATAACGTTCAGCATCTGTCACGCGAACTGTGCTGCCGCTGCCGATGGTAACCGTTGCGGCGGTAGCGCCATTAACCAGGATGCCATAATAACCGTCGCCAGATGACTGGTCGGCAATCAGCGTGGTGCCATCAGTTAAGATGATCTCATTGCCTGTCTGGCTTCCGATGACTGCAGCATAGCTAATCAGAGGCACAACCCCCATCCCACTTGCCAGCATTAATGCTTTTGCGATTTTATTTCGCGGGAATTTATTATTCATCTCAGTCACTCTTCCTTAAGAATTTATTGATAGTCTGATCGTTAAATGGCACCTGAATCGTGAGTTGTTATTCAGGTGTTAAGCAGCAGCGATATTTAAGCGATACCAATAAGTTGTAGGTTTTATTGATCCCATTAATGGCAGTGCGCATACAAATGTTGCGGGATTATGCAGCGGGAAAAGGATTTATGTAAAGGCATCGCAAGTGTGCCTGTTTTAAGTAAACGTTAAAGGCGATGCCGTATCCGCGATGAATTTCCATTAAAAATTAAGATAATGCATCGATTGTAATAATGGGGTTTTTGTTAATTCTCTTCACATGCATTCTAATTTTGGCTTTATTCATTTTTTAATCACTGCATTAAAGGTCTATCTGCTTATGTGTCGCGTGAGGTTGTTAAGCGCGGGTTTAGTGGCAGCACGCTATAATTATGCATCGATACCCATAGTGGTGAGTGCAGAGTGGACGGCAGAATGGAAACATGATGATTGTCACCCCTGAGGTTAACATGTGGCAGGAGAAAGGAGGATTCCTGATAAAGTCGTTGTTGTGCTATCAGACTTAATCACACCACTGGAGGGTAAATGCTTAATTCAAAAAAATAAGGTTAAGAGAGGTTTTATGATCGTCACAAACAGGTTAGCAGGAGTTTCACTGATGTTACTGGCTTCACTACTTATCGCCTGCACACCGCACAGCAAACAACCGCAGCGTTTAACAATGCGTAATCCAGCCAGTGAATATTGCGTTAATCGCGGTGGTCAGCAGGTCCAGGAAAAATCTTCGGCAGGTATAACAACCTATTGCCTGCTACCCTCTGGAGAAAGGATTGAGCAGTGGGCTCTGTATCATCGTGACCATCTGAAATGAATTCCCGTTTTGTTCGCCTGCATGCTCCCTGTTCGGGCGAACAACATTTAAAAGTAATGGTATTGCATCATCTGAATCTGCTTAATACATCCTTGGTTAACGACTGAGCAGATTTTTTATCGCCCTGACACGATTTGCCGTTCCGGGATCGGTGCTGGTGGATCATGAGCTATATTGGCAGCATATCGCCTGAACAGATAATCATTATCGTAGTCGTGTGAGTCCGGAAGGCATTATTAGTACGAGCTTTCTCTGAATACGACAGATGAAGCCAGTTTTGGCGTCCTATTTAAAACGGTTTACAGTGGTCTGGCAGGTTTGTCTTACTATTTCTTACAGCGCTTTATGTCGTGCGTTTGTTGAGAATGACAGAGCATCACAGCACTAAAGGTGATGCTCTGATTTATCTGTTCACCGATTCTGCCCGACGGAGATCAAAATGCATCGCGCCAGGATTATCAGGAATTGATGATCTGCAGGGTGATCAGCCCTCAGCAGATAATGGGTTATGAGTGATCCTGCCCTCCTTTTTACGCCTCAGCACACTAGTCTCCATACTTCTGAAGGAACTTCACTATAGGTTTCATTCATTATTAGTTCGGCTTTACGATGATCGTAAGCGCCTTCAAATGAAGAGAGGTCGTCACCAGGCAGTTTTTTCCGCATATAGCTTGTTACGATATCCAGAATATCGGTTGACGGGCAGTTCCTTAACTTATTCAGATAGTAGACTTTGTCCATAATATTCTTGCTGCTTTAACCTGTGAAATGAGCTTATACGCAGTCTGAACTTAATTTATGCAGACGCGCCGTTATATCAATGCTGCCAGGCGAGAGTAAGCTTCTCCTGACAACAGATATACTTGTTTCCTTACGCATCGGATACATTCGGGCGCGATCACTCGCACGCGAAGTTCCATTAGCCGGCTAAGCGAAAGGTTAATTTCTGAAAGTAAATTTTAATGGCATGATACATTAATTTAATATCTTCATTGATTTTGCTGATCTTCCCCAATCCCATAACAAATTGAACAGAAAAGCATAGGTCAGAAAAAATAGCACCAGTCCGGATTCAAGTCTCAATGCTGAGAATAGCGTAATATCCAGCCACCATGCTGCAAAGGGGATTAACACTAATAACAGACCCGCCTCAAACAGAACGGCATGGAGGCATCTCACTCGCAAGTTCTTTTTAAATCCTGTTTTTAGCTGAACACTGTCAAACATCAGGTTGAAAAGGTAGTTCCATCCCATAGCCAGAGTTGATGAAACCAATGTAAGCAACAACGACTGCGATGGTGCTGCGGAGGTAAAAATAATCAGGATAAAGAAAACCAGCACATTAGCGACAACTTCGAATACCACCGCGTGCAGCACTCTCTCAGTTCTGGTACGCACCGGATATAAACACTTTTCCAAATCATACGCTCATTAATTAGTCAGGCACCGAACTGGCGCAGGAAAAATTCAGGGTGGCCGTAATATCAGTGAAACGGTTCTTCATACTGCCCTGTTTTAAACCGACGAGAACTTAGCATCAACCTGGCAGAAAGTGAAACCCAATAGGAATATGACGATAAAAACCCATTAAGTTTTGATATTGATCAACTCTGCAAAGTACGCTTTTAATGGCTAACCGTTCAGGACTGCGAGTGTTATTCCTGCTCTGTTTCCGCACCTCTGTCGCACATTAATTCACCCGTTTCACTTCGCTGTTTGTTCAGTCGGATACGATATTAACGTCATCAGCCTGCATCTGAATATTAAAACCATAAAAAATGCATATATAGATTTATCTTTTAATATTTAGATGATAGTTAGATTTTTTATCTGACATAAAGGGGCGGTTTCAGCTTGTCACTGCGATCAGATTATCTGTGGCAGGCTGTTTTTTATGCACTTCTGAGCCAGTGAGCCACTTTCCCGGGCACTGTCTCGCGCGGGAAATAGTGCTGAATGCAATGATCGACGGCAGGTAAAGCATATTTCTTTACCGGTGGATATGACACAACGGGCAATTGTTACAGACAGTTTTCTGCCGTATAAATGATGAAATCCACTTTTCCTTTAATGTAGATATCGGGTTTCTCTCCCTGCTCCAGATAATTCAGCATCAGCTGCAGCGCGAGCTGGGCATGCTGCCGGGTGTTTTGATCCAGTGTCAGCGCAACGCTCTGCTGCGCCATCAGCGTGCGGGTGGTGGCGTAAAGCTCATGAGTGATCCAGATGCACTGATTCAGCCGACGATGTCGTGCCAGCGCCTGCCCGATCTCGGTATTCCCCAGCCCGGTGTTATAAATGCCCTGCAGATGACCGCTCTGTACCAGCTGCTTCTCCAGCAACTTACTGAGGGTGTCGCGATTTTCCTGGGCGGCCAGAACTTCACGTAACTGAAGATGGGGAAACCGACTGGTTATCAGGTCACGAAACCCTTCAATACGCTGACGATGCGCACTGTAATCCCGGTGCCCACTGACCATCAACACCTCACCGGGCTGATGCAGCATTTTGCCCATCAGCTGAGCGGCTGTACGTCCGGCCTGCAACTGATTGATCCCCACATGACAGAGCCGGGCGGCACCGGGTAAATCGGTGACCAGCGAGATCACCGGTACGCCACGTGCCTGGCAATGGTCCAGCGCCTCATAGATCGCCGGATGTTCATGGGCAAAAACGATCAGACCATCCCGCGTTTCACCGCCCTGCCTGATAAGCTTTGCCAGACGTTCTGGCTGAGCCTCGGGGACAAAAGTGCGGCGCAGCGTTAACCGGCGATAGCCCAGATGCGAGGCAACCTCAGTAAAATCCTGTGCCAGCTGCTTAAAGAAAAATGAATCGTTGCTGCTCAGCAGCAGTTCTATATGCCACGGATGACGATGCTCTTCCGGCAGGATCCGCTTCAGCCCGACTTCACGTGCTGCCTGCAGCACCCTGTGAACCGTCTCCGGCGCGACGCCGCCACGTTCATTGAGCACCCGATCCACGGTTGCCAGTCCCACACCTGCCCGTCGGGCGACCTCTTTCAGCGACATGCCGATCTCCTCTGAGGTAAACACCTCAAAACACCGTGCCGCCAGTGTAAAACGCAGCGTTATCCTGCAGATGCATCTTTCTGCCGGACTATGATGGAGTTCAAAAAAATGAATAAAAAGCAACGTGTTGCCCTGCTGGGGTGTGGCTTTATTGGTGAAGTTCATGCCGCGAATCTTCAGGCGCACCCCGGAGTTGAGTTGGTATGGGTTGCGGATGCGGATACCGCGCGCGCCGCCGCCTTTGCGACCCGCTTTGGTGCCCGGGCCGCGTCTGTCACTGAGGCGATAAATGATGAGCAGATTGATATGGTGCTGATCGCCAGCGCGACGCCGACCCATGCTGACTTACTGGAAGCCGCAGCCCGCGCCGGTAAAGCCATCTACTGTGAAAAACCGGTCGATCTCTCTCTTGATCGGGCCCGCTCTGCCGTGGCTAATGTTCTTCCTTACAACGTGCCGGTCACAGTAGGGTTTAATCGGCGTTTTGATGTCAGCCATCAGCAGCTGAAGCAACAACTCCGCCAGGGGCGGATCGGCCCGGCGGAACTGATTCAGATGGTCTGCCGCTCCTCAGCCATGCCGCCGCTGGCCTATCTTCAGGCGTCCGGGGGACAGATGCGCGATCAGGCTATCCACTTTTTTGACCTGCTGCGCTGGCTGACTGAAGAGGAGGTGAAAGAGGTGGCAGCGATGGGTGCAGCGCTGGCTCTGCCCTCGATCAGCGAATTTGACGACGTGGACACCAGCACGCTGCTATTGCGGCTGCAGGGCGGGGCGCTGGCACAGCTCGATAATGTCCGCCGCACCGGCTATGGCTACGATGAACACATCAGTGTGATGGGACCGCACGGGATGCTGGAATCAGCCTCTCAGCCACAGCGCGGCGTCAGCTGCTATCAGGGTGCGCAGATTCAGCAGCCAGGCTTGTTGCCCGACTGGTTCAGCCGGGTGCAGCCAACTTACTATGCTCATCTGGATGCGTTTATCCGATCGCTGAACGGTGAGCAGGTTGACGATCTTCCTGGCCTTGAGGATGGACTGAAAGCCCAGGCGATTGCGGAAGCTGCGGTGATTTCCCTGGCGGAACGGCGTTTCTGTGCGGTGGAAAAACTACCGTTCTGATTCAGCGTGGCACCCTGGCAAAAAATAATTTTATTTTTATCGAATAGAAACCGGCGCTGAGCTGTTTACCGTACAGCGCCGCGCTAGCGGACTGCATCCGGCGGGCTTTATCGCCTGTCTCACAGACCCGATAAGGATAAATTATGACAACGCGTTCTGGTTTTTCTCTGCTTGCCGTTCCGGCACTGCTGCTGATGCTGCACTCTCCGCTGAGTATGGCGATGGGCGACAATGACAGTGATAAAAAGACGCCTGACTGCCCCAAAGGTCAGGTCTATGACAGTCACACTAAAAGTTGTGTGCCTGAGAAGACCAGCAAGCTGAGTGACGACGATAAAACCCGCTATGCATGGCATCTGGCGAAAAAGGGCGAATATCAGGCGGCGCTGAACCTGCTGGATACGCTGAAAAATCAGGATACCCGCGAAGCCTGGAACTATCGTGGTTACGCTACCCGTAAACTGGGCCGCACGGACGAGGGCATTGGCTATTATCAGCGCGCCATTGCACTTGATCCCCGTTACGCTAAAGTGCGTGAATATCTGGGCGAAGCCTGGATGATCAAAGGGCGTCCGGATCTGGCGCGCGAACAGTTAAAAACCATTGCCGGGATTTGTGGCACAGACTGCGAGGAATATCGCGATCTGCAGGCCGCGATCAATGGCCACCCCGAGGTCTGATGCGGAAGGGAGGAGCGAAAAATCACTCACAGTGACATCCGTCAGCACCTTGCGGAACATCTGACGCGGCTCTGGCGTTACGGCTATGTGCTGTCACACAACCGTGACATGGCAGAAGAGCTGGTGCAGTCAACCTGCGTACGCGCGCTGGAACGCAGCGCGCAGTTCACGCCGGGCACACGCATTGATCGATGGCTTTTTTCGATCCTTCACTCCATCTGGGCCAGTGATTTACGGGCGCGAAAGGTCCGGCAGGGACAGGGATTCGTGGATCCCGATGCGCTGCTGGCCGCAGACAACCACACCAACAGCGACGACAACCGCCATTTCCAGCGCATTATGCTACAGGTTAACGTCTTACCCGAGGCGCAGCGTAATGCACTGTTTCTGGTGTATGTCGAAGGGCTGACCTATCAGGAGGCGGCAGAGACGCTCTCGGTTCCCATTGGCACTATTATGAGCCGTCTGGCCGCCGCACGTGCCACGCTGGCCAGACAGCCGGCGACCTCGCCCGCACAGCAGGAGAAACGGAGATGAACAGGGAAACTTTTACGCCACCGTGGCGTGACGAGGCGATCGTTGCCTGGCTGGATGGTGAGATGACGCCACAGGAAGCCGTGCAGTTTGAGCAGGCGATGGCAGGGGATCCCGAACTGGCGGCACGGGTTGAGCATTTACAGCACAGTAATCTCGATTTTGAACAGGCTTTTGCGCCGCTGCTGGAACAGGCACCGCAGGCCAGAATGGCACAGCAACTGGCAGCCATCACGGCACCAGAGTCAATGCCAGCCAAAGGCTACAGCCGTCGGGCACTGATTGCTGCGTCTGTCAGCTTTTTGCTGGTGGGCAGCGGCATCGGTTTCCTGGCAAGACCGGAAGATGATGAGAAAGATGAAAGCCAGAATATCCGCGATCTGGAGGCGCGTTATATGTCGCTCTACAGTGCTGAAACGCTGGCCGATACGCCTGATGACGCCGCCATGCTGCAGAAGGGGCTGGACCGAACCCGACTCGATTTAGGATTGCAGCTGCATCCACAGCAACTCAGCCTGCCAAGAGCTGAACTGAAAATGGTGCGGATCCTGCGCTACGAACGGACGTCGATTGCACAAATCGCCTGGCTGCATGCTGATTATGGCCCGATGGCGCTCTGTATCTCGCCTGAGCCGGACAGCGCGAATCCCATCGCCCATGAAAAGCGCCATGGCATGCAGCTGGCCTGGTGGAAGCGTGACGGCTATCAATATGTGCTGATTGGCCGCAACCCACCGGCTCAACTGGCTGCCACAGCGGAAACATTGCAGACAGCACTCAGTTAATCCGGCGGACCCTTCAGCGGTTACCGCTACAGCGGCTTTCTGCCCTGCGCGGCAATGGCCAGCGCAATGTTGACGCGATCATCAACCACCCCGACCAGCCGATCCATTCCGAAGGCTGAGCGGGAGATGGCGGTGGTGGCATGCAGCGCCAGCGAGCCTGAAGCCGGATCAATTGTCTTTCCGCTGTCCAGCGAGGCCAGCATCACGACTGGCCGGCTGACATTTTTAACCGTCAGCACACCAAAAATACGGTAATTCCCGCCACCCAGTGAGGCCACGCGACTGCTGACAAAGTGAATGTTTGGGTAACGCTCTGCATCAAAAAACAGATTACTTTTCAGTTGCCAGGTTAACAGGCTGTTCGAGGCCACCAGCGTCCCTACCGGAATAGTCACTTCAATACGATCGTCACGGTCTTCATCAGGATTGAGTGTCACCGTACCGGTCACACCCTGCAGTCTGGCCTGCGAAAATTGGTGACCAAAGGCGCGCCATGAAAGGCCTATCGACGTTTTATCGGGGGTAATGGCATAGGTTACCGGCGCGGCGTAAAGCACCGGGCTGAGCAGGGCTAACAGAGTGCATAAACAGGCGGCACGCATCATCACTATTTTCTCTTTTTTAGGCAGACCCAACGTTAACGCCTGAAACCGCGATCCTATTCACTTTTTTTAGCACTGTTTTTACCTTACAGGCACAGATAATCTGACAGATATTAACTGACTGTCACCTGAGAATCACCAAAGTGTAATGATTATTGCCAGGGCAGAACATTAATAACGAAAAATATTAAGAATACATTAAGACGGCTTTATTAATCTGTGATTCATTCTGAGATGAGCGGAGCGCTATTTTTTCGATGTGATACTGTGAGTAGCAGGCTGAATTTAGCCCAGCAATATCAGCGTGTTAATTTTTCTCTCCAGAAGTGACTTCATCAGGATGAGCTGAACCCTGCTCTGGTGACTGACAGAGCCTGCTGTTTTTAAACAAAATATCAATAAATCAAAAAGAGTTGAGGCCAGAGCTATTATTAGCCATTTAATTGTGAACTTTTTCTGAAGTCCTTAACTTGCTCTCCCTTGATTTTATTTAAATTCACACTCTTCATTTAATGTTCAGTTAACTTTCATACGGTAGTTTGTATTAGCAGTCCGGTAACCTTAATTCCAGAACGGGAAAGCGTGGTGTCGATAACACCCTGGCCGACTGTGAGTCATTCGCTATTTCAATTATTTTCTGGCGTTGTGCCTGATTAACAACGCGCGACAGCTTATGGGTTTGATCTGCAGGAGTTTTAGCATGGATTTTTTGCCATTTTCCCGGCCTTCATTCGGTGATGAAGAGCTGGCTGCTGTTAAAGCGGTATTTGACTCTGGCTGGATAACGACCGGGGCAAAATGCGCCGAACTGGAGCAGGCCTTTGTTCAGATGACCGGCAACCAGCACGCCATTGCAGTAAGCTCTGCCACTGCCGGAATGCATGTCACGCTGATGGCGATGGGGATCGGGCCTGGCGATGAGGTGATCACGCCGTCCATGACCTGGGTCTCTACCCTGAACCTGATCACGCTTCTGGGTGCCACGCCGGTGATGATTGATGTGGATCCCGACAACCTGATGGTCACGCCGGACCGGATAGCGCAGGCGATTACGCCCCGCACCCGCGCGATTATTCCGGTGCATTACGCTGGTGCACCTGCCGATCTCGCGCCAATCTATCAACTGGCTCAACAGCATGGCATCGCCATTATTGAAGATGCGGCTCACGCGGTGGGTACCACTTATTACCAAAAACCGGTCGGGCATCGCGGCACGGCGATTTTCTCTTTCCACGCCATCAAGAATATCACCTGCGCGGAAGGGGGCCTGGTGGTGACCGATGACGCCACTCTCGCCGATCGTATACGCAGCCTGAAGTTTCATGGCCTGGCAGTAGATGCGTTTGATCGTCATACCCAGGGGCGTCTGCCGCAGGCGGAAGTCATGATGCCGGGCTTTAAATATAATCTGCCCGATATCAGCGCGGCGATTGCGCTGGTGCAGTTACAGAAACTGCCGGGCTTTATTGCCCGCCGCCGTGAGATTGCTGAACGCTATTTTGAAGCGCTGCGCACGCTGCCGTTCACGCCGCTGTCACTGCCCGCCTGG
Source organism: Pantoea sp. RG18 (assembly GCF_025910075.1). Taxonomy (NCBI): domain Bacteria; kingdom Pseudomonadati; phylum Pseudomonadota; class Gammaproteobacteria; order Enterobacterales; family Erwiniaceae; genus Pantoea; species Pantoea sp. RG18. Next base: position 19,368 of record NZ_JAPCIL010000027.1, read on the forward strand.
CCACATCAGCATGCGTGGCACCTGTTTATTATTCGCATTGATGAACAGCGCTGCGGTCTGTCGCGCGATGCCTTTATGCAGGCACTGAAGACGCGGGATATCGGCAGCGGATTGCATTTCCGTGCGGCGCATACCCATAAATATTATCGCGAGCACTATCCCGATTTACGTCTTCCCGCCAGTGAACTTAACAGCCAGCAGATGTGTTCGATTCCACTGTTTCCGTCAATGACGGATCAGGATGTCGAACGTGTGATTCAGGCTTTACATGACATTGCCGGAGCCTGAGATGCGCGATATCAAACCGATCAACATGCTCTCCGTGGTCATCCCGGTCTATAACGAGCAGGAGAGTCTGCCGGAGCTGCTTCAGCGCACCTGCGCCGCCTGTGACTCAATTAAGATTGAGTATGAAATTCTGCTGGTGGATGACGGCAGCAGCGATCGTTCTGCCGAACTGATTGAACAGGCCGCCACCGTTCCCGGCAGCCGGATAACCGGCGTGCTGCTCAACCGCAACTACGGTCAGCATTCCGCCATCATGGCCGGATTCAGCCAGGTCCGTGGCGATGTGATTATTACGCTGGATGCCGATCTGCAGAACCCGCCGGAAGAGATCCCGCGGCTGGTTGACGCCGCGCGTCAGGGTTATGACGTGGTGGGTACCGTCCGTCAGCAGCGCCAGGACAGCTGGTTCCGTCGGAAGGCCTCGCGCACGCTCAACCGGCTGATTCAGCGGGTCACCGGTAAGGCGATGGGCGATTACGGCTGCATGCTGCGCGCCTATCGTCGCCACATCGTCGAGGCGATGCTCAACTGTCACGAGCGCAGCACTTTTATTCCGATCCTGGCCAACACCTTTGCCCGACACACCATTGAGCTGCCGGTGATCCATGCCGAGCGCGCTTTTGGCGATTCGAAATACAGCTTTATGCGGCTGATTAACCTGATGTACGACCTGGTGACCTGTCTGACCACCACGCCGCTGCGATTGCTCAGCGTGGTCGGCAGCCTGATAGCGCTCTCCGGCTTCGCCTTCTCTTTGGTGTTGATCGTGTTGCGACTCTTTTTTGGTGCGGCCTGGGCGGGTGACGGCGTCTTCGTGTTGTTCGCCGTGCTGTTCATGTTTATCGGCGCCCAGTTTGTGGGTATGGGACTGCTCGGGGAGTACATCGGGCGCATTTACAACGACGTTCGGGCACGTCCGCGCTATTTCGTTCAACGCATTGTTCACGCTCCAGAAGAGCCTTCAGTACAGGATATTCAATCATGAAGACCGTTGTTTTCGCCTATCACGACATGGGCTGTGTCGGCATCAATGCGCTGCTAAGTGCAGGCTATGAGATCACCGCCATTTTTACTCACAACGATGTGGCGACCGAAAACCACTTTTTCGGCTCAGTGGCCCGTCTGGCGGCAGAGCATGGCATTCCGGTCTATGCACCTGACGAGGCGAATCACCCGATCTGGCTTGACCGCATCCGTACCATGGCACCAGAGATGATCTTCTCCTTCTACTATCGCCATCTGCTGAGTGATGAGATCCTGCAATGCGCTCAAAAGGGTGCTTTTAACCTGCACGGCTCGCTGCTGCCAAAATATCGCGGCCGGGCACCGCTGAACTGGGCGCTGGTCAACGGCGAAACTGAAACGGGCGTTACGCTACATCGCATGGTAAAGCGCGCGGATGCCGGTAATATTCTGGCGCAGCAGAAGGTCGCTATTGAGGATCAGGACAACGCGCTGACGCTGCATCGTAAACTGACCCAGGCTGCAGTGCAGTTGCTCGGCGACGTTTTACCTCGTCTGCGCGAGGGTGAGGTGAGTGAATGGCCACAGGATGAAAGTCAGGCGACCCGGGTTGACCGCCGCACGGCCGAAGATGGCCGCATTGACTGGAATCAGCCTGCTCAGACGATTCACAATCTGGTCAGAGCGGTTACCGATCCCTGGCCTGGCGCATTCGCCTTTGCCGGTTCGGTTAAATTTATCGTCTGGAAGAGCCGGGTTCATCCGCAGCAGCATCAGGCAAAGCCAGGGACGGTACTTTCTAAGCAGCCCTTCCTGATCGCCTGTGGCGAAGGTGCGCTGGAAATCCAGACCGGCCAGTCCGAGCATGGCGTTTACATGAATGGCAGCCAGCTGGCGCAGAGTCTGGGCATCGTGCCTGGCGCACTGCTCTATTCAAAACCGCAATCAGCGCTGCAACGTCGTACCCGCGTGCTGATCCTTGGCGTTAACGGCTTTATCGGTAATCATCTCACTGAGCGTTTGTTACAGGATGAGCATTTCGAGGTCTATGGCCTGGATATCAGTTCAGACGCGATCAGCCGCTTCCTGGATCATCCGCGCTTCCATTTCGTCGAAGGGGATATCGCTATCCATTCCGAATGGATTGAGTATCACATCAAAAAATGCGACGTCATCCTGCCGCTGGTAGCCATCGCCACGCCAATTGAGTACACCCGCAATCCACTGCGCGTGTTTGAGCTCGATTTCGAAGAGAACCTGAAAATCATTCGCGACTGTGTGAAGTATCAGAAGCGCATCATTTTCCCATCCACTTCAGAAGTTTACGGCATGTGTACCGATGCCAGCTTCGATGAGGATTGCTCTAATCTGGTCGTCGGGCCGATCAACAAACAGCGCTGGATCTACTCGGTATCCAAACAGCTGCTGGACCGCGTTATCTGGGCCTACGGCGAAAAAGAGGGGCTGCGTTTTACCCTGTTCCGTCCGTTCAACTGGATGGGACCGCGTCTGGATAACCTTAATGCAGCGCGCATCGGCAGTTCCCGCGCGATCACTCAGCTCATTCTTAACCTGGTAGAAGGTTCGCCCATTAAGCTGATCGACGGCGGTAAACAGAAGCGCTGCTTTACCGATATTCAGGATGGTGTTGAGGCGCTATTCCGCATTATCGAAAACAAACAGCTGAATTGTGATGGTCAGATCATCAATATCGGTAATCCGGACAACGAAGCCAGTATCAAAGAGCTGGCCGAGCAGCTGCTGGCCAGCTTTGAGCGTCATCCGCTGCGCAGCCAGTTCCCGCCGTTTGCCGGTTTCCGCGAAGTAGAAAGCAGCAGCTACTACGGCAAAGGCTATCAGGATGTGGAGCACCGTAAACCGGCTATCCGCAATGCGCGTCGCCTGCTCGGCTGGACACCGACCGTGACGATGGATGTCACTATCGACAACACGCTCGACTTCTTCCTGCGCACCGTTGAGCCACAGGCTGATAAGTGATGAAGAAGATCGGTCTGCGGATTGACGTAGATACCTGGCGCGGCACGAAGCAGGGCGTGCCGGCGCTGCTTGAGCTGTTCCGGCGTCATGCGGTGCGGGGCAGCTTTTTCTTCAGCGTGGGACCAGACAACATGGGCCGCCATCTCTGGCGGCTGGTGAAACCGGCGTTTCTTATGAAGATGCTGCGCTCCCGTGCCGCGTCGCTCTATGGCTGGGACATCCTGCTCGCCGGAACGGCCTGGCCGGGAAAGCAGATGGGACGGAGATTGCGGCACATCATGCAGGACGCCACTCGTCAGCACGAAGTCGGTCTGCACGCCTGGGACCACTTTGCCTGGCAGACCTGGGCCGGCGTCTGGCCGCAGGATAAGCTGGTTGAGCAGATAGCACGCGGCACCGAAACGCTGAGTGAGATACTCGGTCATCCTGTCAGCTGTTCGGCCGCCGCGGGCTGGCGAGCCGATGGCCGGGTGATCGCCGCCAAACAGGACTTTGGCTTTCACTACAACAGCGACTGTCGCGGCAGCGGCCCGTTCCGGCCCATGCTGCCGGATGGACAGATCGGTACCGTACAGATTCCGGTGACGTTGCCCACATGGGATGAAGTGGTTGGCCGCGAGGTCAGCGCAGAAGGCTATAACGACTACATTCTGGCGAAAATGCTCTCTTCTGATGATGGGGCGGTCTACACCGTGCATGCCGAAGTCGAAGGGATTATCGGCTACCCGGACTTTGACCAGCTGCTGGCTGCTGCGGCCCGTCACGGCATTCAGTTCTGTCCGTTAAGCGAGCTGCTGCCCGACGATCTAAGTACCTTGCCGGTGGGCAGGGTGGTCAGAGGCGAAATCCCCGGACGGGAAGGGTGGCTGGGCTGCCAGAAACTGACTGAAGAGGCGAACTAGTGCGGATACGTAACAACACGAAGTGGCTACTTTTTTTCAGCTTTTTTATTCTCTATTACCTGCTTCCGCCGATGTTCCGCGATCTCTGGCAGCCGGATGAGACCCGTTATGCGGAGATCAGCCGGGAGATGCTGGCAACCGGTAACTGGGTGACGCCACACTTCTTCGGTCTGCGCTATTTTGAAAAACCAATTGCGGGTTACTGGGTCAACTCGCTGGGTCAGTGGCTGTTTGGCCACAACAACTTTGGCGTGCGGGCGGGATCGATATTCTCCACGGCGATGACCGCCGTGCTGATCTACTGGCTCGGCAGGCGGTTGTTTGGTTCGGTACGCACGGCTGCCGTCGGCACGATTATTTTCCTCAGTTCGCTGCTGGTCTATGGCGTTGGCACCTATGCGGTGCTCGATCCGATGCTGATGCTCTGGCTGGCTGCCGCGATGTGCAGCTTCTGGCTGGCGACGGAGGCCAGCGGACGCGCCGAGCGGGCGGGCGGCTATCTGCTGCTGGGTCTCGCCTGCGGCATGGGGTTTATGACCAAAGGCTTTCTGGCGCTGGCAGTGCCTGTGCTGGCGATTCTGCCTTGGGCGATCTGGCGGCAGCGACTGCGCGAACTGCTCTGCTTCGGTCCGCTGGCGCTGCTCTCAGCCGCGGCGATCAGCGCACCCTGGGCGCTGGCGATCTATCATCAGGCACCGGATTTCTGGCACTACTTCTTCTGGGTTGAGCATATCCAGCGCTTTGCTGAGGACAATGCCCAGCACAAAGCGCCTTTCTGGTATTACCTGCCGGTTCTGCTGCTGGGAACGCTGCCGTGGCTGGCGCTGTTACCGGGCGCATTGATGACCGGCTGGCGCGAGCGTCAGCAGCATCCCGGTGCGCTCTATCTGCTGAGCTGGACGGTGATGCCGCTGCTGTTTTTCAGCCTGGCAAAAGGCAAGCTGCCAACCTACATTCTTCCCTGTTTTGTGCCGCTGTCGCTGCTGATGGCGCACTATGGCCTGAACGCCGCACAGCGGGCAGGGCGCGCATTAACAGTCAATGGCTGGCTCAACCTGATTTTCGGCATCATTACCTTGGCAACGGTCGTGCTGGTGCTCGCTCCCTGGAGTGTGACGCATCATCCGCTGTTCGCCACGCACGAGATGCTGAAGCTTGCGCTGGGGGCACTGGCATTTCTCATCTGGGGGCTGGTGGGCGCATATAGCTGCCGCTCTGCACAGCGCCGCTGGCTGGCGGCCGCGCTTTGCCCGCTGGGCGTCGCCCTGTTTATTGGTACGGCAATCCCGGATAAAATCCGCGACGCCAAACAGCCGCAGCGTTTTGTCTCGACGATCAGCCAGCGTCTGGCCTCAAGTCACTTTATCCTGGCGGACAATCCCGGCGTGGCATCTGCCGCAGCCTGGCATCTGCAACGTAGCGATATCGGCTTCTATGACACCAAAGGCGAGCTGGAATATGGGCTGAGTTACCCGGATGCGCAATCCCGCTTTGTCTCTCAGGCGGACTTCGGCGGCTGGCTTGCCGATCATCGCCGTACGGGAAGCGTATCACTGCTGTTGCTGGTTGATTCAGTACACAGTGATATCGGCGAGGATGTTCCGGTGCCGGACGCCGTCTATCGCCAGGGCAGGCTGGTCTGCCTCTATTACAGTCAGATGAAGTGATGCTGCTGCTGATTGTACTGGTCAGTCTGCTCAGTTGCAGCGCGCAACTGTGCCAGAAACAGGCGACTCACGCGGCATCGCGCCGGGTCCGCTTAAGCTGGATTGGGGTGAGCGTGCTGTTGCTGGGTGTCGCGATGCTTCTCTGGCTGCTGGTCCTGCAGCGGGTGCCTGTCAGCCAGGCCTATCCGATGCTGAGCCTTAACTTCATTTTCGTTGCGCTGGCAGGACGCATCCTCTGGCGCGAGCGCCTGACGCTGCGGCAGATCTTCGGCACGCTATTGGTGGTGACGGGTGTGGCGCTGATGGCGAGCCAGCTATGAAAGGGTATGGATGGGTCGCATGCAGCGTGCTGCTGGTCTCAGCGGCACAGCTGATGATGCGCTGGGCGATGCCGCGACTGCCCGATGTCAGCAGCATAACGTCGCTGCCTGCTGTTGCCCTGCTGCCCGCCTTGCTGCTGCTGGCCGGGCTGGGCGCTTATGGAATTTCGATGCTCTGCTGGATTAGGGCGCTGCGCTATTTTCCACTGAACCGCGTCTATCCGCTGCTCAGCCTCAGTTATGTGCTGGTGTGGCTGGTGGCTGTCTGTCTGCCGGTATTCCATGAGGCGTTCAGCTGGCACAGCCTGGCGGGCGTAGTGATTATTGTCATCGGCCTGCTGTGTATTGTGGTTAAGCCCTGATTTAAGAATATTGTTAGTGTTTTCGCATCAACTATGCTTTTTCTTAGCCTTTTCGGGCAGCGATTAAGGCTAAACGCGTACAGGGATTAACAGGTAACGGCTGGTTAGCAGAGCGGTTTTATCTTAGTGGCTAACGCACCTATATCGCTGACCATCAGATCGGGTGCAGGTGCTAGTGGGTAGAGTGCCTGCCCTTTGCGGGTAACAAATGCAGTTTTCATGCCTGCATGTTTTGCTCCACCCACATCCCAGCCATGCGCAGCCACCATCATGCACTCTGAGACGGGCATGCCCATCTCTTTCATCGCTTACTGATGCGCTGGGGAGACTCTATCCGCTGAAACAGGCATGCAATGAGAACGGGGACTGTGAAACGTTCATGTTTGCAGAAATGTACTGCGGCGGGATAACGGACATTTATGCCCGTATCGGTGTGCGTTACTTCCGCCTGCTTAATTACACCCACATAACCGATGCTACCTTATGCAGATTGCCTGATTGAAGTCGGATTTAATCCATCAGTTCAGATGTCCGTCAGTTGATTTGATATTGATCCTGTCACGGTGGATATGGCGTTTATACAGCTTTCCCTGCTGGGCATTGCAGCCGAGGTTGTCACCGGTAATACGCTGACGCTGGAGTTTAACCGGGTGCGCTATACACCGGCTTACTATCTCAACGATTTTGAAGAACGTCTCAAAAGCCAGCGCCGGATCAAGGCGATGCTGGATTTTATAAGGGCAATGTAGGCCATGGACAAAACAGCAGGAAACTACATGGTAGGGAAGCAGTGGTTACGGGTTTGTATGGGGTGCATGAGTAATGCAGAAATTGCACAATATACGAAATTTCGTATAATGAGGTGATGATGCGTAAGAAAATCAGTTTTATTGACAGCAGTCTTGAGGATCTACGGGCTTTCCCGGAAGAGGCCCGGACCGCATCAGGGTATCAGCTTGACCTGATCCAGCAGGGACTGGAGCCGGACGACTGGAAGCATTTTGCTACGGTAGGTCAGGGAGCACGTGAAATCCGAATCCGGGGTAATGACGGCATTTTCCGGATCATGTATGTCGCCAAATTTGAAGAAGCCGTGTATGTGCTGCACTGTTTCCAGAAAAAGACACAAAAGACCAGCCAGAGTGACGTAGAACTTGCCCGAAATCGTTATCGCCGATTGGTTGAGGAGCGTAAAAAATGAATATTCAGACTTTTGATAATGTGTGGGACGCTCTTAGCGAAACGCCAGAGCAGGCGGAAAATATGAAACTCCGCGCCGAGTTAGTAGGCCGCCTGAATAGCTGGATTAAACGTAATGGCCTGAATCAGGCCACTGCTGCTGCTGCGCTGGGCGTTTCACAGCCCAGAGTGTCCGAGCTGGCAGGAGGTCGGATCAACTGCTTTTCAATTGATAAGCTGGTCAGCATGATGTCACATGCCGGACTGCACATAACCAGTATTGAGATAAGCGAACCAGAGGAAGCTTGAGCTGCCTTTTTGCATCGCGCGAACTGCCAGGACGGTAGCCCCTTCGGGGCAGGATAAACCCGGCGCTGATGCACCGGCTATACCCTTTCACCTGACCGTCTTCATCCCTTCCCATCTGACGCTGATAGCTTGCCGTTTCTGCTATCAAGTGACACTACCAAATTGGCCATCTGCAGAAGTGCGCATAATGTAATTTATGTTAAATAAAGTGTCTGATTATCAATATCGCTTGAATTACGTCAATACTCATCGGACACAGCCCTCCCTCCCTACCGCATCCTTTCACTGGCAAGATGATAAACATCGCTGCGCTCGCGTTTACCCACAGCAACAACGGCAATCACCAGCTGGTCGTCTATTACCTGATAAACCAGGCGAAACCCGGACGCTCTGAGTTTGATTTTATAGCAGTCTTTAATCCCACGTAGTCTGGCAGAAGGAATATGGGGATTGTCACAACATTTCTTCAGTTTTTTGGCAAACTGCTGCTGGAGAGATTTGTCCAGCTTCTGCCACTCTTTAAAAGCCTCTTCCCTGAATTTGACGGTATAACTCACAAAAGCGCATCCAAATCGACATCAAGCAGACGCTGGCCGCTGCGTTCACTGACGAGCTTAACCAGTTCCTGATCGTCAAGGGCATCAAGCATCTGTTCATAAAGCTCAGCCGGGACGCAATAGAATGCAGGCTGGTTGCGGTTAAGAATGGCGACAGGATAACCGTCACCTGCATTAACCGTGGCCATCGGGTTTTTCTTCAGTTCGCTTACGCTGGCACTGGTATCGCTTAAAATAATGTTTGGCATAGAGCCTCCAGGACTGCTTAACAGGTCTTTATAGTAGCAGCCTGAAGACCTGATAACCAGTCTCTTTCAATAGATACAAATGGCTATGTTTGATGAACTGCAAAGGCTGAATGAGCTATTTGAAATGCCGGAAGATGGGGTTATTTTTCATTTCTCTTTTTCGCGCCGACAGGAACAGGATCGTCAGTTGCAGCATCCTGAATAATCAGCGCGTTGCTTTTCTTATCTAATGTCTTGAGAAGTGGCTGCAATTCTCTGAGCACAAGGTCCAGGCGCTGCATATCCCCCGTCAATTTTTGATATACGGGCGATCCAGGCTGAATACCTTTTATGCTGCGGCTGAGCTGTTGCAGGCTTTGCTGCATATCCTCAGACAGTGTTTTCATTGCAGGGCTGCTGATAAATCCATCAATATGCCTGAGCGATTTTTGTATTTCTGTCATGGTGCGCTGACTTTGTTTTAGCGTACCGGTCGCAACTGAAATCAGTGGCCGAAGCGGAAGGCTGTTCATCTTATCCACTATAGCCACAATCTTTTGCTGTATCTGGTTTAAACCACCAGGCGTTGTGGGGATGACTTTGTAACCCGCGACGATATCCGGTCCTTTGTCGGGTGCAACATTTGCATAATAGTCTAAGTCGATAAACAGCGAACCGGAAAGCAGACTGCCTGTTTTCAGGGAGCCTCTTAACCCCTGTTTTTTACCCAGCTGTAGCTTTTTCTCCAGGTCAAAGTCTTCCCTCATACCGCTCATGAATCTCTGGGGTTCAATGTGAATCAGTACGGGAACCTCATAATGGCTGCGAAAATTCTGGGTTATCTCTGGCGAGTTAAAAGGAACCTGAGCAACCGTCCCCAGGCGTATTCCACGAAACTCGACAGGCGCGCCTGCCTGAAGTCCGCGAACAGAATCGGAAAAGAACATCACGAAGTCGAGGTGTTCGGTATACCGAGAATTCGCGATGCTTCGCAGATCGTCATAAAGAGTATAAGTTGCTACGCCCTTAACCGGCTGGCCCAGGGCCACGCCTTCAGGCAGGTCAAAACTGACCCCGCCACTTAATAATGTGGTGATGGACCCCATCTCCACGTGCATCCCGGATGAGGATAAATCCACAGCAATCCCACTATTCTTCCAGAAACGAACGTTTGAGGTGACAAGCTGATCAAAGGGCGAAGCGATAAAAACCTGATAACGCATCATCCTTTTTTCCATATCAAACCGGCTGTTCTCGACTGACCCGACACGCAGGCCGCGAAACAGAACCGGGTAGCCCGGCATGAGTTGCCCCGCTTCACGACTATTAAGCGTGATTCTGATCCCCTTTGCATTCGGTGAGGCCTGGGGAGGCGCATCTGACAGCTGATAACGTTCCAGCGCTGGCCCCGGAGAACCTGGCTGTAAGGCTATATAGGCGCCTGAGAACAAGGTACTTAAGCCCGTTATTCCTTCGAATCCAATTTCAGGCCTGACCACCCAAAAAGCGCTATTGCCGTTCAATAGTTTTTGCATACCAGTGTGCATGCGAACCTTGATCTCGACGTGCTTAAGATCGTCAGTAAGCTCGGTACTTTCAACGACACCCACATCAATGTTGCGGTTTTTTATTACGGTTTTACCTGCCTTAATCCCCTGTGCGTTTTCGGTCATCAGAATCACCAGAGGTCCCTGCTGGCTTTTATGGTAATACAATAAAAAGGCACCGATGAGCAGCGTGACAAAGGGAATGATCCAGACAGAAGACCATCTTTTGTTGGGGTTTACATGAGCACTATCCGGCTTATCCGACAAAGTATGGACTCGTGTAAGAACAGAGTAACCTGAACTTTTCAGGGCGTTCTGTTGAAGAAGGATTCGATCTCAGGGCTATGTATTCGCTCGTCTTTCCTGAGGCCATGATAGTTAATCTCATCATTAAGCGTTAAATTTAGATAAGTCAGGATCATAAAATCTACTATCAAACTGAGATCCATTATTTTCCAGTAAATAATGGATCGGATAGTATGTAATAACTTCGGAACAGGAGGGTTAATAAGTATAAAGATATTTTTTTAAATAAAGCTTAAAAAATACAAATCTGTGATCAACGTGTCATGTTATTTTAATAAAACCAAATCAAGCAGTTACCCATACCAGGGAAGTTAAAGACTCAAAATAAAGAGGAATAATTCTGCGTTTAAAGTGTAATAAATCCACTAAAATCATCACTAATGAATAGGATTGTTTATCCCCGTCATTGCTGGAGTGCCTCAAATCCCTGAGCACAGCATGATTTTCTGGTATTGCGTCTGTCAACAAGGTGTGTCAGGTTAACTCTTTTACGAATAGAAACATTCTTGCAGACGTTCTAATTTCACTTCGCATTCCAATTTAGCAGAGGCACCTATGTTCCTTAACTATTTTGCTTTGGGTATGCTGATCTTCGTTTTCATAATTATTTTTTATGGAATTATCGTTCTTCATGATATTCCCTATTTAATCGCAAAGTCCCGTAATCATCCTCATGCCGATGCCATTCACGTCGCAGGTTGGGTAAGTTTGTTTACACTGCATGTCATATGGCCTTTCCTGTGGATCTGGGCCACTCTTTATCGTCCGGATCGTGGTTGGGGTATGCAGAACCAGTACACTTCATTACTGGAACTGCAGCAGCGCATAGCAGAACTGGAGCGTTTACAGGCTGATTCGAAACCGCTGCGACCGGAGCGATGATATGGATCTGCTCATTATTTTAAGCTACGTTGCGATAGCCTGGGCTGTTTTTAAAATATTTCGCATACCCGTCAATAAATGGACAGTGCCAACAGCGGCCCTCGGTGGCGTTTTTCTGGTCAGCGCGCTAATTCTGCTAATGAATTATAACCATCCCTATACGTCACTGGCACAAAAAGCGGTTGTCGCGATTCCTGTTACCCCACAAGTGACCGGCGTCGTAAATGAAGTTACTGATAAAAAAGAAGTGCTTATTAAAAAGGGAGAAATGCTCTTCACCCTGGATCAGACTCGTTATAAGGTCCGCGTCGAAAGATTACAAGCCGACCTGAGCACCGCTATTAACAATATTGAAGCGATGAAAGGACAATTAAGCGAAGCCGTTGCCTACACAACCCATGTATCTGCTGAGCGGGATAGATTATTTCTGGACTATCAACGCTATCTCAAAGGCAGTAAGGCGAAAGTCAATCCATTCTCCGAACGTGACATTGATAATGCCAGGCAGGCATTTCTGGCGCAGGATGCCCTGGTAAAAGGTTCACTGGCGGAACAGGAGCAGCTCAGAAGCCAGTTGACCAGTGTATCAGGAGGAGAACAATCCCAGATAGCCAGTCTGCGCGCGCAATTAGCAGAAGCCCGGTATAACCTGGATCAGACAGTTGTTCGCGCACCCAGTGATGGTTATGTCACTCAGGTCTTAATCCGTCCCGGAAGCTACGCAGCCGCCCTGCCGCTGCGTCCGGTCATGATATTCATTCCTGTACAAAAACGTCAGATCATTGCTCAGTTCAGACAAAATTCCCTGCTTCGCCTGACGGCGGGAGATGAAGCAGAGGTCGTTTTTAATGCCCTTCCGGGACAGGTATTCTCAGGAAAACTGCTCAGAGTTTTGCCAGTGGTTCCAGGCGGAGCTTATCAGGCACAGGGAACGGTGCAATCACTGAGCCTTGCTTCAGGTTCTGATGGCGTATTAGCCATAATTGAATTAAACCCAAATCAGGACGTTGATGCATTGCCAGACGGCATATTTGCTCAGGTTGCGGTCTATTCTGACCACTTCACGCATGTTTCGGTCATGCGTAAAATTTTGCTGAGAATGACCAGCTGGGTGCATTACCTCTACCTGGATCACTGATGATGATAAATATATCCTTAACTTTCCATCGATTAACCGTTTGCCCCCTTTCAGAAGAAGTTAATCAGAACAGTTATGAGCGGCCTGACTTTGTAATAAGCCCTGATTTGAAATTACCCTGAAAACACGATGGGTGGTTAATTAAATTACTGATCGGTTATCACAAAACAGGATCGTAAATAAGCTTTTGAAATAGCTGTTTGCATTGAATATGCTATGTTTTAAATGTAGTTACGAATTCTAATCGTCTTTTATAACATTCCGAGGATACGCATATGAAAAAATTAATTTTTGGTGTGGTTATTTGCTCTTTATCGTTTGGCTCATTTGCTGCCGAAATGATGTCAAAGAATGATTTTATGAAAGTGAAGGATCAGTATGAAAAGATAGGCGATATCTCAACATCAGGTGAGACCAGCCCTTCAGATGCAAAAGCGGAGCTATCAGAAATGGCCGATAAAAAAGGCGGCGATGTGTTCGTGCTGACCTCAGCTAATACGAATAACAAAATTAAAGGTACCGCTGATGTATACAAGAAAAAATAGTGAAGTAACGAAGCTATCTGTCTGAAATACAGACTGAAATAGATGATTTTTTCGGAGCCTCAGGAAATATGTTCTTAATACAGGTTAATCGATGCCCTTTACTAACGTAAAGGGCATCTTTCTTACAGCACCATCAGGACTTTAAACCGTTTTCAGCGAGGATGAGCTGAACGTCGGTGACAGGACTTTATCTGCCCAGGCTGATGCGCGGATAACACGTCACGCTAATCCGCCTGCACTTGATTAACTCCAGGCGATTACGTTATCAGCCGTCAGGCGAAGGTTCCCCTAATCAGCCGCCGCCCGCCTCACCCTATTTGTTATCCAGCGACCAGGTTGCACTGCGGATATCGACCTTCACTGGTAACAGACCAATCTGGGTAAACTTATCGGCCAGAGCCTGCTGCTGCGTGAAGACTTCAGGTGTCATCCGCTCAGCCCCGAACGGCATCCTTGCCAGCGCCCGTTGCCAGATCGGCTGCGGCAGACCGGTTGAGGTGGACATGATTTTTGCCGCCTCTTCCTGATGTTGATTGGCCCAGGTACTTAGCGACCCAAGCTCATCCACCACCTGGCTGGCGATTTGCGGCCAGGTTTCCGCAAACTTACGGCTGGCAAGATAGAAGGTGAAGTGTGGCACCAGGCCTTCGGCATTTTTAATCAGCCGCGCGTGGGCGTTGGTTTCAACTTCTGCGTAGTAAGGATCCCAGATTACCCAGGCATCCACTGCACCGCGCTGGAAAGCGGCACGCGCATCCGCGGGTGGCAGATAGACCGGTGTAATGTCTTTATAGCTCAGCCCCGCCTGCTCCAGCGCAGTGACCAGCAGATAGTTAACGTCAGAGCCTTTATTCAGCGCCACGCGTTTGCCTTTGAGATCCGCCACGCTTTTAATGGGGGAGTCGGCGGGCACCACAATCGCCTCAGTTTTGGGGTTGGCGGGAGAATGTGCCAGATAAACCAGATCGGCCTGTGCGGCCTGAGCAAAAGTCGGTGGCGCGTCGCCGGTTGCGGCCAGATCGATACTGCCGATGTTCAGGCCTTCCAGCATCTGCGGCCCGGCCGGGAACTCAATCCAGTGAACCGCAATCCCCTGTTTCTTAAATTCCTGATCCAGCGTGCCGCGATATTTCAGCAGGGCGAAGATATTGGCTTTCTGAAAACCAATGTTAACTATTTCGGGTTTCTCTGCTGCTGCCTGGGTGTTGAACGCTAATCCCGCCTGGGCGGCAATAATCAATGCGCTAAGCAAAACTCTTTTCATCTCTCATTCCTGAGTCTGGTTGTTGTCAGCGCAACATAACAAACGCGGGTTGAAGCGCTTAGCGATCAAATGTTCGATGCTTAGCGAAAAAAACGCTATGGATGCCAGACCGACTCACGTACCCGAATGGCGCGACTCAATAGCCCCAGTGCATAGAAGCGGTCAGCGATGGTCTGCTGTTCCCGGATGATGGCCAAGTTCATGCGCTGGGTCTGGTGGCTGCGCCGCGCTAAGGCATGCATCAGTGAAGGCGCTGATATCCCGAGTTCGGTGGAGAGCAACGCAGCGGCTTCAGCACGGTGTGCATCGATGTAGCGGCCAGTCTGCTCCAGCGCGGTGAGCAGAACCTGCAGCAGATCGCCCGACTGCGCGGCGAACCCGCGTTCGGCAAGGTAAAACTGATGATTATTGACCCGGCCGGTGCCATCAGCGATCACCCTGAACTGTCCGCTGTTCTCTGCATCGCTGAGCAGCGGATCCCACATCATCCAGGCATCCACTGCGTTGAGATCGCTGGGCGTCAGCGGATATTTGGGCGGTGCATAGACGATGCGCACATCATCCAGCCCTAAACCCGCTTCATCCAGAATCTGCAGCAGCAGATAGTGAACGTTGGAACCACGATTTACGGCGATGCGTTTTCCTCTGAGATCGCCAATCTGCTGAACCGGGCTGCTGTTCGGTACCAGCAGTGCCACGCTCTGCGGCGCGGCGGGTTCCCAGGCCACATAAACCATCGGGCTGTTGCTGGCCTGCGCAAACAAGGGAGGAACTTCACCGGTCGTGCCGAAATCGATCTCCTGTTGGCTCAGCGCATGCAGAAGCTGCGGACCCGCAGGAAACTCACTCCACAGCACGCTCACGCCTCTATCGGCCAGCTGCTGTTCCAGTGACTGGCGCGCTTTCAGGATGCCGAGGTTGCCAAATTTCTGATAACCGATGCGCAGTTCCCGCTCCCGTTCGGGCTGCTGATTCAGAGAAGGGTCGCGCTGACGCAGTGAAGTGCGGCGCGGTTTAATAACTCCCAGATGGCCCAGTTGGGTGCGCAGCGTATGACGACTGATGCCAAGCAGCGCGGCGGCCTGCAGTTGATTGCCCTGAGTGAGTTCCAGCGCATTCTTTATCAGCGCCTCAATCACCCGGGGATAGAGCGGTGTTTCGCTCTGCTGCATCTGCTGCCGTAAAAACTGATCCAGCGCCTCCTCTCCCGGTGGTAACTCGCTACCCGTGAGGTTATTCAGCCGGAGCTGCTGCGGCGTGACCAGCGAGGTTTTGCTGAGCAGGACGGCATTATGCAGGGTGTTCTCCAGCTCGCGAATGTTGCCCGGCCAGCTGTAGTCCATCAGCGTGGCGACAGCATCTTCACTGAGACGTAACTGAGGTCGGCCCAGACGGCGCGCATAGAGCTGCAGGAAGTGAGTGGCCAGCACCGGGATATCTTCGCATCGCTGGCGCAGCGGCGGCAGCGTGACGCTGGCCACATTCAGCCGGTAGTAGAGGTCTTCCCGGAAGCGCCGTTCACGAATCGCCACCGCCAGGTCACGGTTGGTGGCCGCAATGACCCGCACATTGACCTTTACAGCCCTGGAGGAACCCACACGGGTAATCTCGCGTTCCTGCAGCACGCGCAGCAGCTTCACCTGCAGTGACGCACTCAGTTCACCGACTTCATCCAGCAGCAGCGTCCCGCCCTCTGCCGCCTCAAACCAGCCACGATGCCGATCCTGTGCGCCGGTAAATGCCCCTTTCTCATGACCAAAGAGCTCCGACTCCGCCAGACTCTCAGTGAGGGCACCACAGTTGACCGCCAGAAATGGCTGTCTGCTGCGGGCGCTGTGATGATGCAGATAGCGCGCCATCACCTCTTTGCCGGTGCCGGTTTCACCAATGATCAGCACCGTCGCGTCGGTAGGCGCAAGCTGATCCAGCACGCTTTTAAAGGCGCGCGATGCGGGGTCAATCAACTCAGGGCTGGTAATCTGCATCTCATTTACCGGGTTAACTGGAAAGCCATGACCATACCGCGTGGCTAACGCGGAAACGAGAGGCTAACCGGACCGGATTGTTGCCAATGCAGCAGGCTGTAACTTTACCTGTCGCAAATGCAGCAATATTCAGCAAGAGGAAATATAAATATGTTATTGAATTTATGAGGTAAATTTTAATAAACAGACTGGCACGCATCCTGCTAACACCTATATAACTAAAGAATTTATGCCTATGTATTAAATTCAAATATCGTTATAAAGGAATCTGCTAATGAGTCATGCGACACAGGAAAACCTCAACCTCTTCTGGTTTCTGCCCACCCATGGCGATGGGCGCTATCTTGGCACCACCGAAGGCGGCAGAGCAGTCGATTTACCCTATTTACAGCAGGTTGCGCTGGCGGCAGATAATCTGGGCTACTACGGTGTATTAATCCCGACCGGTAAGAGCTGCGAGGATTCCTGGCTGGTCGCCTCTGCACTGGCTCCGATCACCAAAAAGCTGCGCTATTTAGTAGCCGTACGTCCTGGCCTGCAACCGCCAAGCCTGGCGGCGCGTATGGCGGCTACGCTGGATCGGCTTTCTGGCGGACGTTTATTGATTAACGTGGTCACGGGCGGCGATCCGGTTGAGAACAAAGGTGACGGCATCTTTCTGAGTCATGAAGAGCGCTATCAGGTGACCAGAGAGTTTCTTGAGGTCTACTCCCGCCTGCTGAAAGGCGAGAAGGTCGATTTTTCGGGTGATCACATCCGCGTGGAAGGCGCTGAGATCCTCTTTCCGCCGGTGCAGGAAAATGGCCCACCGCTCTATTTTGGTGGCTCGTCTGATGCCGCTATCGACGTTGCGGCGAATCAGATCGACACTTATCTGACGTGGGGTGAGCCGGTTGAACAGGTAGCGGAAAAACTGGCGGTGGTTCGTCAGCGGGCGCAGGAGAGTGGCCGTAGCCTCTCCTACGGCATCCGGTTGCATGTCATTGTCCGTGAAACCGAAGAGGAAGCCTGGGCGGCGGCCGAGCGGCTGATTTCTCATCTGGATGAAGAGACCATTGCCGCCGCACAGAAGATCTTTGCCCGCATGGACTCAGCCGGACAGGCGCGGATGAGCGCGCTGCATCAGGGCTCGCGAGACAGCCTGCGCATTGGTCCCAATCTCTGGGCAGGCGTCGGCCTGGTGCGCGGCGGTGCGGGTACTGCGCTGGTGGGGAGTCCGCAGCAGGTAGCCGATCGCATCCGGGAGTATCAGGCGCTGGGGATCGAGAACTTTATTTTCTCCGGCTATCCGCACCTTGAAGAGGCGCACCGCTTCGCTGAACTGGTGATGCCGCTGTTACCGCTGGCTGCCAACGCCGAAAAGAGACAGCGCAGCGTGAACACCGGTCCTTTTGGTGAAACCATTGGCGGCGACCGTCGTCCTGATAAACAGGCCAGCGCCAGTTAACAGAAGAGAAGGTTCGCTTATGTCACAGCAGCAGATAGTCATTATCGGCGGTGGTTTTACCGGCACCGCGCTGGCGATCCATCTGGCCCGGGCTGGCCAGGCAGGGTTGCACGTGACGGTGATTGAACCACGAGCGCAGCTTGCTCAGGGTGTGGCATACGGCACCACCGATCCGGCCCACCGCATCAATGTGCCAGCCGCCAGAATGCAGCTTGCTGGGGATGAGGAGGGCATATTTGACCGCGACTATCGCGCATCGCCCGCCTTTCAGGCCGACCCGGACGCGTTGTGGCGTGACGGCAATGTCTACCCGCAACGCGGGGAGTTTAGTCGCTGGGTCAATGCGCAGTTTGTGCATCAGCAGCAGCATTCGCCGGTAAAACTTAGTCATCTGCGTGATAGCGCGGTTGCGCTGCAGCATGGTGTAGTGACCACAGCCTCAGGGCAGAAGATCCGGGCCGATCAGGTGGTGCTGGCCATCAGCCATCCACCGCCGGACCTGCCTGCGCTGCTGAAGCCCTTACAGGGGCATCCGGGGTTGATTGCCAATCCCTGGCAGAATGGCGCGCTGGCACAGGTCGCACCTGACGATCGGGTAGCGATTATCGGTTCAGGGCTGACCATGTCCGATGTGGTGGCATCGCTGCATCGCCAGCAGCATCGCGGAGAGATTACCGCCTTCTCACGCCGTGGACAGCTGCCGCGAGCCAACCTGAGCGGCAGCGATGAGAGCTACACCCTGGATTACAGTCAGCCGCAGCCCGCCAGCGCACGTGGCTGGTTACATCGGGTGCGTCAGGAGGTAAAACAGGCAGCCGCGTTAAATCTGCCCTGGCAGCTGGTGCTGGATGATATCCGCCGTAACGGCCAGCGTATCTGGCAGAGCCTTTCACTGCATGAGCAGCAGCGTTTTCTGCACCATCTTCGCCCCTGGTGGGATGTTCACCGCTACCGGATTGCCCCGCAGGTAAGTCAGATTCTCAACCAGCAGCAGGCGAGCGGTCAGTTGTCACTGCTGGCGGCGCGGCTGATGGGCGCGGAAGCGATGGTAAACAATCTTCAGCTGACGCTGCGCCGGCGTGGAGCGCAATCAGAAATCCGGGGGGTGGATAAAGTGATTGTCACCACCGGGCCAGCGCACAACGCACTGCTTAAAAGCAACGCGCTGCTGCGCCAGCTCCACGACGACGGCGTGATTCAGCCCGACCCGCTGGCGCTGGGCATTCAGGTTAACGCGCTGTCACAGACGCTGAATGCGCAGGGTGATGCCAATCCTCATCTCTATGTGGCCGGGCCTGCCGCGCGTGGTCGCTTTGGCGAACTCATGGGATTACCGCAGGTTGCAGAACACGCTGAGTCCGTAGCACGGCAACTACTCTCCACCACGCCGCTGCCCATCAGCGAGCGATGTCCCGGCTCACTCATCTACTGAATCACCCTTCCGGAACAATCACTAAAAGGTGGGCGGCAAGC
Source organism: Pantoea sp. RG18 (assembly GCF_025910075.1). Classification (NCBI taxonomy): domain Bacteria; kingdom Pseudomonadati; phylum Pseudomonadota; class Gammaproteobacteria; order Enterobacterales; family Erwiniaceae; genus Pantoea; species Pantoea sp. RG18. Next base: position 38,727 of record NZ_JAPCIL010000027.1, read on the forward strand.
GATTGCCGCATCCGCCCAGGAGTCGCTATGTCATCGCAACGTGAAATTCGCCTGAATGCTTTCGATATGAACTGTGTCGGTCATCAATCGCCCGGCTTATGGGCGCATCCCCGGGATCGTTCCTGGCAGTACAAAGATCTGGAGTACTGGACCGACTTAGCACGCCTGCTGGAGCGCGGCAGGTTTGATGGACTGTTTATTGCTGACGTGCTTGGGGTCTACGACGTGCTCAACGGTAATAACCAGGCCGCGATTCGGCACGCCACGCAGGTGCCGGTAAACGATCCGCTGGCGTTAATCACGCCAATGGCGCTGGTGACGGAACATCTGGGCTTTGGCCTGACCGCCTCACTGTCGTTTGAACACCCCTACCCGTTTGCGCGACGGATCTCGACGCTGGATCATCTGACCAAAGGCCGCATTGGCTGGAATATTGTAACTTCCTATCTGGAAAGCGGTGCGCGTAATATCGGACATCAGGCTCAGACCGACCACGATGCGCGCTACGACTATGCCGATGAATATCTGCAGGTTATCTATAAGCTGCTGGAGGGAAGCTGGGAAGATGGCGCGGTCCTGCGCGATCGTGAACGTCATATTTTCAGCGACCCGAATAAAATCCATCCGATAAATCATCAGGGTAAATTCTTCCAGGTGCCCGGCATCCATCTGTGCGAACCTTCGCCGCAGCGCACGCCGGTACTTTACCAGGCAGGCGCCTCCAGCCGCGGTAAAGCGTTTGCGGCGGAGCATGCCGAATGCGTGTTCGTGGCGGCACCTTCGAAAGTTCTGCTGAAGAAAACCGTGACGGATATTCGCCGGAGAGCCGCTGAAGCGGGACGCGATCCGCGCTCCATACTGATCTTCAACCTGCAGACAGTCATTGTTGGCGAAACCGACCTGGCGGCGCAGGCCAAATGGCAGGAGTACAAGCGCTATGTCAGTTACGAAGGCGCGCTGGCGTTGATTTCAGGCTGGACCGGTATTGATTTCGGGCAGTATCAGCCGGATCAGGTACTGAAACATCTGCACACCAATGCGATTCAGTCGGCGGTTGAGACATTCTCCACTGCCGATCCCAACCGCCAGTGGACGGTGCAGGGCCTGGCAGACTGGGTGGGCATTGGCGGATTTGGTCCGCTGCTGGTGGGCAGCGCCGAAACGGTGGCCGATGAGCTGCAAAGCTGGGTCGAAGAGACAGACGTCGATGGTTTTAACCTCGCCTACGCCGTGACGCACGAAACCTTTACTGACGTGGTGGAACTGCTGGTGCCGGAACTGCAAAAGCGTGGCGTCTACAAGCAGGAGTATCAGCCCGGCACGCTGCGTGAAAAGTTATTTGGTCAGGGGCCGCGGCTGGCGTTGCCGCATCCGGGTGCCGGTTATCGCCGGAGTGCTGGTGTGGAACAGCCAGCAGCCAGGGTGGAAGTTTCATAACAGAGACGGCTGGCTGCCTGGCATGAATAACCGGCGCATAGCAAAGTGCAAAGAGGCAAGAGTACGTCTTGTCGCCGGTTGATGGACAGGTATTACCGGGCCGCTCATTGCTGTTAACCGTTGCTGAACCGGTCTGCCATGTGCTGCTGAAACCTCACCCGTTTCAGCAGTATAAAAACAACATTTAGCTGAACGCTACCGGATGAATTTTATATTTCATGCGGGGTCTGGTGTGGGTGAGATATAATCCTATCTTATTGAATTAATTATAATAGTTATCTGATTTTGTTGGTTGTTAACTATGCCAGTAATTCATATAAAACCCTCGCTACCTGCTGAATATAATAACGAGGATACGATGAGTACATTAGAAATTGACAACACCTTAACTGCGCCACCGCCTCACTCTCAACCGGTTCGATCGGTGAGTGATGTGGCCCGGCTGATTAACAGTAACACCGAAAAAAACAGCTATGCGCGCTGGATTGTTTTCCTGGCGCTGGGCGGCGTGTTTCTTGATGCCTACGATCTCACTACCCTCTCCTACGGCATTGATGATGTGGTGAAGGAGTTTGGTTTAACCCCGGTACTCACGGGCCTGGTGACGTCGTCAATCATGATCGGCACCATTGTGGGTAATCTGGTCGGCGGCTGGCTGACCGATAAATATGGCCGTTACTCAGTGTTTATGGCGGACATGTTGTTTTTTGTCGTCTCCGCCATTGCGGCAGGTCTGGCCCCCAACGTCTGGGTGTTGATTGGTGCCCGTTTTCTGATGGGCATCGGCGTCGGGATCGATCTGCCGGTTGCCATGGCCTATCTGGCAGAATTCTCTAAGTTCTCCGGCAAGGGCAATAAAGCATCGCGCCTCGCAGCCTGGTGCCCGATGTGGTATGCCGCTTCGTCTGCCTGCTTCTTTATTATTTTTGCACTCTATTTCCTGCTGCCCGCCGAACATATCGACTGGCTGTGGCGCGCCTCGCTGCTGTTTGGCGCCGTACCGGCGCTACTGATTATTGCGGTGCGCAGTAAGTTTATGAATGAGTCACCGCTGTGGGCGGCGAATCAGGGCGACCTGAGCGGTGCGGTGCGTATTCTGCGTGACTCTTACGGCATTGTTGCGCATGAGGAGCCGCCCGCTAAAACCGATGCGGTGAAAGCGAAGCCGAAAGTGCGTTTCCGCGTACTGTTTCAGAAGCCTTATCTGGAGCGCACGGTCGTCAGTGCGGTGATGAACGTCTGTATTTCATTTGAATACACCGCCATCGCTTTCTTCCTGCCCTCTATCCTGGCGCAATTTCTCGGCGCGGGCGTATTTGAAACTATCTCTGCCTCGCTGGGACTGAATGCGTTGTTCGCCTTTACCGGCGGGCTGTTGGGGATGCGACTGGCGTGGAAATTTCCCTCACGGCATGTCGCAATCGCCGGATTTGCGCTGCAGTTTATCGCGCTGATTTCGCTGGCATTGATTGGTCATCCCCAGGCGACAGCTGGCGTGGTGTTTGCGGTGCTGATGCTGGGTTTGTGGCTCTTTGCAGAGGGATTCGGACCCGGCGCGCAGTTGATGATCTATCCGGCGCTCTCCTACCCGACCCACATACGCGCCACCGGTGTCGGCTTTAGTCGTTCGCTCTCCGGTGTGGGCAGCGCGCTGGCGCTGTTTATTCTGCCAATTTTGCAGGCGCGTTACGGCACCAATATGTTCTGGATTGTCTCGCTGGCCGCCCTTATCCCGATTATTTTCCTGTTAATCATTCGTTTTGAACCGACCCGACAGGACATCGATGAACAACCCGATTCAGGAGAGGATCATGTCTGAATTAAATCGTACCGAATTTGCCGAACTGGTTCAGCATTTCAGGCCGCTGTTCGCCCGCATCGCTGAGGGGGCATGTGCCCGTGAAACCGAACGCACACTGTTGCATGAGCCGATCAGCTGGCTGAAAGCGGCGCGCTTCGGCACCCTGCGTATCCCTAAAGAAGAAGGCGGCTTTGGGGTTTCGCTGCCGCAGTTATTTGCTCTGCTGACCGAACTGGCTGAGGCAGATTCGAACCTGCCACAGGCGCTGCGTGCGCACTTCGCATTTATTGAGGATCGCCTGAACCAGCCAGCCAGTGAGGATCGGCGTCGCTGGTTCCGCCGCTTTGTGGACGGTGAGCTGGTAGGCAGCGGCTGGAGCGAGATCGGCGCGGTGAAGCTGGGTGAAGTCAACACTCAGGTTTCTCCCGATGAGGGGGGATGGCGGATCAGCGGTGAGAAGTTCTACAGCACCGGCACACTCTATGCGGACTGGATTGATGTCTATGCTCAGCGCGCGGATAACGGTCGTGATGTGATTGCCCTGGTGAACACCCACCAGAATGAGGTGGAGCGCGATGATGACTGGGATGGCTTCGGGCAGCGACTGACCGGCAGTGGTACTACGCGCTTTCATCAGGCCCGGGTTGAACTGCCACATGTCTATGATTTCAGTGAGCGTTTCCGCTATCAGACGGCATTCTATCAGCATGTCTTACTGGCCACGCTGGCGGGCATCGGGCGGGCGGTGGTGCGCGATGCTGCTCAGGGCGTGGCGCAGCGTAAGCGTATTTACAGCCACGGTAATGCGCCGCAGGTGAAGCAGGATGTGCAGGTGTTGCAGGTGATTGGTCAGATAAGCAGCTGGGCATGGGCAGCCGAAGCCGCCGTCGACCGGGCGACCCATTCGTTGCAGCGGGCATTTGAGCTGCAACTGAGTGGCGCAGATGAGGCACAGCTTCATGCGGCAAATGTGCTGGCCGAAGTAGAGTCCGCTCAGGCACAGGCGGTGGCCGTTGAGCTGGTGACGCGTGCGGCAACAGAATTCTTCAATGCGCTGGGTGCATCTGATACCCGAGTCAGCAAGGCACTCGACCGCCACTGGCGTAATGCACGAACGGTTTCGTCGCACAATCCGGTGATCTACAAGCTACGTAACGTGGGTGACTGGGAGGTGAACGTCACCGATCCGACCTTCATCTGGCAGATAGGCAATGGAAATGGAGTGTAAAACCGCTATTTCATGGGCAGATATTTGCGTTTGGGAATTGATCAGCCTGCAATGGAAGTACCAAACCGACAGATTTCATTTTATTCGGATGGGAAACTGACGCTGGCCATTTAATAGCACTTATACTGTCCGTGATACAGGAAACAGACACGCTAAATGCGAAGAATATTAATTGCCATTTCTTAAGTATGAGTCAGGCGTTATTATCTTCAAGCCCGAGCGTTTATTTTCGCGCAAAGGGAAAAAGAGCCAGCATCACACCATGACGCTGGCTCTTTTTTCATCAGTGCGTCTGTTTTAAGGCTTGCTTACAGGCTCTGGCATAGCTGAAGAGTGATGGGTTGAGATTTTCCAGCCCTTACCATCCCAGACATAAGTGAAAGTGTAACGTGCTGTGACGTGCGTGTTATCTTTAAAAGTAAATGTATAAACGCCGGTATCAATCGCTTTATTACAACCGATTCTGATAGTCCGGGAATCAATTTTACCGCTCGGCCCTTTTTTCAGGAAATCTTTAAAATAATCGATACGTTCCTGATCGGTCAGACGTACCTGATTTGAAATGGTCGGCAGCAAAACGGCATCGCTGACATATAATTCAGAGACTTTGGTTGCATCACCGGTTGCCAGAGAGTCATTCCAGGCGTCAAACAGGTTGGCCACATCCTGCTCTGAGGCTCTGACACAGGCCACGGACTGTTGTGCCTGCGTAACAACTGGGGCGCAGGAAAGACCTAAAAGGCACAGCGATAATAACGTTTTTTTCATGAAAACATCCTCATATTTACCCTGGGTGAAGCCGACGTTCTGTGCGTTCTTCCAGACGCCGCCATAAAATGTGTATAACTCGTTAATACGTTTTAATCCTGCTGATCAGCCAGAATAAGACCGCTGCGATAAATACATTAGCCGCTTTATTCGATTAAAAAGCTGATGCATATACTTATCGACGCTTTTGATATGCAGGGGAACAAGATAGATGAAAGGAAGTGCTGTCTGGTATTTAAATCGGCGATAAGCTGGTATTTAGTTTTTTGTTCTAAGGGTTAATGCCTGGGTCTCTTTTGGTAGCGTAAATGACATGTCGCCTGTTCAGAACTATGAACGTAATATCGGGAAGTTGTGTTTAATTTATGTACTCTATAAAAATTTTAAAAGGATATTGCCTGTGAGCAGTGTTATATGGAACCTTTTTATGATTTATTAATTTAACTGACTAACTAATTAACGTCGTCTGCCATTTTTCAACATCTCTATTTTGATGCTCCTGCTCATTATTGCGCTGGGAAAATAAAGCATCGTGATGTGCTGATTTAATTAAATAATGATTAAACCGTTCATACCCTGGTTTAAACGCGCCTTAGTTTGAGACATTTTTTTGCGTCGTGGTTTCACTTGAACAACTCGCAGTGAGTTACGTTCAGCTATTGATAAAGCGTGTGACCTGTACCTGCCCTGACTGACTGCGATGAGCGTCAATCCGTTAAAAGCCAGACGGGATCGGTTACGATATACTAACTTCGTATAATTGTTCTTATACGAAGTCATGACATAGGGAAGGTGCCGGGTTAAGATGGATAGCAGTAGAGTTCGTCCTGAAAATGACAACGCTACGTAAATTCTGCCCGGTTATCCCCCTGCTTAGTTCTCAGAATTAACGTAGCGCGATCATCGGCATCTTTGGTTGATAAGTGAGCAAATATGAGTGAGTTAGTGCCGTTAACCCCTCTGACGGTTGACCGGAATAGCGATATCACCGAGCGGCTCCGGCAGTTCGTTCAGGATAAAGAGGCTTTCTCACCTAACACCTGGCGACAGCTGCTTAGCGTAATGCGAATCTGCAATCGCTGGTCGGAAGATAACCAGCGCAGCTTCCTGCCGATGAGTGCAGACGATTTGCGTGACTATCTTTCTTTTCTGGCTGAAAGCGGCCGGGCCTCCTCAACCGTCACTTCACACGCGGCGTTAATTTCGATGTTACACCGTAACGCCGGATTGCCGGTGCCCAATGTCTCTCCGCTGGTTTTCCGGACGATGAAGAAGATAAACCGTGTGGCGGTGATCAACGGTGAGCGGGCAGGCCAGGCCGTGCCCTTCAGGCTGAGTGACCTGCTGGCGCTGGATAAAGAATGGTCAGGTTCTGATAACCTTCAGGCGCTTCGCGATCTGGCTTTTTTACATGTGGCTTATGCAACGCTATTGCGTATCAGTGAACTGTCGCGTTTGAGGGTGCGGGATGTGATGCGTGCCGGTGATGGTCGCATCATTCTGGATGTGGCATGGACAAAAACTATTGTGCAGACCGGCGGATTGATTAAGGCGCTCAGCGCCCGTTCAACTCAACGACTGGAAGAGTGGATTGAAGCGTCAGGGCTATCCAGCCAGCCTGATGCCTGGCTGTTTACTGCAGTACATCGGTCTGGCCGGCCACTGATTGCCGAAAAGCCGATGAGTACAAGGGCACTGGAACAGATTTTTAGCCGGGCATGGCGCACTGCCGGAAAAGAGGGCGCAGTAAAGGCCAACAAAAATCGCTACACCGGCTGGAGTGGCCACAGCGCCAGGGTAGGAGCTGCGCAGGATATGGCAGATAAAGGTTATCCGATTGCCAGGATCATGCAGGAAGGCACGTGGAAAAAACCAGAAACACTGATGCGCTATATTCGCCATGTGGATGCACACAAAGGTGCCATGGTGGAGTTTATGGAGCAATATGGTGACCCTGATTATCCTGGCTGATGGCTCCTGAAAAGAGAATAAAGCCCCTTTTTCAGGCTGAAGTTATCCACAGAAAAAGTGGACAGCCTGTGTGTAAGCCGGTACGGATGAACGCTGCGGCGGGCATCCACAGCGTTCATCCGGCTGATTTAATTGATTTATCCTTACTGCCATAACGCATGCTGCGAATCTGTCTGCAAAACAGGAGCCGCTATCCATAATAAGGGCATGCTGCAGTGCATGGTCAGACCTGCTTTGGTAAGTATCCGCCTTAGCGGGAAGGATAATGCTTCTGGCGGGGTTAATTGTCATGCTGCCTTTGTCACTGCTCATACGCTAATCATCCCACCATTCTGGCTTCAAATTCGTAAGAACAATCAACAGGACAATCCTCACCTGTCCGCTGCGGCCAGCAATCGCCGGCAGCGGAAAGAATGAATGTCATCAGTACTTATTTTTACCGGGCAAAGCCTTTCTGCTTATCACAGCCGCCGTGGCAGCCGCTGCAACTCCCCTTTTCCTCCCTGAGCATGACCGGTATTGACTGCACCCGGCTTCCCGCTTTTCGCAATGCCAGCAGGATGATTCCGTTCAGCACCAGCACAATTATCAGGCAGGTCGCACTAAATGCAGGATGGTCGGCAAAAGTGACGGTCTGGTAAAACAGCGTGGCGGTGGCGTAGGCAATATTGAGTCCCCAGAAGAAGGAGAACATCATCCATTTTTTACCGGCTTCCCGCGCAATAGCCCCCATGACCGAGACGCAGGGAACATAAAGCAGGACAAAAATTAAGTAACTGTAAGCGGCAAAGCCACTGCCAAATTTGGCTGACATCACGCCCATCGAACCAGTCGCCATCTCACCATCGCCTTTACTGGCATCGATGGGATGGGCCAGCGCATCAATTCTGAAGGCAGCCGTTAACCCCGCCCAGGTCTCTGTCAGCGCCTCTTTAAGCTCACCAGGCAGGTCAAAAGCCTGCGGATCAAATGGACTGCTCTGGATTGCCTCTGTGGTGTAAAGGCTGTTGAGCGTGCCGACCACGACCTCTTTCGCCATGATGCCGCTCACCAGCCCCACTGTTGCCTGCCAGTTATCCTGAGTGACACCAATCGGCAACAGCACGGGCGTGATCGCTTTGCTGGTCGCCGCCAGCGCAGAGTGGTTAATGTCATTAACCATCTGGCCATTAAAGGCAAAACTGCTCAGTACGCCAATCAGCATGCTCACCAGGATAATCACCTGTCCGGCTCGCACCACAAACATTTTCAGCCGTTGCCAGGTCTGCAACAGCAGGCTTTTGAGGTGAGGCCGGTGATAGACCGGCAATTCCATGATAAACGGCGAGGCTTCTCCGCCCAGCAGGGTATGCTTAAGCACCAGCCCGGTCGCGATGGCCACCACAATGCCCAGCAGATAGAGGGAGAAAACCAGGCTGGAACTGTGGGTGTTAAAGAATGCCGCAGCGAAAACCGCAAAAATCGCCAGCCGTGCGCCACATGACATAAAAGGCGCAATCAACACCGTCAGCAGACGCTCACGCGGTGTATCCAGCGTCCGTGTCCCCATGACCGACGGGACATTACAGCCAAAGCCGACAATCAGCGGCACAAAGGATTTTCCCGGCAGGCCCAGTGACTGCATCAGACGATCCATCACAAAAGCGGCGCGCGCCATGTAGCCGGAGTCTTCAAGGAAAGCGAGGAACAGGAACATCAGGCCAATCTGCGGAATGATCGGCAGCACGGTATTGATACCGGCACCGATACCCTGCGCCAGGAAAACCGTCAGCCAGTCAGGGAAGTGGCAGACATAGCCCAGCCATTGCGCACCATGAATGAATATCGCCACCGAACTGCTGTCGAACAGTGGCTGTAGCGCAGCACCGATGTTAATTGAAAGCACGAACATTACATACATCACCGCCAGGAATATCGGAATGCCCAGCCAGCGGTTCAGCACAATTTTATCGATCCTGCGGGTCAGACCGGCGGGCATTGCGTGATGAATGTTACTCACTGCCGCGCAAAGCGCATTGATGGTGCGATAGCGGTAATCGGCAATCTGTACGCCGGTCTCTCCTCCGGCCTGCTGCATAATCTCGGGCAAATGCGGAACCAGCGCCGGACAAAGTTTCTGACTGTTGATATCCCCTTCCAGCAGTTGCAAGGCCAGCCAGTAGCGTTTTTGTGGGGCTATGGCGGCGGGCATCTGTTGGCAGAGCTGCTCAATGGCCGTTTCAATCGCAGCCGGATAACGTACCCGTTCCGGTGCTCTGTAAATATGGGGCTGGTCAATCAGCGCTTTGAGCTGGGCAATGCCATCACCTTTGGTTGAGGTCAGTGAAACGACCGGACATCCGAGATGAGCTGACAGTGCTGCGACATCAATAGTGATGTTCTGGCTGGCGGCAATATCCTGCATGTTCAGGGCGACAATGCAGGGTACGCCCAGTTCCAGCAGCTGAAAGGTCAGGAACAGATTACTTTCCAGACTGGAGGCATCGACGACGTTAATCACCACATCGGCGTGATCCTGATAGAGATACTGGCAGGCGATGCTCTCATCTATCGAGCTTTCAGCAGATAGCGTTGTCAGCGATCGGGTGCCTGGCAGATCAATAAGCCTGACATCTGACTGCGCGGTAAAAAATTGACCCTCTTTGCGCTCAACCGTGACGCCAGCCCAGTTCCCGACCCGCTGTCGGGCACCGGTGAGCTGGTTAAACAGCGTGGTTTTGCCGGTATTAGGATTACCAATCAGCCCGATGGTTATCTTCTTCATCAGACGATTTCCTCCAGGATGATGTCATCCAGGTCACGCTGCCGCACCGCCAGGCTGACACGGCGGGTAGAGATCTGCACCGGATCGCCCATTGGCGCCACGCGAATGACCTCAATAACTGCGCCGGGAAGCATGCCCATTGTCAGTAATTTCTGGCGCCAGGCGGAATTTACCGATGGCTGATAGCCAAGGATCCGGTAGGTGCTGCCCATATTCATTGCCATATCACGCCCTGCCTAAAAGTAAGAAGCACTCATTCTATAAATGATACTCGTTTCGGTTTTTGATCTGGCATCGGGCAGGCAGAAGAAAACTGCCGTCAGGGTCAACGGCAGGTCAACAGCGCATTAAATGGGGGTTCTTCCAGGCGCGGGTTCAACAGTTAAAGGCGGATGTGGAGAATGTTGAATCATTCCCGCACTCTACATTTAGTTACATCATTCAATGTACCGTAAATAACTATTACGGCCCTTCGGGCCGTGCGGGGCGGCTGGTCAATGAGCACTCGGATTCACAGAACGGCTCCGTTCAGGTTTAATCAAAAAAACCAACCTGGCAGGATAGCGCCGGTAAAGTAATCTGCTCAAATAGGGTGTTGTAACTAATTGGCGGCCGCTGTAATGAAAGAAAGGCGTCCTGGAAGGATCATTTTCACAATGGCAGTGCCCTGATTTTCAGGCCACCGCCAGGTGATGAGCGAATAAGGATTACTTAAGAACCCGAACCGTTTTTACATCAATCTCAACACTATTCCAGTCTTTATCAACTTCACCTTCAAGACGGACTTTATCACTCGGTGATAACGATTGTCCCATCCAGCGCTTGTCATCAATATCGACATTAATCGTTCCGGTAGCATCTTTGAACTCATAAAGTTCATGCCCGACTTGTCTGATGATGTTACCTTCCAGAACGACCCATGCGTCATCACGCAGCGTCTTAACCTGAGCGACAGAAGAGACGCCGGGTGTCGGACCTTTAAATCCGCCCTGAGAATACCCCTGCCCTGCTGGATTAACAAAACCTTCCTGTGCAGCAACTCCAAAACTCATACCGGCAAACAATGCTGCTAAAAGAAACTTTTTCATATTTATCTCCGTTAAAATTGTCGGGCTAATTTACGATGCAGATCTTAACGGGATCTTAAGAAAATTGATTACCTCCATGTGTTTTAAAAATGTAATGAGCATGATGCGCACGATAAATCCGCATCAGAAAAACAATCAAAGTTAAATCCATGTTGTTAACAAAATAAATTGATAGATAAAAAGTTACGTGAGAGCTGAACTTTTAACATTCACTGTATTATGGTCATTGTTACGCTTTCACTTTGCATCATTTCTTATAAATCCCATAGCTAACATGTCTGTTAACAGATATTATTTCCTGGCATAGATATATCCCAGTATTAAAACATTATGTATCGCAGCTTTGCTCATTAACTATTTTTTTCTTTTTACAACCACTCAACTGAGTGGTTTTTTTCTATGCCTGATTCCCGATGATAGTAACAGAACCCAGTAACGCTGCGTATGCAGTGTATCGACAACGGATTCCATTCGGAATGCAGCCCTTTCTGGCATTAAAAGGGGAAGAATGTTGCCTGATACTGTCTGAAAATGCATAAACAGAAGAGGAGAGTGGTGATAGCCTGATGCCCACCCAAACTGACAAGAGATAAAGGAACATGCGGAATTTACCGAAGAGCGGAGATTCGCCAGCGTTAGCCTCCGAATAAATGCGTTTAGTTCAGTCTTTGAGCATCAGCCTATGCTTCTTACAGATTCATTTTTGGGATTCGAGCTTAAGTTTCTTTTCCTCTACCTTGCCGGTTTTCTTCCTGATTCTCTCAGTACAACCTTCTGCCTTCGCTTCCGCAAGTACTGGTCGCAAAACAATCAATACCCGCCATGGTTGCTTACTCCTGAGCAACCCATGATATTGATCCAGATCATTCTCATCCTGATAAAGAGGCAAACTGCCGGATTGTTAGCATGTCGTTTAACAATCACAGCGAATAATGCCGAATCTTCTTAAAAAGAAACGACAGGAAAGTAAAATGACATCTTTTAATTCTGGCAAGAAATTCGCTTTTGCTATAGCGATGATAACTTCTGTTATGTCCCTTTCCGCCTGCTCAAGCAATTATGTGATCTCCACCAACGATGGGCACATGATTACGACTCATGGCAAACCCGCAAAAGATAAAGAAACAGGCATGATCTCTTATAAAGACACGGATGGAAACATGCATCAGTTACAACAGCACGATGTTAAAGAGATTGTGCAAAAGTAAATCTGCTTTAATAGCACTCTTAATCATTATCCTGAAAATCTGATTCTGTGGGAAAACTGAGCAATGAAAATTTCTGTAATTGGCTTTGGCTTATTATTGTGTGCATCCTCCTCTGCCATGGCCATTGGCCTGAATGCTGAACAAAGTAAAAACACCTCGGTACTGGACGCAGAAATCGGCCGTTCATCCGGCGGGCTTTATGTTGATGGTCAGTGGATCAAAAATACGGCGGATGGTGTTCAGATTGGTCAGGCGGGTACCGGTTATAACCTTGAAATTGGACCTGTGATGCTGACGGCTGGCGTTAAAGCCGCTTACATCGGCGGCAAAAAAGGAGATAACGGCGTTGCGTTTCCTGTTGGCGGCGGTGTGAAAATCAATCTGCCCGCTAATTTTGCGTTGTATGGAGAAGGTTATTCCGCCCCGGAACAGCTGACCAACAGCGTTAAGAATTTCGTTGAGGCCAATGGCGGTGTCAGCTGGTCACCTGTGGATCCACTGGTTTTAAAAGTGGGTTATCGCTATGCGGGTGTTGATGGCAAAGATGGACGTCCGGGTCATACCCTGATCGATGGTCCCTATATCGGTGGCGGCCTGACATTTTAACGTCTGATGACTCTTCCCTTTTTTTGTGGTGAGGAAACCCTGCCGATCGGTTTCCTTACTCAATCACTCGTCTCAACTCAGGCGGGGAGCACTGAGAAACAGATTATGAAACCTCTTATGCTGATGTTATTTACTCTCTGTCTGACCGGATGTGTGCAGTATAAATGGGTCAAGCCAGATGCATCTGAACAGCAGGAAACAATAACGGAAACAGCCTGTCGGGCCCAGGCACTGCGGGATTTACCCCCTGACAATGTCGTTAGCGGTAAATACACCTCAAAAGACAGTAAATATAAAACCACTGACACCGATTACTCCACCAGCGACGCCAATGAAAGCCAGCGAGAGATACTGGTTAAAGATTGTATGTTTAAAAGAGGCTGGCAACAGATCGAGGTACAGCAATAGCCCCATTCCCCTGACTGAGGCCAGGTTAATCCCTGGCCAGCTCTAGTCAGCGTCAGAGGTCAGGTTCAGGTTTTATTTCTGTATCATCCTCTTGCCGATCAGTACGCTGCCGCCGGCACCGTTCCGAGCAATACAACACCTCGTCCCAGCATCGTTCCCACTTTTTTCGCCATGACATCGGTTTATTACACGTTTTACAGTAGCGAACCGGTAATGACTTTTTATTGCCTTTGAACACGCCAGTCTCTCCTGATAACCCCTTATAACGCTGACAATAGCGTCTCTTGTACAGTTTAGCTTGCTTGTGAGTAAGTATTGAGGGCAATTGAGAACGCACTGTTTACCGCTTCATCGGCGCATAAGGCAATATGGTACCCGGATGATGTGGCTCAGGTTGCCTTGATTAGCGGACAGCCTCTCTGGCCCCATACGGCGGCTAAAAAGTCATTACGCCCGTAAATAATCAATCCAGGGTCATACAGGTCACGCGTGATTCTGACTGTTTTATCCCCCTTTACTGGGGTTTGTCTCTCCAGGCTTTTAAAACAAAGCCATAACCCGTCTGGTGATGATCGCCTTAACCAGAACGTTATTTAAGTGATAAATTAATCTGATTTCATGGCCTTACATATTGTCTGAATAAATCAGCCACCTGATGGTTATTTTTTAGTAATTTTGCTATGCGTCCTTTACAACCCTATTATGGTGGCCTCATGGACATATCCAGCCTTATCTGGAGAAGTATGCACGGTGACTGCCTCTCAGAACAAAGCAGGTCCGCGATTAGCGAAGCGATTCCGCTGGAAAAGCGGCGTGAAAGCCCGGTTTATCCATAACGTAACTAAATTATTGGGCATCATCAGATGAGGCACCTTTTTGACATTTTGAGCGAAGAGTGTAAAAAAAAGAGTAACTTTACTTTTGTTTAAGGGTCTTACGTTAATTACAGTTTAAACTCTTTGAGAAAGCGATTAATATGTTGGCGTTGAACTATCGGTTCTGTATTTTGATTCTTCGAAGGCAAGCATCTTAAAAAAGCAGGTCTGACGAAAAGCATCAGCGTGAACCCGCTCTGTATTTTATTATCTGAACATGACTATGGTGACTTTGATGAGTGACACTCTCAACAGCTTGAATAATATCCGTACCCTTCGCGCAAACGCTCGCGAGCTTGACCTTGCTGCCCTGGAAGAAATGCTGGAAAAACTGTCGGTTGTGGTGAGTGAGCGACGTGAAGAAGCACAGGCTTCTGAAGCAGCTAATCGTGAAAAAGCTGAGAAACTGGCAAAATACCGTGAATTACTGTTGCAGGAAGGTATCGATCCTAACGAACTGTTAAATGGTATGCCGACTGCACCAGCCGTGAAGAAAAAACGCGCTCCTCGTCCGGCTAAATATCAGTACACCGACGAAAATGGTGAGGTTAAGCAGTGGACTGGCCAGGGCCGTACCCCATCTGCTATTAAATCTGCAATTGATGCAGGTAAATCGCTGGATGATTTCCTGATTTAATCCAGTATGCATAATGAAACACCGCCTGCATCAGGCAGGCGGTTTTTTCGCCATAAATCGTCAGGCTCAAGCATCTCAATTACCGGCCAGCCTGTACCCTTTCCTTTCTCATCTTGTTATTGTCTCTCCATCCATAATCCTGCTCAGGCGTTACCCTGAACTCAATAACTGAAAAGCTTTACGCAGTCACGCAACAAGTAATGGGATTCATTCTGTTCTCTCAACCGCTTTATTTATTCAGCGATTGCGTGTTGCGGGCTGTGATAATTTCCAGTCCGATCTGCTGACCATAAGAGAGCTCAAGCGTATTGCCATCAGGATCGGCAAAAAATGCCCAGTAGCCGACTGGCACACCAGATTGCTGCACGTCGCGTCGCAACACACCTTCGAGCCGAGCGAGTGCCACTTTTTCATCTATGTCTTCACGGCTGCTACAGGCCACCCCTATATGACCAAATGGACCCAGCGGCGTATCTTCATTGTTGTCAGATTGCACCAGCACCAGCGCAAAAGGTCGGGTTAAATCCGACAGCCACGCCACTTTCTGTGCTTCAGGAATGCCAGGTTCACGCTGATGTATCACCTGCATCCCGGCATAACGCTGATAAAAATCTACGCTCTTCTCTAAATCCCGTACCTGTAAAGCAAGATGAGTGAAACCGGTATCGTTTGACATGGCCGCTCCCTGTTTAAGTTGAGCTGTCACCATGCCACAGGCAGGATTCAGGATTTGATCACGGATGCTCAGCCGTTACGTTCTTCACACATGGCCTGGTTACGCCCTGCCCGTTTCGCGTGATACAAAGCCTCATCCGCGCGCGCTATCAGCGATTCTTTTTCCTGTTGTGAGTCTGAAGCAAGATAGACGGCGCAGCCTGCACTCAGGGTGACGTGCTTTTGCGGCAGTTCCGTGGTGAGATGCGGAATATCGAGCCTGTTAACGGCGTCGATGATCAATTCAGCGAAGTTCAAGGCGGCTGACAACGGCTGTCCGGGCAGAATAATGGCAAACTCTTCGCCGCCATATCGGGCCGTAAGTTCGTTTTTGCGGCGGGCGGCGTTTTTCAGAACAGTAGCCACTTTTTTCAGGCAGTCGTCACCCGCCACATGGCCGTAGGTATCGTTGAAACGTTTAAAATAATCGATATCGAGCAGGATTAATGACACCGGCTGGCCACTGCGCTCCGCGTTCTGCAGGCATTCAGTCAGCATGTGATCAAAATGGCGCCGGTTGGCAACACCCGTCAGCCCGTCACTCTGTGCCAGATTTTCCAGTGCGCGATTAGCCGCGGTCAGATCATCGCGTAATCGGGTCAGCTCAAGCTGATAACGCAGCGTATGCCGTGCCTGACGCAGTACAAATGCACCCAGTAAAAGAATAACAATCAGCAGCGCCAGGCTCAGAATCAGATCATGTACCCAGCTCTTGAGCCAGTGGTTAAACAGCGCGCGCTTGTCATATCCCGCGGCCACCACCAGCGGGTATCGCTGTGAGCGGACAAAGCCAAAGATGCGTTTTTTACCATCAAGCGCAGCGGTCCACTGACCGCTGCCTTTATCCGCATGGGCAAGCATCCTGAGGAAAAGCGGACTCACTGAGAGGTTTTTGCCGATGTAGCTATCCGGCATCGGACGGGCGTAAAGCACGGTACTGTCTGCCAGCATCAGTACCAGTACATCGCCTTCGCTAAGTTCATAATAGCTGTAGAAACGGCGGAAATAGTCCACTTTGACGGTGGCGAGTAAGACGCCCCGAAAGCCGTTAAAGGCATCGTTCACACGCAGCGTAACCGGGATCACCAGCTCGTGAGTGGTGCGGCTGCGAAGCACCGGGCCGACGTGCAGGGTATCGCGCGGGCTGGTGCGGTGATAATCGAAATATTCACGATCGGAATTATTGATGTCAGGCGGTATCCGGCTCATAGAAGTCGCTATCCATTTCCCCTGCGCATCATAGTAGAACAAGCCGTGTAGTTGTGGCAGGTGGCTCTGCAACAGGCGCATCGTCTGGCTCAGCGCCTCGCCATCTACACCGGTTGTGGCAATCTGCTTTTCGAGCTCGCGTTGCACCTCGCGCAAAGAGAGCTCGGTCTGCAAAAATGTATCGTCCGCCTGGCGCGCCTGTGACAGCGACAGATTAACCGCCGTATCTTCAGCTTTATCGACGGTTTCATTCCAGTCTTCCCGCAGCGTCCACACATTTAAGCCAATCACCGCCACGCTGAGCAATACGCCTGAAAGGATAATACTTCTTAGCAGCGGCGAGATTTTTGGCGCTGAACCCTCATTTTTTTGGCGAAACTTCATGCCTGTCCTTAATAAACCCTGTTGACTGATTTAAGCACAGTTAATCAAAAGCAAAAATGCAAATCCCACAATCCTGTTTCAACAATGATAATCCGCAATTAACCAGCAGATTTCGCTTAAAATTTCTTCTTTGGTGGTTCAACCAGCACCCTTAATAGAGGATTAATAGCGAATAAGGCTACACTAGCGCTTCAAATATCACGTGGGTAAATGTTACCCTTGCCAGCTGAATAATTTGCACTTCATTGATTAAGTTGAGTATTTGAGGATTTGTTATGAGTAAGAACCTGAGCAGCCTGAACAATATCCGCACGCTTCGTGCAGAGGCGCGCAATATGGCTTTAGATATGCTGGAAGAGTTACGCCAGAAATTAGAGACCGTGGTAAATGAACGTCGTGAAGAGGAAAACGCGCGGGCAGCGGAAGCCCGTGAGAAAGCAGAAAAACTGGCGTTCTACCAGGAGCTGTTAATGGAAGAAGGGATTAACCCGGCGGAGCTGGTGAATAGCGCATCCCCCTCGGTAACCGGCAAAAAGAAACGCGCAAAGCGTCCGGCGAAATACCGTTACAATGACGAAAATGGTCAGGTTCGTTACTGGACGGGTCAGGGCCGAACGCCCTCCGTAATTAAGGCGGCCATTGAAAACGGCCAGTCGCTGGATGATTTCCTGCTGTAGTCGCATTTATTTCTGCCGGAATAGTGACCGTCATTACGCGGGAATATTCCGGCAGGTAAAGTCACAGGCGCAGAAATTCATCCGGGCCTGGTCACTCATCGTCCTGTCGTAATGTCTCATCACTCATCACCGGATGCGGCCCCCGAAATGTCCGGCGCCACTCGCTGGGAGAGACGCCAAACCGGGATTTAAAACGCTGACGAAATGACACGGGCGAATCAAAACCCGCCTTTTCTGCCACACATTCAATGCTGATGCCGGTGGTTTCGAGTAATAGCTGGCTGCGTTGCAGACGCTCTGCTGTCAGCCACTCTCCCAGGGACATGCCTGTCGCCTTGTGAAAATGACGCGTCAGCGTTCGCCTGCTCATGCCAAGCGTCCGCGAAAGTGAGTCAAGATCCTGCGGCTGATGCAGATTCTGTCGCAGGGACGCCAGCAACGCGTTGATCTTACTGTCACGCGTTGTTTCCGGAACCGGCCGCTCAATGAACTGCGCCTGACCGCCTTCACGGTAAGGCGGCACCACCATGCGTCTGGCTACCCGATTAGCCATGGCGCTGCCATAGTGGTGACGGATGATATCCAGGCAGCAGTCGATGCCCGCCGCGGTGCCGGCAGAAGTGATCAGACGAGTGTCCCGGGTATAAAGAGCATTACTGTCGAGGTGAACCTGCGGAAAGCGCTCGCAGAAGTCACGCTCAAATTCCCAGTGAGTGGCAGCACGATGCTTATCGAGCAAACTTGCATAAGCCAGTACGTAAGTGCCCAGACATAGTCCAACGATCTCTGCGCCGCGCTGCCAGGCTGCCACCAGCTTATCAAGCAGCGCCTGCGCAGGTTTTTCAGCCGGATTATGCCAGTAGGGCACGATAATAATGTCCGCCTGATCAAGCGGGTCAAGACCCTGTTCCACCGTAATTGACAACCCCATCTCTGAGATGACCGGGCCTGGTTTCAGTGCGCAGATATCGACATGAAACAGATCCGGCTGCGGCAGGGCTGAGCCGAACAGAATACAGGGAACTGAAAAATGAAACGGACTAAAACCGGCCGTTGCCAGCACCGCGACTCTCAGAGCAGCCATCCTCTCCCCCTTATTGTGTGAAAGCGTAGTGTTGAGAACTCACGGCACAATTGTGCCGGTTTAGTGCCACGACGCTCAGAACGTCATTGTTTCACCATCTTCCGGGATCAGCACCTGGTCAGTAATACCCTGTTCGGTAGTCCAGGCTCGCAGCTCTGCGCGCGTCAGCAAACAGTGGTTGATCGCCTCCATGTGTGAGGCAACCAGCGTTGCGTCAGGCAGGATATTCAGCGTGCGCTGGGTATCCTCTTTTCCCATGATAATCGGCCCATAGAGATCGTTGGTTGCATTGCCGATATTCATTACCACCACCTGCGGCTGAAAACGTTGCAGCGCTCTGACATAGGGTTTGACCCATACGGTATCGCCAGCTATATAGAGGGTTTTTTCTGCCGGATGGGTAAAGACCAGGCCACAGGCGTCACCCAGAATATCGCCCATCACTTTGTCGGCATATAACGCATTGCTGCCGTGCTGACCGTCGGTTTTATAAATCGTCAGGCCATCAACAAACGGATTCTCATCCTGCAGCACGCGAACATTTTCAAAACCCTGCGAACGAATCAGCGCTGCATCTGTTTCGTTCTGGCTGTAGATCATCATCGTCTTCGGCACTAGCTGCTGCGCAGCCTCATCCCAGTGATCCATATGCGTGTGGGTGATAATAACCACATCGACTGCCAGCAGTGCAGCGACCGGGACAGGCAGCTCAACCATCGGATTTCTCAGATGGGGACGGGCATTTCCGGCAAATCCGGGCCAGGCCTCTTTTTCGGCCAGCATCGGGTCGATCAGGAATTTTTTGCCTGCATAGTCCAGTAGCAGGGTGGCATTACGAATCTGGGTCAGCTTCATTTTGGCTCCGTAAACAGTTTCAGTGAAATCAGCCAGGCTTACTGGCTACCATAAGGTCACTTTACGGCACTGTTTACCTGCGCGTAACAGGCTCAAAGGACAGTGTTCGATGGAATCGGGCCAAACTGCACTATTTTCTTGTGGCAGGGTATCTATCGGTGCTGGCGTCGCGACGAAACAGCCCTGAATGTTCAGTAATGGCAGGAGTTCCCGAAGTTGCTTTTAACTCTTTACCGACAACGATAACGCTCTCTGCCGATGTCTGTTTAAAGCATTGCCGGTTAAGGTATTAGTAGCCCTGGCGGGTCCCGGACCTGTGTTCTGATTATCAACCTTTGACAGGAGAGTCTGTGAACGACTTATGGAAATTGCACTGGCTGGAGGCATCGGGTGATGTTGAACCCTATAAATCGGCAATAGTCAGGGCCGCTGAGCTCGCCTGCGAGCACCTCTCCTCCGTGACACGTGTCCCTCGTCTGGATATTCTGGTTCAGTGCATGCCGGAGGCAGTAATACCTGAAACCGGTTTTGCAGGCCGGGCTTACGGGCCCACCCTGTTCGGCCTGGCCATTGACCCGGCAAATCCGAATCTGCCCGGGATGCTGGAAAATGGCACGCTGGTGCGGCATATCGTGCATGAAGTCCATCACTGTTTGCGAATGCGCGGGCCGGGATATGGCTGGACGCTGGGTGAAGCGCTGGTCAGCGAAGGTCTGGCGGGTCAGTTCGTCTGCTGGCTGCTTAAAACGGCAGCAGAGCCCTGGGAACGAGCCATAGAGCTAAGCGAATTACAGGCTAGTCCAGTGCCGCTGACCACGCTGCAAAGTCCTCATTATGATCATTCTGCCTGGTTCTTCGGCACGGGTGACTTTCGCCGATGGTATGGCTATACGCTGGGCTACCAGATGGTTGCCGCATGGCGCCGTGATAACGCGGAATGCGCTACAGAGAAATGGTTCAGCGTGACAGCCGATGAGGTGATTGCCGCAGGGCTGGCTAAGGGATTGCTGACAAATTGAGGATAAAAAAATGCCGCAGCAGGCTGCGGCATGTCATTTCAGATTCGCATCAGAAATCGGCTTTCAGAACCACACGGTAATTGGCTTTACCGGCGCGAACGTGATCCAGCGCTTTATTGATGTCAGACATCGGGAAGAACTCAACCTGTGGCGCAATATCCGCACGCGAGGCGAGTCGCAGCAGCGAACGCAGCTGGCCTGGTGAGCCGGTTGATGAACCGGTCACCGCTTTATCGCCCAGGATCAGATCAAAAGCACTCACTTCAATCGGCTTCATCACGGCACCCACGGTGTGGAATTTACCCTGAGGTGCCAGCGCAGCGAAATAAGGTTTCCAGTCCAGGTCGACCGCCACAGTACTCAGGATCAGGTCAAAACGGCCTGCCTGCTTTTTCAGAGCTTCTGGATCACGGCTGTTAACCACTTCATCCGCGCCCATATCCAGGATCGACAGCTTCTTATCTGGCGTTGAGCTGAATGCCACCACTTCGGCACCCATCGCGTGCAGGATCTTGATTGCGATATGGCCAAGTCCGCCGATACCAATCACACCCACACGGCTGGTTGCCGTGATGTTGCTCATCAGCAGCGGTTTAAACACGGTGATACCGCCACACAGCAGCGGACCGGCGCTCGCCACATCCAGTTTTTCTGGCAGCGGAATAACCCATTGCCAGTCAGCACGCAGCTTCTCGGCAAAACCACCTTTGTTCATGATGGTCGGGATGCTGCCCTGCTGACAGTTAACCTGCTCGCCGTTAATACAGGCATCGCAGTGCTGACAGCTTTTTGCTGTCCAGCCGATTCCTACACGCTGGCCGACTGAAAGACCTTTGTTCTTAGCCGCTTCGCCCAGGGCTGAAACCCGGCCAATCACTTCATGTCCTGCAATCACCGGGAACTGAGAGATGCCCCACTCGTTGTCGATCATCGACAGATCTGAGTGGCAGACGCCACAATATTCGACCTGGACTTCGACTTCTTCGGCTGCCAGTTCGGCGGCATCGTACTCATAGAGTTCAAGGGCCTGGCCAGCCTGCATGGCTGCATAACTTTTAATTTTCATTCATACCTCTGCGTGGTTAATCACCGACAAGTGTAACAACTGAAAGCCCGCCCTGCCTGGTCGTTACGCTTACACCGCACTTTTTTGTCTTTTATGCTGATAAATCAGCCCTTAACCTGCGCACCGGAAAGAGTTTGTAACACCTTGAGCTGCGCGACGGCTTCCTGCATCGCATCCATCCCCTGCGTCAGTTCACGCAGGCTGCCGAGATGCTTCGCAATGTCAGCGCGCTCATGTCGCGTCTGTTGATTCATGGCCGCCAGCGTATCGGCTGCACTGATACTGCGCTCTGCCATCTGGGCGGCGTTCTGCGCCGAATCACTGGCCACCAGCCGGATACGTGAGATGGTGCTGACTGCCTCACCGATGTTACTGGCCGTAGCTTCAGCCTGCTCTTTTGAGGAGTGCGCCAGACGACGAACTTCGCCCGCGACCACAGCAAATCCCCGCCCAGCCTCGCCTGCACGAGCCGCTTCTACTGCGGCATTCAGCGCCAGGATGTTGGTCTGGAAAGCAATATTGCTGATGCCATGCGTAATCTCATTGATGCCGTTGGAAATTTTCTCCAGATCGTCCAGACCATCATCCAGCCGGCCCTGCGCCTGCTGACTCTCGGTGGCGATATTACTGATGTTACGGATACTGCTCTCTGCCAGGCTCAGGGTTTCTCCCTGGCTCTGAGTGGCTGTTTCCAGCACCGGCAGCGCCTCCATCAGCGGCGTCAGCGCCTGCTGATAAGTGATAACCCGATCCAGCACCCGCGTCTGGATGCTGTTCAGCGCTTCCCAGCGGCGCAACGCTCGCTGCGCGTAGTGTGCCGCGTAGCCGGCGTACTCTACCGGGAACTGGCTCATCGCTTTGACGTCATGATTAAAGAACACCAGCGCGGAGAGCGTCTGATTGATGGGCACACCCAGGATTTCGCCGAAGCTGGAAAAACCGGCGGCGGCAATGCCTTTGAAGAAATGGGCATTATGCAGCTTATCGGCATTACCGACACGGCGCAGAATACAGTCGTTCATCAGGATCGCCGCGGGTTTGCCATGCTGAGCGGTAAAAGCCTGCCACTCCTGCTGCGTCGTCTGTTTAAAGTCTTTCTCTTCCATCAGGAACAGTCGATCGCCAAACTCAAGATCGCAGAAAAAGTGTACGCCGCCCGATTCAATTTTGGCGATCGAGCGAATAAAGTACTCGCCGCCAACTTTAACGCCAAAAGTGAGTCCCTTTAGCCGTTCGCTCAGTTGCGCTTCGTTGCAGTTGAGATGTTCACACAGCGCCGCAACAAACGATTGCTGCTGCCCCTGGCGGTTAAATACTGACGTTACAGTACGCGCAACCGGATCGGCTTCAGCAATCAGCCAGCTCTGATCGCGTGGCGTAAAGTTCTGGCTTTTAAAAGGAGCAAATGATTTTCCTGGCGCCATCTGGGAGAACACAATCACAGCCTTGCCCTGCAACACCCTGCCACCTGTACCAATCCAGGTGCCATCAAAGGTGATTTTACCCCCGGCAGAACCGCCAATCGCCAGGCAGGGAAAGCGCCCGCTGTTATACCAGGCCTGCATCAGAAAGCCTTCGGATGCCGACAATCCGTCACAGTAAATCATGGCGAAAGTACGATCAGCCGAGAGCGGCATCCGCACCTTCAAGCGCGCCAGCTCCTGCTGGATGGCGGTGATGCGCTGGCTGGCCGTCTGCGTGTCGGCGACATGCAGATCAACAATATGCGTCTCATGGCGTGCGATCAGTGTGTCCGGCAGCCAGAGGTAGCTTCCCTCCGGGCCATTGCCATCACAGTAGGTGCTTTGCGATCTGCTGCTGCTCAGCGCGCCGTTGGAAGAGAGCGTCAATACCGTCAGGTCGGCGGAATTGAATCGCTGCCAGGCCTGACTGACCCGCTGAAAATCGGCTTCAGGCGGAACGAAGGTCATCAGGATGCCGCCCGCCCGCGAGCTTAAACCCACGGAGGCCAGTGAATCTGGCAACGCACGACAATCGTAGGTGCCATTGGCAGGCTGACTGCTACGCCTAAGACGGGCAACAGGCAGGTGTCTTTTGATCGTCTTAATGATCGACATATTATTATTTTCGCTTTTATTTGAGTAATTTGCGCTTAAATTAGCGCTTTCTGGTGTGTATAAAAGGAGGGCTAAAAGCAGGTCCGTTCGCGTTCAGAACTCGTCGCGGAGTGCCGGGTTCATCAATGATCGGCGCGCTCAACGCCTGTTGGTTATCGCCAGTAGCGGGAAAACCTTTAACGATTGCTGCAGTTGGTTTAATGGATGAAGATGTTATATTTTCGTAGCATAAAATAAGCTTTAGCGTGATTTTACCGGGAAGATATAAGGCTGTGCGGGTGACTGATGTTTACTGTTTGCGATACAGACTCATCAGTGCGACAATTGTAATGTCAAGTGTAAATACAAAGGAACTCGCTATGGGCACAATTAACATTCGAATCGATGATGACCTGAAGACACGATCCTATGCTGCGCTCGAAAAAATGGGTGTGACTCCTTCTGATGCGCTGCGCCTGATGCTTGAATATATTGCAGATAATGAACGTCTTCCCTTTAAGCAAACGTTACTCAGTGACGAAGATGCGGCGTTAGTAGACATAGTTAAAGAACGCCTGCGAAACCCTGAGCCTGTCCGGGTCACACTGGATGACCTTTAATGACCTGGCAACTGGAGTTCGATCAGAGGGCACTGAAAGAGTGGCGCAAGCTGGGCCCGACAGTACGTGAACAGCTTAAAAAGAAGCTGGCTGAGTGTCTTGAGTCACCCAGAATTGAGGCGAACAAACTCAGCGGGATACCTGACTGCTATAAGATCAAGCTAAAGTCATCCGGTTATCGACTTGTATACCAGGTTATTGATGACCGGGTGGTGGTTTTTGTGGTGGCTGTCGGGAAAAGAGAGCGCTCAGAGGTTTATTCTGCCGCTTCCAGGCGTCTCTCTTAAACAGGCGACTTCACCGCTAACAAACAAAGCGGCGCTATTCCTGTTTACCTGTCACTCTGCTGGTTCCAGTGCTGTTCGCAGCGCTCCCGAGCTTCGGCAGGCAGGTCACGTAAGTCTGGGAGCGTGTCGCCGGAACCGTAGCCTATTGATCCCCTCGCTTCCTGCTGTTCATCCTGCGCGGCGAACGTGATTTTCTCATCCAGCTGCTGCCAGCTATCACCCTGCGACAAATTAAAATCAGTCTTATCAATACTTTAATTCTGTGCATTTGCATAAACGAAGCGGACGACTATGCTTGCAGGTGTGACTAGCTAGTCCTTTTTATCTAATGGAACATTGATATGAGGTCTTCCTATGACACAACAGAAATACAGAGGTGGTGCCGGCAATTTTGCCAACGATCCAGAACGGGCGAGTGAAGCTGGCAGTGCAGGAGGCAAGGCCAGTGGGGGCAATTTCAAAAACGATCCTGAAAAAGCCAGGGAAGCCGGTCGGAAAGGAGGCAAAATTAGTCGCCGTCCTTCTAAGTAATTCTGAATAAAGCGCTTTAGGACGTATTACGCCATGGAATGGCATCTATTCCAATCAGGTTCATCATGCCCCCTCTTTTAGCCTTAATGCCTCTCTGACCAGGGTAAAAGCGGGTGAATGTTGCTTGCGGCTGGGATAGTAGAGGTAATACCCGGGAAACGGCTCGCACCAGCGCTCCAGCACGCGGATCAAGGTGCCCTGCTCCAGCCCTTCTGCGACTTCCTGCTCAGGCAGGAAAGCGATCCCCAGCCCGGCGAGAGCCGCTTCTGCAATGTGTGCCGAAGTGTTGAACGTTAGCTGTCCATCCACCCGTACATTTAACGGCCCCTCTTCACCGTCAAACTCCCAGACGTACAACCCACCCGCTGTCGCCTGCCGCATATTAATGCAGTTGTGATGCAGCAGATCCTGCGGAACCTGCGGCGCAGCATGACGACGAAAGTAGTCGGGCGTGGCCACCGCAGCCATCCGTAATGGCGGGCTTATCGGCATCGCCACCATGTCTTTATCAATGGTGTCTCCCATCCTGACCCCTGCATCAAATCGATCGGCCACGATATTGCGTAAGCCATGATTAGCATCGAACTCAAGCCGGATATCAGGATAAGCCGCCAGCAATGGCGTCAGCTTTGGCATCAGGAGTGAGCTCAGAATATGCGGCCCGCAGGTGATCCGTACCGTGCCGGCTGGCTTGTCCCGCATCGCGGTCAGCATATCCAGTTCCGCCTCAATTTCATCGAATCGGTTGCCAATCGCCTGGATTAACCGTTCACCCGCCGCAGTCGGTGAAACGTTACGGGTCGTGCGGGTAAGCAGCCGAATCTCCATCCGGTTTTCCAGCGCGGTAATGGTCTGACTTAACGCGGGCTGCGTCACGCCCAGCAGCGCTGCCGCGCGGGTAAAGCTGCCCTCACGCGCCACGGTAATAAAAGCCTGCAGGTCATTCATGTTGCGCTTCATACTGCACTCCCGCCGATAGATTTATAAGGTCTGGTTATAACCCCATTAAGGATTCATTAGCTAGTCAATATAAAGCGAAACAGTAAAATTTCCTGAGTTCATCAGCACCGCAAACAATGAAACAGGACACAACATGACTTCCACGGAAACAACTGACTGTTCCCCCCGGCATAAAGAAGCGCACTGGGGTGGTGTATGGGCAATGACGCTGTGTGTATTCGCGCTCATCGCCTCTGAATTCATGCCGGTCAGCCTGTTATCGCCGTTATCACAAGATCTGGCGGTCAGCGAAGGTCTGGTCGGACAGGGCATCGCTATCTCCGGCGCACTGGCAGTGATCACCAGCCTCTCAACAACCCGCATCGCAGGGAACCTCGACCGCAAAATTCTGTTGCTGGCGCTCACGCTGGTAATGGCACTATCCGGATTGATGGTGGCGATGGCACCCAACTATCTGACTTACATGACTGGCCGGGCATTGATTGGCGTGGTGATTGGCGGTTTCTGGTCGATGTCAGCGGCGGTCGCTATCCGGCTGGTCCCCACCGGGCAGGTGCCGCGCGCGCTGGCCATTTTCAATGGCGGGAATGCGCTGGCGACGGTTATCGCTGCACCGCTGGGCAGCTATCTCGGTTCTGTCATTGGCTGGCGCGGGGCTTTTTTCAGCCTGGTGCCGGTAGCCTTGATCGCCCTGCTCTGGCAGGCGCTCACGCTGCCATCAATGCCAGTCGATTCGGCCCGGCAGCGCAGCGGAAAAATTCTGCAGCTGCTGCGTTCGCCGCTGGTTACGGTGGGTCTGACCGCCTGCGGCCTGCTCTTTATGGGCCAGTTCACCCTGTTTACCTATCTCCGCCCGTTTCTGGAAACCGTGACACAGGTTGACGTTTCTGCGCTGTCGCTGGTGCTGCTGACCATTGGCGTCGCCGGCTTTATCGGCACGCTGATTATCGGTGCTGTTTTGCAGCGCGGATTCTATCTGACCCTGATGATTATCCCGTTGATTATGGCGCTGGTTGCGATGCTGCTCATGGTGTTCGGTCATCACCTGTGGCTGGTGGCGCCACTGCTTGGCATCTGGGGACTGGTGGCAACAGCGGCACCAACCGGATGGTGGGCCTGGATCGCCAGAACCTTTCCGGATAATGCCGAGACCGGTGGCGGATTAATGGTGGCCATCGTACAGCTGTCGATTGCTTTGGGGTCGACGCTGGGTGGCCTGGCCTTTGACCATGCAGGCTGGCAGACCACCTTTGCCATCAGCGCCACATTACTGGTCACTGCCGCCGGACTGGCGATGATCACCGCCCGTAAGGAAAGCGCTGCCTGATAGCAGATGCGTTGTTTAACCGGGCAACCCGTTGCCCTCACGTCGTCAACCCCGATAAGGATCTTCTTATGAGAGCATTAACCCTGATGTTTGGACTGTTGATCAGTTCATTTGCGGCCAGCGCTGCCGATATGTCACGCGGCGCCGATAACTTTTATCAAAGCGATAAAGTCACCCGCGAGAAAGTCACCTTTAAAAACCAGTATCAGATGGGTGTGACCGGCACGCTGTACAGACCAAAAGAGGCCGGTAAAACGGCGCGCCTTCCGGCGATTGTGGTAGGTCATCCGATGGGCGCAGTCAAAGAGCAGAGCGCCAGCCTCTATGCGCAGAAAATGGCTGAGCAGGGATTTGTTACCCTGGCAATTGATCTTTCATTCTGGGGCGAAAGTGAAGGTCAGCCACGCAACGCGGTCTCTCCGGATATCTATTCCGAAGACTTCAGCGCCGCCGTGGATTACCTGGGTACCCGCCAATTTGTCGATCGCGACAGGATTGGTGTGCTGGGCATCTGTGGCAGTGGCAGTTTTGTCATCAGCGCAGCGAAGATTGATCCCCGCATGAAAGCCATTGCTACCGTCAGCATGTATGACATGGGGTCAGCCAACCGTAATGCGCTGAATAAAAGCCAGACACTGGCGCAGCGCAAGCAAATCATGGAAGCAGCAGCACAGCAACGCTATGTAGAGTTCACCGGGGGTAAAACTGAGTACACCAGTGGTACACCACATAAAATCGATGCTGATTCGCCTCCGATAGCCAAAGAGTTCTATGATTTTTACCGGACGCCTCGCGGTGAGTTCACACCGAAAAACAGTTCAGCTGCGCTGACCACGCACCCGACGCTCACCAGCAACGTGAAATTCATGAACTTTTATCCGTTTAATGACATTGAGACCATCTCACCGCGCCCGATGCTCTTCATCACGGGTGATAAAGCGCATTCACGCGAGTTCAGCGAAGATGCGTTCCAGCGTGCGGCACAGCCCAAAGAGCTCTATATCGTGCCTGATGCAGGCCATGTGGACCTTTATGACCGCACTGACCTGATCCCGTTTGCGAAGCTGACCGCCTTCTTTAAACAGCATTTGTAATCTTCCGCTGATCATTGATCCCAGCCCGTCTGCAGCCGCCTGCAGACGGGCTTTCTGCGTTATTGGCCTTTGCGATGGCGGGTCAGGTAGTGCTTCACCAGCACAAAGAAGAGCGGAACAAAGAACAGCGCCAGTACCGTGCCTGCCAGCGTACCGCCGATGATACCGGTACCGATGGCGATGCGGCTGTTAGCACCGGCGCCCGTCGCCACCGCCAGCGGGATCACACCGGCGATAAAGGCCAGCGACGTCATCATAATCGGCCGCAGACGGGTTCGCGCTGCCTGCAACGCAGCCGCGCTCAGCGAACTTCCCCGACGAACCGCATCCTCCGCAAATTCGATGATCAGTATCGCGTTTTTGGAGGTGAGTCCAACTGTGGTCAGCAACGCCACCTGGAAGTAGATATCATTGCTTAATCCGCGCAGTGCCACCGCCAGCACGGTACCTAGCACGCCGAGCGGCACCGCTAACAGCACGGAGAAAGGCACCGACCAGCTCTCATACAGCGCAGCAAGACAGAGGAAAACCACCAGAATCGAGATCGCATACAGCGTGGTTGACTGCCCGCCCGCCTGCTTCTCCTGCAGCGAAAGACCGCTCCATGCCCCTGTGGTCCCTGCCGGGAGTTCATTGGCCAGTCGCTCAATGGTGTTCATAGCATCGCCGGAGCTGAACCCTTCGGCGTTCTGCCCCTGTATTTCGTAGGAGGCAGAGCCGTTGTAGCGGTTAAGGCTTTCGGGTCCCATGGTCCATCGGGTCGAGGCAAACGCCGAGAATGGCGTCATGGTGCCCTCACTGTTACGGATGTACCATTTATCCAGATCAGAAGGTGATGAACGATACTGACCGTCGCCCTGCACATAGACCCGCTTTACCCGACCCCGGTCGATGAAGTCATTGATATAGGCACCGCCCCAGGCGCTGGTCAGCGTATCGGTCACGTCATCCAGCTGCAGTCCCAGTGCCACCGCTTTGCTGGTATCAATATCGACCTGCAACTGCGGCGTTTGCGGCAGGATATTGGCCCGCACGCCGAGCAGTTCCGGGCTTTGCGCTGCGCTTTGTAAGAGCTGATCGCGCAGGTTGCCCAGTTGCTCACGCGTGGTGCCACCACTGGCCAGCAGCTCATAGGTAAAGCCGTTGTTCTGTCCCAGACCCGGCACCGACGGCGGCGTCAGCGCAAAGATCTGCGCATCCCGAATCGACGCCAGCGCGTAGGTGGCGCGCCCGGCAATCGCTTCGGCAGAGTTTTCACTACCCGGTCGCTGATCCCAGTTCTTAAGCTTGATAAACGCCATACCGGCATTCTGCGCAGCACCGCTGAAGTTAAAACCGTTGATGGTGAAGACCACATCAATATTCTGTTTCTCTTCGGTCAGGAACCAGTCAACAATCTGCTGATTGACTGCCTCAGTGCGACTGGCCGTGGCACCCGCTGGCAATGTCGCCTGAAGCATGATGCTGCCCTGATCTTCAGTCGGCAGGAAGCTGCCCGGCAAGCGGGTAAACATCACAAACAGCACAACGCCCATTGCCGCATAAAGCGATACCATGATCAGCGGACGGCGCAGAGTGCTCACCACTTTGTGACGATACTGGCGCTCGGTGGCGGCATAAAAGCGGTTAAAACCGCCAAAGAAGCCTTTACGATGGGGTGAGGTCGGCCGCAGCAACATGCCACACAGTGCAGGCGTTAGGGTCAGTGCCACCACCACGGAGAAGGTCATGGCGGCGATGATGGTGATGGAGAACTGCCGGTAAATCACACCGGTCGACCCGGCGAAAAAGGCCATGGGCAGAAATACCGCGGAGAGCACCAGCGCGATAGCCACCAGCGCGCCGGAGATCTCTTTCATCGACTTTTCCGTTGCCTCACGCGCCGGCAGACCTTCGTCATGCATAATGCGTTCGACGTTTTCGACGACCACGATGGCATCATCCACCAGCAGCCCGATGGCCAGCACCATAGCAAACAGCGTCAGGGTATTGATGGTGTAGCCGCAAAGCGCCAGTACGCCAAAGGTGCCGAGCAGTACCACCGGCACCGCCAGCGCCGGGATCAGCGTCGCACGGATGTTCTGCAGGAACAGGTACATCACCACTACCACCAGCGCAATCGCTTCGATCAGGGTGATCACCACATCCTCAACGGAGATTTTGATGAAGTCAGTGCTGTCGAGTGCATAAGCCACCTCATAACCTTCCGGCATTGAGTGGCGATACTCTTCAACTTTGTTTTTCACCAGCGTTGCGGTGGCCAGCGCATTCGCGCCCGGCGCCAGCATCACACCGACACCCGCCGCAGGATGCCCGTTGAGTCGGGTGGTCATGTCATAGGATTCGCCGCCCAGCTCCACCCGCGCCACATCACCCACGCGCACGATGGCACCGCTTTTGTCGCTTTTGACGATGATGTTTCGGAACTGCTCTGGTGTCTGCAGTCGCGACTGCGCTCTGACCGTGGCGGTGAGCTGCTGATTGTCGGGCGATGGCAGGCCGCCGATTTTACCGGCTGAAACCTGAATGTTCTGCGAGCGTATCGCCGCCGACACATCGGAGGGCTGCAACGCAAAGGAGTTTAGTTTGAAGGGATCGAGCCAGATGCGCATCGCGTACTGACCGCCGAACACCTGGATGTCACCTACCCCTTCGGTCCTGGCCAGCGGCTCCTGCATATTACTGACCAGCCAGTCACCGATATCCGTGCTGTTGCTTTTGCCCGTGGTGTCATACAACCCCATCACCAGCAGGAAGTTTGACTGCGATTTGGTCACGGTAACACCAAGCTGCTGCACTTCGCTGGGCAGACGGGAGAGCGCCTGCTGCACCTTGTTCTGCACCTGCACCTGAGCCGTGTCCGGATCGGTGCCCTGACTGAATGTGACGGTAACCGACACATTCCCCTGTGAACTGCTGCTGGAGGTAAAATAGAGCAGATTATCCAGCCCGGTAAGCTGCTGCTCGATCACCTGCGTGACGCTGTTCTCCAGCGTTTCCGCAGAAGCACCGGTGTACGTTGCGCTGATATTCACCGAAGGCGGCGCAACATCGGGATATTGTTCAACCGGCAACAGGGTAATAGAGAGCGCGCCAAGCAGCATGATTAAAATGGCAACAACCCATGCAAAAACGGGACGATAAATAAAAAAACGAGAAAACATCAGCGGGATCTCTTCCTTTTGGGCGGGTGCAAAACCTGCATTCCTGCAGGCTAACAAACAGCGTTGATTATAGGGTGTAACCTCAGGCTGAACATCCTGACGTGATCTTTTCTTAAGGCTGGCTGATCGTACCGTGACGCTGCATTTTCGATTTATCGCGGATTTAACTGTGCTGACATCCGATGTGGGCATCAAAGAGAAAGCCGATCCATAACGAATCTGCTGATGCATTAAGCAAAATGGTGAGCCCTGACTATTCTCAAATAAAAGATATTGATCAGGAGAAAACCATGAAATTTTTCTACTTCGTTTCGCTTATCGCCTCTGCCCTCTATTTACTGGCCTTCCTGCCTAAACTCCGTACCCGTCGTGAACCCATAGCCTACTGGGGATGCTGGACTTATCTGGGTGCTAACGCCATTTTCTGGGCCGTTTATGGTGTCATGCATTACATTTGATGTCATTTTTTAAGCAAAGCGGTAAACAGGGATGTTTTGGGCGCTATCCTGCTGATTAATTGGGTTAGCGTGAGCGGGAACGTAGAGATATATCATTTTTGAGTTTTCATCACAGCGACATGATTTTGTGCCTTCTCACAGGCCCGGCAGTTATTCAGGATTGCGAGACGTGCTGGAAAAATCATATAAGGCGGCTACGCTGATTTTCAGCTAACCCTCTGGATTTTAAAGCCTCCCGTCCCGCGGAACACGATGATTTCTTCTTCTGTTCCGTTATGGGATATATTGGCATCACTATCGTGAAATTTTCTCTTCATAACAGGTTATCCCGGCAATGGCTTTGATCCCTAAAAACTACACGCGGCTGGAAAGCGGCTACCGTGAGAAAGCACTTAAAATCTATCCGTGGGTGTGTGGACGCTGCTCACGCGAGTTTGTTTATTCAAACCTGCGCGAACTGACGGTTCACCATATCGATCACGACCACACCAACAACCCGGAAGATGGCAGTAACTGGGAGTTGTTGTGTCTCTATTGTCATGACCACGAGCACTCAAAGTACACCGAGGCTGACCAGTATGGCACCCGTGTAGTGGCTGGCGAGGACGCACAAAAAGATGTTGGTGAGGCCACCTACAATCCCTTTGCTGACCTGAAGTCGATGCTGAATAAGAAGAAGTAATGGCTGAACTGTCAGGCTGGCCGACCGGCCTGACAGTGTCGCTTCCCGAAGAGAATCACAATGTCTGGCCGCGGCCAGAACATAACGTAGTCCGTCATGCCAGATGCCACCCTGGCCAGACTCAGCGCGATATGAATCCTTTACCAGCCGGTTATTTCAGATTTTGATATCAGTTATGGCCGGGAGAACCGTACGTCAATCCCCCCCTCACCGACACGCTTTTTGAGGCTATCTGTCGACAGCACCTTTCCTATTGGCGTGTAGCTATAGGAGGTCTGGAATGTCTCGTAAAAAAGAACCAGCGTCTTATTGCCATACAGCATCACATCGCCCTGCTGGATCGTGCCGGGTTTATGCGGATCGCTATTAAGAGCAGCAGGCAGGTCTGCAAACTTCTCATTGCCGTTCAGCTCCTCCATCGTCATGGTCAGCGGGAGTTGCTGTACAAATGCTTCCGCGGTGGCGTTATCCGCCAGCGCAATCTCATACGACTGATGGTTGATCGTCATAATAATCTTCATGGGACGCAGCTCTCCTGCCCGAACCGGGCCACTGGCTTTAGCGGGTATCAGACTATAGGTGGAAAGTAAGATCAGAAAAAGTAAGGCTCTTTTCATAAGGTTGCTCTCCGGATTATGGCGCATCTGTTCAGACATGGAGTGCGTTACTGCGATCGCCGTCCAGCCCTGAAGAAACTGGCTCACTTACCCGCCGTTATCTGATGGTAAAGATTTATCCTTCACCCTTTCGCTGCACCATCACCCTGTCGGCGGAACTCGCGCGCCGCTTATTCTGCAACAGCCCGGATGCGCTGCGCTTCATCTGATGTGCTGAACTGATTTGCGGCTTACGTTTCGGACTGTCGAAACATTTTGAGAAATAATTTCCCTGAATAACAGCCGGTTTCCACGTTGTTGCAACTATTTCTGTACCAGGCTTAACAAATAACAACAGAGACAATGTGGAGCATTATGAAAGAGCAAAATCGCACAAATGGCATCGCTCCTTATGGGGGTGCCGCCGGAGGCTGGGGCGCACTGAAGGCGGTTGCCGATGCTATCCGCGGCCAGATGTCTGTGAAACAGGATGTGATCGCCCTGTTCAAAGTCAACCAGCCGCAGGGCTTTGACTGTCCGGGCTGCGCCTGGCCCGACCCGCAACATGCCTCATCATTTGAGTTCTGCGAAAACGGCGCAAAAGCCGTCTCCTGGGAAGCGACCAGCAAACGCACCACACCGGAATTTTTTGCCGCTCATACCGTGACTGAACTGTGGGAGCGCAGCGCACTGCATCTGGAGGGCGAAGGCCGCCTGACCCATCCGATGAAGTACGATGCCGCTACGGATACCTATCAGCCCATCGAATGGGAGACGGCGTTCCGGGAGATTGGAGAGCATCTGCGCAGCTACGACGATCCGGACAGCGTAGAGTTTTATACCTCGGGACGCGCCTCCAATGAAGCGGCGTTTCTGTGGCAACTTTTCGCCCGCGAATATGGCACCAATAACTTCCCCGACTGCTCAAACATGTGCCATGAACCGACCAGTGTCGGGCTGCCGGAGTCAATTGGCGTCGGCAAAGGAACGGTAGAGCTGGAAGATTTTGATCACTGCGACCTGGTGCTTTGTATCGGTCACAATCCAGGTACCAACCATCCGCGCATGCTGGGCACGCTACGGGAAGTGTCGAAACGCGGTGCCACTATTGTGGCGATCAATCCGCTGCGTGAACGTGGGCTGGAGCGCTTTACTTCGCCGCAGAGCCCGATTGAGATGCTGTCAATGAGCTCCACTGAGCTGGCATCGACCTACTACAAGGTCAGGGTTGGCGGTGACGCAGCGATGTTGAAAGGGGTGATGAAGATCCTGCTCACGATGCACGAGGAGGCGCTGAGCAAAGGCGAACCCGGCGTGATTGATGAAGCATTTATTACTGAGCACACTGAAGGCTTTGACGCCCTGAAAGCCGACCTGGAAAGCACGGACTGGGAGCATATCCTGAAAGTCTCGGGCATGGCGCGTGAGGAAATCCAGCATATCGCCCGGCTGTACGCCAGCGCTGAACGTACCATCATCTGTTATGGCATGGGAATTACTCAGCACCAGTACGGCACTCAGAACGTGCAGCAAATCGCTAACCTGCTGCTGATGCGCGGCAATATCGGCAAGCCGGGTGCAGGTATCTGTCCGTTACGCGGTCACTCCAATGTGCAGGGCGACCGCACAGTGGGCATCACAGAGATCCCGCCGCAGTCGCTGCTGGATGGCATAGAGAGGGTGTTTGGTTTCCGCCCGCCGCAGAAGCATGGTCACGGCGCCATTGAAGCAATAAAGGCGATGCGCGACGGCAAAGCCAAAGCGTTGCTGTGTCTGGGCGGCAACCTGGCGGAAGCGATTTCCGATCCACAGGTCACGTTCCCGGCGATGCGCAATCTTGATCTGGTGGTACATATGGCGACCAAACTGAACCGCTCGCACCTGTTACTGGGTAAACATAATTATCTGCTGCCGGTGCTGGGCCGAACAGAGACCGATGTTCAGGCAACCGGCGCGCAGAGCGTCACCGTGGAAGATTCGATGTCGATGGTGCATGCCTCACGCGGTTCGCTGGATCCCGCCTCACCCCATCTTAAGTCTGAACCGGCGCTGGTCGCCTCACTGGCGAAGGCAACGCTGCCGGACAGCGTGGTTGACTGGTCAGCCATGGCAGCCGATTACAGCCGCATCCGCGATGCCATTGAAGCGGTGTTCCCGGCGTTTGAAAACTTCAATGAGAGGATTAAGCATCCGGGCGGTTTCCGGCTCTATAACGCCGCATCAGAACGGGTCTGGCTGACGCCATCTGGCCGTGCGCAGTTTAAAGTGATGCAGGGCATCAATGAAGATCCCCGCTCGCTGAAGTGCCATGATCTGGTGCTCACTACCCTGCGCAGTCACGATCAGTACAACACCACGCTTTACGGGCTGAATGACCGCTATCGTGGCGTGACAGGCCGCCGCGATGTGCTGTTTATCAATGCGGAAGAGGCGGAGAAGCGACAGTTACGGGTCGGTGACCGTGTCGATCTGATGGCGCTGGACCCGGATGGCAATCCCACTTCGCGCCAGATGAAAAACCTGACCATCGTGATTATTGATATGGCCCCAGGTTCGGTCGGCGCTTACTATCCGGAGGCCAATGTGATGGTTCCGCTCGACAGCCACGATACTAAAAGCGGCATTCCCGCCTATAAAAGCATTCCGATATCCATGAAGCGTGTCACTGACGAGACCCGGACGACCTCAGGCGTTTTACGCTAGTCAGGCGTCTCAATACGTGAATGTTGCCAGCGTGGCCGGTGCTCCGGTCACGCTGTTTTCATTGTTGCGCCCTGAAGTTTTATCGATCCTCTCTGCCTGCTTTACCGCCTGTAAAGCACCCGACGTGAAGCAAGCCTGACGGTAACATCATATACACTACAGTCCTGAAAACGGCTCTATAAACGATCGACTCTTTTTTGCCTGCGCAGATGTTCAGCGCCCTACCGGAAAACTGCCATGTTTCACCTGATTTTCAGCTTACCCAGCTGGTATGTAATTGCGCGCGTCATTATTCCTTTGTCCCTGCCACTTGTCGTAAAGATCCTGCTCTCCGCTCTGGTGCTGCTGGCGTCACAATATCTTCTGGTGAGCCGTTTTACCTCGGGCGGGATCTTCTCCGCTGAAATGCCCCGCATCATCATCATTCTGTTTAACTGGGCGTACAGCACCGTGCTGCTGCTGGCGCTGCTTCAGATGCTGATGGATGCGGTCATGCTGATTGCCCTGCTGTTGCGTCATCCGCTGGAGCTGGTTCCCGGTGTTCGCTATCTGGCCGTAGTGCTGGCGATGGGGCTGGCTGCCTTTGGCGTTCAGCAGGCGATACGCGTGCCGCCAGTCAAAGAGGTGACCCTTACGCTGCCCAATCTGCCCGCTGAATTCGATGGCTATCAGCTGCTGCAGCTGACCGATCTGCATATCACCCGGTTGTTTAATGCGGCCTGGACCG
This sequence comes from Pantoea sp. RG18, assembly GCF_025910075.1. Classification (NCBI taxonomy): domain Bacteria; kingdom Pseudomonadati; phylum Pseudomonadota; class Gammaproteobacteria; order Enterobacterales; family Erwiniaceae; genus Pantoea; species Pantoea sp. RG18. Next base: position 75,732 of record NZ_JAPCIL010000027.1, read on the forward strand.
CCGCAATGGTTGAACGGGCAATGTCTCTCAAAGCCGATCTGATTGTGGTCACGGGCGATGTGATCGATGGCAGCCTGGCGCATCGGCGGCAGGACGTTGCGCCGCTGCGCGGGCTGGCAGCGCCTGACGGCGTATGGGCTATCACCGGCAACCATGAATATTTCTTCCATCAGGCAATCTGGACGGCGCATCTGGCCTCACTGGGTCTGCAACCTCTGCTCAACAGCCATACCGTGATCCAGCGCGGAACCGCAAAGCTGGTGATTGCCGGCCTGCCGGACGCCTCCGCACCCGGCAGAAACGCGGTCGGCCCGGATCTGGCCCGCGCGCTGGAACAGGCACCTGAAAACGCGCCGGTAATCCTGCTGGATCACCAGCCACGCAATGCACGCCAGAACGCAGCGCAGGGCGTGGATGTGCAGCTCTCAGGACATACGCATGGCGGCCTGATTATCGGGCTGGACAGGCTGTTTGCTAAACCCAACGCCGGGTTTGTTTCCGGGCTTTATCAGGTCGGCGGAATGCAGCTCTATGTGAATAACGGCACGGCACTCTGGCCAGGCATGGCGGTGAGGCTGGGTCGTCCCTCAGAACTCACCCGGATTACCCTTCGCCGCCAGCCGTAATCGCGTAACAAAATGGCGTCAGGAAAGTGCGGTTTTCGCAGGTGTGCATAAGATTGAGGGAGACAAAGGAGATCACCATGACGATGTTATGTACCGCCTGCGGAACAGCTTATCCCGCTCATTCCACTCATCAGCACTGTAAAATCTGTGATGATGAACGCCAGTACGTTCCAGCCGCCGGTCAGCGCTGGATCGCGTTTGATGAACTGCGCGCCAGCCACGCCAATAAGTGGACGGCTCACAGCGATGCGCTGTTAAGTCTTAAAACCGTGCCTGAGTTTGCCATCAACCAGCGCGCTTTTCTGCTGCGCACGCCGCACGGCAACGTGCTGTGGGACTGCATTGCCAACCTTGATGATGCCACCTATACGCTGATCGCGGCGCTGGGCGGCATTGATGCTATCGCCATTTCACATCCGCACTACTACACCACCATGCAGGAGTGGGCTGAAGCGTTTAATGCGCCCATTCATCTGCACGCCCGCGATCGTCAATGGATTGTGCGGAAGAGTCCGCATATCCAGTTATGGCAGGGCGAGTCGCTGACGCTGATGCCCTCTGTGACGCTGTTACGGCTGGGCGGTCATTTTCCCGGCGGCAGCGTGCTGCACTGGGACGAAGGTGATGGGATGATTCTGGCGGGTGATATTATCCAGGTCACTCCGGGTGCGCATGGCGTTTCGTTTATGTGGAGCTACCCGAATATGCTGCCGCTGTCAGCCGCTACGGTAGGCGACATACTGCATCGGCTCTCCGGCGTGACATTCGGGCAACTGTATGGCGCGTTTGAAGGGCAGGATATCCATCAGCAGGCAAAAGAGAAGGTGATGCGGTCGGGAGAGAAGTATCTGGCCTGTCTGCAGGATCATCAGGCCTAGCAGGCTATAAACGCTGAGAAGAGAATAGCCGCCCATAGGCGGCTGTTTAACATCATTATGCAGTCTGGAACACCGCAACCATCGTACGTAACTGCCCTGCGCGCGCGGCGAGTTCATCAGCTGATGAGGCCGACTCTTCAACCAGCACGGCGTTCTGCTGCGTCACCTGATCCATCTGGTTTACCGCGATATTGACCTGCGAGATACCACTGCTCTGCTCTTCGGATGAAGAAGTGATGTCGCGCATCAGCTGAGAGGTCTGTTCAATGGCGCTGACGCTCTGTTTCACCTTATCGCCTGCGTTCTGCGCCATGGCGATCCCTTCCTGCGCGTGGCCGACCGACTGCTCAATCAGACCCTTGATCTCTTTAGCTGCACTGGCTGAACGTTGTGCCAGTGCCCGCACTTCCGACGCGACGACCGCAAAACCTTTACCCTGCTCACCAGCGCGTGCCGCTTCAACGGCCGCATTCAGTGCCAGAATGTTGGTCTGGAAGGCGATACTGTCGATCACCGAGGTAATCTCTTCAATTTTACCTGAGCTGCCACGAATTTTGTGCATGGTCTCCATCACCGAATCCATCGCTGCACCACTGGAGAGTGCAGCCTGCGTGGCAGATTCTGCACGGGCAGAGGCAAAGCGCGTGTTATCCGCGTTCTGCTGAATGATTGCCGCCAGCTGCTCCATGCTGGCAGCCGTTTCAGCCAGTGAAGCCGCCTGTTGCTCGGTGCGCGACGACAGATCGCCATTGCCACGGGCAATCTCTTCTGAGGAGTTGGCGATGGTAGCCGCGTTACCTTTGATATCCGACACCAGCTGAGCAAGACGCTGCTGCATCCGCATCAGTGCATTCAGCAGCTCAGCCATCTCATTGCTGCCGGAAACGTTCAGCTGTGCCGTCAGATCGCCCGCCGCGACACGGCTGGCAACTTCGACCGCTTCTTTAACCGGCCGGGTCACTGAACGGGTAATCATGACGGCCAGCAGAATGGCCAGCAGCGCGACAGCAAACAGACCTGCCAGTAACAGATACTGCGCATAGCGGCGTTCCTGGATCTGCGTCTGCATCATTCCTTCCAGACGATGGCTGGTTTGTTCACCCAGCTCGCCGTAACGGTTAATCGCCTGGGTAAAGACCCGCACATAGTCAACCGGCGTCACGCTGGCGTGACCGCTGACAAAGACACTATCAGCCAGATTCAGCGCACTCAGCGCCTGCTGGTTCGCATCCTGTGCCAGATTGCCAAAGGTAGTTTTAAGCTCTGGCTCAATGGAAAATACTTTATCCATATTGCCGCTAAACTGCCTCAGCGCCGTTTTGCCATAATCAAGCTGAAATGCCATGCGGCTGCGATCGGCATCCGACACATTCCCACCTGCAATCAGCGACGTGCCGCTAGCACGAATCTGTCCCAGCGTTTCAGTTAGCTGCGGCAGGCGACTAAAGATGCTGACAATCAGCTGGTAGGTATTCAGATCGGCATCCAGCGATAGCTGATAGAAATCAAGCACATCCTGGTTCGTATCGAGCAGCGACTGAATCAGCTGAGCATGTCGCGTCAGGCTGGTTGCCAGGGTCAGTTTGCCCGCGTTAATATCGTTCTGCAGCTGGCTCCACTCCTGATTAACCCGCTCCAGCCGTTTCAGCGGCTGCGCCTGCTCATTATTCTGACGTAATTCGTCAGCAATCGTCTGAGATAAGCGATTAACCTCACTGACCAACGCCATACGTGGCGCGTTATCTGGCTTGTTCAGCGAGATAGCGATCGCGCTTTCCGCACGGTGCCGCTGCAGCAGGTTCAGCAACTTGAGCACCTTTCTTTCGACCGGTATACCGGTCAGTTCCACATTCTTTGTATCGATAAGCTGATTGCCCGTCTGAATAAACAGAAAGGTGGGTAAAATAAACAGCACCAGCGCAAAGGATCCGAGTAACAGGAATTTCGCTGGCAAATTAATCCGGTCGAGTATTTTTTTCATTCTTTTCCGCTCTGATGTGTGAGACGTGCAGGTGTGTAGCGCACGAAATAGCTTTCGTAATATTATTTTTACCGTTTCTTTGACATAGCCAGAGATGCCTCATGCAGCACAATGTCGCTATGAAGAAAGGAGTTTCGTATAAAAATCAGAAGTACATATAACACGGAAGGGAGTATAGATTGCGCTGCGTTATTTTACAGTGAATAAAATGACAATATTTACTTCAATATTCACCTAAGCCAAACTTAAAAAATATCCTTAAAAATCATAAAATTGAAATAAAAACACATGGCAAAAATCATTAAGCCACAAGCCTGACTTCAGCGTTATTGTTTTGAAGATAAAGAAATTCAAGTTGCGTCATGAATAGCCGATAACTGACATCCTGCCTGTATCTGACTCATTATCACCAGACTATCAAAACAAATATCTACGCCCGGCAAATTCCAATTTAAACCTTATAACCCTAAAGAGTTACCTGCACTTTTATAATGAAATCGATTTCATTTTATATTTATTTTCAGAAAAAGTCGTTTATTTATTCTGATTAATGATAAAAAAAAAGCCCCCACATTGTGGAGGCCCTTAAGTTACTGCTCAACCATTAAAAACTTTCCCAGTTCGCCTTAGTCAGGTCGATGGTCTGCTGCTCAGGCTGCTTTGCGTGTAATACCGGACGCCGTACTGCAACGGTCTGCTGCGACTGCACTGCACGGTGATTGCTTTCCAGCTTAAAGGTCGCCACCAGTCCCGACAGCGTTTCTGCCTGCTCCTGCAGCGACTTAGAGGCGGATGAGGCCTCTTCCACCAGTGAGGCGTTCTGTTGCGTCACTTCATCCATCTGACCAATGGCCTGATGAACCTGTTCAATGCCTTTACTCTGCTCAGAGGTAGCCGCCGCAATCTCATTGACCAGATCGGCCACCTGCTGAATCGCCTGACGGACATTTTCACTGTTAGATCCAACGCCACTGGCCTGCTCTAAACCGTGTTCGACCTGTGAAACCGATGTTGAGATAAGATCCTTAATTTCACGGGCGGCAGAAGAGGAGCGCTGCGCCAGATTACGCACTTCAGAGGCAACAACAGCGAAGCCGCGACCATGCTCGCCCGCACGCGCTGCCTCGACTGCCGCATTCAGCGCCAGAATATTGGTCTGAAACGCGATGCCTTCAATCAGTCCGGTAATTTCAGAGATTTTGGCAGAGCTGGCGCGGATTTCATCCATGGTACTGAGCATCTGCTTCACCGCCGTCCCATTCTGGATTGACATGTGATTCGCGTTATTTGCCAGGCTACTGGCCTGTTGCGCACCCTCTGAGTTCTGTCGCACCGTTTCGCTCAGTGTCGCCATGCTGGCTGAGGTTTGCTCCAGTGAAGCCGCCTGTTCTTCCGTGCGTGCAGAGAGATCTTCGTTGCCCGCCGCTATCTGCGTTGATCCGGTACTCACCGATTGCGCGGCGTGACTGACGGAAAGCAACGTGCCGGAGACGCGTGCCAGCAGCTGATTAAATGCCATCGCCGTTTTGCCGATCTCATCCTTACTGCGGACCTCCGCGGTATGAGTCAGGTCGAGGGTATGACTCACCTGCGTCATGGTATTGACCATGCCTGAGAGGCTCTTTTTGATGCCGAGAATCACCTTAGTGGAGAAACCGGCCAGTATCAGAATAAGCAGAAGCGATCCGCCAGACATCGCCCACAGGGTCTGGCTATAAACGCGCTTGTTCTCCGCCCTGAGCTGTTCGCCAATATCGATATTCAGCTGAATCTGACGGGTGAAATCCGCTTCCATCTTACGGGATGCGGCACCAATACCGCCCTCACTCTGCAATAATGGCAGCGTGACCGCATCATTATGGGCGCGTGACGCGGCAAGAAATGCCGGCAATGCGCTGCGGACCGCATCCAGATTTTTATAGGCCTGTTCCGTCATCGCCTTATCTTCATCGCTGGAGATGTCGTTAGCCATGTAGTAATCATTGAGCGACTTAATCTGCGTAAGCAGATTCTCAATGCGCTCTTCCGCAGCAGGGAATTTTGCCGCATCGCTGGTGCTGTGGTGGCGATAAAGCGCAATACCCAACTGATTGGTCACGCTGATTGATTTATTGAGATCGCGAATGCTGGGTATTGCGTTCATCTGTACATATTCAAAGCGGGATTGAAAGCCCGAAATCACTGATAAAGAGATAATCACCAGCGCAATCAGTGACATTGCAAGCAGTGAGAAAATCAATACCAGACGTTGTGTAATAGTCATACTTGCCCCCGGCAAAAAAAGAATAATCTGGACATAATTTAAAGTTGGATCGTTCTTATCGGCTCTTGTCTGCAGGGCTTTAATTAAGCATGGCGAATATATTTTTTTATTTTTCCTTGCGAATGGTACAGAGTGAACTAGCCAGAACACTACTCTGCCATTTATTCATTTTTATTTTGACACACCTTTTTACATCTCATCATCTGAGATAAATTTGCCACATGGTCTATCAGAAGATTTCCATTGCCGGATGGCCACAATGACGCGGAAGCAGCCATTCATTTGAATCTGATAATTAGCCCGCTAATTCAACAGCGATGCTGACGATAATTGTTAAGGAAAAGGCGATTTAAATTCGTGGGATACCGTCGCAGACGCAGCAAAGGCAGGGCTTGTAAAGCTGAAGAGCTGAAGGGGTGAAAAACCAGCATGACAGTCTGTCATCAGATTTTCTGATAAAAGGATGACTGGCTACCTGTCAGATAACAGGCGACGGTAGGAGATTTTAGCCTTTTGTGTCAGGGCCAGATTAAATCAGTGAAATCGCTGGCGGAATGCTGAATCTGGTCTATGCTCACTGGCCCGACCAGGCTTTAGTCTGTTGGGTAGCAATAACGCTTAAAATAAAAAAAGGTAGTCGTCATGGATTTAGCCACATTTGAAACCAGAACCGGTCTTTGGCCACACATGCAGTTTACGGATGTTGAATATGAAGTGTGCAGCGCAGGTGTAGAGATCTATGCCATTGATGTCAGTCGTCAGACCAAGAGCAAGCTATTTATCTGTCGTGTCACCAACGAGCAGCAGGCAGCGTCGCTAACGGCACAGTTCAAAGAGTGGTTGCCGAAGTTAAAGCTTAAAAAACGCAAAGTCGCATTGAATCTGGCGCGCATGGCGTGCGAGAAGAGCTTCCCCGCGAATCCTAAATTCCAGGATCGGTCTGACATGCGTCGGAACACATCCAGGCTCTGATGCCTGCTTCAGCCTGTATCTGTTACAGCAGTCAGGCTGAAAGCCTTTCTTATCCTGTCTGCGCTGCGGCACGTTTTAATCACGCGCCGCAGGCACACGGAACAATCGACATTCTCCGGGCTCAATTGAGATATCACTGAAAGTCGTGATATGCATCTCGATCCAGGTATTCGCGGCCCGAAGCGTGTGAGGTGATTTGCGTTGTTCCAGTTCAGCCACAAAATCCCGGGTACTCACTGTGCACTGACCGGTATCATCCCGCCTCACCGCCTCTTTGAATGCTGACCAGACCTCATCATCCTGTGACATCTCTACCCCACACCGGCTCTCAATCGATAATATGCTGTATATATAAACAGTACAATTATTCGCTTTAAGGGTCAAGTCTGCTCTGTTTACCAGTCTCAGATCGCTAAGCAATGGCTTAATTGTGGCCATTTATAGCAGAAGCAGCAGCCGAAACAGGACTTTAATCCTAATCTTAGAAATCGTTTTCATATCTGATTAAAGTATTGATTTAAATAGCCATTGAATATTGTTAGCTTTTTAATTGTTTGATATCTAATTAAAAAAAGAGTTAACCGTAGCGGCATAAACATCGTTTTTGCCCTATCTTTGAATGGCTCTGTAATGAAATCCACTTCTTTTACAGAGCGATCTGACTCCTACCCTTGCCCCCTTTTACAGGGGGCACTTTTTTCAGATAAGGCAGATATCAACATCTGATTGTCTCTGTAGACCGACAACGTTCATGCGTTGCTGACTACTGTGCTGATGACGTTAAGGGAGTGTCTGGAAAAGTGGTTGATTTGTAACCTGATAATTCATTGGTTGTGCTGACATCGCCTGAAGCCTGAAACAGTGGATTGAATCTCAAAACAATTTTCCGAAATAGCAAATAAACGGATTTTTACCCGCTTAAAAGCCTCGCCAGAATGACGTGGTAAGGAGAATAAAAAGTGCGTAATAATCTGGCAATATCAGATTGACCAGCGCCTCACCAGGGAAGCTGTAACGTTATAATAATGCGCTATATCTGCTGTTCGCCCCCGACTTTATGGGGGTTTTTCTTTTCCCTTCATTTCTATGCCCGGTTATTGCCGCACTGCGATCTGATGTCCTGATTGTCGAATCCTTTAGTACTACCTGAATCTACGATTAAATTAATGCTGCAAATATAACGGCATAATGGTCGTAGTTGTGCGCTTAACCAGCAATATTTCTGTGATATGTTTAATCAGTAACTTTCTGCCACGTGAGTCTGATTATGCTCTCCACCCTTATTTACCGTAGCCAGCTTGCGGGTTCTGTCTCGCCAGAGAGATTGAAAGCGCTGGTGGAGCGCGCCAGTATCAAAAATGCTGAGGCTGAAGTCACCGGGATACTGCTCTATGACGGACAGCACTTTTTTCAGGTGCTGGAGGGTAGCGTCGACAACGTTCACACGGTTTTCCAGCGTATCAGTCAGGATGAGCGGCATTTTAACCTGATTGAGCTGATGCGGGATTACGCCCCTGCGCGTCGCTTCGGTCATGCCGGTATGGCCTTATTTGATTTACGTGATTATCAGAAACACACCGTAGTGGATGCCCTGCTTAAGCGGGTCACCCTGAGTGATGAACGGATCAGAGATGACCGGGTGGTGAAGTTCCTGCGTTCTTTCGTCGAGGGGCGGGATAAAGAGACGTTTATCAAAATTGATCCTGCCAGTCAGTGGACGCTGACAACACCCGTCACCTCCGAATCTCAGCCAGCCTGGCAACCGGCACCGGGTCAGCGTTGTGAATTTGCGCTACAGCCTATTGTGGATACAGCGAATCGCCGGATTGTCTCCTGTGAAGCCTTGATACGTGGCCAGCACGGCGCATCGCCCGCTGATTACTTTTCGCAATTGCCAGAAAGCGAGCGCTATCAGGGCGATCTGCACTCTAAAACCTACGCTTTCCAGCTGGCCAGGCATCTGGGGTTGCGCGAGCAAACGCTCTCCGTCAACCTGCTGCCCATGTCGCTGGTGGTCATTGACGACGCTGTTGAACATCTTATCCAGCAGATCAGGCAGCAGGGATTGCGACCAGAGCAGGTGGTGGTTGAGGTGACCGAAGATGAGATCATCTCGCGCTTCGACGCATTCCAGTTTGCTGTCCAGCAGCTGAAAGCGGCCGGGATCAGCCTGGCGCTCGACGATTTTGGCGCCGGTTTCGCCGGCCTGTCGCTGTTAGCCGATTTCCAGCCCGACAAAGTTAAAATCGATCGCAAGCTGATCACCGATATCCACCGCAGTGGCCCGCGTCAGGCGATTGTGATGGCCATCATTAAATGCTGTCAGGCGCTGGAAATTACGGTTATTGCGGAAGGAGTTGAAAAAATTGAAGAGTGGCTCTGGCTGGAAGGTGCCGGGGTGCGCTATTACCAGGGCTTTCTGTTTGCCCGTCCAGCCCTCAATGCCCTGCCTGCAGTAAGCTGGCCAGCACGACGCCCGGAATAGACCCCGCCGTGATAATCCCCTTTCCTTCCCTTTTGCCCATAATTTGATGCGGCTCACACCGCTTCGCTGCAAAAGGCAAAAGCTGTGCCATGCTTGATTCATCTGACAGCCTTCAGGCAACACAGATATTCATCAGGTCACTGGATAACAACCGGAAATGGGAGAGTCACCATGAACGAAGATCGCATTGGCGGTAACTGGAAGCAGTTCAAAGGTAAAGTTAAGGAAAAATGGGGTGATCTTACGGATGACGATATGACCGTTGTAGAAGGGAAGCGCGATCAGCTGGTCGGTAAAATTCAGGAACGCTACGGCTACGAGAAAGATCGTGCCGAAAAAGAAGTGAAAGAGTGGGAAGATTCCAACAAGTACCACTGGTAACGTGTGCTTAATCGCCGGGCGTCTCTGCGTCCGGCATCTGCCCTGTACCCCTGTTTAATCCCCCTCACCCACTGCCATCTCAGCACCCGATACACCAGCAGATTTTGGAAATGATTGTTTCTTTATTTATTCCTGACGCGCATACTGCGTCATCTTCCCTGTTCATGGGATCTCAATGCCTTTCGGATATCAATTATGCCCCAGCACTCTACCGACACCGTATGTGGTCTCGTCGGTGTTCTTCCTGAAACTCTGCGCCGCTGGCGCCGTGCCGGGCTGATAACGCCGCCTGGCCCTGCTGGTTACTCAGATAATCAGCTTACGCGTGCGCTCTGTGTGCGTGAAATGACCTCAGGGGGTCATACGCTCTTTGATATCCATACTGCATTTAACTGGCCCAGCGTTGCGCTGCCTGGCGGCTGGGCCTGCCGGGAAGAGGATATGTTGCATCTGCTGGCGCATAATACGGACGCAGATGTTGATCGCGAACTACAGATGATGAATACCGACTATTGTGGTGATGATTATGTTAATCGCTACCTGCGGCCGCTCAACCTCTGGCTGCGCACTGACCTCAGCGAAGGTGCGGCGCGGCGCCAGCAGCGCTTTCATTCAGCGGTAGTCAGTCAGTGGGAGCGCCTGGCGCTGGCCTCACAACGACGCAGCACCGTACCGCTGTTTCTTGAAGCAGTCAGCGTCACAGATGAAACCGAGATCTGGATGGAAGCGATACGGCTTAACGGACAGGGCTTTCGGGTTGAAGTTGCAGCAGATGCGTCAGGTATCCCCGCCGTGGCGCAACGCCGCTTTGAGCATCATCTGATGTGGTGTGGTGATGGTATCAGTGCATCGATGAAGGCTGCATTTCACTCCAGTCTTGAGGCGGGTGAACCGATCATGCTGACCGGAACGAATACCGGCTTACCGTCGCAAATCAGCCTTATGGCAGCCAGCGCCTGAACTCTTTTGACTTTCTTACCTGCCAGTGAATAAAAAGGCGGAAACAGCCTGTGCCGTTTCCGCCCTGTTCATGTTACTGATGTTCAAGAGTTCGCTGACCGCCGATCGCAATCGGGATACGGCGCGGTTTCTCGCTCTCCGGTATTTCCTGGATCAGATCAATGCTAAGCAGACCCTCCGCCAGGCTGGCTCCGGTGACCTTCATGTGCTCTGGAATGGAAAAGCTCAGCTGGAAATCGTGTCGGGAAATGCCGCGGTGGATCCAGCTGGTGTTCTCTTCCCGCGCCTCGCCAGACGCTTCCTGTGACGGTTTCTCTCTGTGACCGGCCACTGAAAGCCGTCCGCCTCGTAACTCGATCTCCAGTTCATGCTCTTTCCAGCCAGGTACACTGACGGTCAACGCATAGCGATTATCCTCTACCCGCTGCAGATCGTAAGCGGGAACCGACGTTACCGGGCTGTCGCCAGTAAGCTGACTGAACAATTTATCGATGCGATTAAAGCGGTCTGAAAAGACTGAATCAGACAGCGAAGGGAACACTGAAAATTGTTGTACTGACATGGTGATAATCTCCTGAACAGGTTCATCCAAAAGTTCATCTGATCGGGCTCATATTTCCGATCATCTCCATAAATAGGGATCAGTAGTCAGTTTTCAAGTTGGTAAATATAATTTTTTTACCGTTATCAGACAGCCGGTTACCACAGAAATAAATTTCAGGGTATTAACGCAGCCGTTACTTTTTGCTCTGAGGTGCAAGAGCAAAATGGGGATGACAGCCAGCCAGTAATAACAGCAACTCATATTCTCCCTGACTTAATAGTGTCGGGTTACCTGCGGCTTCTTTGGTTTGCCAGACGCGCAGGCTAAGGTCAAAACGCTCAGCAGCGCTCTGCTGTGAGAGCCCGGCGGCAAGACGAAGTTCACGCACATTACTCTGGACGACCACAGGCGGCCTGGGGGGACGATTCACCAAACAAAGACTCCTTCAACATGATTAAACCGCAAAGGCACAGCGCTTCACCATCAATAAAAGCGAAGCAACCTGAGAGCGGCCATAACGAAAAGACCACAGAATAATTGACTATTTTAAATAAATGTCAAATTTCAGGTTTAAAAATTATGCATGATTTTTTATAAGCGAAGCGGCATATTTCGCCCTGACGGAGACTTTTCTATTTCCATAGAGTGCTTTATTCCTCCTGCCAGGAATTATCCTGTTATTTGCCTTAAGGGCCATTCAGGGATTATTCCGCTACCTCAAGCGCCCTTTCTTCATCAGGATAGAGGTATAGCCTGAGGGTCATGTTCAGGCAGAATCATTGAAAAAGAGGAGGATAATGAATGAAAAATCCTATCCAGCGTCGCTCGCCCGACGATCTGTCGCAGGTGGAAATTCGTGAACAGTGGCAAATCACCTACTGGACCCAGGAACTGAGGACAACTCAGGAAAGGCTGACACGCGCGATCCGCGAGCGAGGGCCGCGGACCGAACAGGTTCGTGACTGGCTGGAGCAAAACCCGCCGCCACGTCGTCCGACACAATTCACACACGGCATGAAAGGTTAAACTGATTACTGTCTGAAGCGACGCGTTACTGGCAGTCTTGCGGTGGATTGACCTATAGCAGTCAGGAGTACACTGACAGGTCATATCTGCCGGTCTTCATTTTTTCAGGCTTTTACCTGTATTTTTAATAGGTTATCTTCCTGAGCAACCAGCGGATAGCGATCCGTCTCTGGCTGCAGACCTGTTTAATTGTAAAACTGACTTAGAAATAACATTAACCACCCTGAATGCTTATTCATCTCCTGACGGAAAATAAACATTAACAACCGTAAAAACCCTCTCCTGGCTATATAAAATGTACAAATGTAAATAATCAGGCGCATCTTCGATTAAATTTTCGAATCGTAACAACCCCTTTAATGCGTTAAAGAAAATATTAAGAGACACCCGCTGCATAGTCCCTTATTATCCAGTTGAAAATAAAAAATCACGCCATATTTCCTGCCGCCCGAATCACATTTCGCTCCGGACAGTTTTCTTTTTTCGCTCCGTAATCAGCCGGTGCGGGGGTTCTACACACATGTTAAACAATTTAAACGGCGACAATGAGCGCCGCAGCCGCGCCTTACAGGCGTTGCGCGACCCTGATGAAAGCCGCGATGAAGTTCTCCGGAAGTTTGTCCGGTTAGCCAGTCAGGCCCTGGGTATCCCGGGCAGCTTTATATCGGTGCTGGATGACGAGTTCCAGACCGTTCGGGCATCACACAATTTTGAACTGCAACGCTCAACGCGTGCGGATTCACTTTGTCGCCACGTGGTTGATAGCGACAGTGCGGTAATCGTCCCTGATACTTATTACGATGCGCGTTTTGTCACGCATCCCCTGATCACTGGCTCACCCTTTATCCGCTTTTATGTCGGTGTGCCACTGAAAACACGCGATGGCATTATTCTGGGCACACTATGTGTGACCGACACCGAGCCGCATGCGTTTCCCAGTGACCAGGTGACGACCTTAACGCTGCTCTCTACGCTGGTAATGTCCTTTCTTGAAGCCTGGCACTCGGCGGGTTTTACCGATCCGGTGACCGGGCTACCTAACCGTCAGCGCCTGATACGTGATTTGCAATATCTTGCCGTTGCCGGCGATACCACGCCACGCCGTCTGGTTCTGATTGATTGCATCGATATGTCGCGTGCTTATGAACTGGCCCGCACCATGGGAATGAGCCCGGTTGAGAGCCTGCTGAAAGATATGGCCACTCTGCTGCCGCTGCGCCTGCGTCCGGCGGTTGGGGAGATGATCTATACGGTGGCCACCGGCCGCTTTGCTATCCTGACCCGAGCGGATAGCCGACTCAGTGCCGCGTGGGTAGCCGGTCGTCTGGAAGGTATCAGTGCGGACATGGATGAAGGTCTGTCGGTCGCGCTGACTCCCCATACCGGTGAGGCTGACTTTGTCGCTGGCAGCATGCCAGCATCTGAAATATTAGGCCGTGCGGTCAGTGCGCTGCATGAAGCGGTTGGCCGCGGCCTGCCCTCTCAGCGCTTTGACGCTGAGGCTGAAACGCAGCGTTCAGAAGATTTCCTGCTGATGACCGATCTTAAAACGGCATTACGCGAGAACACCGGGCTGTATATGGTCTATCAGCCGAAAATTTGCCTGCAAAGTGGTAAACCCGTGGGTCTGGAAGCGCTTATCCGCTGGCAACATCCCAGCCGGGGCGAACTTTCACCTGCCGCCTTTATCCCGCTGGCTGAGCAGACCGATCTGCTCTCTGTGCTGACAGCCTGGATTATCGATCGGGCGGTTGAGCGCCTTAGCCGGCTGAGGAATAACTGTATCCAGCTGCCGCTAACGATAAACGTCAGCGTACGTGACTTTGCGCGCGAGGGGTTCGCTTCAGCACTGGAAAGTAAGATGGTCAAATCTAAGCTCCCGACCTCTCTGCTGGGAATCGAATGTCTGGAAACCGAACGTATCCTTGAAAGCCCGACCGCCCTGCGCGGGCTGGAGATGCTCAGAGCACGAGGATTCACTATTTCACTCGATGATTTCGGTTCCGGCTACAGCAATATCAGTTATCTGCGTCGCATGCCGCTTGATGTGATTAAGCTGGATCGTTCCCTGATCAGTGAGCTTTCCTCTGACACGGCTTCACGCATTATTGCACGCAGCATCATCGCCATGCTTAAAGAGCTGGACTATACCGTGGTGGCAGAAGGGGTTGAGTGTCCGGATGCAGTAACATCCCTGACCGAGTATGGCTGCGATCAGGCTCAGGGATATTTCTATTCGAAGCCGTTAAACGAAGAAGCATTGGATCACTGGCTGCACTGGAAGCTGCGTGGCGAGTGTCATTAATCTGGAGCTGGCGCAATCTGATATCAGATTGCGTTTTCAGCGATCTGAACGATCTCTGATATCCCCCCATGGTAATAATTCAAAATATTTGATCAATATCAGCAAAAGTTAGCTATATCAGTCTGGCGAGATCGCGCCTATCATTCATTCCATCGAGGCAAAACGCCTCTCCCTGACTGAAATACGCTAAGGAATTGACTATGAACCCCATCAAAATTTTCGTTGCTGTTACTGCACTTTCTCTGATTTCATTCGGTAGTTTTGCCCAGACTATTACCGCTACCGCGTCTACCCTGGATGCTGCTGAAGCTAAAGTCGCGGCACAGGCCAAAGATGCAGGTGCATCCTATAAAATTACCGGCGCACGCGTTGATAATCGAGCTTATGTCTCTGCTGAACTGATCAAATAACATTTACCCCTTCAATACAATGAGGCTGCCATTACGGCGGCTTTTTTATTATGCAGTAAGCATAAGTTCGTCTGCTCAGGTTCAGCGTCTCTGATCCCATTACGATTGTTGGAACCGTGCCCCGTAATTTGCCGTTTCGCTTACTGCCACCTGCCATGGTGCAGTCTGTGCGACAGTGAATAAGTAGAGATGAAACATTTTTTGAACAATGCTAGCGTGTGCGCAACAATCTTATAAAACGGAGCTGCACATGCTGACTACCATAATATACCGCAGCCATATTTCAGATGACTTTCCCATCAGAACCCTGCCCGCAATGGTCGACAACGCCAGCAAAATAAATGCGGCTCACGACGTGACCGGCATATTATTATTTAACGGTACCCATTTTTTTCAATTGCTTGAGGGTCCGGAAGCGGGCATTCAGGCAGTCTATCAGAGAATTTGTGCAGATCGACGGCACCACAATGTGGTGGAGCTGATGCGCGACTATGCGCCTTACCGCCGCTTTGGTAATGCGGGCATGGCACTCTTTGACCTGCGTGAACACGATCGCTCATCGCTCCTGCAGGCCGTGCTGGATAAAGGGACGTCAAAATATCGTCTGACCTATGATGATCGGGCACTGCAATTCCTGCGCACGTTTGTAGAGTCTCGTGAGAAAGAGAACTACTACGAGGTCCTCCCGCCGGGTTACTGGGAGTTTATTTCTGAGCACAATGATGTGCCGGACTCCCGTCCGGAGACAGAAGGCGTCAGCTTTCGCCCGGTGGTGGATCCCCTCGCTCGTCAGGTCACAGCGATTGAAGCGACCACTCTGCGACCTGCTCCCGCCGACGACATCTCAGGCGATCAGCTTTATGTTAACGATCTGGAAACCGTGAAAAAGACGTTTGCCCATGCTGGCCTGGTCTGCCCGGACGGTATGACACTGTACGTCAGCCTGCTGCCTATGACGCTTGTAGTGATACCCAATGCCGTCGATCATATTGTGGCCGCTATTCAGCAGGCGGGACTGGTTCCTGAGCAGGTTGTAGTTGGCGTAAGTGAAACCGCAGTGATCTCGCAGCTGGAAGCGTTCTCTGAAGCCGTACGCGCGCTAAAAGCGGTCGGAATCAGTCTGTCGATCGACAATTTTGGTGACGGCTCTGCGGGATTGTCCTTGCTGACTCACATTCAGCCCGACCGCATTCGTATTGATGCCGGTATCACCCGCGATGTTCATCGCAGTGGGCCAAAGCAGGCGGTGGTTCAGGCGATTATTAAATGCTGTTCCGCGCTGGAAATTACCGTCATCGCAGCAGGGATCGTACAGGCAGAAGAGTGGATGTGGCTGGAGGCTGCAGGTGTGATCAACTTCCAGGGCACGCTGTTCGCAGCCGCAGGGCGCTATGAAGCACAATCCGTTGCCTGGCCGGAATACCGGGAGGCGATGTAACACTCTCTGTCCCAATGGTGATAAAGCGGTACGTCAGCGCGAGGCCGCTTTCTTCACCGATGTCCTGCAGAGCAGTATCAAAGCCGCAGCGGCCCCGCTAAACACCTCCCCTCCCCCGCGCCCCCATCGGACCCGTTCTTGTGACAGGGATAACGGCAGCGCCTTACTGATGGTTCTGGCCATACCTTAATCTCTGTACTCATTCTGGCTTAGCTCTATTTGATAACCACTGTAGCGAGTAAAGTTACCTGTTTAACTCTTCCAGTAAGCAAATCAGTGGCGGATCCTTTTTAGGATCGAACTTCATCGCCTATCCACTGTAGCGAGTAAGTAACGATATTCAGGGTTCGGAAACCACTGTAGCGAGTAAGCAGAGCAAGTAAATCGTCATCCGTCCTTCTAAATTGCAGCGCGAAGGCGCATTAGCCTTTGTTTCAGGTACTCCAGGTACGGTTTCATTCAGTCATAACCACTATAGCGAGTAAAAAACCGATCTCCCTCTCAACAATGAATTTTGACCCTTGATTGCAGAATCCGCCCTGTGTGGGTCCTCGCAAAGGTGCTTTTATGAATGCAGCTAAGCTCTTTAACTGCAAAAATCTGAAGCACGGCACACCGTTTAACGGCTGTGGCGAGTAACCATTTTTAGGTGTGGGAATTTGGCAATTTAACAGGAAGTCTTTTACTGACAGTGCAATAAATGATAGTGAGTGCTTACTATATTTAAGGTAACCACTATATCGAGCATAGGCCAGTGACAATAACAACCACTATAGCGAGTAAGCTCCTCATTTCTGCTCCCAATTAACAACCACTGTAGCGAGAATATCGCATTCATCAGCGCCAGTATCTGATCATTAACTGAACGCTTTAGCGATAAAACAACCTGATAACCACTGTAGCGAGTAGTTTACTCACCCTGGATGGACAAAACGGAGATGAAAAAGCGCGGTAACGGAGGAGATAACCACTATAGCGAGTAGAGTAATGACACCAATTCCCCTGCACGGCCTGCTTGAATACTTCATGACGGGCGTACTTTCTGTGCTGTGATCAGGTAAGTA
Organism: Pantoea sp. RG18; assembly: GCF_025910075.1. Taxonomy (NCBI): domain Bacteria; kingdom Pseudomonadati; phylum Pseudomonadota; class Gammaproteobacteria; order Enterobacterales; family Erwiniaceae; genus Pantoea; species Pantoea sp. RG18. Next base: position 93,065 of record NZ_JAPCIL010000027.1, read on the forward strand.
ACCACTATAGCGAGTGAACATTGGGTCTCATTCTGGCTATTACGCTTTTGAGGCCGCTCTTCCGGGAGAGACTAACCACTATAGAGAGTATACATAGCACCGGGCTCAATTCAGGTCCTGCCGATGGAGAGTGATGAATAGCGCGATTAGCCCTGTTCAGACAGGCGTTACGTATGTTGCTGTCGTGCTGGTAACCACTATAGTGAGTAACGTTACTCGCTACAGTGGTTATTGCGTTTCAGCCCGGCGTTCCCGATAAGAGATTGAAAGCGGAGTAGCATGCTAGCAGAAAGCGTGTCATTGCTTCTTCTGCTTCCTGATTTTGTTCAGTAGCTCTTTTTCTTCACGCGAGACCATCACCAGCTCACTGCTATCCTCTTCAATCACCGGTTCAGGCAGGCTGACGTCAATTACGTCGGAATCGATATCAAGATCGTCAAACTCATCCATCTCATCATCGATCAGGCCTGACTTACTGAGCGGCAGTTCGGCCGGGCGCAGCTTAGGATGACGATAATGAACCCAGAAGTAGACTGATGAGCCACGTCGGGTTTCGGTGTAGTCGAGATAGCCGATCTCTTTTAACTGCTCCATGGCCTTTCTGACGGTGGCATTCTGGGTAATCACACGCGATGTCAGGTTAAGTCTTGCGCGCAGACGCGCCATAGATATCGGCGCAGGCTTCGGCGGAAGGCTTTCAATGAAGGTGTAGAGCGCCTGAGCAGACTCTTTGCGTGCCAGCTCATTGATGGCTTTAAGCTGCAGCAGAACCTTTCTGTCGAACTGATACAGCTCAAAGATCTTGGGATCGGCCTGCAGCGTTACCGTGTCCTTCTTGATGCTGTATTTCGCAGACTGCACCAGGTGCGTCGTGTAGTTCTCTCCGCCCTTGCTGGTAAAAGTCAGGGTGTTAGAGGCAATACGCGTCAGCGAAGCATCCAGACGGCTCCTGAGCTTCGAGGAGAGACGCACTGAGGGTATGCCGCATAGTTTGGCAAATTCAACGAAAGAGAGCGTTACCGTGTCTCCCAGACACTCATGCGTAGCGAATGCACGAATGATCCCGACCCAGGTTTTGAAATCATTATCCATATCCAGGCGGGCACCCAGAATCTTAATGTTGTCATAGCCTTCTGACCTGACCAGGGATAACTGTTTAAGATCCTGGGTCACATCCATGGCGTTCATCTGGTTTTTCTGACTGCGCGCTGTGGATTTTAACGTCGGAACAAATAAACCGAGTCGCATCAATGCTACCGGCTGGACGGTGTTGTTACTGTTGGGGGTAAGAGTAACAACTTCACCTGTACGTTTATCTGTTTCGCTAAACGCATCAGCTATGTTCAGGATATCTGGTTCTTTTCTTGGCATTAGGAAGATCCGTGATGTGAACAGGCGAGAGCCGCTGTTACTCGATACAGTGGATACTATCACTCACTACAGCGGTTAATCTACTTACCATAGTGGTTATTTCTCTCGATATAGTGGTTGTTTTACTCGTTATAGTGGTTATCAACCCGGCTTTAACCTAGTCATACCGTGGCCTGAGGCGGTGCTGGGATCTTTAAGGAACTTAATAAGGATCTTAAATGGATCTGTTATTGGATCTATTCAGTGGATAACCTGAGAAAACTAACTGAAAAAGAGTCGAGCCACCGCCCTCCCCCTTTACTGGATCTCCCTCTTTCATCGCAAGCACTCTGGAAAAAGCCGTCATCTACACATAATCAGGGTTATGCACACCGATTCAGACCACTTACTCGCTATAGTGGTTGTTGAGTACTCGCCAGCGCGGTTGCTTTTCTCGCTATAGTGGTTGTTATACTCGTTATAGTGGTTATTCTTCTCGCTACAGTGGTTACTGCCCCCCTTCCAGGCCTTGTGTCACAAGGCTTCAGACGCTGCAGGGATCTGTTAAGGATCTCAATTTGATCTATTGAGGATCGACCAATTGGATCTGGCCTGTGGATAACGGGGATAAAACACACAAAACAAAGAATTAGCTGAGAGTCCCAGTCAGAAGTGATTTTCACCTTCAGTTCTGAATGTGCGGTTTATCAGAAGCACGACTGAGAAGGTCTTTTACTGCTAAAACGATCTAACGCTGAGCATAGGTAAGACTGGAATGTTGCATACACCTATAACCATTAAATCTTTAGGGTTATAAGTTTAAATCAGGCCTCAGAAAATCGGTCAGTGAAAATACAGAAAACTCACCATGATGTTAATCGCCTATCTATTTGATAAATAATGGATTATTTTTTATTTTCATGATGAAAACACCATAAGATTCTTACTTAACGTAATATCTTTGTTTTGTCAGTACTCAGAATCTGTCAGACATACTAAAAAGGCACTTAAAATAACTTTCCCGGAAGAAGTTAATAAGGCACCAGTGAAGGAACAACAGGAACAACAGGAAGAACAGGAAGAACGACAGTAAGAAAAATGCGTTCGGCATAATAACTTAAACTAATAAATAGGCTTAGCGTGAATGAAGTAATTTCAGGAATGTAAGAATGATATGAAGATGAAAAGATTGTATCGGGAGCTGAATCAAGCACAGTAGAGCGTTAATTCTGACTGTCCGGCATAGCTACATTATGGTGACTTGCCACAATTAATATTGCTCTAAGCCTTGCCGCATTAAGCCTGTTCTCTACTCCTACTCCTACTCCTACTCATGCTCTTAAATCGGCAGTCTTAACTCTTCGATGATTTTGATTCGTGACATCACATAATGATGAAGGGAATTAAATCCCTCTCTTTTCTGAATTAAGCCTTGCAATAAAAACCCTATGCGGAAAACGCCTGACATTATGTTGACAGGCAGCAACACAGATTATGAACGATACATAATGACAAGGCATAAAAGGTATAGATTTGGAAGCAGTGATCTTAAGTTAGCAATGATAACGGTAACGATTACTTGCGCACTTTACCGTTATGCCTACTCCTTCAGGTTCAAAAGCACTGTAATAGCTTCTGATTAAAACTCTACGTCAGCAGTAAATGTTGAGTGAAAGTGCATTAATCCTGGAAATTTTTCACCAGGCTATTTCACGCTTAATTAAATGATTTATAATAACTTTTATTGAATTTTCATGCTGAAAACACCATTAAAAAAACACGAAAACAATTTAACGAGCAAGCTGCAGACTGGCAGATGATTTATCAGAATCGGAATGCACCGCTCCGAATCATTAGTCCTTAAAATATTCGTTTAATGTCGCCATTTTAAGTTATCTGTCTCAACCGGCCTGTAAGACAAAAAAGCAGAGCGATTCACTTTCCAGTGATTCACAAAAGTAATGCTGCTTGCATCTCACCATCGCGGAGAAAAAATCCAGGTTTTTGGCATTTTTCTAAAAAATTGGCAGATATGTGCTTTTTGTGTAGTATGCAAAAAACATTAACGCAGAGGGGCTTATGAAGCGTGATTATGGTGGAGTGCTGGAAATGGCCACACGTGCCAATTCCATGTTACATGGACTGAGTAACCATATTGAGCAGCAGCGTCAGGAATTTAACCAGACCGGTTTTTACCAGACCTTCTCCCGGAATGCTGTCGCCAACATGCCATTGCTGAGTAAGCATGCTGTTGTCGCCGCAATTGGTGATATGGAAGCAGCAGGTTATCAGTTTGGGAAAAAACAGACCGGCAGCACCTCACAATATGCCCTGACTATCCAGAATGTGGTCGACATCTATCAGCATCGTAAAGTACCGAAATATCGTGATCGGCACGATGGCCCCTTTGTCGTATTCGTTGTCAGCCTTAAAGGTGGTGTCTCAAAAACAGTGAGCACAGTCACGCTGGCCCACGGTATGCGTGCACATCCTTCTATGTTACATAATGACCTGCGTATTCTGGTTATCGACCTGGATCCACAGGCATCAAGCACGATGTTCCTGAGCCATACCAACAGTGTCGGTTCAGTTCTGGAGACGGCAGCGCAGGCGATGCTGAACGATCTGGATGCTGACCAGCTTCGTAAGCAATTCATTAAACCTACTGTCATGCCAGGCGTTGATGTGATCCCAGCCTCTATCGACGATGGTTTTGTTGCAAGCGACTGGGAAGAGCTGGTTGCTGAGCATCTGCCAGGCGTTGCGCCTTCGGAAGTACTACGCCGCAACGTGATTGATCGTCTGGCGGGTGACTACGATTTTATCTTCCTTGATACCGGACCTCACCTTGATTCATTCATGCTGAATGCAATTGCGGCCAGTGATGTACTGCTGACGCCGACGCCCCCGGCACAGGTCGATTTCCACTCCACCATGAAGTATCTGACGCGTCTGCCTGAAATGCTGGAGCGTATTGAGTCCGAAGGCATTGAGCCACGGCTTAAAGCCAATATCGGCTTTATGTCCAAAATGACCTCTAAACACGATCACCTGACTTCGCAAAGCTATGCCCGGGAAGTGTTTACTAAATCGATGCTGGACTGCAGCCTGCCGCGACTGGATGGATTTGAACGCTGCGGCGAATCCTTTGATACGGTGATCAGTGCCAATCCCTCCTCTTATCCGGGCAGTGCGGACGCTCTGCGCAAAGCTAAATATGAAGCCGAGCAGTTCTCAAGGGCTGTGTTTGACCGCATTGAATATATCAGGAGTACCTTGTGAGCAAACCTATACAGCGCATCGGGCGCAAGTTTGGTGATTCTGCTATCGCAAACATGATCGACAGCAGCAGCCAGTCGCGCACATTTACGCTGAAGTCGGGCGCGAAGGCCACCTTTGTGCGCCAGCTAATCCTGCATGATGATATTGAAACCAGAACCAGCGTTGACCCAAAAATCAACGGACGTGACCAGAGCACGCTGACGCCGGAATCGCTTCAGGAGATCACCCGTACTATTACGCTGCAGCAATTTTTTCCGGCTATTGGTCGTGTCAACGGTGACCGGATTGAAATCATGGATGGTTCGCGCCGCCGCGCCGCATGCATTCTTACCGGTGCCAGTCTGGAAGTACTGGTCACCGCTGATGAACTGAGCCTTAGTGATGCGCGTCAGCTGGCTGCGGACATTCAGACAGCAAAAGAGCATAACCTGCGTGAATTAGGCCTGCGCTTTATGCTGATGAACGAAAATGGCATGAGCAAAACAGAGATTGCTAAAGCAGAAGGCATCTCAAACGCAAAGGTCTCACGTGCGTTCCAGGCCGCAGCCGTACCCGCTGAATTTATTGAACTCTTTCCGGTCGTATCAGAGCTGACACTTCAGGATTACCAGCTACTGCTCGATGTCTGGGAAGAGGCGAAAGCGGAAGCGGTTGATGTCACCGCGCTGGTCAGCGATATTAAGCAAACGCTTAAAGCTGATGATTCCCTGCTAAGCGCCAATGCGGATGAGAAGAAGAGCGCGATTCTTAACGGCTTTAAAAGCGCCCGTCGTCAGTTAAAAAAACCTGCACCTGTCAGCAAGACGGTGACGGAAAAGCTGGCTACTTTTACCACAGCTAATACCTATGCGCGTCGTAAAACTAATGATGAGAAGCGCACTGTGCAGTATGAATTCAGCCGTCTGCCAAAAGAGATTGCTGAACAGATCGACGCGTCAATCAGACAGATACTCTCCACATTAAAATAATCCTCTTTACGTTTTTGATATCAGAACCGGCCTCTGTGCCGGTTTTTTAATTCTTTCCTCCACCGGCCTCCCGACAGTGCAATCCGCATCTTATCGCTTCGCCTGATAACGACTTCTGTTAATTACGCATCATTTCCGCAGGGTAATACTTGAACTCAGCACGGTTTATCGCTATAGCTAAAACGGTTTAGCTATCAGGTTTAATCAGAGGAGTTTTTTATGTCTGTACGCGTATGGTGCCTCGGGGATGCCGTGGTTGATTTGCTTCCCGAAATGCCGGGTCGCCTGATGCAGTGTCCGGGTGGGGCGCCCGCCAATGTCGCCGTTGGAGTTGCCCGTCTGCAGGGAAACAGCGCTTTTATCGGGCGGGTAGGGGATGATCCCTTTGGTGAGTTTATGCGGCAAACGCTCATTGAAGAGAAGGTTGATACCCGCTACATGATCGCTGATACGCAGCACCGCACTTCAACCGTGGTGGTCGGATTGGATGACCATGGCGAACGTTCCTTTACCTTTATGGTGAGGCCGAGTGCTGACCTGTTTCTTGAGGTGCAAGACATGCCCGTATTCCGGCACGGGGAGTGGCTGCACTGCTGTTCGATTGCCTTATCAGCTGAACCTTCACGCACGGCGACCCTGACTGCCATGGAGCAGATCCGGGCAGCAGGCGGGCATGTCAGTTTCGATTTAAATCTGCGTCATGACCTCTGGCCCGATCCGGAACTGCTGCATGCGGTGGTGAACGAGGCGCTGAGCCATGCGGACGTGGTTAAACTGTCCGACGAGGAACTCAATTTTCTCTGTCCGGATCAGGAACCGGCTATCACCATGCCGCAGCTGGCAGTGCGATTCAGCATAAAATTATTGCTGGTCACGCGGGGCAGGGAAGGTGTGATCGCCTGCTATCAGGGCCAGCTATACCACTATGCTACTTCGCCCGTGGCCAGCATCGACACCACGGGCGCAGGTGATGCCTTCGTGGCCGGATTACTCTGGGGGCTGGCTAAGTCGGGTCTTCCTGCCGATGAATCGCAGCTGGCCATCTGCCTTACCAGTGCACAACGCTGCGGTGCACTGGCAACCACGGCTAAAGGGGCCATGACAGCACTTCCGCGGCTCCACCAGCTGGACGACCTGCCAGGCTGATTATCTTATTGCCCCTGTTTTGGGAGCTATCTCACAATCACTAAACCGGTTTAGCAATTTTCATTGCGCAGGGAAATTACCCGTGGCTATGATTTGCGCCTAAACCGGTTTAGCAAAAAATCCGGTGATGATAGCCTCTCTTCAGGGACATAAAAAAATGAAAAAAAGCACGTTAGTAGTGAGTCTCTCAACGATATTACTTTCCACATCAGTCTGGGCCGACTCCAGTATGAGCAGCATTGAAGCACGCCTTGCGGCCATGGAGCAGCGACTGCAGGCAGCCGAGCAGCGAGCGAATGCAGCGGAAACCCGCGCACAGGTCGCGGAGAAACAGGCACAGATGGCTGAGAAGCAGGCACAGCAGCTGGCTGCCGTGCAACAACAGACCCAAAACTCCACCGCTGAGGTCGCGCAGCGCACCGCGAAACTGGAACAGAAATCAGCCGATGAAGGTGGCTTCGAGTTCCACGGTTATGCCCGTTCAGGATTGCTGATGAACAGCTCGGCCGCCAAAACTCAGGGTGGCCCGACCGTTACCCCTGCCGGGGAAACCGGCGGTCACGTTGGTCGCCTTGGTAATGAACCGGATACCTACGTTGAGCTCAACCTCGAACATAAACAGACGCTGGACAACGGCGCGACCACCCGTTTCAAAGCGATGCTGGCCGATGGACAGCGCACCTACAACGACTGGACAGCCGCCAGCAGCGATCTCAACCTGCGTCAGGCGTTTGTCGAGCTCGGGCAGCTTCCCACCTTCAGCGGCGCATTCGATAACGCCACGGTCTGGGCCGGTAAGCGTTTTGATCGCGATAACTTTGATATTCACTGGATCGACTCCGATGTGGTGTTCCTTGCCGGTACCGGTGCCGGTATTTACGACATGAAATGGAGCGATCAGGCGCGCAGTAACATTTCCCTTTATGGTCGTACCTTTGGCGACATCGAAAACAATGAAAACACTGCGCAGAACTACATCCTGTCGCTGAATAACTTTGTCGGGCCGGTGCAGCTGATGGTCAGCGGTATGCGGGCCAAGGATAACGACGATCGCCGTGACATCGACGGCCTCAGAGTCAAAAGCGATGCGGCAGAAACCGGCGTACATGCGCTGCTTGGCCTGCATAACGACAGCTTTTATGGGCTGAGAGAAGGCACGTCGAAAACTGCACTGCTCTATGGTCATGGACTGGGCGCAGAAGTGAAGTCGATTGGTTCTGATGGCGCACTGTTGCCGGAAGCGGACACCTGGCGTCTGGCGAGTTACGGTATTACCCCGCTGGGCGGTGGCTGGCACATTGCACCTGCTTTACTGGCTCAGCGTAGTGACGATCGTTACGTCAAAGGTGACAGCTATGACTGGGCGACAGTCAACCTGCGGCTGATTCAGGAAATCACCCAGAACTTTGAGATGCAGTATGAAGGCTCTTATCAGTACATGGATCTGCGTCCCGAAGGCTACAACAACCGTAATGCGGTCAGCGGCAGCTTTACCAAACTCACCGTTGCGCCAACCCTGAAAGCCGGTGATGTCGGTGACTTCCTCAAACGTCCGGAAATTCGTCTCTTTGCAACCTGGATGAACTGGGATCACCGGCTGGATAACTATGCCAGTGACGACGCTTTCGGCAGTAAAGGATTCGATGCCGGTGGCGAATGGAACTTCGGCGTACAGATGGAAACCTGGTTCTGACCGGGCGGCCCCGGATGCCGGGGCCAGAGATCAGGATGGATAAAAACATAACAAGATTGAGGTGTGTATGGACTATATAAAAATATCGCGGGCATTGCTGCCCCTGCTGGGTGGTAAAGAGAACATCGCCAGCGCTGCTCACTGTGCCACCCGGCTGCGGCTGGTGCTGGCCGATGATGAAAAAGCGGATACCACCGCGATTGGCCGGATTGAGGGCGTTAAAGGCTGCTTCCGCAATGCGGGCCAGCTTCAGGTTATCTTCGGCACCGGCGTGGTGAACAAGGTCTACGCTGCCTTTATCGCCGAGGCGGGCATCAGTGAATCGAGCAAATCTGAGGCCGCTGATATAGCCGCACGTAAGCTCAACCCTTTCCAGCGCATCGCTCGCCTGTTGTCGAACATCTTTGTGCCGATCATTCCGGCGATTGTGGCATCAGGTCTGCTGATGGGCCTGCTGGGGATGGTCAAAACTTACGGCTGGGTCAATCCGGAAAATGCGCTCTACATCATGCTGGATATGTGCAGCTCGGCGGCCTTTATTATCCTGCCGATCCTGATTGGCTTTACGGCTGCCCGCGAGTTTGGTGGTAACCCGTTTCTTGGTGCGACGCTGGGCGGCATTCTCACTCATCCGGCGCTGACCAACGCCTGGGGCGTCGCCGCCGGTTTCCACACCATGAACTTCTTCGGCATTGAAGTGGCGATGATTGGCTATCAGGGCACGGTGTTCCCGGTGCTGCTGGCGGTCTGGTTTATGAGCATGCTGGAAAAGCAGCTGCGTCGGGTTATCCCGGATGCGCTGGATCTGATCCTGACCCCGTTCCTGACGGTGATTATCTCCGGCTTTATTGCGCTGCTGATTATCGGTCCGGCGGGTCGTATGCTGGGTGATGGCATCTCCTTTATTCTCAGTACGCTGATTGCGCACGCCGGCTGGCTGGCAGGACTGGTGTTTGGTGGACTCTATTCGGTGATTGTGATTACTGGCGTCCATCACAGCTTTCACGCTATCGAAGCCGGACTGCTGGGCAATCCTTCCATCGGCGTGAACTTCCTGTTGCCTATCTGGGCGATGGCGAACGTGGCTCAGGGCGGTGCCTGTCTGGCCGTATGGTTTAAAACCCGCGATGCGAAGATCAAAGCGATTTCGCTGCCTTCAGCGTTTTCCGCGCTACTGGGGATTACCGAGGCGGCTATCTTTGGTATTAACCTGCGCTTTATGAAACCCTTTATAGCGGGTCTGGTGGGTGGCGCGCTCGGTGGTGCCTGGGTGGTGTCGGTCCATGTTTATATGACTGCGGTCGGGCTGACCGGTCTGCCGGGCATGGCGATTGTCCAGGCGGGCTCTCTGCTCAACTATGTCATCGGCATCGCAATCGCGTTTACCACTGCGTTTGTGATCTCTTACCTGCTTAAATACAAAACGGATTCTGAATAATGGCCTCATCAACACGTCTTGCCGCCATTCTGCAGGCGGTGATGCAGGGTATGCCAAAGGCGCTCAGCGACAGCCACTATCCTGGCTGGCATCTGGCACCGGTAACCGGCCTGCTAAACGATCCCAATGGCTTTATCCATTTCGACGGTGAATATCATCTCTTCTATCAGTGGAACGCGCTGGAGTGCGCGCATCAGCAAAAATGCTGGGGACACTGGCGCTCAGCCGATCTGCTGCACTGGCAGCATCAGCCCATCGCCCTGATGCCGGACGAGGAGTATGACCGCAGCGGTTGTTACTCGGGCAGTGCGGTAGAGGATAACGGTGTACTGACGCTGATCTACACCGGCAATGTGAAGTTTGATGATGGTTCGCGCACCGCGTGGCAGTGTCTGGCGCAGCAGAACAGCGCCGGCGGTTTTGACAAACTCGGTCCGGTTATCGCCGTGCCGGAGGGCTACACCGGCCACGTTCGCGATCCCAAAGTGTGGCGTCATGAAGATTACTGGTACATGGTGCTGGCCGCGCAGAATACCCAGCTGCAGGGCAGGGTGCTGCTGTTGCGTTCTGATAATCTGCGCGAATGGCAGAATCTCGGCGAGATTGCAGGCAGCGAACTGGGCGGGCTGGACGCCGCTGGCTACATGTGGGAGTGCCCGGATATGTTCATGCTCGGCGACAGCACGTATCTGATCTGCTGTCCGCAGGGTGTTATGCCTGAAGAGAAACGCTACCTGAACAGTCACGCCTGCGCCTGGCTCAGTGGCTCGCTGGATTATCAGCAGGCTGCCTACCTGCATGGCCCGCTGAACGAAATGGATGCCGGGTTTGAATTCTATGCACCACAAACCACGCTGACCGCTGACGGCCGGCGTCTGCTGGTGGGCTGGATGGGAACGCCAGACGGTGAAGAGATGGCCCAGCCAACCGTGGCGCATCACTGGATCCATCAGATGACCTGTCTGCGCGAGCTGAGCTCCCGCAATGGCCGGCTCTGTCAGCAGCCGATTGCAGAACTGCAGGCGCTGCGGGAGAGGGAGCTGCACTATCAGGGCCGCGCCGATGACGCGCCGCCGATCGCCGCGCAGCGGCTGGAGCTTGAGCTGGAGAGCCTGGGCGATATAGAACTCAATTTCGCCGATACGCTGATCCTGACGTGGCAGCAGAATGAACTGCGGCTTGCCCGTCGCAGCCTGGTATCGGGTCAATGGACCTATCGTTACTGGACAGGGGCTGCACGCCGGTTGCAGATCCTGTGTGACCACTCCAGCGTTGAGATCTTCATCAACGACGGGGAAGGGGTGATGAGCAGCCGTTATTTTCCGGACCATCCGGCGATGCTAACCCTGCGCGGTCGCGCAGAACTGCAGGCCCGCTACTGGTCGTTACGTCGCTGCATGGTAGAATAAGCCCTTGTTTCACTAACCGATGCCTTGCCGTGAGAAAAACCAAACGCGTTACCATCAGTGACATCGCCGGGCTGGCTGGGGTTTCTAAAGCCACTGCCAGCCTGGTGCTCAACGGCCGTGGCGAAGAGTTACGGGTGGCGAAGGAGACGCGTGAGCGGGTTCTGACACTGGCCCGGGAACACCATTATCAGCCCAGCATACACGCCCGTATGCTACATGACGCCCGCAGTCATACGCTGGGGCTGGTGGTGCCGGAGATCACCAACCACGGCTTTGCGGCCTTTTCCCATGCGCTGGAAAATCTCTGTCGCGCCGCCGGTCTGCAACTGCTGATCTCCTGCACCGATGAAAATGCCGGTCAGGAGATGGCCGTGGTCAATAACCTGGTGGCGCGTCAGGTCGACGGGTTGATTGTCGCCTCCAGTATGCTGAGCGACAGCGACTATGTCAGCCTCAGCGAACAGCTGCCGGTGCTGCTGTTTGACCGCCACATGAACAATACCAGGCTGCCCTGGGTCATCACCGACTCTGTGACGCCCACCGCTGAGCTGGTCGAAAAGCTGGCGCGCACCTGTCCGGAGGAGATCTATTTTCTTGGCGGACAGTCTGACCTCTCCCCGACCCAGGATCGTCTGACGGGATTCAAAGAGGGGCTGATGCGGGCGGGTGTTACGCTGCGGCCGGAGTGGATAATTCAGGGTAACTACCATCCCGGCAGTGGCTATGAGATGTTTGCCGCGCTCTGTCGCCGGCTGGGACGCCCCCCTAAAGCGATGTTCACCGCCGCCTGCGGTCTGCTGGAGGGAGTACTGCGCTACATGAGCGAGCATAACCTGCTGACCAGCGACATCCGCATTGCCAGTTTCGATGATCACTATCTCTATGATTCACTCTCCATTCCGATCGACACGGTTGAGCAGAATGTCCCGGCACTGGCGCAGGCCTGCTTTTCTATGCTGACCACGATGATCGCTGGTGAGGATCCCGCTGACAGTCAGCTTATCCTGCCCGCCACGCTGCGGCTGCGCGGTTAACCGCCGGGCGTTGCAGTGCTTTACCATTCGACCGGCAGGGCGCTGACGCCGCGCAGATTAGCTCTGTGGTTGCGGCGAACGCCAGCGGCCACGGGCCGCATCTCTGGCAATCGCGTCAGTAATACTTCCAGCGCCACCTCCATTTCTGCCAGTGCCAGCCGGTAGCCCATACAGTGATGTATACCGCCACCGAATGCCAGACAGCGCCCCTCATGCCGCCGGATATTCAGCCGTTCCGGAGAGGTAAATACCAGCGGGTCGTGATTGGCTGCACCAAGGCTAAGGAAGAAGCGGGTTCCGGGCGGGATGAGCTCTCCTGCCAGCTCAATCTCTTCCAGAGTCGTGCGGTAAAGCATCTGGACCGAACTGTCGTAGCGCAGACATTCCTCTATGGCATCTGGTATCAGCGCATGATTCTGTTTCAGGCTCGCAAGTTCCTGCGGATGAGCATGCAGGGCCAGAATGGTGTTGCACAGCATGTTTGACGTTGTCTCATGACCGGCAAGAAACAGCAGTATCACATTGGCGATGATCTCATCGTGATCCAGCCGGTCGCCGTCACTGCCGCTGCGCAGAAAAAGCGACACCAGATCGCTGGCGGTGCTATCACGTCGGGATACGATCACGGCACTGAAGTAACTTTCCAGTACGGCAAAAGCTTCAGCGGCTTTCAGCAAATCTGGCGGACTGATTTGAGGATCGAAAACCCTGACCAGTGCAGAGGTAAGGCGACCCAGTTCTGGTGCATCAGATTCTGAAACATCCAGCATCCGGCAGATAATGCGCACCGGTAGCGGAAAAGCGAATGCCTGAGCCAGATCGCAGGCACGACGCCCTTCCAGTTCATCAACCAGTTCATTGGCTATCGTCAGCGCCATCTCCCGAAGAGATTTAATCTCCCGGCCGCTGAACGCCTTCATAACCAGTCCTCTTAACCGGTTATGATCGGGTGGGTTCAGCACCAGAAACATTCTGCTGATACCCTGAAACAGCGGCAGTCCGGCTGCATAATCACCAAATCTTACTCTGACACTTTCCATATAATTTTTACCGACCCGCCGGTCGTTCAGCAGGGCGTCCACCACCGCGTGACTGCCGCTGATGATGATCTTATCTCCGGCAGGGATAAGCGGTCCTTGCTGATGCAGTTTTCGATAAAGGGGAAAGGGATTGTCAGAGTAGTCGGGGTCCATGAGTTCATGAAGCTGCATAGCGTACTCCGCTGATAGAGGATTAGTGCTGGCGCTGAATGCGGGAGAGGGAAGCGAACAGGCTGTTTTTATCACTCTCACTGAGGTGAGGTGCCGTGAGGTGTGACATCAGAAATTCTTTGTCCTCCTGCGAGAAGGCGCCGGTCATCAGCCGCTGGCTGATCGCCGTCAGGAGCTGGGTATCCAGCTGTTGTATCTGCTGTCTGGTCTCGGCCAGATCCCTGACAGGAACAGCGCTGTCTGGTGATGAGAGCCAGTCAGCCCGATAGCGATACTGGATCGCCTTGCTGGCGTTCATCAAAGCGTGCACAAACGGCTCCACGGAGTGGGGTTCAAGCCCGGCCTGTTGTGCGTTTTGCAGCATGTTATCCAGCACCACCTGTTCCCGTGGCAGATCCTCAATAGGTAAATGATGCAATGCTTTATAACCCGCCACCGCTTTCATTACCTGCATCCGTTCGTTGAGTGAGGTAGAAAGCGCCCCAAGAGAGACGGATGAGACTGAACCTGCGAAAACGTTACTGCACATAAACAGTGAAGAGAAAAAAATTGCCACAAAGTGAGTCATTTGCCTGCTCCATAAATGAAAACTGGCACTAATTTATGCATGAAAAAATAACTATGTGTGATTATTTTGTTTTCAAAATGTGAATCACAAGGCGGGTCAGTGAAATGAGAACAGGTCATTAATTTTAAAGTTATTTTTTATCTTTATGGTCATTAAAAATTCACATTAATTTGCAATGCTGGCGGGTTGATTGGATATGACGTCTGAATGGATTCCCCCCTGATGCAGGTGGCGTTGCGCCATTTACGTCATCTCTGTGATGCCAGAATGAGTTTACGAGGCATGCCGGGTAGTGCGCACAGGAAAGCGCCATGCCGATCAGGGTTCAGGTATAATATGTTCCGCGAGTGTGGCCGTTTTTTAGCAGCAAAACGAGGTAGGTATGTCTGTATCCGAAGCTACTACCGGTGGTAAAAGTGTCGCGGCGTTAGTTGAGAGCCTGGAAAAACAGGCGGCAAAACGTTCAGACGCGAACTGGCACGAAGGTCTGAAAAGCAGCACCAAAATCGCACTGGAAAAAATTAATGGTGCGTTTGCTGCAAAATGGATCAGCGCAGACGAGAGCCTGAGCCTTAAGCAGCGCGTTTACAGTGTGCAGGATAAGTTGATTGAGCTGGCTTTATGGTGATTTAAATTGCCCGTCGGCTCGCACGTAAATCGGCAGGGGTAAAAAACTGATATTTCAGCACGCAGCGTCGCCCGGCATTTTGCGCGCTGCGCAGTGAAGGGGTGTTACCGGGCAGAATGGTACCGGTCAGCAGTGCCTTCTCACCATAATGATGATGAAGCTGCTGCAGCAAACGCTGCTGAGCGCGCGCGGCGAGTCCACGGCCCTGATAAGCGGGCATAATCACCTCATCCATAATCTGAAACCCCTCAATAAAGGTCAGTCGCCGGGGGACACAAATCATCAGCCCTGCCACTATGCCCTGCCAGATAATCAGAAACACATGTCCCGCGGCGATATCCTCCCGTAATTCCTGCCTGCTGGTTGCCAGTAGCTGATCGCGCAGATGCGGCAGCGTGTGCCAGCTGGCACGATAGGCGCGGTTAATCGCCGTGATACAGGCGGGATAATCCTTCCGGCGGGCTGTCACCAGTGAAATATCTTCGTCGACAGGAACAGAGAGTGAAGCCAGGTCGCTGAGGAAAAGCAGTTGATCGGTTATACCGATGTCAGGATAAGTCGCAGGCAACAGGATGCGCAGCTTCAGAGGTTTCAGCGGCTGCCATGCCTGCATAATGGCGCTAGCGACCCTGTAATCGATGATGCCGTCACGCGCAACAACCTCAATAAAGGGCTGTGCAGGATCGCCACCCAGATAGCGCGGCCCGGTGAGATAACGCTGGCCGTTTATCGTCAGTTCTCGCTGCAAAAAGGCGTGCTGGGGCAGACCGGTTTCACGCCATGGAAAGGCGGAAGAAAAATGGTGATCGTGGCATCGTGTCTGCTGCTGCGCCAGCCAGCTGGCAAGCCAGTCGCTGAGACGTTCAGATGAGACAGGAACAGTACGGTAGAGCGACACCATATAATCCAGCATAAGATTCCTTATTGCCCGCCGTCAGTGATCTCCTGCCTCGCTCCGCGATACATCTGTACCGTTACCGGATTGCAGATGAGGCTGATGAGAGTGTAAACGATGTGCTCTGTTTATGACCATCTCAACCTCTCAGTCAGCACCATTACATCCCCTCTGCATGACGGCTCTGGACCTGCCAGACGGTGCAATGCTGACAATGTGAGCAGGTATACGTCATCTTCTGCGATCGCTTATCGTCGCCACCCTCTGAGCTGCATTAAACATGGGTTACGATCTATTCGGGTCTGGCTGGATTTCGTATACATGGTCAAATTAATTGATGAAATAAGGCAGGGTTGCCCAAAAATTTAAATGGGAAATAGATGCGAAATTTTTACGTAAATAATACGGAATCAGATAATCGGCAGCCGATAAATGGATTATGATAAAGAGGATTTTCAATAATTATAAAATGTTCGATCTTTTTAACACCCGGGGGTTACATGGTTCATATTGATTTATGCACCCAGGAGGGCGTGATGAAAGCTTATGCTTTTCAGACGCCGATGCAGGCAATGACCCTGCTGGAAAAAATTAAAAATGATGAATTTCAGTGGTTTAATCTGGAGTGGGAAGGGCGCCGCTATACCTGTCCGCATCATTTTATTAAAAGGCTCAGCAGCCGCTCTTATATTAAATCGTTCTGGCGTTAAATTCGCTTAAAAGATAAGGCTGATGCACAATTACTTATTATTGATGCAAGTTTTATTTAACTGTTCTACGCATATTTTTAACGTAATGATAAACGGGGCAGAGCCTGCCCCGTTATTTTCAGCGACCATATGGCGTTGTTATCACGGTCAGCGGTAATAATAGTGCGTCATCTGCACAGATACCGGCCTGCTCAGTATCATTATTACCGCTTAATCATTTTCTGCTGTTGCTTATCAGGGCTATCGAAACGCTAAACAATCCTTTATGCAGGGCTGGACGGTTGTGTGCTGCGCCCGGCAATGCGCCGTGATCCTGTGTAAATCATCTTCTGTTCGGCCCTTGACGTGAAACGTCTACTGTTACACTCAGATGACACTTAATCCGGATCCCGACTGCAATGCCCCATGAAAAAATGCGCCTTCGCTCGCTGCTGACTTTGCTTTCCATCGGGGGCGTCATTCTGACCTCCGGTCTGCTGCTGAGTGCGCTGCTGCTCTTTCAGAAGGCCAACATCGAAGACAGTCTGCTTGAGGGGAACATTGCCTATGCCCGCAAGCTGGCTGATACCACCGATCGTTACCTGGCGACAGCACAACGTGAACTGGCCTGGAGTGCGTCGCAGATCAAGGAGCTTAGCGATATTAAACGACTGGAAGGAGAGAGCGATCGCCTGCGAATGCAGTCGGGCTTTTTCAACTCGGTGGTGGTGGTAAATCATGGTGCCATTATTGCAGCAACCTCACCCGATAGTCTGAATCTTATTGGCGTGAAGCTGCACTCACTTGCCAGCCTGCAGGCCATAGCGACCCAAAAGCCTTTTATCTCAGCTCCTTTTACCTCCGCGGCCGGTAACTATGTGGTGTTTTTATCACAACCTCTGTTCAGCGAAGATGGCCGCTATCTGGGCTACATTGGCGGGACTATTTATCTCAAGAAACAGAGCATGCTGAGCGAAATCCTGAGCCAGCATTTCTATTCCAATGGTTCAACGGTCAGCGTGGTCAGCAATGAAGGGCTGATTATTTTCAGTCATGACGCGGCGCGCGTCGGAACAAAGATGCTGCTGAGTCTGGCACTGCAGAAACGGCTCGCCACGACGGAAAGCGGGCATTTCACGCTGGAGAGTGAGGGGCAGCACTATCTGACCGGCTATGGCACACTGCATAAAACCGGCTGGAACGTTTTTATTACCGGCACCTCTGAAACGGTCAGGCATATTCTGATGCGCACGGCAGAAAGCGCCGTCTGGTTCGTTCTGGGCATTATTGCCGTAACAGCGGCCATTATTGCCTTTATGGCCGGTCGAATCGCCTCTCCACTGGAAAAGCTGGCGGACAGAGTGCGCGATGGCGGCAGCGAAGCCCAGGCGGAATCTCTCGCCACGGTTAAAACCTGGTATTACGAGGCTGATCGGCTTAAAGAAGCCGTGCAGGCTCATCGGCACGCCGTTGCGGGTCATCTTGCCGCGCTAAACGATGAAGCGATGACCGATCCGCTGACCGGGCTCTGCAACCGACGCGGATTTTCGGCGCTGGCGGCGCAGTCAGACAGTGAGCATGAACAGTGTGCCATCGCCATTGATATTGACCATTTTAAGAAGATAAACGACTGGTACGGGCATGACGCGGGCGATGCGGTTCTGGTGAGCCTGGCAGCGTTGCTGCGTCAGGCTTGTCGTACCGGCGATATCGTCAGCCGGTTTGGTGGCGAGGAGTTTATTCTGCTGCTGCCGCATACCACGCTGGCTGATGCCGTCCGCACCGCGGAGCGCATCCGTGAGACCGTCAGCGCCACCACCTTTCCGTTTGCCGGAACGATGACCATCTCAGCCGGGGTGGCTTCGCGGAGCGATCAGGATAGCGATCGCGACTCTCTGCTGCGGCGTGCCGATGAAGCGCTTTACGAAGCAAAAGCCGCCGGACGTAATAACGTCATCATTGCCGGAGCTGAGGGGTCCAGCGTGTCTGGGTCGGCCGGGTAAGATTCCGGGGTGGGTGGGACAGGCTCAGCACTTACTGCGTAATCGCCAGCCGAGCCACTCATCCAGTGCCGCTTCCGGCAGCGGCCTGGAGTAGAAAAAGCCCTGCGCCTGGTCGCAGCCGAACTCGGTCAGCGCCGCAACGGTTTCCGCATTCTCCACGCCCTCAGCCAGCACCATATAATCGAGATCTTTAAGCATCGCAATAATACTGCGGGCGATGACGCGCGATGCGGTGTCAGATGAAATTTCGCTGATCAGTGAACGGTCCAGCTTGATCACATCCAGCGGAATGCGCCGCAGATAACTGATGTTGCTGTAGCCGGTACCAAAGTCATCCAGTGAAATACCGAATCCACGAAGTTTCAGCATCTCAAGCCCCCGCATTGCGGTCGCGCTCTCCAGAATCCGTTCCGTCTCCAGACACTCAATGCCCAGCAGCGAAACCGGGAGCTTCGCCCTGATCATCTGCTCTTCCAGCTCGTCGGCAAAACCGTCACGTGAAAAATCGCTGCTGCTGACGTTAATGGTGATGGGCAACTGAATATAGCTGTTGCGCAGCCGGGAGAGCCGGGCGATGGCGTGCTCTGTCACCCAGGTGGTCAGTTCGCTGAGCAGCTCGGTTTGCACGGCAAAGGGTAAAAACTGTGCAGGTGACAGTTCGCCGCGCTGCGGATGCTGCCAGCGGATCAGGGCCTCCAGGCCAATCGGCTTGCCGCTGTGCAGACAGATTTTAGGCTGATACGCCAGCCACAATCCCTTATCCTGGCGTATCGCGATGGCCAGGTCATGCATCAGGGTAAAGTCCTGCGTATGGCGCGTATCAGTGGCCTCGCTGAAAGGCATCGAGGCGACGTCGCGTGTGATGGCCTCGTGCAGCGCGCTGACCGCACGCCGCAGGATCTCCTGGGCAGGCATCTCCCCGGTATTGAAACTCGCCTCACCGGTGTGGGTCATCAGTGCAACCGACAGCCCATCGCCGAGATCCGCGCTGATCCCGGCCAGCTTGTTTGCCACCCAGTTAGCAGTGAGTCTGCTCTCCTGACGTGTCAGCAGGGCAAAGCGCCCGGTGGCTACGGTGTAGAGCATCTCTCCTGGCGCAGGCCTCAGGCGCAGCGGCAGCAGTGTCGCCACATCTTTCAACAGGCTTTCAACCGGTCCCATGCCCATTGAGCGCGCAAGCTCGTAGGCGCGCGGCATATCGATACAGTCAATCAGCACCAGCCGCCGTGGCGTGGTGTCACCGGAGGCGGCCAGAAACTGCAGATCGCGAATCAGACGCTGGCGGTTGGGCAGACCGGTTACCGGGTCGGCAAAGCCAGCCGAGTACCAGGCCTCAAGAAATGACATCACCAGTGCCGCCAGCATCTTCAGCATGGCGACCTGATCCGCATTAAAGGGATGAGGCGCGGTGTCAGTCACGCACAGCGTACCCAGTATCAGACCTGTGCTGCTTTTAAGCGGTACGCCGGCATAAAAGCGGATAAAAGGCGCGCCAACAATCAGCGGATGCTCAGCAAAGCGGGTATCCAGCAACGTATCGGGTACTACCACGGTGCTGTCACTGTCCACTGCATGCCGGCAGAGCGAGTCCTGCCGGGAGGATTGAGTGAGTGTGAAATTTTGCGCAGCCTTAACATGCTGCATCTCATCATCCAGTACGGAGATAAAGCTGCCGGGTATACCGAGTGCCTGGCTGGCCAGTCGGACGAACTGTCGCAACACATCGTCACGACTTTCGTCGTTACTGCGCAGCGCGTGCAGGGTTCGCGTACGGCAATCGTCGCCGTCGCTGAGACTCATAAGCATGGATTCCTCCGCACCGGCTGATTACGGCGCGAAATTAAACAGAAAAATTGAAGGGTATGATGTCATGACTACAGGCAAATTCTGCAAAAAGAAAGAGTCATGACCATTTATTTTTTATCACACTGCACGGCATTGCTGGTCAGAATAGCAAATCACTTTTCTTTAACGAAATATTTTAGTAATCACGATTCTATTATTTTGTCGTTAAAAACTTTTAATTTCTTAAATATCCTGCCAGTATACAGAGTATAAACATAGTGCACTATATAATAATGCACTAAAGTAGATGACATAATTTATTTTTGTTTAATTTTAACTACACCAATGACAACATCGGGGAAACCTCATGAATTCACTCAGGCATTTCACTATCCGCCGCGTTGTGCTGTGGATGATGATCGTCTCACTGGGCATCGTCGTGCTGGCCGGTGGCTACAGCAGCCAGGTCGTGCGCGATATCTTTCGTCAAACCGATCGTTCAGCCGTTCTGACGCAGCAGCTGAGCTTTCTGGCGCACAGCGCTATCGTCATGCAGAGCGGTACGCCAGCCGATAAAAACGCGCTCGTCGCCTCAACCCCGGCCGATGCTGACTGGGATAAAGTCCGCGCGGCACTTACGACAACCCCCTCAGAATACGCAACGGTTGCACGTGCGCAGCTGGACAAGGTGACGCAGCAGCTGGCCCGGAATCAGGCACCCCTGAAGGCTGACCGGCATCGGCTTGAGGGCGTATTGCTGGCAGCACTGCTGGCGGCAGTGGCGTTGCTGCTGTTTTGTGACCGCTATCTGGTCGTCCATCTGGTGCGTCCGGTAGGTAAAATTCGCGGTCATTTAAAAATTATTGCCGATGGCGATCTGACGCGCGAGCCGGAAGATCTGGGGCGCAACTGTGTCGGGCAACTGGTGCCGCTGGTCAAAGAGATGCAGCACAGTCTGTTGCAGACGGTCAGCGCTATCCGAGACAACGCAGCCATTCTTCATCGTGAAGCGGGGGACATTGCTGCGGGTAACGCCGATCTCTCCGACCGGACATCCACTCAGGCTGCTGCGCTGGAGCAGACCGCAGCCAGCATGGAGGAGATTACCGTCACCGTGCGTCACAATGCACAGAATGCCCGCGAGGCACGTGAACTGGCTGCCAGCACCACGGATACGACTCAGCAGGGCGTGGAACTCGTTCAGTTGGTATCGGCAGCCATCACCAGCATCGCTCAGGGATCAGAAAAAATCCGGCAGTTCACCACCACTATTAATGGTATTGCGTTTCAGACCAACATTCTGGCGTTAAACGCCGCTGTAGAAGCTGCCCGTGCGGGTGAGCAGGGCCGCGGCT
Source organism: Pantoea sp. RG18 (assembly GCF_025910075.1). Classification (NCBI taxonomy): domain Bacteria; kingdom Pseudomonadati; phylum Pseudomonadota; class Gammaproteobacteria; order Enterobacterales; family Erwiniaceae; genus Pantoea; species Pantoea sp. RG18. Next base: position 114,519 of record NZ_JAPCIL010000027.1, read on the forward strand.
TCGCGGTGGTCGCCAGTGAGGTACGTTCACTGGCACAGCGAAGTGCTGCTGCCTCTAAAGAGATCGAAGAGCTGATTGCCGATACCGTGGCACGCGTCGACGATGGCCGGCGGGCGGCTGAGAGCGCAGGAACCACCATGGAGGCCGTGCTGCGCGGCGTCGGCGGCGTGAATGAACTGATCGGACAGATTGCGCTGGCTTCGGATGAACAGAGTAAAGGGATTGCCCAGGTCACGGTCGCCGTTGCAGAACTTGACCGCGTAACGCAGCAGAATGCGACGCTGGTTCAGCAGGTTTCGGCGACAGCAGACAGTCTTAGTGGACAGACTGAAACGCTGGGCAGCGTGATTACGCGCTTTACCCTGCCGCATCACCCTCTTGCCGTAGAGCCTAAACGCGTCACGCCTGATGAAAAAGGCGGCTGGGCAACGTTTGCGCGGGCATAGCCTGAACGTATTTTTTCTGAACTGTAGATAATGTCTGTCCGGCACGGAATAACGATTAATATTCACTCTTTTTAAAAGAGGGATGAAACGGTCATTTTTTGTGACTGTGATTGACGTTGATCATCATTCGATCAACGCCACCATTCAGAATGGCAATTACTATTCTCAGCGGTGCAAAAATTATCCGGGCAGCGATTTAAATATAATTCAGGTTATTTTCTCTGTTTTTACTGGTGCGTTACGCTTTCCTGATAAGTGTAAAACGCCGGGCTGTTAAAACTTAACTCAAATTTATGTTTTGGCCGCAGGCGTGTACTTCCGCCCGGCCATCTCGCCGGGGCACCGTATGCGGAGCGTTTATATGGGAAATCAGATTTTACAGCGGCCTGTCGCCGTCCAGCACAACGTGCGTGAGCTGCGCCTTGCGGCCGGTCTCTCTCAGGAGATTGCAGCCGAGCGTTTCGATCTTAGCCAGCGTGTCTGGCAGACGAAAGAAGCATCGAAAAATCCTGCGCTGCTCAGTCAGGGAGAATATGAACTGCTGATGTTGCTCGCCGGAGAGCATCCGCACTATCAACTGGTACCAAAGCTGAAAAAGTAAGGCGTTCATCCTCTGTTTTCTCTTAAGTAAAGTCATGTCGGGCCGATATAGAGAGCTAAGCGAGGCGCATTACCGCCTGTCTGATCTGCTCTGGCCAGATAATCCTGGGCGGTCCGCCGCACTCTCTCTGGCAGGCATAACGTGTTAACTGATGCCTCGCTGTCTGCGGTGTCAGCTTTATCGGACTCAGCGCGGCAACCTGTTGCTGCCGGGTTTACTGACGGGCCTTTCTTCCGGCAACGGATCGGCAGCGAACTCTGCGCGTTCTGTCTGATTGAACGTGTCCTCTTTATGCTGTGTCAGGCCAGCCACAGCAGATAACACCAGAGGAGAGTTACGCTGAAACGTCCAGTTTATCATGATGCCGAGGCGGCTCGCCTCGACGCACTTAAGCAGTATCATCTGATGGATTCACCGCCGACCGATGCGCTGGATCGCCTCACTACGCTTGCCGCGCGGCTGTTTCGGGTGCCGGTCGCTTTTGTCTCGCTTATTGATGAAAAGCGGCAGTTCTTCGCCTCCCGGTACGGTTTAAATATTTCAGGTACGGCACGCAACGTCGCCTTCTGCCACCATACGCTGGCGCAGGGCGATATCCTCTGCGTGCCCGATACGCTGAAAGATCCGCGCTTCCGCGACAGTCCGCTGGTTCACGGCTACCCCTTTATCCGCTTTTACGCGGGGATCCCGCTTTCGACCCCGGATGGGCATCATATTGGCACGGTCTGCCTGACCGACAGCCATCCGCGTGAGCCGTTAACTGCAGAGGATCGAAAGCATCTGAACGATATTGCTGCACTGGTGATGGATCGCATGGAGATGCATCGTCTGGAGTTATTGCGCTACACCAGCCAGCAGCGACTCGAGGCGATCTCATCCACTTCGCCTGACGCCATTGTCTGCACCGACCTTCGGCGTGGCATAACCTTCTGGAACCCGGCCGCCACCGCGCTGTTCGGCTACAGCGCAGAGGAGATGCGCGGCCAGTATATCAGTGAGCTGATCCCTGCTCGCTGTCAGACTGACTACCGTAATGAACTGGTCCGGATTACCTCTGACGAAGCAGCTATCTCGCACCCACGCTCTTTGCAGATATGGGGTGTCACGCGTGAAGGTCGTGAATTTCCGGCAGAGGTCTCTTTTTCGGGCTGGCGTGAAGAGGGCGAACGGCTGGTGGGCATGATCATCCGCGATGTCACGGCCCGCTATGAGAGTGAGGCGCGGCTCTGTGAGCTGGCCTCACTGGATATGCTGACACGTCTCGCCAGCCGCAGCGCGTTTATGGATCAGGTCGGCCAGCTGACCAGGGCGGGCGTCCCCTATACGTTACTGATGACCGATCTCGATGGTTTTAAAGAGGTTAACGATACGCTGGGGCATGCTGCAGGCGATGCGTTGCTGTGCCACGTTGCCGAACAGATTCGTGCGGTGTGCGCCAGTGCCGTGACGGCTGCGCGCCTGGGTGGTGATGAATTTGTGATCCTGTTAGCAGGCGGCAGCGCAGAGGCGGCGATCACGGCGGAGAAACTGATTGCGGCCGTTCAGACGCCGTTCCGCTATCACGACTCACCGGTGGTGGTCGGTGCCAGCACCGGCATCGCCTCCTATCCGGAGCACGGCAGGGATCCCTCTTCGGTGATGTCCGCCGCTGATCTGGCGCTCTATCGCGCCAAAGCGTCGGGTAAAGGCTGCAGCATGCTGTTTATGCCCGCGTTTCGTGAAGCGGAGCAGCAGCGGCGCCGTTTTGAGCGCGAACTGGAAACGGCGGTGCGGCAGCAGCAGTTCACTCTTTACTATCAGCCCCGCTACGACGTTGAAAGCGGAAAGCTTATTGGCTGCGAGACACTGGTGCGCTGGCAGCATCCGACGCGCGGGCTGCTGTTGCCGGCTGAATTTATCGGCATGCTGGTTAAAAGTCCGCTTTCAGTCACGCTGGGTGAATGGATCATCCGCAGTGCTCTGGCGCAGGTCCGGCAGTGGCAGGTTCGCTCTCCTCAGCTTCGCGTCAGCATTAACCTGTTTCCGCGCCAGCTGGCAGGGAACAGCCTGGAGACGGTGATACGTGAAAGTGCCGGAGGCGATGCCGGTTTTGTTGAGCTGGAAGTGGATGAGCCACTGCTGGCCGTGCTGATGCAGGATATGCCGGTTCAGGTTGACGCCGTACGCCGAACGGGAGCTTCGTTCGTTATCGATCATTACGGGCGTACGCTGGGGGCGATTAACCTGCTGCGCTACAGTGTTGTGACGGGTTTTAAAATCGATAAGTCGATGACGCACGAGCTGGGTTCCAGCATGCGGGTGCGTATGATGTTCCGGGCCATTACCGCGCTCGGCAAAAGCCTGGGTATCCGGGTGGCCGCCGAAGGAGTGGAAGATAAAGAGCAGATCGCTTTTGTTACAGCCGCCGGATGCGACATTATGCAGGGCAATGGCCTGTGCCAGCCACTGACGCCGGCGGACTTTGAGGCGATGCTGTGCGGAGAGGAGTACTGTGCGCCCGCTATCGCTATCGCCAGCGGTTATGACGTTACGCCACGCTAATCGGTCTGATTGTGGCGAGCGTAGCGGAGGATGCCCAACGCTGATGGTCTGCGCCTCAGGGTGAGTGTGCGGGCTGGTATTCCTGTTTCAGCAAGCCGAAGATCCAGTCATCCTGCCACTGGCCGTTGAGGAAGAAGTTCTGCCGCAACGTCCCCTCCTGCACAAAGCCTGCTGAAATCAGGGTCCGGCGTGAGGCCGCATTGCCTGCCGTCACCGTCGCGATCAGTTTGCGGTAATTCTGCTGTTCAAAGCAGAAGGTGATAATGGCATGCAGAGACTCGCTGCCGTAGCCTTTGCCCTGCGCATCTGCGGCCAGAATAAAGCCAAACTCCGCAATACCCTCTCCGCGATCGATAAACCCGCAAAAGCCAGCCGGAGCACCGGATGTTTTTTCTCCGATAACCAGACAGAGCCAGTGCCTGCAGCCCTTGTACCAGGCGGGCAGGCGGACATCAAATGAGTGGGTTCTGATCTCTTCAGCGCTGCGCGGATCGCTGATGTACTGCATCACCGATCTATCCTGACTGACTGCCAGATAGAAGGGCCAGTCTTCCTGCCGAAGTGGCCGATAAGTCAGGCGCGGCGAGGTGACTTTCAGCGGTATTTCAGCCGGTACTTTAGCAGACTCTTCAGTTGTCATCGTGCAACTCCCTGCGGATCGGATCTCTGTGGCGATGGCGCAAAAATAACACAGAGTGGCTGACTGGCGGGACGCGCTTTTGCCGCTCTGCGAGGTATCCCGCAATCCCGACGCTATCTCAACAGCTCCTGCTCTCGTGCATTGTCCAGCTCCCGCTTGCCACATTTGCTCTTATCGCTGCGCTGTCAGGCCTTCTGCCCACTTCATTGCTACGCTTTTAGCCAGATGGCTGAAAATTGATCCTGATGAGAGTAATCCCCATGGAATTGAAAACGTTTGAAACTGGAGCCTGGGCTGCGCTGCAGGAATCTGCAACCGATCCACAGGGTGGATTTCGTTATCTGATGCTCTGTACGGTCGATGCTCTGCTACAACCTCAGGCGCGCACCGTGGTTCTGCGCAAGTGTGCCGACGACCGCAGGATGCTGACATTTCATACGGATGTTCGCAGCCCGAAGTGGCAGGAGATGGCGGCGAATCCGCAGGTCACCGTGCTGGGATATTGCCATCAGCGTCGCCTGCAGTTACGGCTGGCAGGGCGGGTTGCGTGTTATGCGGCGGGAAGTGATGTTGCCCGGGCAGCCTGGCGTGCGTTACCGCAGCACACGCGGCAGACTTACACCGGCGGACCTCCTGGGGAAGCACGGGCAACGGCTGATGAGACGCCTGACGCGGCAGCAACGGAAACCGGGGAATCCCGCTTTGGCGTGGTGATTTTGCAGGCTAGTGTGCTGGACGCCTATCAGCTTCAGCGAAACGAAAATCAGCGCGCCCTGTTTCGCTATTCGGCTAACGGCGAGTTGCAGGAAAGCGAATGGCTTAACCCCTGACCCGATATGCCTGATTCACTTCGGGTCGGGTTAACGCCTGATTGATCCTCTTTTCGCGCACGCGATAAAAGAGATTTCACTGTCTGCCGCTTCGTTAGCTGTTTTTTATCTGCCGCACCGCTTAATCGATTTTAGCACCACGTTATCTTCATATAATGGCGTTTTTCTGCTTTTTCCTATCTTTTGTCATTGTTTGTGCCAGGCTTTAACTAACCGAAAAGCAGTGACTTATGCTCAAGGTAAAGAAAAGTACAAATGATCGCTCTGTATCACAGGCAGGTTAAACATGAACAATCAACCTCCTGAAAAACCAGGGTCAGAGGGTAGCGACCAGGTGCTAAGCCTGGCGGAGGAAACCGTTGAGGTCTCAAAACAGCGGGTCATCGACGGTCATGTCAGGGTTACCCGACAGGTCACTGAGCATCAGCAGAAGATTGCGCTGATGCTCCGGCACCAGACGGCGGAAATAGAACGCATTCCTAAATCGGAACGGCTGGCTGAGATGCCGGAGATCCGTGAAGAAAATGGCGTTCTGATCATTCCTGTCGTTGAAGAGGAAATCGAGATCGTTCGTCATCTGGTGCTGAAAGAGGAGTGGCATATCCGCAAAGTTGTCAGTGAGGAAGCGACAGAACAGGTCGTCTCCCTGCGCAAACAGCACGCTCACCTGACCCGAACACCCTATTCAGAGCCGTCCGAATCCATCACCGAGGAACACAACATGGCGCGTGAAACAATCGTAACAATGTTCAGCAATATCTCACTGGCAGAGGGTGCAAAGCGTAACCTGATCAAGGCCGGGTTCCTGGATGATGACATTGATATCATCTCCGGTGATCGTTTGCGTACCGAAGGTCAGGAGGCCCGTCACCCTGGCTTCTGGCAACGCCTGTTCGGCAATACGCTGGAGGAGGATCAGGCCGAAGTGTATGAAGACGCGATGCGAACCGGCGGAGTAGTGCTGTCGCTGCGGGCCGATGAAGATGAGTTACCTCGCGCCCTGGGCATCCTTGATGCACATGAAGAACTTACCGAGCGCAGTGCGGCGCTGCCCGATGATTACGCGCCCGGTTACGCGACCAGTGATGGTCTGACTGCACCTGCCAGTGGAACGCTTCAGGATAATGCCGCCGTCGATCCGCTCTCTACCGATCCTGCCCATCGTGGCGCTGCCCGTACTGCCCTGACCGGTGACGAAAGTGACGAGGATGTACTGCGTCTGGCCGAGGAGCGACTGGAAGTGGGTAAACGTCTGGTCAGTGAAGGTTCAACCCGCGTTCGTCGCTACACTGTCACCGATCAGGTCTCAGAAAATGTCTCGCTGCATGAGCAGCACGCCGCAATCTTCCGTCGTCCGGTGAATGAATCAGGTTCACCCACTCATGTTGACTGGTCTGAAAAAACTGTCGAAGTGGAAGAGACGCATGAGCAGCCCGTGATTAATAAGACCGCGGAGATCATTGAAGAGGTGGTGTTACGCAAAGAGACAAGCGATCGGGTTGAAACTATCAACGATTCGGTACGCCGTCAGGAAGTGGATATTGACCATGCCAGTACAGATCCTCTCGGCGCAGACCGGCTGACCGGGAATCGTACTGTGGCCGATCCGTTGCTTGAAAGCACACGTCAGGCCCGCGCTGACCACGACACTCGTCCGGTAACGCCAGGCAGCGAGCCAGCGCATAAAGAGGGTTTTGCTGAGAAAGCCGGTGATAAAATCGCAGAAGCGAAAGAGAAAGTCGAAGACAAGTTTAAAAAGCCGTAATGCCGGATCGGTGATTGTCGCCTTCTATACCTGAAAACCCGTCGCAGACGGGTTTTTTTCATAAATCACACTGAAATTCTGTAGGCAATTTAATGGCATCACTTAGACCTGACACCCGTTGATGGAGAATGGCCACATTGAAAGTTGTATAGAGCTCTCGTCTTAAGTGTGTGTACGTTATTCGTGACCTGCCCCTAGTATTAGATACAACGATCAGTTAGTAATGTCGGTTTGTTCACCTTCTGATTTTCCATTTCTCCAGCCTGCTGCAAATTCAGACGGCGTCTGGTAATTCAGCGATGAATGAGGTCTGGACTCGTTATAGTCCTGCCGCCAGTCATTAATGATTTTCCGGGCATGAACAATATCGCTGAACCAGTGTTCATTCAGGCATTCATCGCGAAAGCGTCCGTTAAAACTCTCAATAAATCCGTTCTGTGTCGGTTTACCGGGCTGAATAAGCCGCAGCTCCACGCAATGCTCAAAGGCCCATTGGTCAAGTGCTCTACAGGTAAACTCCGGCCCCTGGTCAGTTCTTATCGTAGCCGGATATCCGCGAAACAGCGCAATACTGTCCAGAATATGCGTGACCTGCACGCCTGAAATCCCAAAGGCAACAGTGACAGTCAGGCATTCCTTTGTGAAGTCATCGACGCAGTTAAGGCACTTGATCCTGCGACCGGTGGCCAGTTCATCCATGACGAAATCCATTGACCAGGTCAGATTGGGCGCATCCGGGCGAAGCAGCGGAAGCCGCTCAGTCGCCAGACCCTTACGACGTCGTCTGCGCTTCACACTCAGGCCGTTAAGGTGATAAATGCGGTATACCCGCTTGTGGTTGACGTGAAGGCCCTCACGACGCAATAACTGCCAGATCCGCCGGTAACCAAAGCGACGGCGTTCAGGTGCCAGCTCTGTGATGCGTAGAGATAGCTGCGCGTCAGCAGCCGGACGCTGAGCTGAATAACGGCAGGTTGAAAGAGACAGACCTGCCAGCCTGCAGGCACGACGTTGCGACAGACCCGTTGCATCACACATGACTTCCACGACTTCCCGCTTCTGGTCTGTCGTCAGAACTTTCGACCCAAAGCCACCTGAAGCGCCTCCTTATCCAGCATGGCTTCGGCGAGCAGCTTCTTGAGGCGGACGTTCTCCTCTTCAAGTAACTTAAGCCGCTTTACCTCAGGGACTTCCATGCCGCCAAACTTCTTGCGCCAGGTGTAGAAAGTAGCGTCTGAAATAGCATACTTACGGCAGAGTTCCCGTGCAGAAACCCCGGCTTCGGCCTCGCGGAGGATACTGATGATCTGTTCGTAGGAAAACGCTTCTTCATGGGGATGCCCTCATGTGGCTTATGAAGACATTACTAACATCGGGGTGTACTAATCAACGGGGAGCAGGTCATATCAGTCATAGCACCATCGCCTGGCACGGGCTGACTCGATTACCATCCCGATAGTAAGAGGGATGGCCTCGCGCGGGTTTTTTGGATAGTAGAGGCTGAAAGTCACCAGATCAGAATCCATTCCAAACGCATCGAAGACGTTCTGAAGGCATTCCGCAGCGTCCTCCGGGTCAAGCTTCATGTCCTGATTAAGCGACATCTCTGGCGTGAGTGTTTTTTTCCGGAACGTAAGCAGCGATCGGCCGTTCCACGGCTCAATGAGTGCCATTACGCGTGCCTGTGTGTCATCTACCATAACTTATCCTCCCCGCGAGCGATGGCATTGTACAGTCTGACCGAATTGAAACTGATATCGGCAACGTCTCTTGCCAGAATCACCCAGCCCACGACGGGTATCGCCCGACCAACAAAGGTGCTGAGCTTATGCGTAAAAAGGATACGCGCGGTCCGGGGCGGGTATCCCCCTACGATGGTGGGGAGCTGTATGCCGAAAGGAAACTTGGCGTTAGGGAATACTCTGCGTGCTGCCCGTGAGGCATAGGAGGTACCTTTGAGAGCATCGCGCGGTTTGGTGCGGGTAGTCAGGACATTACGTCCAGACAGGATGGCCACGATCGCTCCGAAGTCATCAATGCCCAGCTGTTCAGCGACTTCTTCACAGAAAATCATGAAAAAGAGCTCACCAGCGGTGAGGTTCGGTCTACCTGCGTAGAAATAGGTGTTATTGAGTTCTTCAGTCGTATCCACTGCCAGCTCCCACAAGTTCACTTCATTCATCATCCTGATGCTTTTTAAACAATACCTCGCGCGTTCATGCTTGACAACCTGACGGTCTGGGACAGGATAATAAAAAACGGTAATTTCACCTCATCTCCCTACAGGCACTCGCGGCATCATTTCAGAAATGGGCATGGTTTCGCTATCCTTATGTCTTAAATGATTTTTTATGCCGTCAGCGCGCTGAATAACGGGAGCGGGGCGTCATCAGGCACTCTGGGGTGCATACCTGGCCATAGAGAGATAAAGGTTATAGAAAGGTTCCTGGGGTATTAAACATTTCCCATTGTCTATATCCATACCTTACATAGACCTGCATTTATCGATACCACAGGAATCTACATTAGAGTCACATAAGCGATTTGCTAGTGACGGCTTTGCCTTATTTAAGTTTGCTCCAGGGTTTTCTTAAGAGATAAGAAGGCTTCCTGTACACGCTGGTTACCAGTCTGTGCTGCCACGAAGCGATGAACCCCCTCGCGTTGTGCAGATTGCGATCCCTGACTACCCTTGCTGTTGTTTTTATTCCCAAAGCGGGCCGGATAGCCTGAACGCCGGATTAGCATCTGCAATTTTTAGTCATTAACGGCAGGCGATCGTGAATCTGCCGTGCATTATAAATCAGGGAAATCATGACAGAACAACGCAACGCCGATCATTACCTCGCTGATGAGCACATTGATCCTTATATCTCGGTACAGGGTGCAAGAACACATAATCTCAAAGATGTTTCGTTGCGATTTCCCCGCAACGCCATGGTGGTGTTCACCGGGGTTTCAGGCTCCGGTAAATCGTCCCTCGCCTTTGATACCCTCTATGCGGAAGCCCAGCGCCGGTTTATCGAGTCGGTGTCGCCACATGCGCGTCGTCTGATCGATCAGGCTGCTGCACCGGATGTGGATAATATTGACGGACTTCCACCCGCGGTGGCGCTTCAGCAGAGCCGGGCTGGCGCGCAGGAGCGTTCAACGGTGGGCAGCCTCACCCGGATTTCTGTCACGCTGCGTCTGCTGTTTTCCCGTGCGGGCGTAAGGCCTGAAGGCGTTCCCTTTATGACCGCTGATTTTTTCTCGCCTAACAATCCTGAAGGTGCCTGTCCGCATTGCCAGGGACTGGGAAGAGTGCACACCGTTAAAACCGAGTCGATGGTGCCGGATAGCTCACTGAGCATCCGCCAGGGAGCTATCGCTTCCTGGCCCAGAGGCTGGCATAACAAAAATCTGCGCAGCATCCTTGAGACGCTCGGCTACGATGTCGATGCGCCCTGGAATACACTTTCAGCCCGTGATCAGCAGTGGATACTGCTGACTGACGAACAGCCATCGGTGCCAATTTTTGTCGGTCTGAATGCTGAGCAGCGCGAAAACGCGCTGGCGGCGGGCGAAGAGCCGGCTTATACCGGCACGTACACCAGTGCAGCAAAAATCGTGCTGCAGAGTTATTCGGGTGGCAGCGAGACGACGAAGAAACGGCTGGCGCGCTTTGTGACGGTCACTCCCTGTTCTGAATGCCACGGTAAAAGGCTAAACCGGGATGCGCTGTCCGTGACCTTTGCCGGGCATGACATTGCCAGCCTGAGTGAGCTGTCGGTCTCAGAGCTCGCTGAACTGCTGAAGCCTTATGCGCGTGGCGCATCACCGGACCTGCCGGCAGAGGCGGCACTGCGTGAGGCGGTCATCCGGATGGCGTCGGATATCTGTATGCGGCTTGAGCAGCTGGAAACGCTGGGTCTGGGTCATCTGGCGCCGGGACGCCGTACCACCGTACTCTCATCCGGCGAGCTGCAGCGCGTGCGTCTGGCCACCCAGCTGATATCGCGGCTGTTTGGCGTGCTTTATGTACTGGATGAGCCGTCAGCCGGGCTGCATCCCGATGATGTCAAATCGCTGCTCGCATCCCTGAAGAACCTGGTGCGTGCCGGTAATTCTCTGGTGGTCGTCGAACATAATATTGACCTCATCGCCGAGGCAGACTGGCTCATTGAGGTCGGCCCCGGTCCGGGAACGCATGGCGGTGAGATCGTTTATAACGGCGAACCAGCAGGGCTTGAAGAAGTCAGTGCGTCACCCACCTCGGCCTATCTTTTCTCACGAAGCTATACCGGGCTGCGCCAGCGCCGGCCTGCAGAGAGCTGGCTCTGCTTTGAACAGGTCTATTGCAACAATATTGCCGGAGTGGATATCGCCATCCCTCTGGGGAGAATGACGGCCGTCACCGGCGTGTCCGGCTCCGGAAAATCGACGTTGCTGAATCGCGTGCTTCCGGAAATGCTCGGACGTTTTGACAAAACGCCTGACATCGAGGAGGGTGAGGAAGAGGATCTGGTGCCGGACGTTAAGGGTCAGGTTGTCAGCGGAAGTGACGCCATCGGCCGGTTGGTCAGAATCGATCAGCGTCCTATCGGCCGGACGCCACGCTCGAATCTGGCCACTTACACCGGATTTTTCGACATTGTCCGCAGGCTGTTTGCAGACACCGACGCGGCGAAAGCCAAAGGCTTCAGCGCCAGCCGGTTTTCCTTCAATCTGCCAGCCGGACGCTGTCCTGCCTGTGAAGGGCAGGGACAGATTTCGATTGAGCTGCTCTTCATGCCGAGCGCTACCGCAACCTGTTCCGTCTGCGCGGGAAGCCGTTATAACCCCGAAACGCTGGAGGTGAAATGGAACAACCTGACGATAGCGGATGTGCTTGATCTGACCGTGGACGACGCCACTAAGGTGTTTCATGGACATGACGGGATCCAGCGTTCGCTTAAGGCACTGACGTCGCTGGGGCTGGGATATCTGACCCTGGGTCAGCCCGCCACTGAACTCTCTGGCGGCGAGTGCCAGCGTATCAAGCTTGCCTGGGAGCTGCAGCGGGTCCAGCGTACGCCCACGCTTTATCTGCTTGATGAACCTTCAACAGGATTGCACCCGTCTGACATGGATAAGCTGCTGGTAGTGCTGGATGAACTGGTGAAGCGTGGTCACACCGTGATCATGGCGGAACACAACATGCGCATAGTGGCAGAGGCGGACTGGGTGATTGATCTGGGTCCCGGCTCGGGTCTTAAAGGAGGAAGGGTTGTCTCCTCCGGCTCACCGGAAGAGGTCAGCGCATCTGAAGAGAGTCTGACTGCGCCCTGGCTTTCCGCACAGCTGAAAAAGAGGGCTGGTGATCCGGAGTAAGCGGGCGGTATAGATATCTTCCGCTGAAGGTGATGTAGTCTGAGGGCTCAGGGGCTGGCTTCAAAGCCCGTCAAATCTCAACCTTGAGGATTATCACTGATGGCAATGTTTAATCCGCCACACCCTGGTGGCCTGATAGCGGAATATCTCGAAAATAACGACATCAGCCTGCGCAGTCTGGCTAAACAGCTGGGCGTTTCCGCAGCTTCGCTTAGCAAAGTGGCTAGCGGTAAAGCCTCCGTCAGCCCGGAAATGGCTGTACGGCTGGAGGCGGGCCTGGGTATTGCGGCACGGCTCTGGTTATCCATGCAGGCCGCATGTGATCTGCATAAGGCGCGAGAAACTACAGATGTTTCCGGCGTTCCTCTGCATCCAGGGATCGTAGCATCATTATTGCGGGACGAGACGGTATAGTTCTCGCCCCGAAGCGGCTTTCCTCATCGCCAAAACAAACCTTTTATCTCATCAGCGCAGCGGCGCATTAACCTGTAATGCATCCAGCTCACGGGCATCATGACTGCAAAAAAAGGTGATTTCGCCGCCGCGCTGGCAGGAGAGCTCACGCAGTCGCTGCTGATTGTGTCGTCTGGCCACGTTATCCATGCCCATCATCCACTGGTAAAAGCGCAGTCCCGGCGTGCAGTGTCGCGTCTGCTGCCGCATTTCGCCGCGGTAAAACCAGGCATCGCCGCCGTGTAGCAGCCAGCCATCGGGTTGCTGAATCGCGATACCCGCGTGACCCGGCGTATGGCCCGCCAGCGGCACCAGCAAGATCTCCGGCGGTAAGTCACGCAGGCGATTAACCGCCTCAAAACCAAACCACTTTTCTCCCTGCGGCTGATAGGTCTCCCAGTTGCTGATCCCACCCCATTGTCCGGGCCGGTAACGTTCCCGTGACAGCCAGCTATGACGCTGATGCGCGGTATCAACCTCCTGCTGCAACAGATGGATTCGCGCCTGCGGAAAATCGGTTAGTCCGCCAGCATGATCGAAGTCGAGATGGGTCAGAATAATATGCCGCACATCCTCAGCCCGGAAACCCAGTGACGTAACCTGTGACAGTGCGGTCAGTTCATCGCGGCGCTGAATATTGTTTAATGCGCGGAAAAAGCCGGACAGGCGGCTGCCGGGCGTATGGATATCCTGGCGACCAAAGCCGGTATCCACCAGCACCAGCCCGTCGCGATCCGTCTCAATCAACAGACAGTGACAGACCAGATGTGCTTTCAGGCCTTTACTGAATCCATCATAGAACGCGCCGCCCAGCGGACACATACAGCCACAGTTAAGGTGGTGAATTTTCATCGGGCCTCCATAGGGACAATGGGGATATTTCTGAGAGGCTACGCCCTGTCCGGCGCGCAGCACATCAGCCTGGCTATAGAGTGTAGAGAGGGATGACGCAGTAGGCGGAGCGGTGAAGCGGATAACCGGGCAAAATTGCCGGTTATCCGCCAGAAAGCAGAGGATTATCAGGTGTGGAACAGCGGGAAAGCACCGGTCAGCAGACCGCCTGCCATCAGCACCAGACTGACCAGAATCCCCCACTTAATTGCAAAGCGCTGGTGGTCGCCGATGTCGACTTTCGCCAGACCCACCAGCAGGTAGACTGACGGCACCAGCGGACTCAGCAGGTGGAATGGCTGGCCGACAATAGAAGCGCGGGCAATCTCTTCTGCGGTAATGCCGTAGCTGGCCGCTGTCTGGGCGATAACCGGCAGAATGCCGAAGTAAAAGGCATCATTCGACATAAAGAAGGTAAACGGCAGACTGACCAGCGCGGTGAACACCGCCAGGTAAGGTCCGAAGCTGGGCGGGATCACAGCCAGCAGGCTCTTCGCCATGGCGTCAACCATGCCGGTGCCGGAGAGGATGCCGGTGAAAATACCGGCGGCAAAAATTAATGCGGTCACCGCCAGCACGTTACCGGCATGAGAGCTGATGCGGGCTTTCTGCTCCTCCAGCGTGGGATAGTTGAGCATCACCGCAATCGCAAACGCCAGCATAAACAGGATCTGAATCGGCATTAAACCAATCACCAGCAGCACCAGCAGCACGGTGGTCAGGATGAAGTTAGGCCAGAACATTTTCGGACGGCGATTGGCTGCGCACTCTTCGGCATCGCCCAGCCCCAGCTCAATGTTGTCGAGATGATGATCTTTCATGGTCATCACGCCAAGGCGCTTACGCTCACGCAGGCCAAACAGCACCGCCATCGCCACCAGGCTGGCACAGGCCAGCAGCATGGCTGGCAGCATCGGAATAAAGATATCAAGGGCGTCAATGCGCAGTGCCGCCGCGGCACGGGCTGTCGGACCTCCCCAGGGTGAGAGGTTCATGATGCCGCTGGCGAGGTTCACCAGACAGGTCATCATCAACACGTTCATGCCCAGCCGGTGATAGAGCGGCAGGAATGCGGCAATGGCAATCATGTAAGTGGTTGAGCTGTCACCATCCAGAGAAACCAGTAGTGTTAGTACCGCCGTTCCGACCAGCACTTTCAGGGGGTCACCGCGCACCATCCGAAGAATAAAGCGCACCAGTGGGTCAAACAATCCGGCATCGATCATCAGACCGAAATAGAGAATGGAGAAGGTCAGCATCACGCCGGTAGGGGCCAGCTTTTTGACGCCGTCCAACATCATGGCACCCAGGCCTGCGTAAAAACCGCCAATCAGCGCAAATATGGTTGGTATCAGGATCAGCGCAATCAAGGCTGACATGCGTTTGGTCATGATCAGATACATGAAGCAAACAACCATGGAAAAACCCAGTATCGTCAGCAAATTAACAGCCCTCGCAATGGCGGAAAAGTAATGAAAAAGTTACATATCGACAGGAAAATTCAGGTAATTACTTAGCGTGCTAATGATTAACCTGTTGTTTTAATTAACCCTGCATTCAAAGATGATAATAAATAGTTGTCAGTATTTAGCATTTCTTTAACAAAGAAGGGTGATCATGATCATCTTTAAACGGTTCTTAAACGAGATTGTGTGACTGAGATCAAAGGGTGTCGAAGTGTAACCGGGGTTTCGGGCCAGCTGGGGGCTGAATCAGGCGGGTAGTAGAGTGGTGGAGAAACAGGGTAACCGGCTGAGCCTTGATGCTCAGCCGGTTAACGTTATTAGCTGCCTAACAGCTGAATAATCATCTCAGGGGTTTTATTCGCCATTTTGCTGACGGCAGTCTGACCCTGCTGAATAATCTGGCTGCGTGCCAGCTGGCTTGCTTCTTCAGCATAGTCCGCATCCTGTATGCGGCTGCGAGCCGCTGAGGTATCCACACCCTGCTGCGATAACACATTACGGTTGGACTCGTAACGGTTGATCTTTGCGCCATAGATCGACTGATAACCGCTGATCTTCTCGAGCGCGCTATCCAGTGCCTTCATGGTGGTTGAGATATCGCCCTCTGTAAGCAGCGTTGTGTTGTTCAGCCCCAGCGTTTTGGTATCCGATGGCGTTGCCGGAATAGTATCCGACTGGATCGGCTGACCGTAATCGGCGCTGGTGACCACCTCCATAGGTTCGCTCTTCTTCGGCGGCGTTGCAGGCAGGCTTTTGGGTTCCGGCAGATTTCCCCAGGTCAGATTACCGGTGAAGGAACCATTGCCCACCACCACCACAATCAAATCCTCGCTGACGGTATCCAGCGTGATGCGCTCAAGCCGGTTACTGGTGATGGTGCCGTTGTTGAAATCGCCGCTGGCGATATCCTCATAGCGATCGCCGTCACCGCTGTAAGTGATGTTCATGCCGTTGTAGGTGCTGCTGTTACTGCCCGCCAGCGTCCAGCTCGGGCCGCCCTCCAGTAACTGCGAGCTGTCATAAGCCGCACCGCTGGCAAATCCGTTACTGCTGGTCAGCAGGCGACTATCAGCGGTAGCCGCATTAGTGATGCTTTTGCTGGCCCAGGTGTAATCAGGCGCACTGCCGTCCAGTGGTGTACCGACCAGGTGCTTACCGTCGCGGGTAAAGAGCTGGAGATCGTCATCCATACCCAGCGAATCAATCGTGATGCTTATCGCCGTCGAGCCTGCCGGGATATAGGCCAGCGGGATCACGCCAGAGGTAAAGGAGTAATTCTTGCCCGGCACCGGAAACTTCGTGTTGATAGGGTCAACGTTACCCAGCTTCGCAGGCGGTAGATCGGGATTATTTGTCGCCAGCGGATAGCGGCCAAAAATCTCAGTGTGGTCTGCCACTTCATTGATGCCTGCCATAATCTGCTGATACTGGCCGTTGATGCTCTGTCGATCGGCGTCCGACAGCGTGCCGTTGGCTGCCTGGACCGACAGGGTGCGCGCCTGGATCAGCAGATCGACGATGCTGCCAAGGCCGCCACTGGCGGTCTGGGAATAGCTGATGGCGTCATTGAGGCCACGCGCTACCACCGCATCGGCATTAATATTGGCCGTCATGCGGTTGGCAATAGCCTGACCTGCCGCGTCATCTTTGGCACTGTTAATTCTCATCCCTGATGATAACCGTTCAACCGTTCGTCCCAGAACAGAGTCAGTGCTGTACCGCGTTTTGTTCGTAATCGCGGCGGTTTCGTTATGGTTGATCGTTAACATGGTCGCTTCGAACAGGGAGAGGAGTCTCTGTTTTATCGGCAGGGTGATAAGCAGCTTTAATCTCTGTGGCGACAAAAAGGCAGGAAATACGGGGGCAGACGGTCAAGAGGCTGATGGTTAACCGCTTTTCAGATAAAAAAAATTAACGGTTCAACCCGGTCAGGAAAAACGCCTGCCACGCGATGACGCAGCAGGCGAACGAAGATCAGTTAAACACCATGCCGCCATCAATCAACAGCGACTGACCGGTCATGTAATCGGAATCGGGACTGGCCAGGTAGGCGACGCAGGCAGCCACATCTTCCGGTTCAGAAAGACGTCCCAGCGTAATGCGTTTCGCAAATTCCTCGGTGCCGTAGCCGGCGGGCTTGCCGGCTGCTTCAGAGATCTGGCGGTCGATCTCTTCCCACATCGGTGTTCTGACAATGCCAGGGCAGAAGGCGTTAACCGTGATGCCGGCAGGTGCCAGATCGCGCGCAGCGGTCTGCGTCAGGCCGCGCACGGCAAACTTACTGGAGCTGTAAACTGCCAGCTCCGGATTACCGACATGACCCGCCTGAGAACAGGCGTTGATGATTTTGCCGCCGTGACCTTCTGCAGCAAACGCTTTAATCGCGGCCTGCATGCCCCAGATCACTCCTTTGACATTGACGTTGTAGACCTTGTCTACCACCGCTTCGGTGATCTCAGCAATCGGCGTGGAGGGCGCAATACCGGCATTATTGACGATGACGTCAAAGCCGCCCAGCGTGCGGCGCGCCTCTTCTACCGCTTCTATCACCTGATCACGTTGCGAGACATCGACTTTCAGCGCAATCGCTTTGCCACCCTGCTGGTTGATCTTCTCCGCGACCTGGCGTGCGGTCTCCTGATTAAAATCGGCTACTGCAACCGCCAGTCCATCTTTCGCCAGACGCAGGGCGATCGCTTCACCAATGCCCTGGCCTGCGCCGGTCACAAATGCCACTCTGTTTTTCATCATGATTTCCTTTTTGAGAAATTAAAGAAGCTGGCTCAGATGCAGCTGACCCATCAGCAGCGGGTTGTCGGTGTAATCGACCGGCACCGCGACCACGGCGGGCCCCTGAACATCCATCGCTTTACGCAGCGTCGGCTCCAGCTCTGCCGCACTGGTCACCGCAAAGCCCGCTGCCCCAAACGCTTCGGCATAGGCTTTGAAATCGACCGGCCCAAAATTGACGCCCGAGACGCGGTGATATTTTTTCTCTTCCTGCATCGCCACCATGTTGTAGGCGTTATCGACCCAGACGATGTGCAGAATGTTGGCTTTTAAGCGGACGGCAGTTTCCAGCTCCATGCTGGATTGCAGGAAACCACCATCGCCGGAAACTGAAACCACTTTGCGCTGCGGCTCGACCAGCCAGGCACCAATCGCCCACGGCAGGGCCACACCCATCGTCTGCTGACCGTTGGAGATCATGATCTGACGGGCGCGGAAGCTGTAGAGGTAGCGGGCGATCCAGATGTGGAAGCTGCCCATATCGACGGTAAGGCTGACGTCACTGTTAATAATGTCCTGCATGGCGCGGACAATGCGCAGCGGATGCAGAGCAAACTGATTGAGGCTGGCACCCTGCATCGCCAGCAATTTGCGCTGCTGCTGACGATCCTCAAGGATGGTGGCGGCTTCCGGGGTCAGCTGGAGTGGGGCAGTGATGCGCGCGGCGAGTTTACGCACTGTGGCGGCTATATCACCCACCAGTTCTGCGTCAGGCAGATAGCGGTTGTCGGTCTCAGCGGGTATTACGTCGATATGAATCAGTGTGGCGTTACCGCTGTTCCACATCGCCGGTTCATATTCCACCGGGCTGTAGCCGATGGTGACGATCAGGTCAGCCTGTTGCAGCAGCCTGTCGCCCGCCTGGTTGTTAAACAGCCCGACGCGCCCGGCGAAGCGTGAGAAGTGATCCTGTCTGACCGCTCCTGCTGCCTGATAGGTGCTGGTGACCGGAATGTGACTGCGTGTCAGCAGCTCATGAATCGCTTCGCTGTTCTCTGTCTGGCTCGCCATTAATCCCAGCAGGATGACCGGATTTTTAGCCCCGGCGATAGCTTCGCTGACGGCGTCGATCATTGAGTCAGGTGCGGCGCCCAGTACCGGGCGGCCTTTGCTGCTCAACGCTTTGCCGGTAACCGGTTGATCGACAATATCCTGTGGCAGGCTGATAAAGGCACCGCCGCCCCGGCCATGTTCGGCGTGGCGAAACGCATTCGACAGGCATTCAGAAAGCGCAGCGGGGTCGGTGACCTCAACTGCATATTTAGTGATTGGGCGAAACATTGAAACCGTGTCCATGCTCTGATGAACCTGCTTGGCGCTGTCGGAGCGCTTCACCTGACCGCCGATAGCCACCACCGGATCGCCTTCGCTGGTGGCGGTGGCCATGCCGGTGATCAGGTTGGAGCAGCCCGGCCCGGAGGTGACCAGCGCCACGCCCGCATTGCCGGTAAGGCGGCCCACTGCGGCGGCCATAAATGCGGCGTTAGCTTCGTGGCGAACCGGGATGGTCTGGATGGAGGAATCCAGCAGTGAGTCGAAGACTTTATCAATTTTTGCGCCAGGAATGCCAAAGACGTGGCGGACGCCCTGTGCCTCAAGTTGCGCCACCACCAGGTCAGCGCCACAGGTCCAGAGTGTGGTATCGGTTGGAGTTTTCATCGTCATTCCTCTGATTAGCTTTCTACCGCACGAATCGCGGCGTCAAGATTGGCGGGGTTCAGGTCGGCATTGAGAAAATCGCTGTCCTGCGGCAAATCTACGACCAGCTTGCTGATGGCACCAAAGGTCAGGGTGCCCTGTTCCAGCGCATAATCGAGAATGTGGCCGCCGCCTTCGCGGTCGTCGGTAATAAAATGTTCGTGATAGCCTGCAACGTTAATGCCCTGCATATATTGCGGCGTACGGAATCCGATCAGTTCGCCCGCGCGCTGGCTGAAGGCAAAGGTCGGCTGATCGCCCAGCACTTCCGGCATTGAGCGATAGGGACGACACTGGCATGGCACGGTGCGGGTCTCGACGCGACTGAAACGACCGCTGATGCGCAGCGCGCAGAACTGGTTATCGGAGGTGATTTCGTTGTCGATCACCTGATGGATCGCCTCACGCGACATCGGCCGGTCAAATTCATACATATGCTGCGGTTTAAAAAAGGTCATCACGGCGAACGGAGTTTTCTGCGCCGGATCGGCCGGGTGCGCGCTGCCGTCGGCGTGCAGCTGATAGACCTTGCTATCAAACGCGATCATTTCGCCATCCAGCCGGTTAAAGGTACCCAGGCCGAAATCCCCTTTACGCAGCAGGTCGGCAATACGGACATTGCCGTCGTAAACGCCGCTCAGCAGCGCACTCATTAAAGAGGTCTGATAGATAACGCTTTCTGGTGCATCCTGTGAAAGCGTCAGGACAGTATGTTTTAGTTGATCCTCACAGGAACAATCAGTTACACAATTGCTCATTTGATGCCTCATCGATTAACCGTTAAGCCGTGTTAACCTAATGGTGAACCGATTCAGTCGGTGGGTCCAATAGCGAAACCTGTTAACTTTGAGACGTTTTTGATATGGAACTTCGCCATCTGCGTTATTTTGTTGCCGTAGCCGAGACGCTTCACTTCACTCGTGCCGCCGAGATACTGGGCATATCGCAGCCGCCGCTGAGTCAGCAGATACTGCGGCTGGAGCAGGAAATTGGCACACCGTTGCTGAAGCGCCTGACGCGCGGAGTGGAACTCACCGAAGCGGGCGAAGCGTTTCTGGCGGATGCCCGGCAGATTGTGCAACTGGCCGATCAGGCGCTGGAGAACGCACGCGGTATTGCGCGCGGGATCAGTGGTCAGCTGTCGCTGGGCTTTGCCAGCTCGGTGGCGTTTAATCCACGCATCTTCACCCTGATCCGCCAGTTTAAAGAACGTTATCCGGCGATGGAGCTTCTGACCCGCGAAGAGAATATGTCTCTGCTGATGCAGGATTTACAGGAGGGATTACTGGATGCCGCTTTTATCCGGCTGCCGTGTGAAAGCAGCAAGTCATTTAATCTGCGCGTCATCTCCACCGAGAAAATGCTGATTGCGCTGCCGCGCTGCCATCCCCTCAGCGGCACACCCACCGTGGCACTATCCGCGCTGGCGGAAGAAACCTTGGTGATCTTCCCGCGCGACGTCTCGCCCAGCCTGTATGAGTTGATTGTCACTGCCTGTCTGCGGGCGGGCTTTTCGCGCCACACTTTTCAGCAGGCTCCACAGATCACTACGTCGCTGGGCATGGTGGCGGCGGGCTGCGGGATTGCGCTGGTGCCGGAGTCGATGCGCTGCGTCGATAACCCCGGGGTCAGCTTCTGCGATATCGAAAACAACACGCTATTTACGGATGTTGCCTTTGCCTGGCGTCGGCTTCACCCGTCAAAAGCAGTACTGCACCTGCTGGCGCTGCTGGCAGAACAGCCTGCCGCACCAGGCGAAGCGGGTTGATAAGCGCCAGCTATTGAACTGAAAACAATAACCAACTGGCGGCCAGGGACCGGGATGCCAATAATCGGTGCATGACTACATACCGCGTAAGAGTCGGGTTTCACAACCCGTCAGCCCTGACATTCAGGCAACTGGATGAAATTCTGGAGCCGCAGCGATTCTGGAGAACAGATTCTGCGGGCGGCCAGTTCCGCTATTTCATGGAGTATGAGTACCAGTCTGACGTGCGCGATCTCTGCTCGGTCTGCTCGCTAGCCTACAGTCAGGCCTGCAAAGTCAGAAAGTGCCCGCTGATTCTGGTCGAGGTGATGAACTGATCCTTTCCGGCGATCCCGCCGTTCTCAGCACGGGATCGCCGGGTGTTGTTTTAACGTGAACCGCGCTGCATCAACAGACTTAACGCGGCGGGCAGCACCGTGAGCGTCACCAGCGTACCGCTGACCAGGCCGCCAATAATCGCCAGAGCCATTGGCCCCCAGAAAACCTGATGGGCGATGGGGATCATGCCGAGTATTGCTGCACAGGCGGTCAGCAGAATGGGACGTGCACGGTGATGGGCAGCCTGCCGGATTGCCTCACCCGCGGACAGGCCGGCCCGGCTATTCGCATCGACTTCACTGATCATGATCACCGCGTTGCGGATGATGATCCCCGCCAGGGCAATAATCCCCAGCAGTGCCACGAACCCCAGCGGTGTGCCAGCCGGCAGCATCGCGGATACGATGCCGGGCAGGCCAAACGGTGCCATGCTCAGCGCCAGCAGCATGCCGGAGAAGCGTTGCAGCTGAATCATCAGCAAGACCAGCATGACGCAGATTGTTACCGGCAGCAGAGCAAACACTGAACCGTTGCCTTTGTCCGATTCGGCCGCCACGCCACCTTCTTCAATACCGTATCCGGCCGGCAGCGAGGCGCGCAGGGCGGCGACGGCTGGTGCGAGCTGCTGCGAGACCTGTTCAGCCCGCTGACCGGGCGCAATATCGGTCTGTACGGTGATGTAAGCCAGCCGCTGACGTCGCCATATCACCGGGTCATCCACTCCCCAGTTCAGGGTTGCCACCTGTCGCAATGGGATTTTCTGTCCGCTGGCATTGGTGATCATCAATCCTGCCAGTGTGTCAGTGTCCTGCCGCTCCGGGTCATTGCTGCGCAGCACGACGTCGATCAGGCGGTTACGATCGCGCAGGGTGGTCACCATGCTGCCGGACATCAGAGTATTCAGCGCGGTGGCTATCGTCTCGGAAGAGAGTCCGGCTGCGCGGGCTGCGGTCTGGTTCACCGCCAGCGTCATGACCCGTTCTGGCTCTCCGGCGGTAAGATTGACCTCGCGTGTCAGCGATGAGCGGGCGATCAGCGCCGCCAGCCGATCGGCCGCCTGACGCACCCTGGCATTATCCGGGCCGGTGATGCGATATTTCAGCGGCCAGCCGACCGGTGGCCCCAGCTCCAGCGGCGATACCCGGGTAGTGATATCACTGAAATCCACCGCCAGCTTCTGCTCCAGCCTGCTGCGCAGCCGATCGCGTGCTGCCAGATCTTTCGCCACCACCACCAGCTGCGCGATGTTTTCATTATCCAGCAGCACATCCATCGGCAGATAAAAGCGTATCGCGCCCGAGCCAACGTAGCTGGTGTAGTTCGCCACATCCCGATCGTTGCGCAGCATCTGTTCCAGCTGTGCGGTACGGCGGGTGGTTTCAGCCTGGGCTGCACTGGCGGGAAGCGTCAGGCTGACCAGCAGCTCGGGCCGATCCGACGCAGGGAAAAATTCACCCTGCATAAAAGTGGTGGCGTAAAGGCTGACCAGCAGCACCGCCATCGCTGTGCCAATCGTCACCAGCCGGTGACGCAGAATCACCTCCAGTAGCCGGTGATAGCTGCGCGTCAGCACGCCCGGCGGCTTATCGGCCTTGATGTGCCTGGCCGACAGCAGCCAGCAGCCGGTGAGCGGAGAGTAGATGACCGCGACGACCCACGAGCAGAGCAGCGCCAGGGTAATCACCACAAACAATGAGTAGCAATACTCTCCGGCACTGGAGGCGGCGAACCCGACCGGAATGAACCCGGCGATCATTACCAGCGTACCGGTCAGCATCGGAAATGCGGTGGTTTTAAACGCATAGGTGGCGGCCTGCCACTTGCTGTCGCCCGCTTCCAGTCGCGCCACCATTGCCTCGACAGTGATCATGGCATCATCCACCAGCAGCCCCAGCGCGATGATTAGCGCGCCAAGCGAGATGCGCTGGAGTCCGATGCCTGCCATTAACATGCCGGTAAAGGTCATTGCCAGTACCAGCGGGATCGCCGCCGCAACGACCAGACCGGCACGCAGTCCCAGCGAGACAAAGGAGACGGCTAACACGATGACGATCGCTTCGCCCAGTATCCGGACAAAGCCGCTGACCGCGTTTTTCACCACGGAAGACTGATCGGCCACGCGGGTCATGGTAATACCGTGCGGTAACTGACTGGCCAGCATCTGCATGCGCTGACTGAGCTGCTGACCGAAATCGAGCATGTTGCCGCTGCCGGCCATGGAGATCGCCAGCCCGATAGCCGGAACGCCGTTAACCCGAAACGTCGGGACTGGTGGTTCGGCAGGTTGCAGGCTGATGGTGGCCAGATCGGTCAGCGGAATAAAACGCTCACCGATATGCAGGGTAATCGCCCGCAGATTTTCAACCGAAGTCAGGGTGCCGCTGACCCGCAGCGCAATATTCTCGCGGTCGGTACGCAGGCTGCCCGCCGGGACGACATCGTTCTGAGCTTTAATGGCGTCGCTGACCTGCTGTAAATCGAGCCCCATGCCGTTCAGCTTGCGCGGCGAAAAGGCGATAACCACCTGCTGCTCCTGTACACCTAACAGGCTGGTTTTACCGATGTCGGGCAGACTGGCCAGATTGCGACGCAGGTTATCGACCCGGTCGCGTAGCTCTCTGGCGGTAAAACCCTCCGCCGTGAAGCCATAAATGGTGCCGAAGGTGTCATCAAATTCGTCGTTAACGGCCGGACCCTGCACGCCCTGCGGCAGTGAAGGGGCAACATCCTGCATCTTTTTACGCAGCTGGTACCAGATGCCGGCCACCTGAGAGGGCGGCGTGTCATCGCGCAGGTTGACATAGATGACGGTTTGTCCGGCGCGGGTTTCGCTCTCAACCGCATCCAGCGACGGGATCTCCTGCACTTTCTGTTCCAGTACGTCAGTGAGCAGTTGCACCGTGGTGTTCACATCAGCGCCTGGCCATTGGGCTGATATTACGGCGGTTTTGATAGTAAACGCCGGGTCTTCATTGCGTGACAGATGTTCATAGCTCAGCACACCCGCCGCCATGACCAGCAGCATGAAAAAGATCACCAGTTGCTGATGCGCCAGCGCCCAGCCGGAGAGGTTAAAGCCAGACGTTTTTTTCATGGAGCCTCCTGCGAAAGCGCCACTTTTTCGCCAGGTTGCAGGGTGCTGACTCCGGCGGTGACGACGCGCTCTCCCGGCTTGATCCCGGCAGTGACGAAGATTTGCTGCGCGTTAAAGCGGGCCAGCACTACCGGACGAAGCTGCAGGCGTGACGCCGCATCAACGACCAGCAGCGCGGGTTTGTCTGCGGAGCGGGTCAGGGCGCTGGCGGGCAGGGCGATGACCGGCGGCTGCGCATCGGGAAGGGTGACAATGACTGTGGCACCGGGTGCCATCACCTCAGGCGGCTGATTCAGTGAGATGCGCAGCCGCCATGTGCGGGTCTGTGGATCGGCCTGCGGGCTGATGTCACGCACTGTGCCACTGGCCTGCACGCCGGGATCGGCGAGCAGCGTCACTTTCAGCGGTGTCCGATCATCAGGATGCAGCAGCGCAGGCGTTGTCAGGTCAAACACCGCATCGCGTGCATCCCCTGCTGCCAGCGTCATCACATTTTGTCCGGCGCTGACCACCTGACCTGGCTGAACCGTGATGGCGGTGATCCGGCCTGCTGCAGGCGCAGTCAGCTGAGTCCAGCTGAGGTTATCCTGGGCATTTTTCAGAGCCGCTTCGCTGCTGTGACGGCGGGACTGTGCGCTCTGCCAGTCCGCCTGGGCGCTGTCCAGCTGGCTGCGGGCGATGGCCCCTCCGGGCATCAGCAGCCGCATCCGATGCAGGTTAAGCGCGGCGACCCGTTCGGCGGCGCGTGCGCTGTCGAGATCGGCCCGTGCGCTGCTTAGCTGATTGCGTGACTGATCATTTTCCAGCGCTGCCAGCGATTGCCCGGCGCTGACGCGATCGCCCAGCTCAACCGCACGGCTCACCACCCGGCCATCCAGTCTGAAGGCTAGCGCGACCTCTTCATGAGCGCGGATTTCGCCAGTCAGCACCAGCGATGCATCACTGCTGAGCGGTGGAGCAATCACCGATTTAACCGGGCGGAGCGGGGCGGCAGGCGGAGCAGAACTATTGTCCCGGCAACCGGTCATGATGAATACCCCGAGCAGCACGAAGATGATCGGCGCAAAGATGTGAATACCGAAGAGATGACGCCACACCTGGCGGGCAGCATCCGATAAGAAGTCTGTCATAACCGGGTTCCTTTAATGAGTTGTGCTCATTGAACCCGGCATGTGTCCAGAAACGTTCCATGAACCATCAAGAAATGGTCAAGCCAGAACAATTTATCTCGTCGGCAGCGTTATCCCGATCAGCAGACCGCCGTCGGCGGGCAGTGTGGCGTGAAGCGACCCGCCGTGCGCCTCGACAATCGCTTTGGCAATCGACAGTCCCAGACCGCTGCCGCCGGAGTGGCGGGCGCGTGAGGAGTCAGCGCGGGTAAAGCGGTCAAACAATTGCGGCAGGAAGTCCGGCTCCACACCCTGACCATAATCGCGGAAGGTCATTATGATCGCCTGATCGTTCTGGCTGGCCGTGATCAGCAACGCGCCACCGTCGGCAGCGTAGCGCATTGCATTCTCACAGATGATGGTCACTACCTGGCCCAGCCGGAAGGTATCGGCATACAGCCGCAGATCGTTGGGTGATGTCACGCTGATGGCAATCCCCGCCTGTTCTGCCTGCGGCAGAAGCCAGCCGGAGCGCTCGCGCAGTAACTCGCTGAGATTAAACCACTCGCGGTTCAGGGTAAGCTGCCCGGCATCCGCCAGCGACAAGAGATGCAGTTCGTCTGTCAGGCGACTGAGCTGCGTCAGTTGCTTCATGATCATTGCCAGCTGTTGCGGTTCGGCAGGAAAGACGCCATCCAGAATCCCCTGCAGGCGGCCCATCGCCGCCGTAAGTGGCGAGCGAAGCTCATGCGCCATCGCCACATGCGAGGTGCGCAGCTCACGCTCGTAACGCGCCAGCTGCTGCGTCATCTGATTAAAATCTTCAGTAAAACGTACCAGCTCCTGTGGGGCTTCTTTTACGATTACCGCCGATCGGCCAAATTCGCCTTTTGAAACCGCTCGCGCCGCGGTAGCCAGCTGGCTGAACTGCGCCGACAGCGGACGGGCGAAACGCAGCGCCATCAGCACCATAAACGGAATCGTTACCACGACCAGCACGATCACGGTAAGCCAGTCCGACGAGGCCAGCGACGGATCGGAGAAGTTGATGCCCCACCACTGGTCCATAATCTGATGAAAGCGCACAGGATCGCTGGCAGGGTGGTGGCGCAACCGGGTGAACTCATCCAGCAGCGCGGGCGGCATCCGGTAATAGACCCAGTACGCTTGCACTGCGAAGCGCAGCCACATACAGATGGCAATGAGCACCACGCTGCCAATCGCCAGAAACAGCACCCGGATGCAGATCCAGCGCCACAATGAAGTATGCGTATCGTTCTTCATGGCTGTCTGAACCGGTAACCGACGCTGCGCACTGCCGGTAAGACATCAGAGATGCCCGCGGCTTCCAGTTTGCGACGCAGGTTATAGACGTGGGTATCGACCACCCGCTCAAGCGCATCGCTTTCCGGCAGACAGTGCTCCAGCAGAAACAGGCGGGTAAACGGACGCGTCGGAGCGCGCATCAGGGTGACCAACAGGGAAAATTCGGTCGGTGTCAGATCGAGGCGGCGCGGTGAAGCACTGTCGCTATCGACCACTGCGGTGAGCGCCACCGGGTCCACCACTAAACCCGCCCAGCGCAGGGTTTCTGCAGCGGGTACCTGACTCTGCTGGCTACGGCGCAGTACTGCCTGAACGCGCGCCACCACTTCGCCCGGATGATAGGGTTTGACCACGTAGTCATCCGCGCCATAGCGCAGTGCGCCGATGCGGTCCGGCGCATCACCCATCGCGGTTACCATGATCACCGGGGTATCGTCACGACGTCGCAGCGCTGCCAGCACTTCAGTGCCGTTCATGCCGGGCAGCATGATATCCAGCAGGATCAGATCGGGCTGCCAGCGTCTGGCGGCATCCAGCCCGCCTGGCCCATCACCGGCAATCATGACCTCATAATTTTCACGTTTCAGGTAGGCCTCAAGTACGCCCGCCGCATCAGCATCATCTTCAATAATCAGTACACGTTTTGACTGCATTTTCGGATCACCTTGACTGTTTCTTCATAAATCCCTGGTCGTTAATTGACACTCGCCTCGCATACTCCGGCCATTGACGCGGCTCTGAACCCCTCAGCTCCGCACCTGATGTGATAATGAGGAAACGTGATGATAACCGGAAAAATAACGCTGCACATGGTCTGTTTTTCGCTGGGATTCAGTGCCGCGACTGCCATGGCTGATGAGACTACGCCGCCGCCAAGCGTCACGCTGGGCATTGCAGGTATCAATGCACCACGCTATAGCGGCGCCGATAAGCAGCACTGGCAGCTGATGCCGGTGATCCAGGCACGCGACGGGGCCTTCTTTTTAGACTCACAGAAAGGCATTGGCTATGACCTGCAGGCAGATAATGGACTGTATCTGGAACATACGCTGGGCTACGGGCTGGGCCGTTCTGACCAGAATTCATCCTGGCGAGATGGGGATGACCGGCTCAGAGGCATGGGGAACATCGACGCAACGATGAACACCGCGCTGGCGCTGGGATGGTCGGTAACGCCGTGGCTGGTGCTGGAGGGCAAAGCGACGCTGCCATTAAGTGATAGTCAGGGTGTGCAGTACCGGACTTCCGTAACCCTGATCCCCTGGCAGACCAGTGACGATACCGTGGCACTGCAGGTGGCGGGACTGTTTGGCGACGGGCGTTATATGAATACCTGGTATGGCGTTAACAGCAAGCAAAGTGCGCGCAGCGGATTTGAACGGTACGACGCCGCGGGTGGATTTTATGGCACCGATACCAGCCTGACCTGGAGCCATCAGTTCACGCCTGCCTGGGCTGCCAGTGTGATCGGTGACTACAGCTGGCTGGATAAGCATGCTTCAGATAGCCCCATCGTTGCACGGCACAACGGCGCATCGGCCACCCTGGCATTGAGCTACACCTTCTGAATGGCACCATGAAGAAAAGTGAGATGCGCAGCCACCGCCTTTTGCTTGCGGCACTGATTCTGTTGTATGTCGTGGTCTATACCCTGACAGGCGTGGCGCTTAGCCTGTTGGATGCGCCGGGACGGGGATAGGGAGCGAGCGGTATAAACAGCGTGATCGGGCTGGTTATGCCGTGACTTAAATAGAAAATTAACTTTTCGTAAAGCGGTTCAGACATTAATGGTCAGCGTTAGAAGTTTCGGGTACATCCGGATGTTTTAATTATCGCTATATAAATTGATTAAGGTGGTTAATTTAGATTGCGTCATAATGCATCTTGCTAATAAATTTTTTAAAAGAGCATTGGTGTAGTTAATCTATATGGATTGGGCAAGATTTAAATATTATAAATTAAAATGTGAACTATTAAGATAGCCTCTTCGCTGTGATAGCAGCGCATGGAATTTACAGGGGCTGAACTGATGAAAAATAAAAAAAGTGCTACACCTCATGATGCTACTTTTCGACAGTTTCTTACGCATCCGGATGTTGCCAGAGATTTTATGCAGATCCACCTTCCGGAGAAATTGCTTAAAATCTGCGATCTCACCACACTGAAGCTTGAGTCCGGATCATTTGTTGAAGACGATTTGCGTCAATACTTCAGTGACGTTTTGTATAGTCTCAGAACCTCAACCGGTGACGGATATATTCATGTTCTGATTGAACACCAATCCACCCCTGACAGGCATATGGCATTCCGCCTGATACGTTATGCGGTAGCCGCTATGCAGCGCCACCTTGAAGCTGGCCATAAAAAGCTGCCTTTAGTCATACCTGTACTGTTCTATACCGGTAAGCGCACTCCCTATCCGTGGTCGACCCGCTGGTTCGACGAATTTGATGATCCGGTAGTGGCGGAAAGCCTTTATAGAGGCGCCTTCCCGCTGGTGGACATTACGGTCATCCCGGAGATGAGATCATGACTCATCGCAGTATGGCCGCCCTGACGCTTTTGCAGAAACATATTCATCAACGCGACATTGCAAGCCTGACTGACCATCTGGTCACGCTACTCATGGCCGATTATCTTTCTTCACCCCAGGTGATGACGCTGATACACTATTTACTGCAGGCTGGTGAGTCAGCTGACTACGAAGCTTTCGTTCGCGAACTGGCACAGCGGGTGCCACAACACGGAGACGCACTGATGACCATCGCACAGCAGCTTGAACAAAAAGGGATCGAAAAAGGTCGCGCAGAAGGTATCGAGCTTGGTGAACGGCGTGGTATTGAGAAAGGTCGTACTGAAGGACAGCGTGAAGCTACCCTGAAAATTGCGCGCACTATGCTACAAAACGGCCTTGATCGTAAAACTGTCATAGAAATGACCGGCCTGACGTCAGACGATCTGGCGCAAATACGACACTAATATAAACAAGAGTAAACCCGGTCATGACCGGGTTATCGTTTTGAATACCGCACCAGATAAATCATCATAATTATCAGAAAGGTGTAACCTGCATACGTCCTGAACTACAAGCCATTATTTGTCTGGCTGACGCTGCAGGAAATTCCAGGTTGCGCCCAACATGCCGGAGTCGTTGCCGTAGGTCGCGGTATCAATGCGGATATCAAGATCATATTTTGCCAGTTGCTCTGCCAGTTCCTCGAGGAACGGTTCCCGCTCGGTAATTCCACCACCGATAAATATCATCTGCGGATCGAACACGCTGAAGAGGTTATATAAGCAGGCTGCAAGATCCTGGTAGAATTTATTCACCACCTGCTGCGCGGCTTCTTCTTTGCGATCGTATGCGTCAAAGACATCTTTACCCGTGACGTCGTCGGAAGATTTTTCGATGAGCTGGCTGTAATTCTCCCGAAGCGCCGTCATGGTACAACTCTGGCTCATGGTATGGCGTTCAATATTGCTGCTGGTGGGGCGCGAAGTCAGCAGACAGCCAAACTCGCCCGCGCGGTTACGACCGCCCCGGATCAGCGCGCCGTTGCAGAAGGCCGCTCCGCCTAATCCTGTGCCGATAGTTAACATCAGAAAATCACTGAGTTTTTTTGCTTTGCCCAGCCACTGTTCAGCCAGTAAGGCGCAGTGGGCGTCATTTTCGACCGTGGCAGGCAGTGAGGTTTTTTCCGTCAGCCACTGGCTCAGATGAAACTGGTCGAAGTCCCGAATGGTGCCACCCATGGCGATATATCCAGCTTCTGCATCAATATAACCGGGCGTGCTGACGGCGATGCCAGCACAGCCGGGATTTTTCTCCAGCCAGGCCAGGATCTCATCAAGTATTTTGTCGCGTGAATTATGGGAAATATCAGCACTCTCACTGGTCAGAATATTTCCCTGCTCATCAATCACGCCCATTTTTAAAGAGGTACCACCAATATCGAAAGCTGCAATCTTCATTAACGTTCTCTGAGGTTGTTTTCATCCGATTAATTGTAGTGCTGAAAGAAAAAGGGCAGGAGGGCTGGCGGAGGCAATTTTGTCAGGAAAGGTACAGATTTATAAAGCGAGTGTTGTACAGAGGGTGTTTTGATAAACCCCGGCACACAGGGAACAGCTGTGCATGATTTTTCAGGACGTCCGATGTATTACCCGCGCTAAGAGGGTGTCTGGCAGCGCGGGCTTAATCGTCACACTGCAGTCATTGCCACTTACGCAACAGGAGACTGGCGTTGACGCCGCCAAAACCAAAACCGTTCGACATGGCATAAGTCAGCGCCGTGGGACGTGCATTGAGCGCCACCAGGTTCAGATTGCCTGCGGCTTCATCGGGATGATGGAGGTTCAGCGTCGGCGGAATAAGCTGCTGCTGCAGCGCCATCAGGGTGAATATCGCCTCAACGCCGCCTGCCGCACCCAGCAGATGGCCGGTGGCGGATTTCGTTGAGGCGATCGCGACCTGCGAATCATCGCCAAACACTGCGCGAATAGCCGCCAGCTCACCGTGATCGCCAACCTGAGTTGAGGTTGCGTGTGCGTTGATATGCTGCACGTCTTCCGGGCTAATGCCCGCCTGACGCAGGGCGGTTCTCATCGCCCGTGCAGCCCCGCTGCCATCCTCCGGACCCGCGGTTAAATGGTATGCATCGGCGCTGGTGCCATAGCCGACAATCTCCGCCAGCGGTGTCGCGCCGCGTGCTTCGGCATGGGCCAGTGACTCAATCACCAGCAGGCCTGCACCTTCGGCCATCACAAAGCCGTTTCTGTCACGATCAAACGGACGTGAGGCATGGTGCGGCTGATCTTCATAGCCCACACATAGCGCACGTGCAGCCGCGAAACAGCCCAGCGTGACGCGATCAAGCGCCGCTTCTGTGCCGCCACAAATAGCAATGTCCGCTTCACCGCTTTTGATCAACCTGGCTGCATCACCAATTGCCTGAACTCCCGCCGCACAGGCGGTAACGGGCGCACCCAGCGGGCCGGTGAAGCCGTGTTTGATCGAGACATGACCCGCGGCCATGTTGGCCAGAAACGAAGGTGCTGTAAAGGGTGAGAGCCTGCGCGGGCCGCGTGCATCGGTGGTGCGCACCGCGTCGGCAATGGCACCAAAGCCGCCGACGCCTGAAGCAATAATCGTCGCGGTACGTTCACGCGTCGCCTCATCTTCAGGATGCCAGGCTGCCTGATTCAGCGCTTCTTCTGCTGCCAGCAGCGCGAATTCTATAAAGCGCGACATCTTTTTACGCTCTTTCGGCGCAATGAACGCTTCGGGGTCGTAACCTGCCAGCGGATCTTCATCGATGCCCGGCACGCTGCCACCTACTGAAATACCGGTGCCAGCAGTAAGCGTATCGGGAAGGCTACGTATACCTGATTCTCCTGCCGTTAATCGCCGCCAGACGGTTTCAACGCCACAACCCAGTGGCGAAACGATGCCCGCGCCGGTAATGACAATGCGTTGTGATGAGGCTAAGTGACTCATTGGATTACTCCCGTAGAGAGTCCGGACAGTGATTGAAATGCTGCCGCAGACAATGGATACACGCCTTGAGCGCGGAAGGTGAGACCCTGCGTAGAATGGTGCGATGGACGAACGCAGGGATGGAATAGAGCAGAGAGAGATAAGCTTAGCAGCATCAGAATCCTGAGCGATAACCAGACAGAGTGCTATCGTTGCTCTTGTGACTAAATAAGTCAATAGTCACATAGTGCGCAATGTTCAGGGCGCAAGGCTACGTAACACCAGCGCTGCCAGTTGTGCAGAGGCTTCTTCAGCGTCATCAAGGCTGTACTGCAGCAGTACCGGACTGGCGTAGGGTTTGATCACCCGATAGATTGCCTCCGCCGCTTCGTCAGCCGGGGTTTTACGCTCAAACTCACCTGCTTCACGCCCCCTGCGCAGGATCTGCTGAATCAGGCTGAGCAGTCGTTCTTCATGCGCCATCGCCGATGGCCAGCGGTCACGCGACGCGACGGCGGCAATATCATAGAGTTTACGTTCGTGAAAAAAGAGTTCAGTGCCGGTGACGGAAAGCGTACGGAACAGTCGCCGCAGTTGTTCCGATGCTCCAGGCGCATCGGCGATGGCGACTTCGACGTGCTGCATAATCATCGCCAGCCGGGTGGAGCAGATCACTTCGCCAATCGCCTGTTTTGATTCAAAAAATTTGTAGATATACGCTTTGGAAAAGCCGATAGCACGGGCGAGATCGGAGACGGTGGTTTTTTCGTAACCATAATGCGCGAAGTGCTGCATGGCAGCATCGACAATCTGGTCACGCACATTGTGCCCGGCCGGGCCGCGTGTGCCATTTTCCGTTACGGATTGAGTCATTGTCAGAACCTGGCAGATCAAAGGTGGGTGAAAAAATTCAGTGACCACTGTTAGGGGTGGTCACATTTTAGGCCCTGTTGCGATCAAAAGCCATGTTTTGAACGGGCTGAATGTATGCTGGTGTTGCTGAGTGCCACCAGCCGGTTATTGGCGCAGCGTATCTATAGAAATATTCCAGTGATTGAGCTTGTTATAGAGCGCCGTGCGAGAAATGCCCAGCAGCTTAGCGGACTGCCGCAGATTACCCCCCTGCGCGCGAAGGGTCTGCAGGATGCAGGCTCGTTCATTATCCTGCAACAGGCTGCTGGCCGCTGGTCTGTTTTCGGCTGCGCGCGTCACCATCGCTGGCGGCAAATCGGCAAGGTCGATGATGCTGCTCTGGCAAAGATTAACGATCCGCTCGACCAGATTTTCCAGCTCGCGCACGTTGCCGGGCCAGTGCCATGCCTGCAGGGCGTTCATTGCTTCAATGCTCACCTGCGGAGGCGTTTTATTCAGCCGCTGACACAGGGCGTGAATGAAGGTATTCACCAGATCAGAAATGTCGCTCTGGCGTTCACGCAGGGCAGGGATGGTCAGGGAGATAACATTGAGGCGATAGAACAGGTCACGGCGGAAAGCACCCTGTTCCACTGCACTGAGCAGATCGCAATGGGTTGCCGCCACGATGCGGACATCCACTTTCAGCGGATGCGCCGCTCCGATGCGCAGCACCTCACTCTCCTGCAGCACGCGCAGCAGGCTGGTCTGTGCCTCCAGTGGCATCTCACCAATTTCATCCAGAAACAGCGTGCCACCGTCGGCCAGCTCAAATTTACCTGCCGAACCGCCGCGCCGTGAGCCGGTGAACGCGCCATCGACGTAGCCGAATAGCTCACTCTGCACCAGGTCACGCGGCAGTGCGCCGCAGTTAACCGCGACAAAGGACTCATGCGCCCGGCTGCTGGCATTGTGGATCGCCTGAGCAAACAGCTCTTTACCGGTTCCGCTTTCACCGGTCAGCAGGACGGTACTGTCACTGCGACTGCTGGCGCGTGCATCCTGAAGAGCCTTCTGCAGCGTGGGTGCCTGACCACGAATCATCTCAAAGGTATAGCTGGCGCTGACGCCAAGCACACGACGGGTAATGGCACGGATGCGCTGATTTTCCCGCAGCGACAGGATGCGACCGCCGTCCGGTGCCGGCATCAGCGAGACCAGGCATGAAACACTGGGTCTGCCATCGGGGCGGAACACCATCTCGCGGTCATTACAGCAGGGTAGTGTGAGCAATGAACCGGACTGGGGCTGCAGCACCTGATCGATCAGGGCGTTGTCGGTATCAATACCGGCAAAGATCTGACGAGCGTAGCGGTTCAGGGTTTTGATGCGTCCGTCACGGTCGCAGACCACAACGCCCTCATTCAGGGTCTCCAGTATCGACTGCTGCTCGGCCAGCAGACGGCGTAAGGTGAGTTGCTGGCCAATTGCCTCTGCGGCAGCCTGCACGGTGCCCAGCGTATGGGCACTGAAATTGTCAGGCGTGGCGGTCAGCGTCAGTACGCCGGTCATACGACCGCTGGCATCACGGATAGGAGCTGCGGCGCACTGCCGGTTACGTTCACGCAGCGCGATTTTCCAGTTTTCTCCGCTGAGTACATAGACCAGCCGCTGCTCTCGCAGGCAGCGCGCGGTGCAGTTGGTGCCGAGCACCTCCTCACGCAGGATGCTGCCGACCGGAGTCAGGTCGCTGCCGCAAAAACTCAGTACGATGCCTTGCGCATCTGTGAGATTGATATGACCATCGGGATTGTAAGCCAGCAGGTTCTCCATCACGCTATGCGCCACAGTAATCAGCTCACTGTTATGACGCAGAACGGCGGCCAGCTCCGTTGGATCGGAGGCACTGTACTCAAAAGATACCGGATCGATGCCATGTTCGCGCGAGCGGTTCCATGACTGCAAAATACTGCGGCGGATCCAGCGCGGCTGTTCACCCTGGCTAAATGCCTGCCAGCCCCGGGCAAACCGAGCTTCCCACTGTGCCGCATCACCGCCTTCCGGCAGGCTGAATATGGCATCGCTCTCTTCTTTATTAGGCAGCAAATCATGCAGAGATTGCATTTCACTCTCTCGTGGTCGATGGAATGTCCATTTTAATGACATGTTAAGTTGACATGTAAATTTTATTTTCAATTCTGATGTGCCATCTGCGAGCGCGTTCACATAAAAGCCCGCTTTAAAACTGGCATCCACTTTGCAACGCTGACACTAACTCTCACCTGTCAAAA
Source organism: Pantoea sp. RG18 (assembly GCF_025910075.1). Classification (NCBI taxonomy): domain Bacteria; kingdom Pseudomonadati; phylum Pseudomonadota; class Gammaproteobacteria; order Enterobacterales; family Erwiniaceae; genus Pantoea; species Pantoea sp. RG18. The sequence continues at coordinate 150,226 of NZ_JAPCIL010000027.1, forward strand.
ACAATGGGAAAGTTAAGGTGTTATGCGTAAACATAATCTGAAGTTGTTGCTGTTCATCTGTTCCATCGCCTCATTGAGCGGGGTGATCCTCGGTTATGACGCCTCAGTGATTTCCGGCGTTATTGAGCCATTGACGGAACACCTTGCACTAACGCCGTGGCAAAGTGGATGGGCTGTTTCAAATGTCATCCTCGGCTGTATCGTCGGCGCTGGCTGTGTCGGCGCGATCTCAGATCGGATCGGGCGTAAACCTACACTGGTGATCACCGCGCTGTTATTTGCCGTGTCTGCGGTGGGTTCTGCGCTGGCAGATTCCCTAACCGGTTTTGTGATTTACCGACTGGTGGGTGGCCTGGCGGTCGGGATGGCGTCGGCAATTACGCCGCTCTATATCGCAGAGGTCTCACCTAAGGACTGGCGAGGGCGCATGCTTGGGCTGCAGCAGATGCTGATGGTTGGCGGTCAGGTCACGGTCTATGTGGTGAACTACCTGATTGCACGCGGTATGCCCCATGCCTGGATAGTCAGTGAAGGCTGGCGCTGGATGCTGGCGTCGGGTGTGGTGCCTTGCCTGCTGTTTCTGGCACTGGTGCCCTTTATGCCGGAATCACCACGCTGGCTGGCGTTAAACGGCAAGCGTGAACGCGCGCTGGCAGTGCTGACCCGGCTTTCGACGCCTGAACATGCGCGGCGTCTGCTGGCAGAAATCAGTGCGCCGGACGCGGATTCTGTTACCCGTCAGCAGGGAACCCGTCTGCTCCGCGACGCCAGAATGCGTTACATCCTGCTGATCGGCTGCGCGATTGCGATTCTGCAGCAGGTTTCGGGCATCAACATCCTGCTGTATTACGCACCGTCGCTGCTGCAGAACATCTCACCGGATACACAGACCTCCCTCTATCACAGCATTTTCCTCGGACTGGCGCTACTGGTCGGAGTAGCGTTTTGTCTGAACGCAGTGGATCGCTGGGGACGGACGCGTCTGCTGCGCTGGGGAGCGCTGGGTTGCGCTGTCAGCCTGGTGATTACTGCCTGGGCCTTTATAGCGCAGATCGGTGGCCTGCTGCCGGTCGTGGGTTTGGTGGCGTTCGTACTGATTTTTGGTATGTCATGGAGTCTGGGTGCCTGGCTACTGATCTCTGAAATATTTCCCAACCGGATTCGTGCCGTCGCGATGGGCTACGCCTTTTCTTCGATGTATCTCGCCAATTTCATCGTTACTCAGACTTTCCCGATGATGAACCGTAGCCGTTTGCTGATGGATCACTTCCATGGTGCTTTTCCACTGATGCTCTGCGCCGCTGGCTGCCTGGTGGCCTTCTGGTTTGTAAAACGTTTTCTGCCTGAAACCCGAGGCATCTCACTGGAGCACATCGAGCCGCTGATGCTTTCAAAATCCCGTCGTTTTGCCGCCAAAGCGCAGGCGACATCCGGACACCCTATTCAGCCTGACTGGGCTGACAACAAAAAACAGGAGCAGTTATGAACCTTAAAACAGTACGAGTGGGATTGATCGGTGCTGGCCGCATGGGCAGTTTTCATGCAGAGAATCTGACGCTGCGGGTGCCTGGGGCACGGCTGACAGCGGTCGCCGACCTGCAACCCGGCGCAGCGCAGAAACTGGCAGACCGGCTGGGGGTGGAGAAAGCCTATACCGATATCCAGGCGTTACTCAATGACAGCGAAATCGATGCCGTTGCTATTGCTACGCCGGCTCGCACTCACGCCGAACTGGTGATCGCTGCAGCCCGGGCTGGCAAGCACGTGTTCTGCGAAAAACCGATGGCGGTAACGCTGGATGAGGCAGATCGGGCTATTGCCGCCGCACAGGATGCGGGCGTTGTGTTGCAGGTCGGCTTCAATCGTCGATTCAGTGCAGGCTTCGCCGCAGCTATTGAAGCTGTCAGAGCAGGCACCAATGGCACCACCCAGCTAAGCCGTTCGGTGACACGCGACCCTGGCCTGCGCGATCCGGCCCCGATCCCGCAGTGGACCATCTTCCTTGAAACCTTAATCCATGACTTCGACACCCTGCTGCACTTCAATCCGGGTTCCCGGCCGGTTGAGGTCTATGCGCTGGCTGATGCGCTGGTGCGTCCCGATTTTAAAGATAAGGGATTACTTGATACCGCGGTGGTGACCATCCGCTTTGATAACGGTGCCATTGCCACTGCGGAAGCCAACTTCCAGGCAGTTTACGGTTATGACGTTCGCGGTGAGGTGTTTGGCAGTAAAGGTATGCTGCAGGCGGGCAACATCAATCAGGACAACTGTGTGCGCTATCACGCCGAGGGTATTGCCATCGCAACGTCTCGAATGGATACCGATCTGCTGCGTGAGGCCTATGTTGCTGAAATGGCAGAATTCGCCCGCGCGATTCTGCACGGTGACACGCCGCGCGCTACTGGCACTGATGCGCGTAACGCGCTGGAAATTGCGCTGGCCTGTATTGAATCGGTGCAGCAACGCAAACCCATTCTGTTGGGAGAACGCTAATGGCCGGTTATCAGCTTTCAGTCTGTGCGGAGATGGTGTTTCTCGAACTGCCTTTTATCGCGCGTGTTGAGCGGATTCATGCGCTGGGATTTGGCGTGGAGATCTGGAACTGGGCCAACAAAGATATCGACGCGCTGGTGGCGACAGGTGCGCGTTTTACCTCCATGACCGGCTACCTCAACGGTAACCTGACTGATGATGATGAGATTGCAGAGTTGCTGCATAGCGCAGAAACCTCACTGGCGATTGCAGATCGTCTGAACTGCCCGAGCCTGAATCTGCATGGCACCGGGCTGGATGCTCACGGCCAGGCGGTTCGTCCGGTTGAGGTGGTTACCGGTGAGATGTGGCTTAAAGCGGCCGACACCCTGCGGCGTGTCGCTGCGCTCGGCGAGCAGGCCGGGCGGGTATTTACTCTCGAAAACCTGAATCTGGCAGTTGATCATCCGGGTACACCGTTCGCACGGGCTGCCGATACGCTGGCGCTGGTCAAAGCGGTCAACAGCCCGGCACTGAAGATGAATCTGGACCTCTATCACGCCCAGATTGGAGAGGGCAACCTGATAGAGCTGATACGACGCTGCGGCCCCGCTATCGGTGAAATCCAGGTGGCTGATGTGCCGGGGCGCATGCAGCCTGGGACCGGGGAAATTAACTATCGCGCCATTGCCCGTGCGCTGGAGCAGGTCGGCTATTGCGGCGTCGTTGCGCTGGAGGGCTGGGCCGAAGGCGACAGCGAAACAGCCCTGGCACAGTTCCGCGATCACTTTACGTTGTGAGCTCTGCCGCCGGGTATTTGCCTGTTGCCCGGCGGTTCTATCAATAATAAACCCTACAGGATTACGCGATGAAAACCAAAATGTTAGCACTGCTGCTCAGCCTGATGATCAGCGTTACCGCCTGGGCTAAAACACCTAAAATCGGTGTCGCACTGGCTAATTTCGATCTTAACTTCGTATCGATTCTGCGGACGCAGATGGTGGGTGAGATAAAAGCGCTGAAAATGGATGGGCAGTTCGTCGATGCCAAAGGGGATGTAGCTCTTCAGGTACAGCAGGTTGAAGATTTTATCAATCAGGGCGTGGATGCCATTATTCTCAACCCGGTCGATACACAGGGCGTACTGCCGATGGTGAAAGCGGCAGAAGCGGCGGGCATTCCGCTGGTGTTTGTTAACCGTAAACCGGAAGTGAAATTACCGTCCAGTATGGCCTATGTCGGTTCTGACTCTGCCCTGGGGGGTGAGATGCAGATGGAAGCGCTGGCAAAACAGATGAACTATCGGGGCAATGTCGCCATTTTAATGGGCGCATTATCAAATGAAGAAGCGCGGGAACGGACGCGTGCCGTTGAAGCGGTGATCGCTAAATATAAGCAAATGGCGGTAATCGAAAAACAGACTGCACGCTGGCAGCGTAATGAAGCGGTAGACGTAGTTTCGGGCTGGCTGCTTAATCAGCGACCAATCGATGCAATCGCCGCCAATAATGATGAAATGGCTATCGGGGCGATTATGGCGCTGAATCAGGCGAAAAACAGCCACATTCTGGTTGCCGGGATCGATGGCACGCCAGATGGCCAGCAGTTCGTCAAAAATGGAAAGATGACGCTGACTATTTTCCAGGATGCGAAAGGGCAGGCGACAGGCGCTGTGAAAGTCGTGAAAGCGTTACTGGATAAACAGAAAGTCGAATCACTGAACTGGATCCCCTATAAAACCATTACACAAAGTAATTATGCGGAGTTTGCTGCCGCTAATCAGCCATAAAAATCGCCGCTAACTTTATGATTCTTCGTCGTTTCTTAAATTATTAGCCAGCTGCCGGGCAGTGACGCACTCTGCCCGGCCCGTTCTGCTGGCTAATCTGTAAAAATTTCCTTAATCGCCTGATTAACGCGTCTGTAGTGCTTCTTCATATAAGCTGAATTATACTGTCGATAAATGAGCGGAAATTCAGTGATTTCTTAATGATTTACATAATCGATGATCAGGTTTCTTACAATTCTGATGACTGCACGCTTAGCCACATTCCTACTCAGGAGTCGCTGAGCCTCAGTATTTCTTCAGGTCGGCTTTTTGAGCAGTTACTGAATTCCGGGGGAGAAATACTGGCGCGTGATACGTTACTGACCGAGGTCTGGGATAAATATGGCCTGCGTGGATCGAATAGTAATCTGAATCAATATCTGAGTATTGTGCGCAGGGCACTCGCGGCTTATGGCTGTGAAAATCTGATTATCACCATCCCGAAAATTGGTATACGCCTGAATACCGATATTAAAATTGAACGTCAATCAGCCCCGGTCATGGGGGTGACGGAAGTTTTAACTGATGACATATCGGAAGGAAGTATAACTGAAGGGTCTGCTGAAAACGTTGTCCTGCCTGCCACTCCGCCCGGTAATCAGCTGCCAGCTACGTCCGTTAACGTCACCCGGCGATACTGGTTTGCTTCTGTTGCTCTGATAATGCTGGGCATGGTGCTCTGGTATTTCACGGTATCGCGTCCTGACGAGCAAATTATTCCAATGAGTTCAATAAAACTTGAAGGTGGCTGCGAAGCAGTATTATTGCAGGGTCTGGATGAGGTTGAACGACAGGCATTGGGTAAGCAAATAGTGCAAATTCTAAGGGAAAATAATCAAACCTGCGATGCGGGTCACCGGATTATTTTTGATAAAAACACCTCTTTTACTACTAAGAATTTCGGAAGAACGATTCTTTCATCGTGTAAAATTAATAGCGATGGTCATATCATCTCATGCGACAATTTTTATTATCTTGACTGGAGAATGGGATGAAGCGGAGCATTGGTATTAATATTATCTTCATGCTGGCTGCGCTATTAATGGTGACTTTTGCAGGGGTTTATTACTTAACACATCAGGCCAAAGATTTTCCTTTTCGCTGCTCAGCATTTAGCCGTTACGATCTCAGTCGTAATGACGATAAACGAATTGAGTTCGCTGTTGCCCAGGATTTACGTTTTGATCAAAAGGATTCAGGCTATCTGTTGCTGAATGGGCAGGCAACGAGCAATGACGGTGTTACTATTCTTAACAGAAGGGTTGCATTAATCAATGGCGCTAAAATTTCCGATGATACTTACCAGTATCAGATCAGCAAAGTTGTCACTTCGAATACTGATACTACCCCTGATGTCATCTTTAATAAGTTGTTAGCAGAGATCACGCTGGATCCAACGCATCTGCAGTTGGATGTCGATAAGATTGATAAAAATACCTATATTATCGGTGGGCCGATCTCCTATCTCTTTACCTGCCAGCGTTACTAAGCTCTGTAAACGGCTAATTTAGCGGTGTTCAGAATGCATGAAACCGGGAAGGGTTTATCCTGCCCGGTTTTTCTTTTAACGTTATGTCGTCAGGCTTTGCTGAGGAAAAGTATCAGGGCCAGCTCTGGAAACTCTTCAGGATATTATTAAACAGCTGAATTTCTTCATCGGTCAGGGGGGCAGCCTTTGACAAAGAGAAAATTAATACATCCTCCAGGTTTAAGGTGAAAATCGCCTGCTTTTGATAAAGCCGGATATTATCCGGGCGCAGAAAATCATAAGTAATCATGATGCCTGTGCTCAGATTATTGCCCAACACCACGGGTTGATTTGCCTGCTGTTGCCAGTCTTTCATTTGTCTCTGCAGAATAGCGAGCTGGCTGCTGATATATTCTTCTGGATTGTTGTGATTGGCCAGTTTATCACGAGAAATAGTGACGGGTGGCATCGCTGAACGGGGATCCGCCAGCGTGTTCAGGGTTCGCTCGCAGTAGCCTTCCGGTAAAGTAATCATACCTTCGCTAAACCGACAAATATTTTTATCCATGTGTAATCTCCATTTCTTTAGTTTTTTCTGTCTGGCCAAATAACTGCTCTGCGGTAACTTCACTGAGCGTACCGTTATTTAACAGGACGATTTTATCTGCACTTCTTATGGTTTCCGGGCGATGTGCAATCATGATTCGGGTGATTTTCATTTGCTTTATTGCATTGTTTATCTGCGCTTCGTTATAGATATCCAGATGACTGGTTGCTTCGTCCAGTACCAGTATTTTTGGTTCGCGGTAGAGGGCGCGAGCTAGCAGAATACGCTGCAGCTGCCCGCCAGAGAGAAACGATCCCATATCACCGACAAGGCTTTGATAGTTCATCGGCATTTTCATGATATCGCCGTGAATTTGCGCCAGGCGTGCTACACGGGTAATTTTTGCGTGGTCAGGATTATTATCAAAGAAGCTAATATTTTCACTGATCGAGCCTGAGAACAGGATGTCATCCTGCATAACACAGCCGATGCGGTTACGATGGTGTTCAAGTCCTGTCTGGGTAATGTCCATTCCGCCCACGGTGATTGTTCCACCTTCCGGGTGCAGCAGACCCAGAATGATTTTGGCCATGGTGGTCTTTCCCTGACCTGAAGGGCCGACAATCGCAACGCTTTCGCCAGCCTTAATTTCCAGACTGGCACCATTTACTACCCAGGGTTCGGTAGGTGCATAGCGGAAGCGGATATCCGTTAGTTTGATATCCTGCGGCGTTTCTGTCTCATCATGCGTATCTTTACTCACCAGTACCGGACTGGCTTCTGAGCTGACTTCAGTTTCTGACAACACGATATCGGCCAGTCGTTCACCATGCATACGCAGCATTCTGAAGTCGATTACGGCGTTGATCAGACCTGCACCGCGGCTCATAAACTGATCTGAGAAGCTAATAAAGGCGGTAAGCATACCTGCAGAGAAGTTGCCATCCAGTACCTGCAGCGCAGCCAGCCAGACCAGTACGACCCTGCCTACAGAAGTGAGCAATCCCTGGGCGGAACCAAACAAAATGTTAAGCTTCTGAATCACAATGCCTTTGTTGGTCGTATCCACCAGGAAATTCATGTAGGCGGAGAGACGAGGCACCTGCTTGTTATTGGTTTTTACCGCCTGGATACCGCGAAGCGTTTCCAGTAATGAAGATTGCGTGCGGGCTGAACTGATGATTTGCTCTTCGTTGGCGCGGCGAACAGGATCATAAGCCATGAAGCGTAACAGTGCATAGGCGACAAAAAGGCCAATTACCAGCCAGGCAAGCTTAGCGTTATAGATAAACAGCATCACTACTGTCACGATCGACATTACCCCATCCAGCACAGTACTAATGAAGCGGCTGGTCAGCGTACTTTGGATGGTGTTCAGCGAGCCATAGCGGGACAGAATGTCACCAACGTGACGGGATTCGAACCATTCAAGTGGCAGCTTTAACATATGGTGACAGACATTGACCGTCCACTGCACGCTGAGCTGGCTTGAGAACCAGCTCATCACCCATGAGCGCAGCGCTGTAATCATGGTCTGAAACAACGCAATCATGATAAAGCCGATCCCGAGCAAGGAGAGTAGTGAGTAATCTGCGGAGACCAGCACCATATCCATCACCCACTGCATAAAGAAGGGGGAGAGTACGCCGAAAAGCTCCAGAGCGATGGACAGGATAAGCACCTGGGCAAAGGCAGATTTCACCCCTGTCACACTGCCCACCAGCTTCATCATCGAGATGCTTTCTTTTTCTTTTTTGACCTCAAAAGTGGAGGAGGGAACCAGCTCCAGTGCAACGCCGGTGAACGCCGGTGATGCTTCTTTAAATGTCAGTTCCCGAATGCCGCGTGCAGGATCGTGAAGCGTGATCTTATTGCCACGCACTTTTTTTAGCACAACGAAATGGTTCAATTCCCAGTGCAGAATGCAGGGCATGCGTAATTTAGACAGCTCTTCCATATCAACGCGTAACGCACGGGAACTCATATTGAGTTGTTGTGCCATGGCAATGACATCACTAAGTGTTGCGCCCTTAAGCGACGTTGCGAACCTGCGACGCAGGGTGATCATGTCGATTTCATGACCGTGATAATTGGCAATCATCCCCAGACAAGCAAGACCACATTCCGTCGCCTGTGACTGACGAATCATCGGCAGGCGGTTAAACCATTTAAAATTGAGTTTCTCTAATAACAACACAGAACAGACCTTTTAATCAGAGAGAGATTTTGTGTCCAAGCGCAAAAATTGGCTCCAGCACCCATTCATAAAGACGACGTTTGTCGACGATAAAATCGGCATCCAGCGCCATACCCGGCTTGAGTTTTTCATTCTGCGCATAAGCAGTAATTGATTGTTTGTCCAGGGAGACCAGCACGCGGTACTGCTGTTCCTGAATATTGTTTTTGCCGGTTAACGTAGTGACTTCCTGAGGAGACAGAGCGGTGCGTGAAACCTCGATAACTTTTCCATACTGTTGACCAAACTTTTGATAAGGAAACGCTTTATAGCGCAGCACCACCCGCTGTCCCGGTTGGATAAAACCAATGGACTGCGTGTTTACCATGATGCGGGCGACCAGTTCAGTATTGCTTGGCAAAACTGCTATGGCTGACTGACCGGCGGTGAGCATCTGTCCATTTTTGACCATAATCATGCCGACATACCCGCTTTTAGGCGCACGTAATTCAAACGAGCGGCGCGCTTCATTTTCAGCCATCGACTGACGGTTATCAGCCAGTTGGCGCTCGATATCGTTACGCTTTTTCTCGTCATCCAGCGGTTTTTCATGCAGCTGTTGCTCGGTCTGAACAATTTTTTGCGAGATGTCCAACAGCTGACGTTGATATTCCTGGTAGCGCGCCTGGCTATCGAGCAGATTAGACTCCTGCTCTTCCATCTGACGGCTTGAGGCATACCCTTCGTTGTGCATGGCTTCCAGCTTGTCCAACTGCATTTTCGCCAGGGAAACCTGTTTCCGACGGTGTGTCAGTTGCAGCTTCAGCTGCTCCTGCTGCAGTTTCAGACTGGCGATAGTGTCGGTCAGGCCCTTCATTTCAACCTGATGAAGCTTTTCAAGCGTCACCAGATCCTGCTGAAGCCTTTCACGCTGGCCTTTCAGATTCTCGGCAATAACCTGACGAGTCTGACCTAACTGTGTTGAAACCTCTGATGACAACACCATAAGCACATCGTCTTTTTCAACATGCTGGCCCTCTTTTACCGGAATATCGACCACCGTAGCGCTTACGGGGGGCGGAATGATCAGCATGCCATTTTTAGGCAGCAGTTCTCCGGTAGAGGATTCATATTTTGTATAGCTGCCAAATATAAAAAACAGCGCTGTCGCGGCAGTGATCAGCACTACAACGGAAATAACTAACCAGCGATAAGGTGGGCAATAGAGTGCCACAATGCCCAGGTTTCCACGGTTGGCTGCATCAAGTGCCTCCTGACGGAATAGTGACTGTTCCATTTATATAATCATCATGAGTAAGGGATTAACGGCACTGAAAAAAATTCAGCATGTCGATTGATAGTGATCCGGTACTTTGTGCCAGATTAATGAGGGCGTTCAGGTAATTGAAGCGAGCTTCAGCCTGATCTTTAAGCGCACTAAAATATTTTTGCTGGGCATCAAGCTCATCATTTACCGTACGGAAACCCATTTCCCGGCCATATTGAACAGACACCACTTTTTCGCGTGAAGACTCGACGGCATTTTTCTGCGCGTTGATTAACGCTTTTCCATTCGTAAGACTAAGCCATGCTGAACGTGTATCTGTAGCCGCTTTGCGTTGTGCTTCCATGGTGGAATATTTCGCTGCCTGACGGCGATAGGCTGCTTCATAAGATTGTGAAATCTGGCTGCCACCCGCGAATAATGGAATAGAAACGTTAACGCCATACTGCAGATTATTACTTTTAGAGTTAGTGCCAAAAATAGCATCATAAAGTAAATTATCGTCGTTATCGTTACGGCTCCAGTTTTTGCCATATCTGGCGTAAAGTGACACGACAGGCATATGTGCGCCATCTGCAGCCAATACATCAGCATCGGCCTGATCATTCTGAAACAGGGCAATTTTGATTTCAGTGTTACGTTGCTGGCTGGCATTAATCGCATCAGTTAAAGAAGCGTAGGGCGAAGCGTTAAGGCACTGAAAGTTTACCGGCTCGACAGTGTCCGGGCTGACACCTGATAAGCGACGAAATGCTTCTCCAGCCAGCAATAACTGACTACTCGCCTCTATTTCTTTGGCCTGAGCAAGAGCGTAATTGGCCTTAGCTTCATCCAGCTCTGTACGAGTGTTTTGTCCATTCAGAATACCGGCCTGCAGTTTTTGCTGCTGTTGTTTGAAGTTATGACTGGCAGCTTTCGCAGCCTGTAAAACTTCCTGCTGATAGAGCACCGAAAAGTAGGCATTACTGATCGCATTTAATAACTTTTCTTCAGCTTTTTTTGACTGGGCTTCAGCGGTATTGGCAATAGCAACGCCTTTACGCCAGCCAGCATATTTACTCATATCAAACAGGGGTTGTCTGACACTGAGATCGTAACTGTGATTTGTTACACCACTTTGATATTTTTTATCCGGCTGTTCCTGACGATCCCAGTTTCCTTCGAGCGTCAATGTGGGCAACATTCCGGCCATACCCTGCCAGTATTTTTGCTGATCGGCTTCACTGGTCATCTGGCTGGATTGCAATGCAGAGTCATAGGTTAATGCGGCTCGGGCAGCCTGCTGTAAGCTGGTCGCATAAGATCCAAATGGCACGCAGGACAGTACAATAAATGCAATTTTAAAATTATAAAATTTCATGATGCTCGCTGTTTCTTAAAAATTAAGCCCGAAATTAAATGAGTTGCTGGGCAAAGACATATTTAATCAAATCAGTATTAGACTGCAGCTGAAGTTTACGCATGGCGTTATATTTCTGCGTTGCAACCGTACTGATACTACGTTTACGTGCTTTAGCTATCTCCATTAAACTGTACCCGATAGCAAAAAGTCTGATTACTTCAACTTCTGCGGGTGATAAAAGAGTCTGTGCGGGCTCCTCTGAAGCAGAATGCGCCAGATCTTTCATCTTTTCTGAATAAAATATTTCAGAATTCGATGAGCAAACCCAGTGCAAAGCTTCTACCAGATCCCGTATATCATCACGTTTGCTCACTATTGCATTTACCGGAATTTGCAATATTCTTTTCAAAATGGCCGGGCTATTCTGTGCCGTAAAGATAATGATTTTAAGGTTAGCATTATGGTTGTAAATTTCTTCTAGCTTTCTAACGCCGTTCAAATCATTACGTTCAAAGTTAAAGCAAAAATCAGTAATTAATATATCAGGAGTATCGCTATTCAGTTTTACAAAAAGGTTTTCTGCTTCTACCGGGTATGCTGCAATGTCCAGGTTGTGAAATCCGGTTGAGAGTATTTTTTGTATTGAATAAAAAATAAAAGGACTCTCATCAGAGACACCAACTTTAAACCTCCTTCCTTTTAATGGCCTATCCACTGATAAAATCCTTTCTCAGTTTATAAAGTCTGGTAAAGGGCTCCGAAGAGCCCATATGGTTACTGATAACTAATGGTATAGGTAGCAACTGCGTTAGCACTACCAGGAGTTATTGTGGCAGCAGTCTGGTAATAACGTGCATATAAGGGCACTGTTATCAATGCAGACGACAGTGGATAAGCTGCAACTCTGTATGGTGCTGCCAGTGCAACAGGTTGCTGGCTTTCATTCAGAATCTGAACACCCACTCCGCTGGCAGTTGAGGTCGAATTCAGAGAAACTACGCCGACATCCGATAGCCCATCAGCCGCATCCCCATCCAACTGCATCATAACGTCAAAGGTACCTGAAAGAAGTGCCTCACAGTTAAGCTGAAGATTAAAAGCGGTAGATGGGCTGGTTTGTCCAATACCGGAACCCAACCCACTGCTGGTATTCGCTGTGTAACTCCCTAATGACACCTTCGGGTTAACATCACCTGCTGCTGAGCAGGTTTGATCCCTCACAGTGATGCCGCTTTTAATATATCTGACATAAAGTTTCAGGTCATTTCCTGGTACCAATGAGCCTACATCAAATACGTTGACATAGTCCGGAAGCAAATTGGGGCCAGCCATCGAGTTTGACGTCCGCACAATCTGAAAAGGCACATTTAACGTGACCTCAGTATAAGAACCGACTGTACCACCACTGGTTAACGCGTAAGTAGCGATCTTGTTGCCGGTAGGAATAATGGCAGCGTCGGTGGACATTTCACCACCGTAACCGGTATAAATGGTTAAGCCATAACCAAGTGCATCTTCAGCTATTGTTTTACGCTTTAAGTAAACCTCTGCTGTTAATCCATCTAAAAACTGTTGCAGATTATCCAGGGCACATTTGAACGTGACTGTTAAATTGCCACTATAAACGACCGTGCCAACCGGAACAGCTGCCGAAATGTTTATCCCTAGTGAGCGGAAATCTAATACCGCATCAGAAAGAGATTTTTTGCACGTCAGTGTGACATCATCTGCCGCGTTCGCATTAATTGGTGCTAGCATGACGAAACCAGATACTATAGTCATGATGCTGACTATTCTGGTCAGTGTCCTTCTAAAGTTAATAAACATCATAATGTCACCCGATTAACCCTGATTATCTTTGTTCATTTCGCCGTTAGACACGTAGCGAACAGGTTTTGATTGATCGCTGCTGCATGTTGTTGTGAGCCTTGCAAGTGTGTTGTTTTCACTGGAATTAACAACACCAGACTCCAGGTTAACCAGACACTTATCACTGGCTGCTTTACCCCAGGAAATATGCAGGCGGCTGACATCTTTATTTAACCTCACATAAATCTGACCACCCTGTGAAACAGTGGTGATAAGGTTACCGTCTTCATCATTAACCGTTGCACCAAATGGCAAGGCGTTTCCGTTCGGCTGATTAGCCCGAATTAACAGTGGCTTTCCTTTGCTGGTTTTATAATCAAGTCTGACGACTGCACCCTCAACAGGAATAACGCGCTGCTGAGTTGATTCAAGCTCAACATCCAGTGGAATTCCTTTTGGGTCGATGGCCAGTTCGTTTATCCGGTACGGGTTAAGGTTTGGCACAATAGCTTTGCCGCTGCCGTTTAACACAATATTGGGATAGCCAAGTACACGCGCGCCCTCTGCATCTTCTGCGGTAACAACAGCATAAGTCGTAGACTGATAAGCGCTGAAATTAATGCTATCAGGTAAAGCGACTACCGCACCGCTGATACCACCCGAGGCAGAATAATAGTTTTCCCCTTTAGTATAAGACGCCGTCAGCATACTGTAGGGCGAACGGTATTGCCCACTAACTGAACCGGACTTCTCATTATCAGTATCGCGCGCTATTCCAACGTTATAGTTATATTGGTCATGTTCACCCAGAACTCCATTAACAGCTGTTTGTGCATTCACACCTTGTTTATTATGTGTCGCACTTCCGGTTACATAACTTTGACTATCGCTACCAATTGGCACCGAGAAGTCGAGTGACAGTTGAGTGTCATGCCCGCCGGTTGAATATAATAATCGGTTTGCTGATAAAGTATAGGAGACCCGACCAATTGTATTATTGTAACCCAGCTGAAATTGCGTATTTGTTCCGGCAGAATCCCAGTAATTCTGAACGAAACCAGTAAGATAGATATTCCCATATGACTCCCCAAAATTTTGGCTTGCCGTCATAGAAAACCGTTGTTTGGGGCGCGAAAGATAATTTGACGAACTGTTTTTATGATTTTTTTTATAATAGTTATTGATTTGTAATGCATTATCAAAACTGTAATAACCGGATGATGAGAAGCGGTAAGCCGCCAGAGTAAAATTCGTGTTAGTCTGAGAAACCTTCTTACTATAAGTTGCCCGATAACTTACACCTTGCTTTTTCTCATCACCATATTTTGTCTGAGCCCCAGTAATATCCAGTGAGATCGCACCAACAGGTAAACCAAATGCACCTCCCAACAGCACAGAGGTGTAGTTATCTGATCCCAGAATACCTGAGTAACCGGTCAGACTATTGCTAAAACCATGCTGAATAGTGCCCTGATAGACCGAAGGTGTATAAACCATATTGTCTTTTCGGGATACACCACCGGTCAGACTATAAAAAGTCATGCCCGGACGTTTCAGACGCGTCATCGCTGCGTAAGGAACTGAGAAACGGGTCGCACCGCCGTCAGCTTCTTTCACGGTCACGTCTAAATCACCACCGTAGCCTGTAGGATAGAGATCGGTGATATTAAAAGGGCCTGGTGAGACCGTCGTTTCATAAATTTTGTTGCCATTTTGCGATACAGTTACCTGAGCGTTGGTTCGGGCTACGCCGCGGATTTCTGGTGCATAGCCTCGCTGAGAGTCTGGCCACATCTGGTCAACTGTAGATATTTGCGCACCACGAAAAGAAAGCGTATCGAAAATTTCGCCACTGGTATTGCCTTCACCTAATAACAGCCGTGATTTTATTTGCGGAATATCACGCTGGACATAGGTATTAATTGCATCGTAATGATGATACTCGTTGTTTTTTTGACGTTGCCAGCTGAGAGAACCATCGTGACGGAACATCCATCCGCCAAGGTTAAAGCCCGCCAGCGCACGGCCATAAAATGAGTCATATGCCTGACCGTGATTTACAGAGCGATAATAGTTGGTGTTATAGGTTAGCGTGAGTGCTGTTTCACCCTTATCCCAGAATTCTGGCGCAACGTAGCCGCGCGCAGATCGCAACAGATAAATTTGCGGAATTGAGATATCCATCTGCATATCGGCAGAATTGATAGCTGCATGACTCTCTTTAACTACCTCCTCCAGCGCCATACACTGTTTACCAGAGCGCAAATCTTCAGCTTGTCCCGGGCTAAAAACTGTGTCCTTAAGTGACAAGCTTTTGACCAGATCATAGGAAAGGCACGCTTTGGTTCCCGCCCCTTCACGAATGACCTGAACATTTTCCCGACCAATCTGACGACCATTCAGGAAAATATCCAGCGTATAAGTACCAGGATCAATAGGGTTACCGGTTGCATAGCGGGCCACATCAACTTTAACGCCCGGTAGATTCTTCACAAATGATTCGTCAAAATCATACGAATTTTCTGCAAATGCGGCGCCTGTTGATGCAGTTAAAAAAAGCGCCAGAAAAGATCGGTAAAATATTTTTCCCGTTGGTTTATTATTTTTAATCATCCTTGCCATCATTATTACCCCTGATGAGTTACCAAAGTTACTGACTAATTTTGGCGTCTACATTGCGTGCAGCGCCATAATCATCCAGATATTGATAATGAAAGTTTGTTTTTATTTGATTTGCGTTCAATCCTTTTAGGGAGAAGCTTTTTGTTTCGCCTGGTGCAAGCATTTCTCCCTTTTCACTGACTACTTTTCGCCCCGCGTTATCCTCGGCATTGATCTGTGAAACGTTGACGTAAAACGAAGAGTTATTGGTTGCTGTCAGCTGATTCGCTTTCTCCCCTTGATGCCAGATAAGACCCGACGCTGCTTCTGTGGCTTGCATCGCATCGAACCGGGCTGGGCGAAAGAAAATTTTGATGCGACTACGAATAGCCATTTGCAACTGATTTTGATTCGCAAGGCTTTTATCGCGAGGAGGGATGTCGAGTACGTTAAGCCAGAATACCGACTCTTTATCTTTGGGCAGGTTTGAACCGGTATAAACGATACGTAATGTCTGTCCTTTGTTAGCCTCCATACGGAAAACAGGCGGTAGCAAGACAAACGGTACGTTTATTTTATCCAGTGCTTCATCAGGATTTCCATTGTCAATCCAGGCCTGTACCAGCGCAGGTTGATTGCCATGGTTATCTAAGCGGACTGTGACTTCTTTTTCTGTTGCGGGGTAGATTACCCGGGTGCCGATAATCGTCACGCTGGCAAAAGCCGATGAGGTCACCGTAAAAGCCAGCAGACAGGAGATCAAAAATTTAAAACTTTTTTTTTTCATGATTTTGACAGAAATGATGATAGAGGAAGAGAGGTGGGAACAGATGCTCCCACCATAATCAATTACAGGTAATTGATTGAATAGTTCACAGCTGATAAGACGGTACCAGCAGTAGCTGCACCAGTTGCATAGTACTGAGCAGAATAGGTCAGAGTACCTGCACCAGCAGTCAGAGCGACAGTTTTTGGAGAGGTGGTCTGCTCAGTGCTACCCGCGTTCAACACGCCATTTCCGCTATCCAGCAGCTGCAGGTCAACATTCGTTGCAGTACCAGTATTGGTCAAACGACCATCAGCATTGACGTTGGCACCTTGTTCAAAGTAAGCGTACACGTCACCAGTCGTAGCTGAGCAATTGCTCAGCGCCATAGTGAAGCGAGTGTTACCTGCAGTCTGACCAGATGTGCTTAAAATACTACTTGCTACTTTAGGCAGTGTAACGGTTGCAGTGCTGCCGCCGCCGTTTACGCTTACAGTACAAGTCTGAGACGCAATATTTCCTGTGAAGTTAATGGTGCCATCTGAAGCTTCAGCAGCATTAACGTGAGCAGCAGCCAGCATCAGACCAAGAGCAACCATAGATAACTTTTTCATATACTTTCCTTTGTATAAAATAATTAATAACATCAATTAATGAACGATTTAATAATCGTTCACTTCCCTGGAGGATTCATTCCTCACAAGAGAATTAGAAAATCAGCAATCCAAATACGACTGCTGCTGCGACACCAACAATACCCATGCCAAAGGCAGACCCACTAACCGGGTTCGCTGCTGGAATTGAGTCTGGGCGCGTCCATTCAGTTTTCTCTTCTGAGCTTGCGCCTAGCTGCTTAAAGAAATCCAGGATCACCGAAGTTAATGAACCACCGCTAACGCCTTCGATTTCTTTATTGTTCAATTCACGCATGTTGTTTCCTTAAGCTGTAATTACAGATGCATTAGGATCAAACTGGTTTTCAACGACCGCGTTAAACCAGCCTGCCGTGCTATCCCAGCCATTCATAGCACCATATAAAGCACCATCAACAAGACCAAGGACTGCGCCGACAATCAGACCTACACCGGCAGAGACAATACCAACGCCTAACACGCCACCGGTGCTTCCGCCACTCATTCCCCATTTAAGACCAAAAGAACTAATACCCGTAACGGCACCGACAACTACAGCGCCAATAAAGTCAAAAAAACCTGCTCCTGAAACGTTTTGCATTTCAAAAGATGTTAACTCTCTCATCGATATCTCCATGTATCATTTTTTCAATATTATTATTTATGCCGCTTCTAGCGAACGGCGCTATTAGAATGGGTGGTCATAAAAAATGAAATAGTAAAACATCCATAATTCTTCTTTTGTTATCGTAAGCAAGGATATGGCTATTATATTTTTACATAATATTAACTGCTGTTGGTATTCTGGAATTTTTTGAGCGTACATTATTCTTATGCGTGATTTAACCATTAACAGCACTGCTTATGCCTGATGCTTAAAATTATCTGGCATCCGGGAAACGCATGCCATGAACGCGGTTCAGTAAAACTGATTCATCTATGAATAAGCTTGTGCATAAAGCCATGAGTTAATGATTTCACTTGCCTGAATGTGAAGTCATTTGAGAAGTGGAATTAAAAAGGGAAAAATCCCATTTGCCAGCGCTTGGTGCTTTAAGCTAAATAAATCATATTTATCAGGATAAAAAACTAAATATATAAAGATAATCAATTTAAGTATCTGTTTAATGGGTGTCGTGGTTTAATTCCTTCCATGCAATGCTGCCTGACAGCGTAACTTTAGTAAGGAGTATTAACATTGATGCCAATTTGATTTGTTTCTTTTCAGCCATGCTGGAAAATTGAGAGAGGTGTTTAAATGCGTGCTTTTAAAATAGCATGCTCATAACATCATCTTTCAAATGGTAATGGGAAATTCTTTTTTTAGGAAAAAAGTTATAACACTGCCCGTAAGGTGCTACAAAGTAGATTTATGTGCTAACTAAACAGCGTTTGAATGGTGTAAGATCTGGTTATTGTTTCTCTTATTAGCCTGAATGTCTTTATTTATTTGTATTTGCGGTTTTGAATTTTGTTGGGACGGTTTTATTATAGTGGAACCGATAAAGACTATTTTTAACTGCCCGAGTTATGGAGGCGAGCTCAGGTAAGCGAGTACACCAGGCGAAAGAGAAAGAGACTATAAAAAACTGATTTTACGAATTGTTGCTAATCACTGACCAATGCGTCAGTTAGATTGAGTTAATTAATATGTATAGAGTGACTGAAAATCATGAACGGATCATCGATGCATTAGCAGGATTTACGCAGATTGCTAATCCAGATGAAATTTCAAGAGGCAAGCGCCGTTATCATTTGACTAAAGATCATGTACGTCGCGTTATGTTCATTCTTGACGGCGATTTTTTACTTAAACTTAAAGGCGAGAATAAGGTTTTGAATATCTTATCCGCTCCGTTTGTTGTCGGCGTCACTCCAGCTTTAGACGAGCCGCCAGTCTATCTGGAACGAGTCGATTATGGAAAAGTCAGTTTCATTGACTATGACGTGTTCTGGCGATTGGTTTTTGAGAAAGATCTTTTTAATGACGCAATGTCTATTTTATCAGGACAGTATTCTGATCTGATGAATTACATTCAGTTACCAAAAAGTAACTCATATGATGAAGTTCTTTCTTTGATTGAAAGATGGAAAAAACTGCCGACTCATTTAAAGAAACGATTTTCAGCACTATATCTTATTGAAAATAGTTCTCATTTATCAAAAAGTTCCATTTGCAGAGTGCTCAAGGAACTAAAAGAGAAAGGCGAATTGGTATTGATTAACGGTAAGTTCACCTGAATATAATATTTGTCATCGTGAATTTTGTGATGCTGAAGGGAAAAAATGGATGTTAATGTGGTTTGTACGGATGACAATTACTTCTTCAGACTGGGCATATCAAAGGTAATTGAGGAGGCACTGCTATCTGATGCAGAAGTAAAATTTTTATCAGGTTTTGATAGTCATAACCTGCGGCAGGCTGACTTCATCCTGATCAATGTTTCGCAATGGCGTCTTTATATGTGTCAACCCGCTTATCGCGAGCGAAAGCCTGGCAGTATCATATTGGTATTTACCGATGATTTCGGAGAGAAAATTAAAAACCCGTTACCATTTTGTTATCAATCTTTGCTTGAAGTGTCAAAAAGGGATTCGGTACGTTTAATCACTGAGAAAATAACCAAGGCCTGGTTAAACACTCAGGGAAGAGTTATGGGATATCTGCCTTCAGACTGTTTACGGTGCGAATTTGCACGTATCACCGTGGTGCAACTTCAGGTGCTTAGTTTTTTGAAGAAAGGATACAGTGTAATCCAGACAGCAAAAAGGTTAGATTTGTCAGTTAAAACAATCTATGCACATAAATATAATGTGATGAGAAAGTTCGCTCTGAAAGGAGACAAAGAATTTAATGCATTTATCAATGATGTCTCGTTGCTTGAACTTTACAAAGGAGTTATCAATGTAAATGAGATTTAACGTTATCCAGAGGCGTAGGCTCACCCTTCTGCGCTGTTTAAATTTCCCATTTTTTATTTTTTAAGGAGTTGTCAACTCCTGTTCAACATCGGATATAAGGTGTTTTAAATATAGTGATTAAGCACCTTAAGGAGAGTTATATGGAAAATAATTCACGTTTAACATGCAAAGCATCGAATAGTCCCTTTAAATTTATGCAGGGAGCAATGCTGAGTATGGTTTTATTACTTACAGGCTACCTGTACTGCAATTATGTTGAGGCGGCGCCATTGCAGAACGCTCCTGCGCCATCGTTATTTAAAGAAGTCAAAAATGACAAGGCGCCGGAGCAGATACACGACCCGCGTGCGCACATTATTGTCTACCGTATTGATGAAAAAAATCCTGCCGCATCAAAACGCGTCGTTAACGTATTTGTTAATAATCAATACTATACTAGCGTAATGTCAGGTGATAGAGGGACTGAAATTAGTGTGTGTCCTGGCCAGAAAAAACTGGACGTTATGTTCAGCCAGCATGATTTTGTCCAGCCAGCAAAAATTGAAGTACCCACACCAGAGCTGAAATCAGGTGAGCGCTATTACTATCAGTTAGCGGTAAATGATCAGCAGAAAATCACGGCGCGTCTGGTGCCTGCAAAGGAAGCTGAATCTGTTTTAACCAGTCTCAAAGCACAATCACGTACGTTATCGCGTGTAGTGAATGAACGTTCTTGTTCTGAAGCGGGCGAGTCAAAACTATTGAATCACCCGGTGGCTTCTTCACTATTAAATTCTGACAGTAGTCATGCTCAGAGCAATGCTATGAAGATAGCTGATAAAAGCAGTAAAGCTCAGGGCGCTGCATACTCACTGCATTGATGCAATCTGGCACCATATTTTTTATTAATCAGTTCTGATAATGCCGTTCACTGACTCCAGAATCAAGAGTTGTGCTGGAAGCAATGTCAGGATTGCAGATTATCTCGTCATAAAATCACGGTTATTCGAAGTATATGAATATAGAGATTAAGGGTTTGTGAAAGCCTTATTTCTGTTGAATTTAATCAATCCTCGTTAATTAAGAAGGTTGTTATGTTGAAAGTGAACTTGCGTGGTGTGAAGGGTATTATCTCTTCATACACTGTTGATACAAAATCTGAAAATCCTACAACGATCAAAGTTCCGCATCAGGGTGCATTAAATATAGAACTGATCGATAGCGCTACAGGACATGCTCCGCAAATGGTTGTAACCAGGCGCGTTGGCAATAATCTGCAGCTTTTCTTTAGCCAGGATGATTCTCAGCATCCTGATATTGTACTGGAAGATTATTATGATAATGAAAACGTTCATCTGATTGGGCTGGGCGAAAACGGTCAATTTTATGAATATGTGCCGACTTCCGGCGATGTGGCTGAATACCCGCCAGCTTTAACTGAAGGTCAGAGCGGTGAACAGGTATTAGGTGGTGAAGGATATGCCAGTGCCGATCCGCTGACTGCCAGTCACAACAATTTTGGTTGGTTGCCTTTTATGCTGCTGGGCGGCGCGGCAGGCGGCGTTGCTATTGGTGCGTCCGGGCGTGGTAGCAGTGGCCATGACTCTTCCGCTAAGAGTGTATCGGTGACACTTGATCCTGTTGCGGACAGTGATAATGATGGTCGTCCAGAGTTTTCCGGAACATCGAATAGCCCTGACTCACAGGTTGTCATTCAACTGCCTGATGGCACCCAGATCACGACCCAGACGGACAGTGAAGGTAACTGGTATGTGGAAGCACCGACTTCACAACCAAATGGCACCGTCACTGTTACGGTAACTGATAGTGCGGGCAATAGCGGTAGCCTGACTGAAGAGTTTACTGACACCTCTTCGCCAGAAGCGGCGGTTATAAATAGCAATGATGATGAACAAATCTCAGGTAAAGCAGAACCTGGTTCAACTGTGGTTATTTCCGATGGCAGTACCGGTGAAACCACCACGGTTGTAGTTGATGAAAATGGTGACTGGAGTATCCAGCCTAACCCTGTCCATGAAGGGGATACCGACGTAACTATCGTGGTTGTCGATCCTGCGGGTAATGTCTCTCCGCCGTCCAACGGTTCCCGACCGGACATAACTCCTCCAGATAACATCAACTCCGGCATTGTCAGTGACTCAGTCACCCTGACGGACGACGTCGGTGCGATCACCGGCGAGATTGCCAGCGGCTCGGTCACCGACGACGCGCGGCCGACCCTTTCCGGCGACGCAACCGCCGACATCGATCGCGTCAATATC
>NZ_JAPCIL010000028.1:0-3347 GCF_025910075.1 Pantoea sp. RG18
TGCGCTTTAAGCCGCGCTGTGCGCGGCGCTCGACGTTTTAAGGAAATGCCATGCACGCCCAACCCCCCGCTCCCGCCGATTTCGAATTCATTGACGCCACCTTGCTCAAATACGGCGAAGACCACTCGGTGCTGAACATGGCCGAACTCGACGGTTATTTCACCGCCCTGGTTTCCAGCCCGGCCAAGGTGGATGTGGCCGAGTGGTTCCCGGCAATCTGGGGTGGGCAAAACCCTGAATGGGACAACATGGACGAGGCCCAGGCTTTTCTTGAGCTGTGTGTACGCCATATGAATACCCTGGCCGCACAATTGGCCACTGACTCCCAGGCATTCAAAGCCCGTTTCGATGAAACCGAACATCAAGACCAGGCGGTGACCCTTGCCGAGGAATGGTGCTTTGGTTATGTGCGCGGCGTGACAATCGCCAACTGGCCGCCATTGCCCGCTGTACAAGCCGGGCAACTGGAGCGGATTTCCTGCTGCGCCGAACAGGACAATTTCGAACTGCCGGCAGACCTGGATGTAAACGCCCATCAACTGCAGATCAGCGAAATCGAACCGGCTGCACGGGCGCTGCATGACTACTGGTTGAGCCAGCGCTAAGGCAGTAGGAGCGAGCTAGCTCGCGAAAAACTTACAGGCGCCGCGTTCATTCAGGAAGCACGCTTATCGTTGACGTTTTTCGCGAGCAAGCTCGCTCCTACATTCGGGCCGCAGCGCATGCCAATAAAATACGCAGATCACCCACTCACTTGACAAGCATGGCGTGTTTGCCTGATGATTCGGGTCCGCACGTCGGCCACTCCACGCCACCTCGCCTTGACCAGGAGCCTTGTACCTTGAGTTCGCAGAAAACCGTGACCGTTACACCGCCCAACTTCCCCCTCACTGGCAAGGTCGCGCCCCCCGGCTCCAAATCCATTACCAACCGTGCTCTGTTGCTCGCGGCACTGGCCAAGGGCACCAGCCGTTTGAGCGGCGCGCTCAAAAGCGATGACACACGCCATATGTCGGTCGCCCTGCGGCAGATGGGCGTCACCATCGACGAGCCGGACGACACCACCTTTGTCGTCACCAGCCAAGGCTCGCTGCAATTGCCGGCCCAGCCGTTGTTCCTCGGCAACGCCGGCACCGCCATGCGCTTTCTCACGGCTGCCGTCGCCACCGTGCAAGGCACCGTGGTACTGGACGGTGACGAGTACATGCAAAAACGCCCGATCGGCCCGCTGCTGGCCACCCTGGGCCAGAACGGCATCCAGGTCGACAGCCCCACCGGTTGCCCACCGGTAACGGTGCATGGCGCGGGCAAGGTCCAGGCCAGGCGTTTTGAGATTGACGGAGGCTTGTCCAGCCAGTACGTATCGGCCCTGCTGATGCTGGCGGCGTGCGGCGAAGCACCGATTGAAGTGGCGCTGACCGGCAAGGACATCGGCGCCCGTGGCTATGTGGACCTGACCCTCGATTGCATGCGTGCGTTCGGGGCCCAGGTAGACATCGTGGACGACACCACCTGGCGCGTGGCCCCCACGGGCTATACCGCCCATGATTACCTGATCGAACCCGACGCTTCCACCGCCACTTACCTGTGGGCCGCAGAAGTACTGACCGGTGGCCGTATCGATATTGGTGTAGCCGCGCAGGATTTCACCCAGCCCGACGCCAAGGCACAGGCCGTGATCGCGCAATTCCCGAACATGCAGGCCACGGTGGTGGGTTCACAAATGCAGGATGCGATCCCGACCCTGGCGGTGCTCGCCGCATTCAACAATACCCCGGTGCGCTTCACTGAACTGGCGAACCTGCGCGTCAAGGAATGTGACCGCGTGCAGGCGCTGCACGATGGCCTCAACGAAATTCGCCCGGGCCTGGCGACCATCGAAGGTGATGACCTGCTGGTTGCCAGCGACCCCGCTTTGGCTGGCACCGCCTGCACCGCACTGATCGATACCCACGCCGACCATCGCATCGCCATGTGCTTTGCCCTGGCCGGGCTGAAAGTCTCGGGCATTCGCATCCAAGACCCTGATTGCGTAGCCAAGACCTACCCTGACTACTGGAAAGCGCTGGCCAGCCTGGGCGTTCACTTGAGCTACTGACACACAAACCTGTGGGAGCGAGCTTGCTCGCGAAAAACGTTAACCAAAACGCGTGTTTGCTGAATGAATGCGGCGCCTGTGAGTTTTTCGCGAGCAAGCTCGCTCCTACAACTGAACCTTGCCGGGAGCGTCAATGACCCTTCGCCAACCCTGCCCACCCGGCGCCTGTGTCTGCAACCGTGAACAACTGCTGGAAGCTCCCGGCGCTGATCTGCGCATTCTGCAACTGACGCGACAGCAGGAAAAAATCCTGCTGGAGCGCCTGGAAAACCTCAAGAGCCTGCAAGACCTCGAACACTTGCAACAGCGGATGTACGACCAACTCGGCATCCGCGTCCACATCGCGCCCGGGCATACCGAGGTCAAAAGCATGCGCGGGATCCAGATCGTCATCGACGAACTGCCGGGCATGTGCCGCAAGACCCGCCAGTCGATCCCCGCCTCCATTCGCCGTGGCCTGGAGAAAAACCCAGAGATTGCCTACCGCTTGCTCGACGCCCACGACCTGTTTCGCGACGCTTGAATTATCCCGCGATGGCCTCACGCTCAAACAACCCCTGCCCCACGGTCCGGGCCTTGTGCAAATGCGCCTGGGCCGTGCCACTTTCCGAGTCCAACAACAACTCGGAAGTGAGTACCCGCGCCCCGCAATAATCAAAGATGCCGTAGTCGATCTGGGTATTCATGGCCTTGGCATAACCGTGTCGATCGAAGGCGCTTTCGTCAGCCGCCCCCAGGGCCAGCACATGTACGTGCAAATGCCTGAGTTTCTTCTGCAC
The DNA here is from genome assembly GCF_025910075.1 of Pantoea sp. RG18. Lineage (NCBI taxonomy): Bacteria > Pseudomonadati > Pseudomonadota > Gammaproteobacteria > Enterobacterales > Erwiniaceae > Pantoea > Pantoea sp. RG18. The sequence goes on from NZ_JAPCIL010000028.1 coordinate 2,878, forward strand.
CGGTGTATCGGGGCCGTAATCAATCGCCCAGCCATTGACGAATACGCGGTCGACCCAACCCTTGAGCAACGCTGGCATTGACCACCAGTAGATGGGGAACGCCAGCACCAGCGCGTCGGCGCGGTCTATGCGGGCCTGTTCGGCCTGCACGTCGGCTGGCGGCGTCGCCCGAGTACGGTGCACCCGATGGTCGGCGATGGTGTAGCGTGGATCGAACCCTTCAGCGGCAAGGTCGGCTATTTCAAAGGTGTGGCCAGAGGCGGTCAAGCCCGCGCCCACCTCGGCGGCCACACTGTGGGTGAGAGATTGCGGGTCGTGATGAGCAACTACGATCAGTGCGTGCATGACTTTGACTCCATTTGAGCTTAATCTACTTTTAGTAAGTTACGTCGAATAAGTTACTTTTGGTATATAAGCATGTCAAGCAGTGAATCCCCTGCCCCACGTCGTCGTTTGTCCCGTGAAGATCG
>NZ_JAPCIL010000029.1:0-2958 GCF_025910075.1 Pantoea sp. RG18
CTGTCTCTCAAAAACGCCTCTGGCGTTGTAAGGTTAAGCCTCACGGGTCATTAGTACCGGTTAGCTCAACGCATCGCTGCGCTTACACACCCGGCCTATCAACGTCGTAGTCTTCAACGTCCCTTCAGGACTCTCAAGGAGTCAGGGAGAACTCATCTCGGGGCAAGTTTCGTGCTTAGATGCTTTCAGCACTTATCTTTTCCGCACTTAGCTACCGGGCAATGCCATTGGCATGACAACCCGAACACCAGTGGTGCGTTCACTCCGGTCCTCTCGTACTAGGAGCAACCCCCCTCAATTCTCCAGCGCCCACGGCAGATAGGGACCGAACTGTCTCACGACGTTCTAAACCCAGCTCGCGTACCACTTTAAACGGCGAACAGCCGTACCCTTGGGACCTACTTCAGCCCCAGGATGTGATGAGCCGACATCGAGGTGCCAAACACCGCCGTCGATATGAACTCTTGGGCGGTATCAGCCTGTTATCCCCGGAGTACCTTTTATCCGTTGAGCGATGGCCCTTCCATTCAGAACCACCGGATCACTATGACCTGCTTTCGCACCTGCTCGAGCCGTCACTCTCGCAGTCAAGCCAGCTTATGCCATTGCACTAACCTCACGATGTCCGACCGTGATTAGCTGACCTTCGTGCTCCTCCGTTACTCTTTAGGAGGAGACCGCCCCAGTCAAACTACCCACCAGACACTGTCCGCAGCCCGGATTACGGGCCTACGTTAGAACATCAAACATTAAAGGGTGGTATTTCAAGGTTGGCTCCACGCAGACTGGCGTCCGCGCTTCAAAGCCTCCCACCTATCCTACACATCAAGGCTCAATGTTCAGTGTCAAGCTGTAGTAAAGGTTCACGGGGTCTTTCCGTCTTGCCGCGGGTACACTGCATCTTCACAGCGAGTTCAATTTCACTGAGTCTCGGGTGGAGACAGCCTGGCCATCATTACGCCATTCGTGCAGGTCGGAACTTACCCGACAAGGAATTTCGCTACCTTAGGACCGTTATAGTTACGGCCGCCGTTTACCGGGGCTTCGATCAAGAGCTTCTCCTTGCGGATAACCCCATCAATTAACCTTCCGGCACCGGGCAGGCGTCACACCGTATACGTCCACTTTCGTGTTTGCACAGTGCTGTGTTTTTAATAAACAGTTGCAGCCAGCTGGTATCTTCGACTGGCTTCGGCTCGGGGAGCAAGTCCCTCCACCTACGCGCCAGCGTGCCTTCTCCCGAAGTTACGGCACCATTTTGCCTAGTTCCTTCACCCGAGTTCTCTCAAGCGCCTTGGTATTCTCTACCTGACCACCTGTGTCGGTTTGGGGTACGATTCTGTGTTACCTGATGCTTAGAGGCTTTTCCTGGAAGCTGGGCATTTATCACTTCAGCACCGTAGTGCCTCGTCGTCACGCCTCAGCGTTAACAAGCGTCCGGATTTACCTGGACACTCCGCCTACACGCTTAAACCGGGACAACCGTCGCCCGGCTGATATAGCCTTCTCCGTCCCCCCTTCGCAGTAACACCGAGTACAGGAATATTAACCTGTTTCCCATCGACTACGCCTTTCGGCCTCGCCTTAGGGGTCGACTCACCCTGCTCCGATTAACGTTGAACAGGAACCCTTGGTCTTCCGGCGAGCGGGCTTTTCACCCGCTTTATCGTTACTTATGTCAGCATTCGCACTTCTGATACCTCCAGCATGCCTCACAGCACACCTTCGACGGCTTACAGAACGCTCCCCTACCCAACAACGCCTAAGCGTCGCTGCCGCAGCTTCGGTGCATGGTTTAGCCCCGTTACATCTTCCGCGCAGGCCGACTCGACCAGTGAGCTATTACGCTTTCTTTAAATGATGGCTGCTTCTAAGCCAACATCCTGGCTGTCTGTGCCTTCCCACATCGTTTCCCACTTAACCATGACTTTGGGACCTTAGCTGGCGGTCTGGGTTGTTTCCCTCTTCACGACGGACGTTAGCACCCGCCGTGTGTCTCCCGTGATAACATTCTTCGGTATTCGCAGTTTGCATCGGGTTGGTAAGCCGGGATGGCCCCCTAGCCGAAACAGTGCTCTACCCCCGAAGATGAGTTCACGAGGCGCTACCTAAATAGCTTTCGGGGAGAACCAGCTATCTCCCGGTTTGATTGGCCTTTCACCCCCAGCCACAGGTCATCCGCTAATTTTTCAACATTAGTCGGTTCGGTCCTCCAGTTAGTGTTACCCAACCTTCAACCTGCCCATGGCTAGATCACCGGGTTTCGGGTCTATACCCTGCAACTTAACGCCCAGTTAAGACTCGGTTTCCCTGCGGCTCCCCTATACGGTTAACCTTGCTACAGAATATAAGTCGCTGACCCATTATACAAAAGGTACGCAGTCACCCCCATAAAGAAGGCTCCCACTGCTTGTACGTACACGGTTTCAGGTTCTGTTTCACTCCCCTCGCCGGGGTTCTTTTCGCCTTTCCCTCACGGTACTGGTTCACTATCGGTCAGTCAGGAGTATTTAGCCTTGGAGGATGGTCCCCCCATATTCAGACAGGATACCACGTGTCCCGCCTTACTCATCGAGCTCACAGCATGTGTGCTTTTGTGTACGGGAGTATCACCCTGTACCCTGCGACTTTCCAGACGCTTCCACTAACACACAAACTGATTCAGGCTCTGGGCTGCTCCCCGTTCGCTCGCCGCTACTGGGGGAATCTCGGTTGATTTCTTTTCCTCGGGGTACTTAGATGTTTCAGTTCCCCCGGTTCGCCTTGCAGCACTATGTATTCATGCTGCAATGATGCACAGAGTGCACCGGGTTTCCCCATTCGGACATCGACGGCTGTAGCGGTTCATATCACCTTACCGTCGCTTTACGCAGATTAGCACGTCCTTCATCGCCTCTGACTGCCTGGGCATCCACCGTGTACGCTTAGTCGCTTAACCTCACAACCCACAGGCGTTTT
>NZ_JAPCIL010000003.1:0-1932 GCF_025910075.1 Pantoea sp. RG18
ATGCGCATGGTCAGGCCGCCCTGCGTCCGGCTCAGCTCCCGATGCATTGTGTCACGGGTAAATTCAGTGACCGGCAGGTTGTCTAATGCGATGCTCAGCAGATGGCCGCTACCATAATAAAGCTGCTTCAGGTTGCGGCCATCCGGCAGCGTCAGGGCAGTACAGTTACCCAGCGCGTCATACTCCCACGCCAGTTCGCCCTGCTGGCTCCACTCGGTGTCCGACAGCGGCAGATACTGCGATACTTTACTCAGGCCCTGTCACCCTCATCAGGGTAGTGACAGCGATGAGTAAATGAGATTTTATTTATTTAAAATACTGATCAGTTGCAACACCTTTTGATATTCTTCTTCATCAAACTCACCATGAGCCAGATACCCACAAAAATTCCTGTACAAAAGCTCTAAATCAATATTTGAACAATTTTCATTTTTTAAAACATCCAATGCTGACTTGTACAATTCCTTTCCTTGTGATTTATTTTTCCTTTCTACTAAGTCGATCAGTTCAATTAAAAATTCAATAGCTTTCTGTATATTCATATTATTGGAAACTCATGTTACCTGTTCTAATTGTCTTAGATTTTGCTAATCCCTTAATACCTATCTGTCCTTGATAGCCTCCGCCTTCCAGAACTTCCAATCTATTAGCACTTATTTGCGGAGCAGCAGTACCCTTAGTGCCCCATGTTCCTTTTTGAGGTTTGAAGGTTGTAACCCGGTCTATCTTAACGCCCCATTTTTTTAGGATGGCCAAATCTTTCCTTAGTTCTGCCTCTGAAGTATATTTCTTTTTAGTGACGTAATTGAAATCCCTTCCTAATCTATTGGTTTTACCATGATATTTATAAAAGATTTCATCGCCACTAACCTGTCTATTAATAAATGACGGCGACCTAGGTGGTTTGGCCGTTTAACAAACTATTGCCGGATAGAAAAAGATACATCATCATTGCCATGCATTAAGTAAATTTTTCCAAACTTCCTCTTCTTCAGTAGTAGGTACAGTGTAATCCTGAAACTTTTTCCTGTAATTCATAAAGAATTGATCTATGGCCCTGATTGTGACTGTTTTATGTTCCCGGCACAATTGTAACATTAGCAGCATTTCTTTTAAGCTGTCAGGATCTTTAATTTCCTTTTTAAAGAAAATTTCAAGATAATCTAAAACTTCATTATACGAAAAATAATCCATCACTCCTCCGGCAATATGTTTACTTCGTCGAAATGCACCATTCTATTTTCTGCATACATTTGTTCTACTCCACCCTTACCAAATTTTGGGTAGGCGGCGGTGAATGGCTCCAATGGTGCGCCTATTTTATCGCCATACATTCTAGGATGTCTTACTTGTGGCACTCCATTTTCATATAATTGTAAGGTATCAAAATCTCCGCGCAAACGAGCATCACTCCAGGACTTATCTCTGGGATCTAACTTGTTAGTTTTATCAAGACCTTTTATTTGGAAAGCGTCTCTCGCTTCCGAACCTGAATCGAATTTTTTAAAACCAAAGTAAGTCACTGGTGCTACCTTATTATTGATAGTTGGTGTAGCCCAAGCGTTAATACTTCCATCATCATCAAGATACCTCATGTACCTATAACCTGTTGAAGGCATTGTCGCACTTGGCCCTGCTGGCCCAACATAGAAATCCGGTTTATCCTTATTTCCACTACTACACCGACTCAGCCCCCACGGATCCACCCAACCCAGCGCATTCGGCGCATACTGGTAAAGGTTAATCCCGCCCGCCAGCCCTATCGGGTCCTGCTGGGTAAACCGTCCGCTGTCCGGGTCATAATAACGAAACAGATTGTAGTGCAGTCCGGTTTCCCGGTCCAGGTACTGGCCCTGCATACGCAGGTTCTGCTCCACGAGAGGAACACGCAGGCTGGACTCGCGCAGCAGCTTGCCCCACGGGCTGTTGATA
>NZ_JAPCIL010000030.1:0-1869 GCF_025910075.1 Pantoea sp. RG18
GGGTATCCGGATTTAATGGTTGATGGGGCTCCTTCACCCCACCAACCTTATACCACCCTCAGATGGTTGATAGATCGACCCCGTAATTGAGTTCCTCTGCGAAATCCGACAGTCCGTAACAGATGGTTTTCTTGTAGAATGGAGAGACCTTCGCAGTTGAGGCCTTCTTCTTGTGCTTCGTGGTGTAGAGCATTCGTGCCCGCATCACCTCGAAGGAGTAACCACGCCCTTCACGGTTCTTGTCCTTGGCCAGTCGGTTGATGGATTCCGTGTAAGCATTGGTGACGGGCATATCCGTCTCGAAGTAGGTCATGATCTCTTCGCGCCAGTTGCCCACCGCTCTGACCAGATCGCTCCAGATTTCCTTCTGGCCTTTCGGGACGGTGGCTATCCACTCGTCCAGGGCGGCTTCTGCCTGGGAGCGCGTGATGGCATCCCAGATGCCGTAGAAGTGCTCCTTGTGCTCGTAGGCGGCCAGCAGTTGCGGGAATGCGCCTGTCCAGGTCTCCATGATCAGCCGCTCTCGGTCTGAGACTTCGTGAGCGCGTTTCAGCAGGATTTTCCGGTCTCCCTTGAGGGTTCGGCTCTGGGAGGGTTTCAGCTCCTTTCTTAGGCCCTTGCGCACCTTCTCCAAGGCATCATTGGCCATGCGCACCACATGGAATTTATCGACCACGATACGGGCCTGTGGTAGCACCGTCTTGACCGCCGTACGGTAGGGGTTCCACATGTCCATGCTGACGATCTCGACCTTCTGCCGGTCTTTCAGCTTCATCAGGTAGTTGGTCACCAAGTCCTGCCGGCGGGTGGTCAGCAGGTCGAGCAGGGTTCTCTCCTCGATGTTGGTCAGAATGCAGCGGTAGCGCTTGTTCAGGTACAGCTCGTCTATACCCAGAATGCGAGGCGTCTCGAATCGGTGCCAGCGCCCCAGGAACTCGGCGCGAGCGCTGAAGATGTCGCGTACCGTCTTCTCGTCCAGGCCAGTCTGCGCCGCCACGAAGGTGTAGGGGTGGTTGAAGGATTCTTTCTCCACGTACTCATGCAGCCGCCGCGTCATGCGGAAGCCGTCCACCATCTCCGGTAGCTGGGGCCTGAAGGAGGTCTTGCAGGCCCGGCAGGTGTACCGGCGACGAACCACCCAGAGGGTGACCCGCTTGCCGTGGATGGGCAAATCACGATAAGGAACATCACGCTTGCCGAACCGCACGATTTCACCCTGCACGCCACATTTCTCGCACGCGATGGGATCGGGTGCGTCCACCTGGAAGTGCATTTCGTCGTCTGTCGACTTGGAGTCCCTGACCTCATAATTTGAGAGGTTAATAAGGCCAGTAACGAGACCCATCATTAATAACCTCGATGTCAGGCGCTGGATAGTTTCATTAACACCAACCCTGAAACAATGAGGATCGCAGCAATGATTCTCGCTGCATTAACCGGTTCAGCCAAAAATGCGATTCCGACAAGAAAAGCGCCTACAGCTCCTATTCCCGTCCAGATTGTGTAGGCAGTTCCGAGTGGAATAGTTCGCATGGCGACTGCTAACAGCCAGAAGCTGGCCACCATTATAGAAATCGTGATGATCGATGGTAAGAGCCGACTGAAGCCATGAGATTGCTTCATTGTGTAAGCCCACACAATCTCAAGGACACCGGCAACGAGAAGATATACCCAAGGCATTGACCCCTCCGAAATATAACGGGGCCAGGTCGTCCTGGTCATTACTTCCCAAGGTGGGGGAGGTCGTCCTCCTATAGATGGACTGATACTAACCCGCGAAGGGAGGCTGATCAACCATATTCTCCGGTGAGAAAGTGGGAATTACAGGCTGCCAGCAAAGGAGATATCAACCAGATATTCCGGTTACCC
>NZ_JAPCIL010000032.1:0-899 GCF_025910075.1 Pantoea sp. RG18
CCGCCGTCCGGCAGGCTGGCTACCGACGAGACCGTCTGCGCTCCCGTGGTGGTGGTGTTCACCGTGTACTCGGAGTAGAACGCCGCATCCACGTCAATCACGATACCTTCAATGCCGGTTCCCGAACCGTCCACGTTGTCCGACTGCCACGTCACGTATACGCTGCCGTCCGCGGTCAGCACGGCGTCAAAGATGTGCGTTGCATCCACCGAGTCGCCACCGGTACCCTGGTTGCCGCTCGTGGTGGTGTTCACCAGGAACTCGCGTCCCACCCTGTTATCGTTCGCATCAAAGCGCTGTGCGTAGATGGCCGAGCCATCCCCGTCGCCGCCTTCAGAGCCCCAGATAAGCAGGTAGCCGCCATCGTCCAGCGCCACGCCGACCGGCTTATACTGCTTGCCGCTGGTGTAGCTGTTGACGATAAAGTCACCGCTGCCGACCAGCGTCAGCGTTCCGGTGGCGGCATCCACGCGGTAGTGCACTGCGCGGATGTCAGAGCCGCTGGTGCCGCTGTCGCTGCTGTCCCAGAACACCACGATGCTGCCGTCGTTCAGGGTGATAACGTCCGGATAGTTCTGGGAGCTGTCCGTGGTGGTGTTCACCTGGAAGTTACCCCCCAGTGGCGTGCCGTCTGCGGCAAAAATCTGCCCGACAACCCCGCTGCCGCTGGTGTCACCCGGACCGCTGGTGGCGTTCCACACGGTCACGTACATGCCGCCGTGCGCCGCATCGGTAAAGGCCGCCATTTCCGGCCCGCCGGAGCTGCCCATGCCCTTGCCGGTTGCCACCGTCACTTCGCCCGTCACCGGCTGGTTATCCGCCCCGTAGCTGCGCTGCACGATGCCTGTGCCCTGGTCTTCCCAGCTGATGATGTAGCCGCCGTCGGCGGTTGCCATCGC
>NZ_JAPCIL010000033.1:0-741 GCF_025910075.1 Pantoea sp. RG18
TGAGTATGACCGCTTAGGCAGACTGCGCCGCCGTGACGTGTTTAAGGGTGACTCACAGCGTCCTGCACCGCGCGTCTGGTCCCGCCGGCGCGACTTCGATTACGGCAACAACCTGATCCGTGAAGAGCGCGACGATAATCCGTTCAGCCAGACATTATGGAACTACGATAACGCCGGCCGGCTGTTGTCACAGGATGGTGCGCAGCCGGGTAATGAACAGTGGCGCTGGGATAGCGCAGGCAACCCGCTGGATCGTCATAGTGCCGCTCATGTCATGCATAACCGCGTCACTGAACTGAACGGTATCCGCTGGCAGTACGATATCCATGGCCGTACCACTGAGAAAGATGACGGTCACACCCGCTGGCGCTACCGTTACGATGGTGAGCATCGCCTGACGGATGTGATCAGCGAGCCACGTGACCGCAATAAGCCGCGCACTAAAGTGAGTTTCCGTTACGATCCGCTTGGGCGCCGCATCAGTAAAACCAGCCAGCAGCTGTTACAGGGCAGGCCGTCTGGCAACGCCGTCACGACGCGCTTTGTGTGGGAAGGCTACCGTCTGCTGCAGGAAATCCACGACGGCATTCCGCTGACCTACGTTTACAGCGACAGCCAGAGCTATGAGCCGCTGGCGCGTATTGATGGTGTGGAAAGCCCGGAGATTTACTGGTTCCATAATGCGGCCAACGGAATGCCGGAGCTGCTGACTGACGGTGAAGGGCAAAAAGCCTGGGAAGG
>NZ_JAPCIL010000034.1:0-584 GCF_025910075.1 Pantoea sp. RG18
ACGCCGCTGCTGTTTGCCGTGCTGCTGCCCAGCACCGCGCCCGATTGGTCGCTGATGGTCACCACCGCGCCCGCCGCCGCCGTGCCCTGCAGCTCCGGCGTGCTGTCGTCGGTCAGGCCGCCGTTCAGTACCGCGCCGGTGATGCTTCCCGCATCGTCGTTCGCCTGGTCAATGCTCAGCTCCACGCTGCTGCTGTCCAGCCTGAAGGTCGCGCGCTCGCCGCGGGTTTCGTTCCCCGCCGCGTCCGTCACCTTCACCTGCCAGCTGTGCTCCCCGTCCGTCAGCGTGCCCAGCGCCAGTGTCCAGTTGCCGTCCGCGTCCGCCACCGTGCTGCCTGCCGGCGTGCTGCTGTTGTCCAGATATACCGTCACCGTCGCGCCCGCTTCCGCCGTGCCCTTCAGCACCGGCGCGCGGTCGTCGGTTACCCCGCCGCTGGCAACTTCGCCCTGCACCTCACCCTGGGCGTCCATCAGCGCCGCCACGGCCGCCTCCGGTGCCACGGTGTCCAGCACCACGTTAAACGCGCCGGTCTCCGCCGAGGAAACCCCCGCCGCGTTCACCGCCGTCGCCGTCAGGTCATAGCG
>NZ_JAPCIL010000035.1:0-554 GCF_025910075.1 Pantoea sp. RG18
TAGTAAACTTCGGGGCTGTGATTTGGTTAAGCTAAAAGTTTCTGATATAGCCTATGGGCACTCTGTTTCGGGCAGATCGACAGTGCTGCAGCAGAAAACGGGCAGCCCTGTTCAGTTTGAACTGACTAAGGGAACCAGAGTGGCTGTAGCCGCGTGGATCAAAATGGCTCAACTAAGTAATAGCGACTATCTCTTCCAGTCCCGCGTTGGTTCTTCAAGACACATCTCAACCAGACAATATAACCGTATTTTTCATGGATGGATTGGGAAGCTGGGTCTTGATGAGACGCTCTACAGTACGCACTCAATGCGCAGAACCAAGCCATATCTTATCTATAAAAAAACGAAGAACCTTCGGGTAATCCAGTTACTTTTGGGGCACAAAAAACTCGAAAGCACAGTACGTTACCTTGGCATTGAGGTAGATGATGCTCTGGAAATATCGGAGTCAATTGAAGTCTAGCCTGTGAGGGCTGCAACAGCAGCCCTGTGCCAGAAGCGGATGCGTCAGGTTCAAAAATGGGTAGGTAAGCGTTTTAACTTATTCGTCCGGA
>NZ_JAPCIL010000036.1:0-553 GCF_025910075.1 Pantoea sp. RG18
CAGTAAACTTCGGGGCTGTGATTTGGTTAAGCTAAAAGTTTCTGATATAGCCTATGGGCACTCTGTTTCGGGCAGAACGACAGTGCTGCAGCAGAAAACGGGCAGCACTGTTCAGTTTGAACTGACTAAGGGAACCAGAGAGGCTGTAGCCGCGTGGATCAAAATGGCTCAACTAAGTAATAGCGACTATCTCTTCCAGTCCCGCGTTGGTTCTTCAAGACACATCTCAACCAGACAATATAACCGCATTTTTCATGGATGGATTGGGAAACTGGGTCTTGATGAGACGCTCTACAGTACGCACTCAATGCGCAGAACCAAGCCATATCTTATCTATAAAAAAACGAAGAACCTTCGGGTAATCCAGTTACTTTTGGGGAACAAAAAACTTGAAAGAACAGTACGTTACCTTGGCATTGAAGTAGATGATGCTCTGGAAATATCGGAGTCAATTGAAGTCTAGACTGTGAGGGCTGCAACAGCAGCCCTGTGCCAGAAGCGAATGCGTCAGGTTCAAAAATGGGAGGTAAGCGTTTTAACTTATTCGTCCGGG
>NZ_JAPCIL010000037.1:0-482 GCF_025910075.1 Pantoea sp. RG18
TTTCTCATCGGGGAGGACGGGGTATTTGACCATGAAATGAATGCCTTTTTACGGTCCCTGGTTGATCCATCAAGCCCGGGGCGTAATACCTGGCGTACCTATGCCTATCAAGCGTTCAGCCAGGATGAGCTGGACGTGATTGCGGAGAAGTATATTCACTGTTCGGCCAACTGGAATGCCATCGTGGTGAATACGGACGGCCTTATTCACGGCGGCGCATCACCCTCTGAGCTGATTGGCTTTATCAACCGCCCGGATGAGCAGTGGAAACGCTCGGTCTACAGCATGGACGGGAAGAAGGTATGAGGCTGAAAACACTTTTTCCCCTGCTGATGCTGGTGATGGTCAGCGGCTGCCGGGCTGGAGAGGCACAGACGCCGGAAGATACCGGCGAGATGCCCTACGGTGAGGTTGATTTTGCATTTTTCACTCCGCGGGCCTTACCGGCGGTTGTGACAAAAGCGCTGATTATCGACAACGAG
>NZ_JAPCIL010000038.1:0-482 GCF_025910075.1 Pantoea sp. RG18
GTCTGCGGGCCGTGCGTTTTCGGCCACGCCGTTTCCGGCGGCGTGCGGTAGGTCACTGACGACGGCAGCACCGTGAAGTGGATGTTGTGACGGCTGTCGCCGGTGTCACCGCTGGCGTAGGCGTTCTCGGCGAAGTCATAGGTCGCCGAGGTCACCAGATACTCGCCGTTGTCGCTGAAGTGCGGCGCGTTGATGATCGAGAAGGTAAAGCCCGGCGCGATGCCGGTGGCCGTGCCCGACCCGCTGACGCTGTGGTGCTCGGCCTGCCACACCTCCTGACGGATGCGCGCGTAGGACTCGCCGTGGCTGTGGTCGACAAAATGGCCCGGCCAGTCGTAAACGTCCACCGAGCCCGGCACCGGCGACGCCGGGTTCTGGCGGGCCTGCAGCATCCAGGCGTTCGGCTTGCGGAAGTCGTAGTCGTCGGTGCTGTAGATGCCCGGCGTCACGCTCTCCGCCAGCGACCACTGGCTGATACCCTC
>NZ_JAPCIL010000039.1:0-470 GCF_025910075.1 Pantoea sp. RG18
GAAAGTTGTATCTACTTACAGAACGCTGGACAGCATTCAGGAAAATCCTGACAGCGTGGGAAGCTGGAGCAGCAGGGTAAGCAGGCATGCTCAATTCAACAAAGCCCGGCATCCTCCCGCACAGATGCTCTTCTGCTGGGATTCGGTTATAGATAAAAAGACCTACGAGACGCGCATCACCTTTTCATCGGCCCTGCGGGAGAAAATGTCGGTGCCAACCGGAAAGGACTGGCGTGGGGATACGGCCTGGTATGACACGCTGCTGTTTGGGCTGGCACCAGAAGGTAAAGTCCGCATCTGGCTTCAGAACAGTGCACCGGTCGCCAATCTGCCGGTCGAACCGGTAAAAATCACCACGCTGTCCGGGGATAAACTGGATGCCTGCAAAGACGTGCCTTCGCGCATTGACTTTAACTACAGCATTCCGGATGGTTATGATCAGGACATAAAGGATTTTATCAAAGGGAAAG
>NZ_JAPCIL010000004.1:0-6814 GCF_025910075.1 Pantoea sp. RG18
CTGCGCATGGTCAGGCCGCCCTGCGTCCGGCTCAGCTCCCGATGCATTGTGTCACGGGTAAATTCAGTGACCGGCAGGTTGTCTAATGCGATGCTCAGCAGATGGCCGCTACCGTAATAAAGCTGCTTCAGGTTGCGGCCATCCGGCAGCGTCAGGGCAGTGCAGTTGCCCAGCGCGTCATACTCCCACGCCAGTTCGCCCTGCTCCCCCTGCTCAGCAACGATGCGGCCCAGCGCATCATACTTAAAGGTAATCTCCTGCTCGGCCTGCTGGCTCCACTCGGTGTCAGACAGCGGCAAATGCTGCGACACTTTGCCCAGTTGCCCCCCACCGCTGTAGTGATAGCGCGTCTGGCCTTCCGGCGTGGTCCGCGCCAGCAGTTGCCCCGCACGGCTCCAGTGATAGCGATGGGTAATGGACTGAGGATGTCCGGCGGCAAAGGTGCGTGATACCGTGCGGCCCGCCGCATCATAGTCATATCGCGTGGCAACACCATCCAGCCCGACCTGGGCCAGCAACAGAGAATCTGCGCCCCACTCGAACTGATACTGCTCGCCGTTCTCGTTTTGCAGCGCCGTCAACCGGCCACGGCTGTCCCAGCTTCGCTGAACCGTCTCACCCTGCGCATTACGGTTGGCGATCAATCGCCCGACATTGTCGTAACGGAATTCACTGCGCTTGCCATCAGCCGATTCATAGGCCAGCGGCAGTCCGTTTTCACTCCAGTGCAACCGCTCTTCCCATCCTTCTGCGCGTTCCAGCTGAAGAGGACGGCCTGCTGCATCATAGTGATAACGGGTTTCTTCACCATCCGGCGCGATGACACAGCTGAGCCAGCCCAGGGGATGATAACGGTAGCGCGTGGTCAGCCCTGAACAGTCGGTTTCACGGATAACCTGGCCGGCATCATTAAACTCACGGCGGTAGCTATTACCTGCTGCGTCAGTCTCTTCGACAACCAGTCCGAACTCATCCCGCTGATAGAGCGTGCTTTGCCCGAGCGCATCAACAACGCGCTCAAGGCCGTGATGGAGATCGTAATAGTATTTCGTTGTGGAACCGTCTGCTCCGGCAACAACCGTGGGCAGCGAACGGTGTGACAGCCATTGCACCGCCTGCACACCACCGTCAGCATCCTTCTCTTCAACACGGTTGCCCAGATCGTCATAGGTGAAGCTCACCGCGTTGCCCAGCGGATCGATGCGACGCGTCAGGAGTTCGTTTTCATCCCACTCATAACGCCACTTCTCGCCGCGCTCGTCGATAAAACAGGTGATGAGGCCCGCGGCATTCCAGTGGTGTTCGCGCTGCTGACCGTCATAGGTCGACACGCGCGTGATGCCCGCCTCAAGATCGTAATGCATGTGGCAGCCATCACCGCTGTTGGTGCGGTTTTCTACAACGCGCCAGTGATCCAGCTTCTGCCAGCGATATTCACTCTCCAGCCCGCCCGGCAGTTGGTGCCAGACCATCAATCCATCGTCGTTGTAACGGAAGCGTCGTGAGACAACGCCTGCGGCATCAGTAACGCTGGCAAGCTGGCCCCGATCATTGTAGGTCCAGCGCGTGAGAGGCCAGTGCTGATCGCCATCAAAATGGCTGGCTGATGTCGGACGCCGCGCGTGCTGTTTGTCGTCGTAGTGCAGCGTGACGTCAATCGCCAGCGGCGCGTCATGGATACGTACCAGGCGGGCCTGTTCATCCCAGCCCATCTCCAGCGCATTACCGTACTCGTCGCTCAGTGAAGCCAGCCGCAGTACCTGCGGATCAGCGGCCGTGCACCTGTAAAGACGCCATACCGCACCGTCGTCATCGGCAATGGCGATATCGCCAGACTCGTTGCGCCGTACCATCAGCCCTTCGCTGATGCTGTAAAGCACCTCTTTGTCACCGGGAACGTCAAAGCTCAGCTCGCGCCCGTTGTCATCAAACCAGGTTGCCCGATTCCCTTCCAGCGTCAGGTAGCTGTCAAACACCGTGGCCCAGCCCTGACCAAACAGCCCAGCGCGCTGAGTCAGGCTGTTATAGCTGCGCTGAAAACTGAGCGGGAAACGTCCGGGAAGGGAAAAATCGCGCTCGGCATCATCATTAAGGACTTTGACGCCGGTCGCCGCATGAACCGGAAACAGCGACGAGAAGGCCGCATTGATAGCCATGTCCGCCGCCATACCGCCCACGGCACCGGCCAGCGCGCAGGGCATGTTTTTGATGATCTGACTGGGGCGACCACGGATGAGGGAAAGGCCGATCATCATCACGGCCAGACCTGGCACCTTGCCACTTTTGATCTCTCTGACCGTGACGGTTTCACCACCAATGATGACATTGGGGGAAACATCGTCGCTCACGGTGGCGTCACAGGTGGTTTTATCCTTTGCGCGCACTGCAGGCTGGCCATTGATAAAGACGCTTTTCGATCCCTGAGCCAGATATTGCGGTGCACTGTGTTTTTCACAGGCCACTTTGTCCTGCTCCAGCGGAGAGGTGCCCGCATCGGCGGAGGCTACCGTGGGCTGCCACATTGCACTGCCAAACTGGCCGACCGCAGAGAGCAACATGCCGCCATAGTCCGCGAAGCTCTGCGGCGATTGCGGTTCCGGTGGCGGTGTCTCGCCGGGCGTGAGCATCCCGGCCGCGCGTGCGGCTAAAAGACCATTAACGTAGACATTCACTGATCCACTGGCGATTACTCCGGCAGGTGACGGCGGGAATATCATGTTTCCCAGCCCATCGGCCGCTTTGCTGATCTCTTGTGACAGACCAACGGCATTGGCCAGTACACCACCCAGAATACCGCTGAGCAGGCAACTGTTACCCACGGCTGCCACACTCGCCGCTGCCGCCCCTGTGCCCAGCAGGGGCGCTGCCGAGACGATAGCAGCACCCACTGCGGCACCAATGACGGCATAGGCCGCACCTTCCGCAACAATGCTCGTGATATCAGCGAAAATGCTGGAGTGAATGATCTCGTCGCCCACGCGGGCAGCAGGGTTATCCATAGGTTATGCTTTCCGTGGATTGTTCAGACTCAGGCTTTGTTTAAATGCACTCCAGCGCTGTCCATCCTCTTCATTGAATGGACGCATGGCTGATAGCGTAAAAATCATTAAGATGTTCGAATCAGGCACCTGTGTAGCCAGCTGTTTCTGCCACACTGCCTGCCCGTTACGGTCAAATACGGTTTCAACTTCTACCGCGTGTAATGTGTTATCTACACCTGCCATCAAACGTACAAATTCAGTCTGCTGGATATGGCCCATCTGACTCCGCAATGTGTCCCACTGACGCTGGAACTCTTTTTCCGCATCACTGCCCTCAGAAATAACGCCACGGCTCACAACCCATGCCAGCCCACTGGCTTCATCGCGGAGAATATTCATGGTGGTGTCCTGCCAGGCAGCAGGAAAAAGCGCAAAGGCGCCCTCATTGAATTGGTAATGCATAATAGATATCCATATGGGGAAAGTAAAAATGTAATGTTATTAACAGCAGAAGGAGTAACTATTTATTTGCATCATAATCGGGTGCGATACCCGTGTGATTCAATCAATCTTTCTTTTTCTACCCAGCCATTAGCCTGATTTCCGTCATTAGCCACATACATTACGCTGTAATATTTTCCATATTCGACGTAAGCATATAATTCATTGCCAGGCACCACAAAAACGTCTTTCTCTACACAACGGCCATCAGGTGCAGAATAAAATTGCAGCCGTCCTGACCCGCCAACCCTGTAGACATTATCTGTATGGTCGAAACGCACGCCTTTTGCGTTAGCGTTACTAGCCATCCGTTGACAAAAATCATTTGCAGAAGTCATCAGCGGATATGAAAACATTAAAACGCATAAAATTTTAATCATTTAAACCTGTCATAAAACTTGGCTAAGATATAATTATCACGCGATTATCGATTAAATTACTCATCCTGGATGGCAGACTATTCATTATCAAAACGCTTAGACCAGCGTGCTATATCCTCCTGAACTTTGTTACCTTCAGGCGCGTTAGTGACATAATGTATTTTGTTGTTTTGAGGCATCATCCAGGCAGCATACACTTTGCCATCTGCCTGTATCACGAATGCGGATGCTTGCACAAGATAGAGATCTTTTAACCAGCCCTCAACGAATATACCGCCGACATCTGTTTTATGGGGTTCTCCAAAAACATCAAAGTTCTGGCTGAAATCATTATACTCATTACCTAAAACAGATTTTAAAGTGGAGACAACATCCTGGTCACTAAAGATCTTTGAAACATTGTCTAAGCTATTGTACTGAGAAAAAGACACTTGTGTTCCTGAAGCTGTTGCAATGCCTATCGGGCAAACTATAAATATCATCAAGAGCATCACTTTAACAAATAACTTTATAGTTTTACCTGAGGAGTGAATTAAGTAGCACCGTTTTACCATATTGATTATTCTCTTTTTAAATAATCATTCAACTCGCCAGATGGCATGCTGTTGTATACAGTTAACCAGGTCTTGAATGAATGTGGCATTTATTTTATTGGTCACATACTTCAGGAGTAGGAAATTAAAACCTATTAGCGGACTTAAAATTATTTAATCAAAAAAATAAGATTAATAAGTTAATTTAATCCTGCGTGACGTATCACGCAGGGTTGTTATTATTCATCCGTATTAATCGTCATCATAATATGACTGATTTTTTTATGCTCTAACTGAAATGACATGCGTTTGTTATCAGCATCATAATATAACCAATGCTGATTATCACTGTCATCCACTGTGCCCTGACCATATTTACTGACCAGCACATCCTGGCTATCGCCTGGTCCTACGCCTCTCGCTGTTTTGATCGCAGGAGTGTTGATGGTGATCTGTGCAATAAGGTAGCTGTCAATATCACGCTGCTCTTTTTGCCAGAACAGATTGGCAGTGTAGATTTCAAAACCATCATATTTGTGCTGGTAGTACTTAAAACTGGTGTCACCGGCAGGCACATCGCCAACAAAGTTTTCACTTATCTGCGTGCCCGCCTGCTTCTGAGTCTCATCGCTCCATTTATCACCTAAGGTAAAAGGATGATTATTGATTTTCACACTAAAGTCAGCGGCTGTTAAGGCAGCAGGGGACGTAATGCTTGCCGCCGCAGTAGCCAGATTTACCTGAACGGCAGGGAACAGCAGCGCAAACAACAATACTGCCTTTCTCATAGGAAAAATCATTTTTATCAGTCCCTTATTTAAACTCAGGTATGTCATAAGAAAGATTCGCATTCGGAAAACTGTCGAACATTTTCTTCATGCTGGTTGTCTGAGCCGTAGCCCAGTTAACATCTGTCGCATACTGATGTGTTCCCGGCGAAGCCGGATTCCAGCGCATTTTATACAAAGTATTCTGACCAGAGCCAACAAACTTATCAGATATCCACTTAGCACCACCATCGATGGCCTTAGCGGGTGTTGTCCAGCCCTGTTTATAAGCATAGTTAGCGCCGGTTTGCACCGCATTGCCATCCAGCGCACCTATGCCGTACATATTATAAACTTTGGTTCCATTAACCATGACGCCTTTGGCTAACTCACTGGTGCCATTTCCCGTCTCCAGCGCGGAATGGGCAGCCAGATACGCTTCATTAACATTATATTTTTTAGCCGCATCCAGATAAGTCTGTTCCTGACCGGACAGCGTGCCCTTATCCTTAAGGAAAGTGCTCATATCATCTTTACTGATCCCAGATGAGGAGGAAAGATCCACAAACTGATATTTGTCTTTGCCTTCCATGTGGTTGGCAGGATCGACATATTTTTTGATATCGTCCTCGGTGGCGTTTACGAAGCCTTTTTTAGTTTTATCCCATTTCACCGGCGTGGCTTTAAGCCCTTTTTGTTTTTTGACCATCTCATCTACCGAGTAGTCATATTTGCTCTTCTTATCGCCAGAAGCAGTATTGGCTAACGGTGCAGCCGCCCCTTTCGCCGGTGCCGCCGCAGCTTTTGGCGCAGCCGGAGCCGCCTGTCCTTTCTGCTTCGGCGGGAACAGATTCTCTACGGCCTGGCTGATGTTTTGTTTATGACTGGAGCCCGGTGCGCTTGTGCCCGGCTTCGCGCCATCTGTGTTCAGGTTCAGTTTGCCGCCAGAGGTGGTGATATGACCATCACCCTGCACAAAAATATTGAAGCCCTTGCCCACAATATTAATCTGGCCATTCGCATTCAGTTCGATAGCACTCTCTCCGCATTCAAGGCGAAGTTTAGTCCCCGAACCCACTACATAGGTATCGACCACCGCATCGAGTTTGCCCTTACCGGTCAGCCGCTCTTCGCCCCCTTTTACACCGTGGACACGGTTGGTTTCGACACGGTAGAGCTCATTGCCGCCCGCGTAATGGCTGTGATTGTTGGCGACTGAATGGCTGGCGTCATTTTTAACATGGGTATCCATGTTCTTCTGCGCCTGAATCCACAGATGTTCCTCACCCGACTTATCCTCAAACCTTAACGCGTTCGCGGTGTCCGCCGTGCCATCCTTCGACCGGCTCAGAAAGCCCATTTGCGTCGCCGCTGCCGGCAGCGCCCACGGCGGCATACTCGCCTCGTTATAAACACGTCCTGTGATGATTGGACGATCCGGATCGCCGTTGATGAAGTCCACCACCACTTCGTCGTTCACTCGCGGGATCTGCACCCCGCCAAATCCCTGGCCGGCCCAGGCGCTGGAGACGCGCACCCAGCAGGAGCTGGTGTCATCGCCCTTCGCCAGCCGGTCCCAGTGAAACTTCACCTTCACCCGCCCATAGCGGTCGGTCCAGATCGACTCGCCTTTCGGGCCCACCACCTTCGCG
>NZ_JAPCIL010000040.1:0-458 GCF_025910075.1 Pantoea sp. RG18
AAATCATTCCTTATTACGGAGGAATGACGCGCTGCGTCGTTTCAATTTTCAGCTTGTTCCGGATTGTTAAAGAGCATAATACGTCGCAGCACACCGTCGCCGGTATGCTCTGAGGTATTTCAGAAAAAAACAGATAAACGGTATGGTGGAGCTAAGCGGGATCGAACCGCTGACCTCCTGCGTGCAAGGCAGGCGCTCTCCCAGCTGAGCTATAGCCCCATACAGTTACTGCAGAGACCACTACTACCACTCAACCGAGTACACTTCGTGAGAAATGTAATTCGTGCTCAGGCAAGGCATGTTTCCGCGAAGCATAGTGAACTATGCGAGCCGGAGACATAACGCAGCGTGAGTGCGAATTTGGTAGGCCTGAGTGGACTTGAACCACCGACCTCACCCTTATCAGGGGTGCGCTCTAACCACCTGAGCTACAAGCCTGTAGAGGTTTTTTCTGCTCG
>NZ_JAPCIL010000041.1:0-340 GCF_025910075.1 Pantoea sp. RG18
TGTCAGTGTGATGCTGTCCGCCACCAAACCCGATGTCTGGTTATCCGGCACCGAGGTGTCAACGGTAAAGCTCCAGTCGCCGTCTGCCTGCGGGCCTTCGTTGCCCGCCGCGTCCACCGCCGCAACCGTCAGGTCGTGGGAGGTGCCGTCCGCCATATCCTGCTCCGGCGTCCAGCTCCACTTGCCGTCCGCGTCCACCGCTGCGCTGCCGACGAGCTCGCCGTTGTCATAGATATTGACGTGAT
The DNA here is from genome assembly GCF_025910075.1 of Pantoea sp. RG18. Classification (NCBI taxonomy): domain Bacteria; kingdom Pseudomonadati; phylum Pseudomonadota; class Gammaproteobacteria; order Enterobacterales; family Erwiniaceae; genus Pantoea; species Pantoea sp. RG18. The sequence continues at coordinate 246 of NZ_JAPCIL010000041.1, forward strand.
CGATGTCGGCGGTTGCGTCGCCGGAAAGGGTCGGCCGCGCGTCATCGGTGACCGAGCCGCTGGCAATCTCGCCGGTGATCGCACCGACGTCGTCG
>NZ_JAPCIL010000042.1:0-336 GCF_025910075.1 Pantoea sp. RG18
GTTCTCATCGGGGAGGACGGGGTATTTGACCGTGAAGTGAATGCCTTTTTACGGTCCCTGGTTGATCCATCAAGCCCGGGGCGTAATACCTGGCGTACCTATGCCTATCAAGCGTACAGCCAGGATGAGTTGGACGTGATTGCGGAGAAGTATATTCACTGTTCGGCCAACTGGAATGCCATCGTGGTGAATACGGACGGTCTGATTCACGGCGGCGCATCACCCTCTGAGCTGATTGGCTTTATCAACCGCCCGGATGAGCAGTGGAAACGCTCTGTCTACAGCATGGACGGGAAGAAGGTATGAGGCTGAAAACACTTTTTCCCCTGCTGATGT
>NZ_JAPCIL010000043.1:0-327 GCF_025910075.1 Pantoea sp. RG18
AAAGTTGTATCCACTTACAGAACGCTGGACAGCACTCCAGGGGATCCGGATACAACTCAGATATGGAATAACCGGGTCAGGATGCATGCTCAGTTTAATAAAGCCCGGCATCCACCGGCGCTGATGCTGTTCTGCTGGGATTCGGTTATCGATAAAAAGACCTACGAGACGCGCATCACCTTCTCACCGGCCCTTCGGGGAAAAATGTCGGTGCCAACCGGCAGGGACAGAAGAGGTAATATGGCCTGGTATGACACATTACTGTTAGGGCTGGCACCAGAGGGTAAAGTCCGTATCTGGCTTCAGAACAGCGCAGGAGGTGATAAC
>NZ_JAPCIL010000044.1:0-321 GCF_025910075.1 Pantoea sp. RG18
TCAACGCTGCGTGTTGCAAGCATTTGAGAGACTCGAACGCATCGCTTTGCCATTCCTTAATTACGGAGGAATGACGCGCTGCGTCGTTTCAATTTTCAGCTTGTTCCGGATTGTTAAAGAGCAAATATCTCAAACGCGGCCCGGCTGCTTACGCAACCAAATCGGTTTTGAGATACTGTATGGAGACACCTTTCACCTGTCACCAAGCAGGTGGCGTCCCCTAGGGGATTCGAACCCCTGTTGCCGCCGTGAAAGGGCGGAGTCCTAACCGCTAGACGAAGGGGACACAAAAGTGTCACGACTTCGCAGCCGTCCTGCTCA
>NZ_JAPCIL010000005.1:0-5477 GCF_025910075.1 Pantoea sp. RG18
TTCGGTAACCACGCCGCCCGACGGGGTGACGTGATAGGCGATGGTCTCATAGCCCGGAAACGCCTGATGCTGGTCCGGCGCGTCGCACAGCACCAGCGTGTGTCTGTCCGCCTCGTGGCGGAAGAAGTAGTAAATCCCCTCCAGCTCCATCAGGCGGCTGATAAAGTCCAGGCTGCTCTCCTGATACTGTACGCAGTACTCCCACACCCGGTAGCTGCCCGCCAGGCGGGTCTCCACATTGACCCCGTACTCCTTCAGCAGCGTCTGCACAATCTGCGGCACCGTCTGGCTCTGGAAGATGCGCAGGTTGCGGTCGCGCTTCATCGGCCACAGATCAGGCTCGACCGTCAGCTCATAGACCGCGTAGCGGGTGCCGCTCAGCTCCTGGCTGCGCACCGCCACCCGGGTGATTTTGCCGTTAAGGTAGCGCGGGCTCAGCGCGTTCATCAGCCCGTCGGTCGGCAGCGTAAACGTCACCGGCTTCCCCAGCAGGGCGTGGCGGTCGATGCGCGCGTCGGTGGCCAGCAGTTCAGCGGTGAGCACAAACGGACGGGACAGCGTCTCGGTGCCCTTAAGCGTATGGAACAGCAGGCCGTCCGCCGGCAGCTGTGCGGTAATGCGTGAGAACATAATCAGATTCCGTGCTTATATTAGAGAATGGGTACCAGTACATCATGGCGCTGTCATCCAGCGTATCGATGTGCACCAGCGGCTTCCAGCCACCCCCCGCGGTCGACAGGTAATGCGTGTCGCGCTGCTGCTTTCACCCACCTTTTGCAACCCGCTATACAGACAGCGCACCGTCCCGTATTAGCTCCTGTGGCGGTGCGGGACTTTAAGCCCGTCATGGCAGGCTTTTTTAACAGCCAGTCAGACGCATTTATCTCACACTGGCAACCTTCATACGCGGCCCAAACTCCCGGACAGGATGAGTCATAAGTGGTTAAGTAGTGTCCGATATGGGTTAAACAGATATCTGGAAAGGCAACCGGTATCAGTTCCGCTAGCTTGGGGTATTTGATAACACAACTTAGTAATGCAGCATTTTTTTCTGGCCGGAGTATAGAGGCATTTCCAGAAGCGCTGTTCGATCGCTTCTCTGGAGAAACCCGGCTTAAGGGTCAAACCAAAGTCCGTATCAAAATTTACAGCCTGTTTCCCTTCTTAATTTAATTAGCCAGCCAGATACCGTAATAAATCACTATTGAACCAAGAGAAAGAATGACCTTTGAAAAAACGAACAGCCCTGGCGCCAGTTTATTGATAGCTGGTGAAAACCTCCTGTAATTATCAGCATTATATTTCTTGTGAAAATCCATAATATTGCCAAACATATTGCACAACCCAACAAGTATAAACCTCATACCCCATATAAAAAATAATGACGCACCTAACGCCTCCATTAAATCCCCTGCGGCGTCCCTGGTAAAACCAGGCATTATCGCTGCCAGTCCTTTAAGCACGAACCCGATAGCGATAATGGCGATAAAAACACCGACAAAAGCTTTACCTAGACCAGCCAGCGTTTTTCTCCCATAGGAAATCTTACTGCTCCAGATAAAAAACTCCGTCACTAATAAAAACAATAAAAATGCTATGATTTCCACGCTATTGTCATCTCTTTTAAAAATCATTTGCCAGCCAGAATCATTTTAGAAGCGCTAATGATAGCGGTCACGTTTCAACGGTCACAGGTCAGGCTCGGCCGTCAGTTAATAGACCGCATATCGTGTGCCGCTCAGCTCCTGGCTGCGCACCGCCAGCGGGTGATTTTGCCGTTAAGTTAGCGCGGACTAAGCGCGTTCATCAGGCCATGGGTCGGTAGCGTAAAAGTCACCTGCTTGCCCACCAAAGCGTGATGGTCGATACGCGCGTCGGTGAACAGCAGTTCGACGGAGAGCACAAACGGACAACCAGCATTTCGGTGCCCGTAAGCGTATCGAACAGCAGGCCAGCTGCGGTGAAGTAATGCGCGGGAACATGGTTCATCCGTACAGCCAGTGAAGCGAGCCAGTTAAAGTTGAAGGGAAATGATTTTTACTAAAAGTATCTTATGATTAGAAGTAACAGGTGTCAGGATGAAATTATCTTTCTACACAGACTCCTGCCTAAAAAAAGCAAAATCTATGGACATAGTTAATAGAGTAACTTTTTCATTTAATATGTGATCTGGATATCAACCAATAAAGACTGAGTAAAATAGGCCAACACCCATTTACTTATGAAATTTTAAATATCTTTTTTTACGATTTTCATATTCAGGATCGGTTTGATGAGGAAGAATAACCTTGAGTCCCGCACCTATTTGAGATGCAATATAATTTGCGTTTGAAAGATGTTTAGCAAGCTCTGGATCAGTTGTATCAAACTCTTTGGAGGCCAAACTTCCCAGACTCATGCTATGCAGGACACTTTTATCTTTCTCTTCACCAGTTAGTATTTTTTTTACATAAATAAGCTGCTTCAGAGCAACCTGAAAAACTGTAAACTCCGGCTTTTCCATGGCTCTTTGATTAGTTATATCAATAGCATCATTAATGTAGTCAAGAGCAGTATATTCTTCTTTATTCATCATAACCCTTAAATGCACCTTTTTCGTTTGAGAGCAATTGAATCGCTCCGCCTTCTGTTTGATAGGGTTGATTCTTCACCGACCAAGTGTCGAGTGCTGGCAGCGATGTACTCCGTAGCATCTCAACTTTGTGCTGCACAGTATAAGGCTTGGGTACCTTATCAACCACACTTTCCGTACCATAAATTGTTCCCTTAGGGTTTATACCAAGTCTGGTAGGCTTAACATCCTCGCTTAAGGCATACCAGTTCCCCTGGCGACCGCCAGGCACTTGGTTTTGAAAGAGAGGCTTACTTCTGTTCACTACTTCAACACTTACTCTCTGCGAATAATCGATTCCATTATCAAAATCTTTGATCTGTTGAGGGTCAAAACCTTTTGACTCTAACCAATCACGAGCCATTTCTTTATGACCTCGAATCGTGATATCTTTATTTAAATCACCAGTTCTTCCAAACTTCTTATTTAACTCAGCGCGACGTGATGATATTTCAACATTATCAGGATTTAGCTTAGCTGTCTTTGGCATTTCCCCGGCACGCCAGGCATCAAACTTCATGCCCCCTTTGCCACCCAATGCCCCACCGGCAAAACTGCCCACCAGCATAGACCATTTTTGTTCGTCAGAGCCTTCCCCGAACAGTCTGCCACCTACCCAATTGCCGGCGTAACCGCCGCCCATTGCGCCGGCTAATCCTAGCAGCGCAATAGCCGGAGAAGCCAGCACCGCGACGGCAGCAGTCCCTATCCCCATCATCAGCCAGTTCACCCAGCCGGGGATTTCGGGATTGATGTCGTCAGTCTGAAGTTTACCTCCGCCAATAAACACATTTGCGGAACCACCAGATATCTCCGCACTGCAGGTCAAACGGTCTCCGATACGGGCGGCAGGAAAGTTATTAATAAAAACCTTATCGGAACCTTCAGCTACCAGCTGCAATGAGCCACTGTGCTCATCGCAGTCGCCTTTGGATAAATGTGCCCGTATCGCTGCTCTGCTGTTAGTGAAAACATTCGGCGATCCGGATAACAGTTTGCCAGTGTTGTGCCGCGGAGCCCATGACATGCTGCCAAGCACCTCACCCACTCCTCCGGCGGCGCAGGCACCGGCTGCTGCTGCGGATACGACAACCAGAGCCGCTCCACCGGTAACAACAACGGCTGCTGCACCCAATATCGCACCGCCAATTAACCCGGCGATCATCCAGCCTTTGGAGGCTGTATGAGCTACCTCGTCCTGCTCCCTGGCAGCATTGAATTCAGCCATGATTTATACATCCTCATGTCTCTGAAGAAACGCAAGGATCTGTTGTTCGCTGGAGAGCTCTGCTGGTCCTTTAAATGCTTTTGCCATACCAAGAACATCTCTTAAAGATGAGCTTTTCCTGTGCGGTGATGTCCATAATGCATAGCGTAACGGCTCTTCATTATTTAATGCGGCGATATGTAATGGACTTCCCGCTGAGTCAAAGAACAAATAGCTACCATTCAATGCTCTTTTTAAATCAACATTCTGATAAAGTAATGTCACCGTTTCATGTGCCGTGAGCACTTTAGTGTCGTTATCAAAACAAAAGAAAATTCCCGATGCATCAGCTGCTATTGACACAGGCTCATGATCAGAATCGAAAGAATTAAATTTAACACTGTTAATAATCTCATGATATTGCTTAGTATAATAAGCATTAAAACGCCCTGGGCATGTTCCAATATAGCAAACAATCTTTTTACCCCCGGCGTCATCATCAAGTAAAACAATCGATTGTTTTTGCCAGATCTCAGCGCCGTCATTTTCAAAGTGATAAAAAAGCTCAACTGCAGGCAGATTATCTATCTCGATCAGTTGTGATGTTACGCTTACGAAAGCGGGAACAGTCACACTCATCTCATTGATAATTCTTGCGGCCACTTTTTGTACTGTATCGTCATGAAAAGCAGATGCGCGAGATACTACGAACGTAAACTCACTCGCGTTATTTTCACTGATCGTAAAAAGATTCATTGTCCGGTCTTTGAATACATCGGGCAATTTAATTGAAGCTTCCTGAAGAGTATAGGTGGCCATTTTTATCCTTTAGTATTTTGTGTTGATGAAGAAAAGTAGTTTTCAATTTCATTTTTTATTTTATTTTTATGTCCACTACCCGGTGCAATTATTGCAGCACTTCCTCCTTCTGGATTTAAATGTAACTCACCACCTTTAGTGTTAATCTCCCCATTACCGTCGACGGTAATATTAAAATTTTTACCAATGAAATTAATCGCACCCTCTTTAGTTAACTCAATCGCGCTGAGGCCACACTCGATCCTTACAGAATCTCCGGCTGCAATTGTGTAAGAAGCAAAGGCCTGTTCAGTACGATTGCCCGTTGTCAGCGTTTTACTATTTCCCTGAGTGCCGAGAGTATGGTCACCATCCACTCGCGTCTCATTATTAGCACCCACCGAAACTGTCCTATTGTTTAGAACACTATGTGATTCATCGTTTTTAACATGCGTATCCATGTTCTTCTGCGCCTGAATCCACAGATGTTCCTCACCCGCCTTATCCTCAAACCTTAACGCGTTCGCGGTGTCCGCCGTGCCATCCTTCGACCGGCTCAGAAAGCCCATCTGCGTCGCCGCCGCCGGCAGCGCCCACGGCGGCATGCTCGCCTCGTTGTAAACCCGGCCGATGATCAGCGGACGATCCGGATCGCCGTTGATGAAGTCCACCACCACTTCGTCGTTCACTCGCGGGATCTGCACCCCGCCAAATCCCTGGCCGGCCCAGGCGCTGGAGACGCGCACCCAGCAGGAGCTGGTGTCGTCGCCCTTCGCCAGCCGGTCCCAGTGAAACTTCACCTTCACCCGCCCATAGCGGTCGGTCCAGATCGACTCGCCTTTGGGTCCCACCACCTTCGCC
>NZ_JAPCIL010000006.1:0-395538 GCF_025910075.1 Pantoea sp. RG18
CTCAGTGACCACTGGCTGATACCCTCCTCAGTGACCACGCCGCCCGACGGGGTGACGTGATAGGCAATGGTCTCATAGCCCGGAAACGCCTGATGCTGGTCCGGCGCGTCACACAGCACCAGCGTGTGTTTGTCCGCCTCGTGGCGGAAGAAGTAGTAAATCCCCTCCAGCTCCATCAGGCGGCTGATAAAGTCCAGGCTGCTCTCCTGATACTGCACGCAGTACTCCCACACCCGGTAGCTGCCCGCCAGGCGCGTTTCCACATTGACCCCGTACTCCTTCAGCAGCGTCTGCACAATCTGCGGCACCGTCTGGCTCTGGAAGATGCGCAGGTTGCGGTCGCGCTTCATCGGCCACAGGTCCGGCTCGACCGTCAGCTCATAGACCGCGTAGCGGGTGCCGCTCAGCTCCTGGCTGCGCACCGCCACCCGGGTGATTTTGCCGTTAAGGTAGCGCGGGCTCAGCGCGTTCATAAGGCCATCGGTCGGCAGCGTAAACGTCACCGGCTTCCCCAGCAGGGCGTGGCGGTCGATGCGCGCGTCGGTGGCCAGCAGTTCAGCGGTGAGCACAAACGGACGGGACAGCGTCTCGGTCCCCTTAAGCGTATGGAACAGCAGGCCGTCCGCCGGCAGCTGTGCAGTAATGCGTGAGAACATAAGTAATCCCTGACTATTAACTGTGTGGATCGAGCAACCAGACACCTTCTTCACTGATGTTCAGCGTTTGTTCGCGGGTGCCACTCTGGCCGCTGATGGCAAAGGTGTAGTTGCCCGGCGCCAGCTGCAGCGTGGCGAAGCCATTCACCGCCGGCACCAGCGCCTGCGGCTGACCGTTCACCTGAACGCGTTCACCCTGCTGCAGACGGATATAGACCTGGGCGACCGGAGCGGGCGGTGGTGCCGGTTGTGGATCGGGTTCACGTGCGGCGGTCTGCACCGGCTCAGAAGTCTGAGCCGGTGCGCTGGCAACGGTATCCGGCGGGGCCTCAGCCTGGGTCGGTGGCGCGGCAACCGGCTGGTTAACCGGCGCGACGGTGACGGCAGGCGCGTCGTTCTGCGTGGTCTCAGCCGGCGATGTCTGTTCGTTACCGCGTGACATCAGCAGACCGGCGCCCAGGCCGACCAGCACGCCAGCGGCAACCAGGCCCGGCAGTGCAAAGCGGTGTCCCAGCAGCGTTTTCAGCGGCGAGGCGGGTTTGATCACCTCCTCTTCTTCTTCAATCGGCACCAGCATGGTGCCCGGTCCGCTGATTTTTGCGCTGAGCAGCGGTTCCGGTTCACGTTCCGGCAGCGCCATCAGTACAGCAAAATCATCAATGCTCTGCGGACGATCTTCCGGTTTCAGCGCCAGCGCGCGATCGACGGCGCTCAGCAGCGCAGACGAGTAGCCTGCCAGACGACGCTGCACCAGCGGCTGATAGTTATCTTCGATGCTGCGCACCACGCTGACCGGCGGTGGCGCACCGGTGATCAGGGTATGCAGCACCGCGCCCAGCGCGTAAATATCGGTCCACGCGCCCTGCTCACTCTCATCGTTGTCGCTGTACTGCTCAATCGGCGCATAGCCGGGACGCAGCATCGTCTCGCTCTCATCCGACAGATTGCCGATGGTTTTACGCGCCGACCCGAAGTCCAGCAGGATCGGCTCCCCGCTGCTCTGGATCTGGACGTTATCCAGCGAGATATCGCGATGCAGATAACCCGCTTCATGGATGGTTTTGATCGCCCCCAGCAGCGGTGGCAACATGCGACGGATCCAGGCCTCATTTACCGACTGCGGATTTCGTTCGCTGAAGTTCGAGAGTGTGGTGCCGCTGTAGAACACCGTGCCCATATAGGCGGTATCGTTCTGCACCCAGAAACGCAGCACGTGCAGCAGGTTCGGATGATTAAAGCGCGCCAGCAGACGCGCCTCCTGAATAAAGCTGTTTAGTCCGGCGTGAAAGGTTTTGCTGAACCGTTCGCTGCGCAGCACCAGATTCAGGTCATCGCTGCGCACTGCCAGTGAGGCGGGCATAAACTCTTTGATCGCGATATCACGCTCAAGCTGGTGATCCCAGGCGCGATAGACGATGCCAAAGCCGCCACCGCCGATGACCTCTTTGATTTCAAACTCATTGAAGCGGTAACCCAGCGGCAGGGCGTTGGGGACATTCAGGGGTTGATCATGTTCCGACATATTCAATTACTCTCTGATAGCCAGGCTTTAAACCGCGAACTGGCAGACAAATTCACCCTGCTCACAACGCACATCGACGCGGCGATAGCGTTCATCACGGGCTTGGGCGCTCAGCAGGATCTGGCTCATCTGTGGCAACAGCGTGTTGGTGAGGATGGCATCCACCATGCGACCGCCCGACTCTACCTCGGTGCAGCGCTGCACGATCTGGCTCACCACCGACTCGTCGATCTGCGCTTCAATGCCGTGGTTATCGTCCAGACGACGCACAATGCGCGCCAGCTGCAGCCGCACAATCTCCGCCAGCATCGCGTCGCTGAGCGGGTAATACGGCACCACCAGCAGACGGCCCAACAGCGCAGGCGGGAACACCTCCAGCAGCGGCTTACGCAGCGCGGTGCTCAGAGCATCGGGATCGGGCATCAGTTCAGGATCGGCACACATCGCGCTGATTAACTGCGTGCCGACATTGGAAGTCAGAATGATGATGGTGTTGCGAAAATCGATGTGCCGGCCTTCGCCATCCTCCATCCAGCCTTTATCAAACACCTGGAAGAAGAGTTCATGCACATCCGGATGGGCTTTCTCAATCTCATCCAGCAGCACCACACTGTAGGGGCGACGGCGAACGGCTTCGGTCAGCACGCCGCCTTCGCCGTAGCCGACGTAGCCCGGCGGTGCCCCTTTCAGCGTCGAGACGGTGTGCGCCTCCTGAAACTCACTCATGTTGATGGTGATGATGTTCTGCTCGCCGCCGTACAGCGACTCGGCCAGCGCCAGCGCGGTCTCGGTTTTACCGACACCGGAAGGCCCGCACAGCATAAACACGCCGACCGGCTTGTTGGGATTATCAAGGCGCGCGCGCGAGGTGCGTACCCGTCTGGCGATCAGATCCAGACCGTGACGCTGGCCGATGACCCGCTGGTTCAGGGTATCGGCCAGATTCAGCACCGCGTCGATCTCATTCTTCACCATTCTGCCCAGCGGAATGCCGGTCCAGTCAGAGACCACGGCAGCCACCACGCCTGCATCGACGGCGGCAAACAGCAGCGGCGTGTCGCCCTGCAGCGCAGTAAGCTGCTGCTGCGTCGCATCACGCTGTGCACGCAGCGCCGCATCCTCTTCTGTCACACAGCGGGCGCGCAACGCAATCAGCGTCTCGACCAGTTCGCGCTCCTGCAGCCAGCGCTGTTGCAGCGCATCCCGCTCGGCTTCCAGCGCAGTGCGCTGCGCTGCAATCGCCTGCTGGCGGGTGGCGTCGCCCAGGCCCACCCGGATTTCACGTTCAATGATCTCCGCTTCAATCTCCAGCGCCGCCAGACGGTGAAGACAATCTTCCAGCGCCGCGGGCTGCGCACCCTGGCTGACCGCCACGCGGGCGCAGGCGGTATCCAGCAGCGCCACCGCTTTGTCAGGCAGCTGGCGCGCCGGAATGTAGCGATGCGACAGTTTCACCGCCGCACTGACCGCATCATCCAGCAACAGCACCCGATGATGTTTCTCCAGGGCGCTGACGGTGCTGCGCAGCATCAGAATCGCTTTGGCTTCATCCGGCTCCTGCACCTGCACGGTCTGGAAGCGACGGGTCAGCGCCGGATCTTTCTCAATGTACTTTTTGTATTCCGCCCAGGTGGTCGCGCCGATGGTTCGCAGCTGTCCACGTGCCAGCGCCGGTTTAAGCAGGTTGGCGGCATCACCGGTGCCCTGCTGACCGCCTGCCCCGACCAGGGTGTGGATCTCATCAACAAACAGCACAATCGGCGTCGGGCTGGACTGCACCTCATTGATCAGCGCCTGCAGTCGTGCTTCAAACTCCCCTTTCATGCCGGCACCCGCCTGCAGCATGCCGATGTCCAGCAGCCAGAGCTGCACATCGCGCAGCGGCGCAGGCACATCGCCCGCCGCGATACGCAACGCAAGGCCTTCGACCACCGCGGTTTTCCCGACGCCCGCTTCGCCGGTCAGCAGCGGGTTGTTCTGGCGGCGACGCATCAGGATATCGACCATCTGGCGGATTTCGTCGTCACGTCCGGTTACCGGATCAATGCGGCCTTCACGGGCGCGCGCCGTCAGGTCCTGCGCATATTGTGCCAGCGTACTGCCACTGGCGGCGGGCGGTGCGCCGCCAGCATCCGCCGGTGCGCTCAGCGCCTGCTGCGCTTCCTTGCTGTTGCTGAGCAGCGTGTCGAATTCCGCCAGCAGCGCATCGGCGTTGACGCGGCTGAACTGACCGGAGATGCCTTTCAGCACGCTGGCCAGGTTGAAGGTTTTCAGCATGCCGATCAACAGATGGCCGCCGCGAATGCGGGTCGCGCCATATTTCAGCGAGGCGTAAACCCACGCCCGTTCAACGGCGCTGTCGATATGCTCGGAGAGGTCGGAGACCGCACTGGCACCGCGTGGCAGGCGATCCAGCGCGGCAACGATATCCTGAGTCAGGGCCTTTTCATCCAGTGAAAAATGTGTGATGACCTGCTGTAAGTCGCCATCCTGCTGCTGCATCAGCTGATGCAGCCAGTGCACCAGTTCGACATAGGGATTGCCGCGCAGTTTGCAAAAGGCGGTGGCGCTTTCCAGCGAGGTAAATAACAGCGTATCCAGTTTGCCGAATAGCACGGCACGGCTGATTTCTGACATAGGGGGCTCTCTTCAATGAAAGACGCAGGCTGTGTAACAGGAAAAGCGGCTGGGCTAGCGCGAAGCAGCCTCAACCTCAAACATAAAATCTTCACGATCTTGTGGCTGCGGTGCATGCCCCAGCCAGCTGGTATAGCCGAGTCGGGCAGTGCCACCCAGCGCCACACCCTGCACCTCGTCTGCGGCCAGGATCAGGCTGAGATCCCACTGCATTTCGATGCCGAGGTAGTGACGCACCCAGTCGCGTACTTCACGCGCGCCGGGGGCATCCGGCAGAAAACGGGCATACTGCGCGGCGCTGAGCGGTCCCAGGTGCAGACGAAAACGGTGCTGCACGTCGCGTACCGCCACACCGAGAAAAGCGGAGGCACCCAGCCGGGGCATATGGCGTCCCGCGCCCAGTCGGGCCTGATCGCGGCTGTCCAGCGTCAGCCAGTGCGGCAGGTTCTGCGTCAGCCTGACCGGCACGCCAAAGTAGTGGCGCAGAATGCGCACCAGCCCTTCGGCATCGTGGCCGTGGCGGCTGAGATGGCCCACCAGCATCAGCCGGGCATGGAGGCTGAGCGAGCTGGCCTGCTGCTGGGCCGGTAAACCGATACCCGCCAGGCAGGCGAGATAGTTCAGAAAGCGACTGTCGTCGGGGCGATCCAGCGACACGGTCGGCTGCGCATCGGCCCAGGCACGATAAAAAAGCAGCGTAGCGCGATGGTGAAACAGGTCAGCAAACGCCGACAGGCTGTGATCCTGATGATGCACGATACGTTCATGCACATATTCGGTCAGATGGGTCGGCAACGGGCCGTTGGGGCCAAACAGCCCGAAGCTGTAGATGGAGAGCTCATGACGTCCCGCTTCGTCACGCGGCGTGGCGCTGGCGACGGTGGCGGGCGCAAACGCCAGTGACGGTGTCTGACCGATGCGCACCGATTCGAACTTCGGCAGCGGCGCACGGCCCAGCGGATAGCGCTGACCGCCCTGCGCATCCAGCCGCCGCAGCAGCTGGAACAGATCGTAGCGCCACGGCGCGGCCATCACCCGCTGCCAGAAATCATCCGGCAGACGGGTGAGCCGGGGCAGCGAAATCACCTTTTCGCCACTCATATCAGCGCTTTCCGGCCCATGCGCGGCGGCCAGTAGCCCACTTCTCCGCGCTGCTGGCTGTTCAGGGTGAACTCCGTGAAACTGTTGAGCGCCACAAGGCGGCCACAGACCCGCTCCAGCACGCTGCCGAACAGCCACGGGCTGGCCCCCGAAAACGCCTGCTCATCCACTTCCAGTGTGATGCTGACGCCGCGCGCAAACACCACCGGACCCGGTTCCGGCACGCGGCGGTTGACCGCGCTGAGCGTACAGTGGCGGATGCCGTCAATCTGACGTGCGACCGGCGCCTCCGCCAGGTTGGCGTAGAGGCTCAGCAACTGACGCAGCGCCGCCGCACCTTCTCCGTCGCTGCTGTCCATCAGGCTGAGGTAGTTCATCTGCAGATGGCTGATCAGCCGCCACGCGGAAAGTCCCTCGGCCAGCGCCGGACGCGGAGGCGTCGGGCCTTTGCACAGCTTCAGCTCCGATACCGGAATGGAGTCCGGCATCACGAAGTTGCCCTGATCCTGCTGCAGCATCAGCGGCAGATCGCGGCTGGTACACATCACGTCCGCGGAGAGATAGCGCACCTCGTCGTGCCACGGCGCGTGATGCTCATCCACCAGCGACAGAAAGACTTCTGAGCCGATGTAACCGGTGCGCGTGCCGTAGCGCTGCGCCTGCTCGGACAGCGTACGCTGTTCGCGGCGCAGTGAAAAATAGGCACCGTAATCGCCCTGGTCACCGCTGAAGGTGCTCCAGAACGGACGGAAAACCTGCTCTTCCCGCTTGCCCTCTACCGTAGCGAACAGCCGCTGCACCGAGTGCACCTCATAATCCAGCGGACGGATGTTATCTACCACCAGATGATATTCATGCTGGCTGTCGCTGACCTTCAGGCGCTCGGCGGTTTTCGGAAACAGATTGATGACAGGCGTGCAGTGCAGCGCCAGATGGCTCTGATCGACCACGCTTTCCAGCGCGCTGTCCGCTTTATCGAGCAGAATGATGATGTCGAACGCCATGGCGTTGTCGCAGCGGCGCAGAAACGGGGCCAACTGGCTCAGACTGATAAACTGGAAGCGCGCCGGAAAGGCGAAATACTCCTGCAACAGACGATAGCCGTCGAAGTTGCGCAGATCGTCCGGCAGCAGCGCCTGCTCCGGCGCAAAGCCCTGCTGCTGTAACGCGTCGTCTGTCAGCACCTGACGCTGTGGCCGCTTCTCAACCGACTGCAGCACGATGCCCACCCGGTGCTGCATCAGCAGCTCCAGCAGTTTCAGTGCCTGGATATCCGGGCCGCTGAGAAACAGCATCAGATCGTCCACGCTGAGCTGACTGAGCGAGGAGATCCCTTCGCAGCTGATGCGGATACGCAGCGCACTGACCGCGCCCAGACCGCCGAGTTTCAGCTCGCCAGAGGGCAGATCGCCGGGCACGCCGCCGAGACTGGCTTCACTGATGCGCAGCGGATGCAGTACCACATCGTGCGCGGTGGTGTAGCTGCAGGTCACGCCGGTTTTTTTCAGGTTCTGGCTCTCCATCATGGTGCCGCGCGGCACGCGAAAGCCCTGCGTGATGTCGCCTTTGCGGCTGTCCGGCGTCAGCTGAGCGATCGCCATTGACGGCGTTGGCGAGAGATAGGATGGCGCAATCATCTCCAGCAGACGCTGCGAGAAACGCGGAAACTCCGCATCCATCTTCAGCTGCACGCGCGACGTCAGGAAGGCAAAACCTTCCATCAGCCGCTCGACATAGGGGTCCGCCACGTCAATGCCGCGCATGCCAAGACGTCCTGCCACTTTAGGGTAGCGCGCAGCGAACTCGGCCCCCATCTCACGCAGGTAGGCCAGTTCACGGTTGTAATAGTCGAGCAGATTGCTGTCCATGATTACCCTGCATCCTGTAGTTCGAAATGGCCGCTCTCCAGATCAACCTGAGTGCGGAACAGAAACGCCAGCGGATAAGGCACGCACCAGAGCCGCCCTTTGATCTCAATCGACAGCACGTTGTGCAGGCTGAGCGAGCCGAGATCGCTGACGCAGCGCACCTGTAAACCCTGCGGCAGGATGCGCGGCTCGAAGTGCAGAATGGCGTTGGTCATTTTGCGCTGCATATCCTGCCATTCGATATCGGAGACGTTCTGCCCGGCCAGCGGTGCCACACCGAAGTTCCAGACAGAGCGCTGCACCTGGTCAAAGCCGCTGAGATCCTGCTGCGCTTCATTGTTGATGGTGTTGAACAGCCACTGCAGATCGCGCAGTACGTGGCGGCGCAGCGTACTGTGAGTGATCAGCATGCTGTTGTCCGCTTCCTGCTGTTTATCCGGCGCGTTGTCGGTCAGGCGATCCAGCAGCGAGGATTGCAGCTTGTCGCGGGCGGTTAACGCATCGCGCTTTTTGCGCGCGCGAAAGCCGCCATGCAGCTGGGCATAGCCGTCATTGTGCGCGCCTGAATCATGGCTCATCGGCGGACTCAACGCTGTCAAACGCGACCTGCTGCAGGCTCAGCAGCGAAAATTCCGCGCTGTCGCTGAGCCACATTTTTTGCCCCTGACCGATGAACTGGTCCGGATCGTCGCCCAGTGGCTGCCATTCGGTGACGCTGGCGCGCAGAAAACGTTCGTCAGATGCCGCCAGCAACGGATAGCGCGCCGGGATCTGGCACACCTGCTCGCTGCCATCAACCAGCTGCACACGCGTGTGACGCCACACCAGATCGGTGACGCTGGCAGGTGCCTGAAACTGCATCTCACGAATGGCGGCAAACGGGATCCAGTAATAACGGCCCTGACTGATAACTTCACACACTGGCCCGAAACGGCTGTCGCCATCCATCAGCCAGTTGAATGCGGTGGCCTGATCCTGCTGCGTCGCGGTGCCGGGATTGGCCGCCGCGAGCTCAAGCGCTTCAGCCCGCAGCGTGCTGCCGCGCGCGACATCACCCGCCGTTTCGGCCTGCAAGGCGGCCAGCAGCGTGTCGCACCAGTGCCAGGCGCTGCCCGGCAGCACCGGGTCGGCCTCGCCACGCAGCACCGCGTCACGCTGTAATTCACCGGCGATCGCCTGTTGCAGCAGATTAACTGTCGGTTGCGCCTGCGGGCTTAACGCCAGCCAGGATTGCAGCTGCGTCTGCGCGCGCGCCCAGTTGCCGGAAAGACAGAGCAGCTGCACAAAGGCGGCCCGCAGGTCAGCATTCGCCGGATTTGCCTGAATCTGGCGGGTCACGTCAGCGAGCATCTCGCCGAGGGTGGCGCTGGCCAGACGGTGTTGTAAGGATTCCATGCAAACTCCTTTTGCGTCAGTTAAGGGTGCGGTAGACCGCAGCGGCGGGATCTTTCAGTTCAGGATGGAGTTTTTCCACCAGCTGCACGCTCAGCGCGGCATCGCCGCTGATCCACGGCGACCAGACTTTACGCACTTCCTGCAGACGTGCCTGCAGTGCACTCTGGTCGGCCGCTTCGCTGGCGGGCATCTGCACCACCACCTGACGCGTTGCCTGCCAGCCGTTAAAGCGGTTGCTGAACGGCAGAATCAGCCAGCTATCCGGGGATTTTTCATTGCTCAGCACCATGCGTTCACTGTTGACCGTGGTGATGTGCAGTTCGGCTGTGGGCGACTGATTGCTCAGCCCCATCACCGGAAAACCCTGCAGGAAGGTCACGCCGACTGCCGCAGGTGTGCCGTTACCCTGTTGCGTCAGGCGGCTGTGTCCGCTTAGCCAGCCATCCGAACCACAGATCAGCCCCTGCTTTGCCGGAACAAACAGCGCACTGCCCTGTGCCGGGTGCTGCCACCAGGTGCGGAAATGGCAGCCGTCCAGCAGACTGAATTGCAGCCACGGTGACGTGTCGGCCTGAGCGGCGTTGCGTAGTGCGTCTGCGGGGACCGCTGTAGCCGTCGGCTGGACCGGTTGAGTCGCGGGCGGCGTCACCACGGTTTTCCACTGCTGCGCACGGGCGGCGCTGCCAGTAGCAATTTCATTCCCCTGCGCATCGGTCAGTTGCCAGTGCAACTGTTGCAGCGGTTTACACTGCGACGCCATCAGTCCGGCAACGCGGGGCAGAAAATCTTTCAGCACCGCGGCGTTTTTTTCGCCCAGCGTGACGATGCGCAGGTTAATGGTGCTGTTACACCAGCTCGACAGCTGATTGTTTTTTACGTCATCAATCCAGACATCCAGTTTCTGTGCCGGGGACTGTACGATGCGATAGTTTTCAGCATAAGCGTGCGTGCTGAGCAGCAGCGCAGCCAGACCCAGTAATCCATATTTCATGTTGGCGTTCTCAATCTCGCAGAGGGAAGAACTGCGCCGCTTCAGAGAGCGAGTGCAGCAAGGTGGTATCCTGAGGTGATCCAATCCAGACGGCCAGCGCGCTGAAATTATCCTGCTGCCCCTGATCCGGCTGATCGTTCCTGATGATTTGCTGCATCAGCGTCAGCCACTCTTCCGGCGTATTCACCATGTGCAGCGACTGCTGCATCTGTTCCAGCGTCACGCCGTGCCAGAAACCATCGGTGCAGAGTAAAAAGGCGTCGCCATCTTCAATCCCGACCACCTCGCTGTAGCTGGCGTCGCGCTGCTCATCGCCCATCCCCAGCGCAAAATAGAGCAGATTGCTGTTGATGCCTTCGGTGCGATGTCCGGCATCTTTCATCTGCTGCACCAGGCTGTGGTCGGTGGTCACGAGATAGAGATAGCCGCGACGGAACAGATAGAGGCGGCTGTCGCCTGCATGGGCCCAGCAGGCCAGATGGTAGTCGCGGTCAATGAACAGACTGACCAGCGTAGTGCCCATCCGGCTGTGTTCGCTGCTGGCTTTCTGCTGCTGGCGGATGGCGTGATTCGCCTGATTGACGTAGTTACGAATCGACTGCGCATTGAGATGCGCATCGCCATCAAACGCCTGCAGCAGGCTGCTGCGGGCAATCGATGCCGCGATGTCCCCGCCGGGAAACCCGGCCACACCGTCGCAGACCACAAAGCAGGCCGAGCGCTTACCGATGACATCACCGATCTGATCCTGGTTACTGGCGCGATCGCCCTGATTCGACGTCGAGGCAATAGTGATATTCATGCGTCATCCGTGTGGGTTTGTGAGTCTTTGTACTGATTAACTTCCAGGTCATAGGCGTGCAGGAACGCTTCGCCGAACAGGGTGTGGAAATCGTCTTCGATCTCGCCCGCCGTCTCGCCGTAGCGCTCAACAAAATGCTCCCAGAGCGCCGCTTTACGGCTGCCCGGCAGGCCGATACGTGACACCGATCCCGCCTGACGCGCTTCCTCCTCCAGCTGCTCCGGATTAAAGGATTGCAGCATTGAGGCGATTATGGCGCGGATACCGGCGATCATGCCCAGCTGGTGCGCCTGCAGATCGATCAGCGCATCACGCACAGCCTGACGCGGCGGCATAAAGCCCGGCATCCGGCTGCCAAACATCTGCATTAAGACGGTTTTGCCCGAAGGCAGTAGCTTGAACGGGTTGTTGGCGTCGTCGAGGATCACCGTCATGTCAGCCTTCACACCGCGCTTGAGGATCGAACGCGATGAGAGCAGCGCCACCGTGCCCTGCGAAAACATGCTCAGCATCTGCCCGAATTGCAGCATCTGCTCACGGTCAAATTGCGGCGTCGGCTGCAGGTCGCGCAGACCCATTCCCTCCAGCAACGCATCCAGTAGTTCGCCCTTGAGAGCATCACCGCTGCTTTCGCTGGGTGTCGTCGGGTGCGCAGCGGCGGCATGGTGGCGACCGGAAGCTACGGGATCGATGCGCAACCGCCCTTTCGGCGTCGGGGATGGCGTACGCTGTACCGCCTGCGGCGTGGGCAGCGTAATTCCGCCGTAATCGATCTGTGGATTTACCGCGTCAGACTGGCCGGGCAGTTCCTCGTCAATCAGCGGTGTCTGCTGCTGTGCCTCAGGGTGAGGCTGGCTGTGAGTCTCATGCTGTGATTCGTCGAAGCTGAACAGCGGTGAATGATCCATGTCGGTCAGGCTGGCGGGAGCCTGCTCCGATGGATGTGCGGCCATCGGCTCATTTTTTGCCACCGGTTGAGGTGACACATGCAACGTGGCCGGTTTCGGCGTCGTCAGCTCCGGCTGCGCCAGCGGCACCGCGTTGCCCATCATCAGACCCAGCGGATCATCATGGTTGCGCACATCCGTGCTGCTCTCGCCGTCAAACAGGCTCAGCGGATCAAGTTCAGCGGCAGGCGTTTCAGCCTGCGGTGGCGCCGTGTTTTGCTGAGCAGACAGCGTGCTTGGCGTCCGGTCGTCAAAAATACTCTGCTGCCCGAACAGCGCATCGCCTTCATCAAACAGGCTGCTATTTTTTGGCTGCTGCCCATAATCCAGCGGCGCATCGTTAATCAGCTGAGCCAGCGGATCTTCCGGATTTCGGTCAGGACGAGCGGGCGCAGTCAGCGGATGGGCCTCAGGCATCTCTGGCGCAGCTTTGCGTTTGGAGAGATCGTCCGAAATCGAAAACTCTTTCGCCAGGCTGTCCCAGATTTCGCTGGGAATGGCGGCGGTGGTGCTGGCTTTTTCCGCTGCCGGTTCGCGAGCGGGTGCTACGGGCTGCACCGGCTCAGGACGCGGAACAGCCCTTTCACTCTGCGGCTGCTGCGCACTGTTGAGATCGCTGACCAGCAATTGGTAATCATCGATGCCCAGTATGTCTCCATCCTGCAGCTCAACCTGACGTCCGCGTTCCAGCGGAATATCGTTGAGTAACACGCGCGTCACATTGCCACGGTTGGTCAGGCGACATTCGCCATTTGCCGTGATGTGCACAATCGCCTGCAGGCGGGAGAGTGTGCGATCGTCATCCGGCAGCACCAGATTATTATCCACACCACGACCAATGGTGCCGCCGGGCGGAAAGAAATCACAATGAGTCTGCGGCGGCTGTTGGCCGGGTTTAGTCGTTATTATCGTAAAGCGCATAACGGATTCCTGCGGTTAGCGGTTCGGCATCTATACCGCGCACCTCTCGGGGAAAGGCGCGGGGTATAGAAAGCGGGGGGATTTAATTTTGGGAGTTGTCTCTTTAAATACTCTGCTACTGGATTAATTCAATTATTTAAACAGATAAAAATTATATTTATTTAAGAAAATGAAGCTGCGTTAACGGCTTATCTTTAATTAACATACAGGGTAAACATTAAAATAGTTGCAAAGATGATTGCATTACAGCCACCAGAAGCCACTCTGCTGAAATATCATTTATACAGAATTATTTACCGGCATTGAAAAAACGGGATTACAGCGTAATGCAGAGAGTGAAATTCATAGAGAATATCGTGCCCAGCCTGTAAACCCTGAGCACGACGACATAATCAGTAAGGCAGTTGCTTCAGAATAGCAGTGCGTTCTTTGTCGATGCGGATAACACAGAGGTTGGTGGCAACCGCATTCGCATTGCTGCCTTCTTCAGCGGCAAAAGCTTCCAGCTTGCACTGACCATCACGATACTTCAGCCAGTTACGCTGGGTATCCACCAGCGTGCCGACATAGTCATCAGCCAGTTTTTTCTGTGTGCCGTACATCTGTACAATGCGTTTTTTAGCCGTCTGGTATTCTTTGTTGAGGTCATCTTCCGCCAGCTTCTTCTGCTGAACAGTACACTGAAATAGCGCACCGTCTGAAGGCTGTTTTGCACAGGTATCTTCAGCGAGCGCTGAAGCGCTGATGCCAAGAGACACAGTGATTAAAGCCAATTTATGCAGTCTCTTCATATTTTTCTCAGCAGTCTGTACCATCAATGATAAGGAATTAACTTAAGTTTTTTAATTCTTTGCTCGTTAAGTTCAGAAGTACACATATTAATATTAGCGTTACTTAAATCACTTCCCTTATCTGCAGCATAAGAAGCCAGTTTACAATCATTCTCTCTATACTTCAGCCAGGCTCGTTGAGCTTCAGTCAACGCATCCATATACTGGCTTAACTCTTTGTTGTCACCTTTAAAAAGCGTTTCAACTCTGGTCTTAGCCAGCTTATATTCTTTGTTTAAATCAAGCTCAGTTTCGTTCCTGTTTTTCTGGGTGCAGGTATAAACTTCCTGGTCATTATTTCCGTTTGAACAATCACTGATTGCATAGACGGGGGAAACATAAAAAGTTGTTACACACAGCAACAAAGAAAAATAATTTCTCATTGAAAATCTCACCTGTAATAACACACCTATGCCTGAGAACAAGTGCAGACTCAATATGCCGGGTTTTTTATAAACGATGTTATTTAATCACCCCAAGATCCCGAGCAATAACTTTACTTTTAAAGGTTACAATATAATCCCAGAGGCCGCTGCCCTTCTGGCTTGGATAAAACGAATAATCATACTGGCCGTTAGTAAAGCGATAACCCCGGAAGTCGCAGACGTCAGGACAATTTGAATTTATGGTTTCACCTTTAAGAAATATCGATGAATTGTCTTTTACTCTGGTTGACTTAAGCGAAACATCATCACAGGTGACGTTACCTTCATCACAACCATATTCAATATCCGCTTTGAATATTTTTCCTTCAAAGTGTGAAACTGACTTCGCCAAAACAAATGAAGGTGAAACTAAAAGCACTATCATAATCAAATGACTTACTTTCTTCATCATGTGGCAAGTTCCGTATAAGAGTAATTTACATTATACTGATCAACTTCAGGTTTAATTATCGGCTTCATTTAACTAAACATATTCTCTTTTGAAAATTCGCTGCTGATGTTTAGCGCTGCATCAACTTTTAATTCCCCTAAAAATAAACGCTATTTCTTATACTTATTGTAGAGCGCCTCGGCATCCTGACTTTGGGAAAGCAACGTGCATTTCATCATATTGAAGTTTCCTGTGACCGAGCCAGTCAGGTTCATCTTCAGATACGCATTGATTAACTTATCACCATCACTGAATGCTTCAACAGGGAGATGACTTACCTCTAACCAGGCTGACGCGCTTTTAAATGCATCATCGGTGAAAGCCTTGTCAGTCGCAGCTTTTCCTGCACAACGGTTCAGAAGCCAGTTGCTGAAAATCTCCGGTTGCTTAAAGGAGTCTGGCGCCGGTGGCGTTATCGCCAGCGCCGCAGGAGATAAAGTCAGAGCAAATAACATCAGGAATTTTTTCATTTCAGTATCCACAAGGAGGCAACATCAGGAACAAAACTACCATTTTCTGCGCCACCCAGGAAGTGACAGGTATCAGAGCAGATATTGCCGTTCCAGAGTGTCACGTGCCCACGGGCATTGCTCCAGCCACTCCCCTGAAACACAATAATCCCCTGTTTACCGTTAAATGAGCCGGGTTTTGGTGAGGTCACAGTCAGGTCTGGCTGACCAAACGCACCGACTAAAAAGTCCATCATATCGTTGACGCGAAACATATAACGCTTTTTGTCTTTACCCGTTACGGTCGCATAACGGCTGTTTGCGGGAACAGGAACACCAGTGTAATTAAGAACATAGCTCATTCTTATTGGGCAGGCATTCTCGAAAATTCCGGCGGTGATATTCGCCTCTACTTTTCCACCCAGTATTTCCCCCACCTTCTCTACTCCAACATTGACTTCAGAGAAGCGATTCCAGGCGGCCGAAAACTGAGGTCTCAAATGTGCCATAGCAGAACTCCTTTTAAAGCCTCCCCCGAAGGGGAGGCGGCTATAAAACATTACGCTTCTTTGTTGCCTTTGATGTCCCAGCCGGCGCTGCTCTCTGCGCCTTTGCCGCCGGAAGAACTCTGCTCCCAGTACTGCTGCTTCACTTTAGAAGCCTGGAAGGAGTAGGTCATTCCCAGGGTGTCGCCGTTGTCGGAGCCATTGTAATTCACAGCGGTCACCAGAACGTCTTCCAGGGTAATGCGTGCATACTCAACCTGAGAGCCACCCGCTTTACAGATTGAGAGTTCAACTTTAGCGAGGTGTTTACCGCTTGCGCAGTTCTTCAGCAACGCCGTGGTGGATTTGTCGATCAGTGCATTGACGTGCAGGTCGTTGAAGTTAACCTTACCGGCGCCGCCGCCGCCGCCAACAGACATATTACCCGGCTGAGAAGCACCCCATGAGAAAGAGGTGATATCAGTCCAGCCAGAGTGGTTAGAGTCTTTAGACTCGCCGGTGACTCCGTCAACCTTCATAAACATATCAATAGCCATTATCTTTCACTCTTTATTGGTTGAGATTATTGCTTTCAAAAAAAGCAAGGATATGGCAAAAAGAAAAGCATGGGGCTGAATAAAACAGTCCATATTTTACCTTTGCCTTGCTTCTGAAATATCGTCATAAACCATATTTCAGATATTGCGTTGCCGGGCACCGGGCCGGGCAATTTATCTATCAAACTCTCATGACGAAAATCGGGACTTTGATCAGGGGTTAAGAAGACAGAGAAGAAGAGAAACACTCAATAAATTTCTCTTATTTTTTCAGCCGCCCAGTAAAAACCGAACGATGCAGTAACTGAAATAGTAATCACAAAGCCGTTAATTATTTTCCCCATCATCGTGACATTCCAGTCACAGAAGAAAAGGTAATAACCTGCACAGGTGATTAAAATAAGAGAAGAAATAAAAACCAGCAGATAATGCAGCAAGTGCAAAGCTGATTTTTTAAGCACCCTGTCATCCTCCCTGACATTTATCTCAGCAACCTTTCTGCCAGTCATCAGGCGCAAAAACCTTTGCTCCTGTTAACTCTGTGACTCAGCGGATACGTGATGCCAGGTCATTCCCGGCATCACGCCTCCCTTTCAGCCCTTACGCATTGTCATTTTTCAGCGACGGCAGCTTAGAGACCAGACGCAGAGAAACCGTCAGACCTTCCAGCTGGTAGTGCGGACGCAGGAAGAATTTCGCGGAGTAATAGCCAGGATTATCCTCCTGCTCTTCCACATTCACCTCGGCAGCCGCCAGCGGCTTGCGTGACTTGGTCTCCTGCGAGGAGTTAGCCGGATCGCCATCGACATAGTTCATCACCCAGTCGTTCAGCCAGCGTTCCATTTCATCACGCTCCCGGAAAGAGCCGATCTTGTCCCGCACGATGCACTTCAGGTAGTGCGCAAAACGGCAGCAGGCGAACAGGTAAGGAAGACGCGCGGCCAGACGGGCATTGGCGGTAGCATCAGCGTCGTGATACTCCATCGGCTTCTGCAGTGACTGCGCACCAATAAAGGCAGCGAAGTCAGAGTTTTTGCGATGTACCAGCGGCATAAAACCATTTTTCGCCAGTTCGGCTTCACGACGATCGCTGATGGCGATTTCGGTCGGGCACTTCATATCCACGCCGCCGTCGTCGCTCGGGAAGGTGTGGCACGGCAGATTTTCCACTGCCCCACCCGACTCCACGCCGCGTATTGCGGTGCACCAGCCATACTCTTTGAAGGAGCGGTTGATGTTGGCGGCCATCGCGTAAGCCGCATTGCTCCACGTATAGTTGCCATGATCGGAACCATCGGTCTGCTCTTCAAAGTCAAAGCTGTCGACCGGGTTGGTACGGATGCCGTAAGGCAGACGCGCCAGGAAGCGCGGCATCACCAGACCCAGATAGCGTGCATCTTCCGACTCACGCAAGCTGCGCCAGGCAGCATATTCAGTGTTCTGGAAGATTTTGGTCAGATCGCGCGGATTCGCCAGCTCCTGCCAGGACTCCATCTGCATCACTTCGGGCGCGGTGCCGGTGATAAACGGACAGTGCGCGGCTGAGCCGATACGCGCCATCTCACCCAGCAGCTCAACATCCTGCGGGCTGTGGTCGAAGTAGTAGTCGCCGACCAGGCAGCCAAATGGCTCGCCGCCGAACTGACCATACTCCTGCTCATAAATCTTCTTGAACAGCGGGCTCTGATCCCAGCCGGCACCCTTGTAACGCTTCAGAGTACGACCCAGCTCCTGCTTGGAGATGCTCATAAAGCGGATTTTGAGCATCTCGTCAGTTTCAGTGTTGTTCACCAGATAGCTCAGGCCGCGCCAGGCGCTCTCCAGCGACTGAAACTCCGGATGGTGAATAATCTGGTTCACCTGCTGCGACAGCTTTTCGTCGATCTCCGCGATCAGCGCCTGAATGGTGCGATAGGCATCGCTGGAGACGGTAACGGTGTTCTCCAGCGCCTGCTGCGCCAGGGTTTTCACCGCGCTTTCGACCGCAGCACGTGCCTGATCGCTTTTTGGCCGGAACTCTTTATTCAGCAGCGCGCTGAACTCATCCTGACTGAAACTGGCTGCGCCCTGCGACTGCGGTTGTTGTGAAGTCTGCGTCATGCCTGCGGCTCCTTACCTTCAGTGGCCTCATCCTGCTTTGGCAGATGGGTCAGGGCCTGCAGCAGCGTAGGATCCTGCAGCACCTTACCAATCAGCTCTTCCGCGCCGTTTTTGCCATCCATATAGGTCAGCAGGTTCGCCAGCTGGGTTCGCGCTTCCAGCAGCTTGCTCAGCGACTCAACGTTGCGGGCCACCGCGTCCGGCGAAAAGTCATCCATGCTGTCAAAGGTCAGATCGATGTTCAGCTTGCCTTCGCCATTCAGGGTATTGTCTACCTGGAACGCGGCGCGCGGCTTCAGTGCTTTCATGCGCTCATCGAAGTTGTCGATGTCGATTTCCATGAATTTACGGTCATCAATGCCTGGCTGTGGCTCCAGCGGTTTACCCACCAGATCCGCCAGCACGCCCATTACAAACGGGAGCTGGATTTTGCGTTCCGCGCCATAAATTTCCACGTCATATTCAATCTGAACGCGAGGCGCGCGATTGCGGGCAATGAACTTCTGCCCACTGGATTTGCTTGTTGCCATGGTTTTCTCCATACATGATGCGCGGATAAAGTGTCACAGCAGGCGCGCAGGTCCCGCTGAGTGTGTGTGCGTCACGCCTGCTTAATCGCGACGTCCGAAAATGGTTTCCAGCTGATGTACGCCGTCAGGTGCCAGTTCGCGGATGATCTCCAGAAAGTCGCGCTCGATTAAGCGCTGTACACGGTCGATCATCAGCGGGGCCGGATGACTCGGCTCATGCTGGGTGAAGTAGAGCTTCACTTTCTCCAGCATCAGCTGCGCGTCGGCGCGGGAACTGATCTGCACGGTGCGCCAGTCAGCGGCAGCGCGCGGGCTGGCCGGTGCAGGCGATGCCGTGGTTTCTGCGGGCTGTTCCACGGCGGCTGTGGGGATCAGCGCATTCAGATCGGTGGCCTGGCAACGTTCAGCGATCAACGCAATCTGTCTGCGCAGTTGTGTGAGTTCCGGCACCGCGGCTTCGCCCAGTCGTTCGGTCACGGTTTCGCAGATGGTCTGCAGCCGCTCATGAATCTGCAGCACCGCCTCAATACCCGGCTGGTCGCCGCGCGCCAGTTCGTCGATCAGACGCGGCAGGCCGCCAGGATAGTCCGCGACTTCGGTTTTACTGCCGTCGCACAGGGCGGCCGCATCGCGCAGCGTGATGCCGTCAGAGGGATAGCGCAGCAGCCAGCACTGACGCACCGCGCCGCTCAGATCAGTTTTGTCACCCAGCAACGCCAGCGCATTAATGCGGTAGAAGGGATCCTGCTCGCCGAACTCCTCCAGCCGGGGCCACAGCGGCTCCCAGTAGAGCAACAACGCCTGTTCAATCAGCTTCAGGCCCTGGGCATAGCCCGGCAGCCCTTTCAGTTCGGTCCAGGCGTGGGTCAGCGCCAGCATTACCCGCAAATCTTTGCTGCGCGCCAGCAGCGCTATCGCCAGCTTCTCAACTCTGTTCCAGTCGGCCGGTTCTGCCGGAATGATGGTATTGCCAAACTGCTGCTCCGCTTTACCGGCGCTGGCCTGCTCCATCGCCTGAAAATCAGCGTGGTACTCCAGGTTATCGCCGCCGGGATTGTCCTCGCTCACCGGAGCCAGCAGAGCCTCTGTATTCATCGTCATGCGTGTCGCCTCAGGATTCAAACATCGGGGGATAAAGTCCGTTTCGTCCCGGCTTTGCCCCACCGGCCGGATCAAACAGCAATGAAAAGAGCTGGGCGGTAAAATTACCGCTGTGGACCTGGGTATAAAGCGGGAAACCGTCGCTTTGATTGGTCCACCAGAAACTGGTGTAGAACTGCGGGTCGAAGTTCTCGCCCGGCAGTGTCCAGTTCAGTGTCGAAGGGGTATCGCCATGCCCGATGACGTTGAGAATGTCTGACGTCTCGTCCGACTCCTGCGGCGGCTGCGGCTGAGGAATGCTGATCAGCGCCTGATCCAGCTGCTCCGGTGACCCGCCGCCCTGCACCACCCGCAGCAGCGTATTGCCCACCTGCTGATACCACTCGCCGGAGCGCGCCAGCAGAGCTGGCGACCACTCGGCGGGCGTGAAGTGGCGCAGTGCGCAGAGCGGGTAGTTACGGCCCACGCTGTCACGCGCGGCAATCAGGCAGCCCATCTGAATCAGCTGGCTGCCCAGCATCGGCGGCACCACAAAATTCCAGACCGGCGCGTTGAGGAACGGCCGCGACGGGGCGTTATCACTCTCCTGACTGCTCTGCCAGTGATGCAGGCCCACCTGAAACCAGCTGGACCATTGGCGATAGAGCACGTCCGGGAAGCGGCGCTTCACAAAGTCACCCGCGCTGGGCACTTTGCCGTACCAGCAGGGTGCAGCGTAATGAGTCATTGTCGGGTCCTGTTTCAGGGGCAGCTAAAGCCGGGAAGCTGGAACGGGTTACGAATGCTGCCAGGGGTGAACGACAGCGTGACCTGATGACCGTCCACGCTGAAACTCGCTTCGCGGGTCAGGCCGCCTGCCGCTGTCAGCCGGGCGCGGTCAAAGAAGCGATTGAGCGCCCAGGGACCGCTGGTGACCAGCGTGGAGGTGGTGCCGTTGGTCAGACCCAGCTGCATCCGCACCTGGCTGGTGCCGCCGGGGCCGGGCCAGCTGACCATCTGTACCGCCTGCGGTCCGTGGCTGTAGCGTAAGATCTGCCCATCCACATCCAGCGTCAGGTTAAGGATGTCGTTATCCATTTTTACCGTGCGCAGCGTGACGCGGAAGCCGGGCGTGGTCGCACCGTTGGCAAAGAAGGCATCGCGGATTGACTGCGCCTGCTGGAAGGGCCGCAGCAGGGCTTCGCCCCCCGGCAGGGTTTTACCGTCAATGCCCGGCGTAAAGCGCCACGCCGCGTTGGTGGTGTCGACTTTGCTGGCCAGGTTGTCGCGGAAGAAGCTGTCCATCATGCCGCTGCCGGGTGCGAACATCCGCGCCAGATCGTCTGGTGTGACCTCACTGCGCGCAGAGCGAACCAGCGGATAGCGACCCGCGATCGCCTGGCGGCAGAAACTGCCCACTTCCATGGTGATGCGTTTGCGGACGTTATCCATATCGCGGCGCTGTGCGTCGCTGCTGGCACCCACCGCCATGCTGGAAACCATGTTCTGCAATGAACCCGGCAGACGGCCGGCACTGGCCTGCAGACGACTGATGGCATCGCTGGCCGGGGGCGGCATCCCGCTGTTCGCCGCATCCTGCACGGCGGTGAGGTAGCGATAGAGATCGTCAATCTGATGCAGGAAGTCATCCACCGCCAGCACCTTGCTGCCCTGCTGCAGCGGCTGGGCCAGCTCCAGAACCGGCGCAAAGTGAAGCGCGACGGCCTGCTCCGGTGATGCCTGGGTGGCGGCCTTTCCGCGCGCGGCACTGGCCTCGGGCGAGGTAAACAGCGCTTCAAGGGTGCGGGTGGCGCTGTTATCCGACGGCTTTGCTGCCTGCGCGGTTTTCTCATCCGGCTGCGCCCGGTTCAGCGTCAGCAGACCACCGAGGTTGATCACCAGCTGGCGCAGCGGCGAATGGTTGCCCGACAGCAAACGGGCGGTGTTGATGCGTTGAGAGAGATCGGCGCTGCTGTTGAGCTGAATGTCACTGAGAAACTGCTCCCACTGCCGGATATAGTCCTGCACGTAGAGCTGGCGCACCGCAAGATCCGTCTGCTCACTTTTCTGCTGCGCCGCCGCGCCGCCCAGCACCCAGAGATCGTCCTGATACAACGCCTGGGTCACCGGGGCAATCTGCTTATCCACGTGCTGCCAGTAGCCATCCGGCGTATAGAGACCCGCCACACCGTCATTGACCGATTTACCGCTTTTGCGGGAAAACACCAGCTCGCTCTGGGGACCACCCAGCGCCGCCAGCGTCACCGGCTGCAGGCTGTCATCGCGTTGCAGCAGGCGCTTCAGCCGTCCATAGACGCGCTGTGACAGCGGCATCTGATTAATCAGCGCCTGCTCGCGCTTTACCAGCGCTTCATCCTTCGCATACGGCGACGAGTGAATCTGCGTCTCCAGCAACTGTTGCAGGTGCCACGCCAGCTGTTTCACCTGCTGCTGGGTAACGTTCTGCGGCAGTTCGCGTGACAGGTTGAGCATCAGCCACGCCTGCAGGAATTTGCCATCGTAGTGCTTTGGCTGATAGAGCATCTGATACGCCTTCAGCGCTTCGTAGCTGTAGTCAGCATCACTGCCGTTGTCATTACGCAGCCAGCGGGTGATGTTCTGCGCCACCTGCGGCAACAGCAGCTGTTTCAGTGCCTTGTCGTAGAGCGCACGGGTGGCATCGCTGACCTCGGTGCCGCGATAAAGCCCCATGCGGCGCGTCAGCGGCGGTGCTTCCAGTGAGAAGTCGGCGCTCTCCGGCAGGTGCAACAGGGTGTTGAGATAAGGCACCAGCGCAAAGAGATCGCCATTGACCTGCTGCTGAAGCTGATCGCCCAGTTGTTCAACCTGCGGCGCTTTAGCGGCCATCTCCTGCAGATAGGCTTTGTTTTTACTGTAGCTGGTGAGCCACAGCGCCCCGGCCACCAGCAATATCAGCAGCAGCGCCAGATAACCCGACCAGAGCCCGGCGCGGTTGCGCAGCTCCCACCAGCGGTTGCTGCCCGCCAGACCAGACTCCTGGAAAATCACATTTTCCAGCACCCCTTTCAGGAAGAAGCTCTGCCCTTTGTTCTGCGGGATAGGCGACTCTTTATCGACCTTATCCCAGCTTCCTGACTCGCCAGCCTGCTGCCCCGGCAGATTCAGTGCGCGGTTCAGCTCGCCCATCACCCGGTCAAACGGCAGTCCCTCCTGGGTGCCGCTGGCAAAGTAGATACCGCGCGGCGCGAACTGGGTTTCAAAATCGGAGCGGGCAAACAGCGTATCCAGCGCGTCTGCCAGCAACGGCCGCAGCGCCGCAAACTCCTGCGGGAAGAGATAGCTCTCTGCCCGCGCCTGCGCGTCGCTTTCCGTCAGCAGCCGATCGGCCAGCCCGGCATCCAGACGCTGTTGCAGCAGGGAATACTCCTGCTGGAACTGGTTGTTAAGTTCGAAATCGGCGGCGGACGCTTTCGCCCAGGGAAAGGTGAATCCCCAGATTTGTTCACGCTGCGCTTTATCCAGCGAGGCAAAGTAGCTGCGGAAGCCTTTGAGCAGATCCGCTTTGGTGACCAGCACATAGACCGGGAAACGGATGCCAAGGCGATCGTGCAACTCCATCAGCCGCTGACGCAGTGCCAACGCCTGATTACGCAGCGCCTCGGGCGACTGCGACAGCAGGTCGGAAACGCTCAGCGTGACGATGACGCCGTTGATCGGCTGACGTCCGCGATATTTACGCAGCAGGTCGAGAAAATGATGCCATTCGCTGGCATCACGCTCCTGCTGACTCTCCTGGGTACTGTAGCGCCCGGCGGTATCGAGCAGCACCGCGTCATTGGTGAACCACCAGTCGCAGTTGCGGGTGCCGCCAATGCCGCGTAGCGCCGACTTGCCGAATTTATCTGCCAGCGGAAACTGCAGGCCCGAGTTGACCAGCGCGGTAGTTTTACCGGCACCGGGCGCGCCAATGATCATGTACCACGGCAGCTGATAGAGATACTGACGGCCAAAGCGCTGTGCCCAGAACGGCGTGCCCTTGCTGCTGTGGCGCTGGAAGTGCGCCTTTTTCAGCATGTCAGTGGCTTCGGAGAAACGCCCTGCCAGCACCTGCTCTTCACTGGTCAGGCGCTGACGATCGGCTTCCGGCGCATCGCTTTTGCCGGTTTCAAGGCTCGACATCAGCTTGCGATTGAGCCAGATGTTATAGAGCCGCGGAATCGCCTGGCCTAAGCCCCATACCAGATAGAGCAGCGCGATACTGATAATGCGGTTCTGCTCCGGCTCAAGCGGGCGCGAATCGACGATTGAGAACACCGGGCCAATTACCCAGATGATAAAAGAGAGCGCGGTAATGCCGACAAAGCCCCACGCGAGGCGGCTGGTCAGCACCGCAAACAGAATATTCAGCATGGATCAGTTCCCTCTCGCCAGGCCGTTGAGTTCGGCATGCGTCGCATCCGGCGCCACCAGCAGGGTAATTTCAACACGACGGTTACGTGCGCGATTTTCTGCGCTGTTATTAGGCACCAGCGGATTGCTTTCACCGCGCCCTTCCGCTTTCACCCGTGACGGCTGCGCCAGCTGCTGTTGCAACAGGGTCTGTACTGACCGGGCACGCGCCAGCGAAAGCTCAAAGTTGGAGGCGAAGCGGGCACTGCGGATCGGCACGTTATCGCTGTAGCCAATCACCTGAATCTGGCCGCTGACATTGTTCATGGCGGCAGCGATGCGCTGGATTACGTCGGTGTAACGTCCGCGCACCTCGGTGGCCGCCGAGGCAAATAGTCCGTCCCCTTTCAGCGTCACCACGCTGCGGTCCGCTTCGTCACGCACCGCTACCAGCCCGGCATCAATTTCCGGTTTCAGGAAAGCGCGCAGGTTCAGCGTGGCGGGCGGTGGTGGCGCAGGGTTGCCGATCTTCACTTCCGGCAGCGCCGTCTGATAGATACGGGCCAGTACCGGCGAGGTGTAATCGCCGAGACGCCAGTTGAGCACGATGTAGAACAGACAGGCCGCCAGCCCCGCCACCGCCGCACAGGCCCACAGCGGGATCATTGGCCGCCACAATTTGCGCAGGACCGGCTGATCGGTGGGATGCGGAGACAGCGCCGCTGCATAATTGCCACGCACGCTTTTGATCATCTGCAGCAGGCGCTGTTTGATGGTCTCCAGCTGCGAGCGACCGTTGTCCAGCACCCGGTAGCGTCCTTCGAACCCCAGCAGCAGGCAGAAGTAGATCAACTCCAGCATCAGAATGTGGCGCCTGGGGTTCTGCGACAGCTTAGCCAGCAGCTGGAAAAACTTTTCGCCGCCCCAGGTTTCATTGTGAAAGGTGACCAGCAGACCATTGCTGGTCCAGACGCCGCGGCTGCCCCACGGCGTCAGCGCCGCCGCCTCATCCAGCGCGGTACAGAGACAGTATCGTGCGCCGATGATCACTTCATAGCCCAGGCCTGACTGCTGGCAGCTCAGCTCGAAGCGCCGAATCTGATCGATCAGCTGCTGACGCAGCTGCGCCGGGTCTTCATGTGATACCGAGTGACGGATCTGAGGAATGGCGTTAATCAGGGGGTTGGCCGCCGCGACCAGCACATTCTGATGACTGGCCTCCGGCGCAAGATCGCTGTGTGATTTTTGTTGTTCCTGCATCATGCTGCGTGCTCAGTTTATGATTCTGACTGACTACGAATGGCCCAGAACTCCATGTTCAGACCTGGAAACTCACCGGCAAGATGCAGCGCAAAAGCGCCCGAGCGCTCCATCTCTTTCCATAGCTCGCTGTTCTTATCCAGTTCGAAATAGCTGTATCCGGCATGCCACGGGATCTGCGGCGGCGCGCCGGGCATGGCCCGAAGTGCCAGACCGGGCAATTGCAACTGCACCAGATCGCGGATTTTGCTGACCGGGGCGACTTTCATCTGCGCCGGGAAGTGGGTTTTGAGGGTGTCGGCTGGCACGCTGGCTTTCACCGCCAGCACAAAGCCAAACTCATGCACCATACTGCTCTCCGGCACGGTCGCGACGTTAAGACCGTGCGAGCGCTGAATCAGCGGCAGCTGAATCGCGCTCTCTTCCATCACCTGGGATAGCCCCTGACGCAGCAGCAGTGACAGCCGGCTAAAACAGCTGTGCAGATCGTCATGATCATAGAGCGGCAGGCCATCGGGCGCGCGGGCTGGCGTCCAGGTACTGAGCTCCGCCGCCAGTTGCAGCCAGTGGCTGTAGAGCGTTTCAGGATGCAGCAGCGGCAGATGTTGCAGATGAGTGTGCAGGCCAAGCTGACGATTGAGCAGCGCCAGCAGCATAAAATCGACCATATCCGCGCTGTTAAAACGACCGGTGCCCGGCGCGCGCTGACTCAGCTGCTGGCTGCGTTGCTGGATCAGCCCGTGCAGATCGTTGAACATGTTTTGCAGCGGACGGCTGCTGTTAAGCGTCAGCATCGGCGGGATGTAGTCGCTGTCGAGCCGGATGTGGTTGTCGCTGCGTTTTTCAATCACCTGAGCCACGCCCATGGCGGTCCACTCGGCGGTCAGATCCTGTTCCAGCATCAGCCGCAGACGCAGTTTGCCGAACTGCACCGTGGCGCTGCCCACGGCCTGGGCATTGTCATCTTCCACTTCCGCTTCCCAGGCGAGATAGCGCGCCAGAGAATCCTGCGACTCCTGAAAGGCCACCGCTTCGCGGCCATTGCGGCGTGCCGGAATGGCCAGCACAACTTTGCTGCGGTCAACGGAGGCAGGCAGATCAAGCGGGGCCGGACCGTGCTGTGGCTGGCTGAAGGCAAAAAACGTGCCGTCAGGCAGACAACCGCTGGCGGCGCTCAGCGCCAGTTTCCCCTGGCGCAGCAGCGCTTCATCGAACTCCAGATCGTAAAAACCCCAGGTATAGGCGCGCTGCGACTGGCCCCACTCACGCAGGGTGCTGAGAAGATAATTTTCTGACTGCTGGAAATGGTGAGGACGCAGAAACATCCCCTCGGTCCAGACCACCTTTTCGGCTCTGTTCATAGACATCACTGTTTTTCCACGCGAAGGCCGTTAATCCCCGCCACGATGCGCGCATTCAGCTCACCATCGTCACGCTTCCAGAACGCCCAGAATGAGGGTGATTCGCCTTCGGGAACCGGCAGCGACAGTCGCCAGACCTTGCCATCCAGCGCCTGATATTCCGCCATGATGCCGATGAAGCGCGCCTCGGGCAGACTCTTAATCCGCAGCGTTTTATGGGGCTGAGTGGAAGTCAGGAAGAACTGTTGCGTATTGAGTTGCGCATTTCCCAGCGCGCTAGCGGACTGGTTTTGCAGGGAGTAGAAGTCAGCCGACATAAATTCCGCATCGGAGGTCAGTAATACCACCCGGATTTTCAGCGGCGCACCGCCGTTAACCTGGTTTTGCGCCTGAACGTCCAGGTTGTACCAGGCAACAGGCTGTGGAGTGCTGCTGCACGCGGTCATCAGCCACGTCAGCAGCACTATCAGCGCCCCACGCCATTGCGTTGTTGTCATCATCCCGCCCTCCCTGCTTAGTGCGATTAGTTAATAATCCAGGTTCCGTTAGTGCTGTTCTGGCAGGCGGTGCTGTCACCGTTTACCGCAACACAGGTTTTCTTCTTGCTGCTGCGCACCCGGCGCTTCGGCTGGTCAGCCTTGATCGTCTGATCGTAAAGCTCGCTTTTCACCACGGCGCGAAACGGCACATAGCCGGTCAGCTGAACGGTTGCCTGCGGCGCTGCGGAGGGTGCTGACTCTTTAACGGCACTGCTGGCTTTACCCGGCTCAGGTTCTGCTGACGCCTGAGCGGGTTCACCCAGCGCCAGCCAGTTGTTCTCTACCTGACCAATCACGGTGTAGCTTTCGCCGGTTTTCAGCGTCTCCACCACCTTGCCGCCAAAACTCGGATGGCTCATCACCGAAGCGGGATAGAGCGCACGGTAGGTTTCATTGACCGGGCTGAACTGCGCAGGCGGTTTAACCGCATAACGGTGACTGATCACCACGCCATCCACGGTGCTGGTGACCAGCGTGTCATCCGTCATTTTTGGCGGCGTTTTACAACCCGCGACAGAAAAAACAAACATCAGGCCTAACGCAATACGGAGCTTCACCATTTTTTTCATGTTGTGTTCCATTCATATCCTGGAGAGTGGCCAGAGGCCGGTTGTCAGTAATGAAAATCGGGGATGTGGTGCTGAGAGAGCGCCACTTAGTGCCAGCCTAAAAGAAAAACCTTAAGCAAATAGCGTTAAAGTGCCATGGCGTGGCACGTTAACAGATCAACTAACGTTAACTATTAAAAAGCAACTCTGGCGACCGGGACGGGCGCAGGGAGAAATCTGAGCTGGCGATAAATGATCAGAAACATGATCTATTTTTTTCCGTCAGATTGGATGAGGCAGGCAAAACCCAAGCTTTACTTATGCCATCCCTGGCCGAAAAACGGACATATTGACTCAGATTTACACTTGTGACGCTATTCGCTGACAAAAGAAAAAAGCGCAGCGCATAGACTGATTTTCCTGTTTTTACGATCACATTCAGTAAGTTACAAGATGTGTATAAGCTCATAGCTACCGCACGAGCCAGGTATATCCTGCCCGTAGGTATAAAATCACAATTCCTTTGTAAACATAAGCTGCGAGTTTACAGAAGATTGACAAAATTTCAACGGGCCACTTTCATAAGATTTTACTTAAGTAAAGTTTAAGTAATTTACTTAGTGCAAATATGTGTTACTTTTAATCACTCGCTTAGGATTATTCTTAACAAGATGAGCAACTATGAAGTATTCTTACACAGAAACCAGATCCCCCTGTAGTCAGCATTAAAAAAACTCATGTAAAAAATGGCGCTGTTTCACCAGGCCATAATGAAGGTTAACGGCGAGGTGACCGTAATACGTGGCAGTTTTTAGCGTAAAAAACAGTGAGATAATGCTTACAAATCAGCAAGTTGATTCAATATGGGACGGTTCAGAAAGGGCTGAGGATGAGGTGGTCGTGAAGCGAGGTAAGCGAAGCGCAAAACGGCCCGGCGTCGCTTTAAGAAAGGACTGATTAATTGTTCTTTATCGGCATTGCAGCTATCGCCACGCTTCTGATGCTTCTCAGCATGCCTGGCTATGTGGAGCAAAAAAACCACGCCGTAGCGTGGTTCTGAGGGAAGAGTGCAGGGTTATCCTGGCAGGTTGCGGGCCAGAACTAGAAGAAGCCCAGCGGCTCGATACTGTAGCTGACCAGCAGGTTTTTAGTCTGCTGATAGTGATCCAGCATCATTTTGTGAGTCTCACGCCCGATACCCGACTTCTTATAACCGCCAAAGGCGGCGTGCGCCGGATAGAGGTGATAACAGTTGGTCCAGACGCGCCCGGCTTTAATCGCCCTGCCCACACGGTAAGCACGGTTGATATCGCGGGTCCAGACGCCAGCACCTAACCCATAGATGGAGTCGTTGGCGATACTGATTGCTTCCGCCTCATCTTTAAAGGTGGTGATACCAATGACCGGGCCAAAGATCTCCTCCTGGAAAACGCGCATGCTGTTGTTGCCTTTCAGCAGTGTCGGCTGAATGTAGTAGCCGCTGTTAAGTGAGTCATCCAGCTTCTCTACGCCACCGCCCACCAGCACTTCCGCGCCCTCCTGTCGGGCAACCTCAAGATAAGAGAGAATTTTATCAAACTGCTGCTGCGACGCCTGCGCGCCCACCATGGTTTCGGTATCCAGCGGATCACCACGTTTGATGGTTTTTACCCGCTTCATCACCGCTGCCATAAAGGGTTCGTAGATCGACTCCTGTACCAGCGCACGCGACGGACAGGTACAGACTTCGCCCTGATTCAGGAAGCCCAGCACCACGCCTTCGGCGGCTTTCTCTATAAAGCTCTCCTCCGCCTGCATGATATCTTCAAAGAAGATGTTAGGTGATTTACCGCCCAGCTCAACGGTCGAGGGGATCAGGCTTTTTGCTGCCAGCTCCAGAATATGACCGCCGGTTGCGGTAGAGCCGGTGAAGGCTACCTTGGCGATGCCGGAATGGGAGGCGAGCGCTTCACCCGCCTCTTTGCCGAACCCATGCACCACGTTCAGCACACCCGGCGGCAGCAGATCTTTAATCAGATCGACAAAAACGGTGATCGACAGCGGGGTCTGCTCAGCCGGTTTCAGCACCACACAGTTACCCGCGCCCAGTGCCGGAGCCAGTTTCCACGCCGCCATTAATAGCGGAAAGTTCCATGGAATGATCTGCGCTACCACGCCCAGCGGCTCATGGAAATGATAGGCGGCGGTGAACTCATCAATCTCGGCGGCACTGCCCTCCTGCGCCCGGACACAACCGGCAAAGTAACGGAAGTGATCGACGGCCAGCGGCATATCGGCCGCCAGGGTTTCGCGTACCGGTTTACCGTTATCCCAGGTTTCATAGACCGCCATCGTCTCCAGATGCTGTTCCAGCCGATCGGCGATTTTCAGTAACAGCAGCGAGCGTTGTTGCGGCGAGGTCTTGCCCCAGGCTTCCGCCGCCGCTGCCGCAGCAGCCACAGCGTTATCAA
Source organism: Pantoea sp. RG18 (assembly GCF_025910075.1). Classification (NCBI taxonomy): domain Bacteria; kingdom Pseudomonadati; phylum Pseudomonadota; class Gammaproteobacteria; order Enterobacterales; family Erwiniaceae; genus Pantoea; species Pantoea sp. RG18. The sequence goes on from NZ_JAPCIL010000006.1 coordinate 30,277, forward strand.
CATCGGCAACGTCTGAGCGCGGAAACTCACCGGCCGCAGAGCCGTTCACCGGGGAGGTATTGGTGAAGTAGTTGCCGTTCACCGGCGCGACGAATTCACCATTAATGAAGTTGCCATAATTCTTTTGTAGGGTAATCAGAGAACCCTGTTCTCCGGGGGCGGCATAACGCATGATCATTCTCCTGACAGGTGACTGATGTAACAATGATGAAACTTATTATTAACATGAAGCATCATCAAGAGCCTGTCAGTTCTGTTAACCGGAAACTGTGACCGCCCCGAAGGAATGGGTGTTTACGCTTCGTCTTTAGATAATTCCGACTTTTACCCAAAAGGCTGGTCAGAGAGAAACTTGTGCGGCACAAAGGGGTCAACGTGAGGATGAATTCATTCTGGAGATGAGCATGCTGGCTTCAGCTTTTACCCTGATGCGCGCTAAAGCCAATTTCGTGCATCAGTTTATCCGCAACCCGCGCAAGATGGGCAGCATTACGCCCTCGTCAGAGGCGCTGTGCCGCACCATGATTGCGTCGGTGGAATGGCCTGAAAAGTTACGTATCGCCGAACTCGGCGCGGGCGACGGTGTACTGACGCGGCAGATACTGGCGCAGATGTCACCCGATGCCACGCTGGATGCCTTTGAGATCAGCAGCACGCTGGCCGATAAGCTTAATGCGCTGAACGATCCGCGCATGACGGTGCGCACCTGTTCAGCAGAGTACCTGAGCGGAGAATATGACGTGATCTTCTCAGGCCTGCCGCTGCTCTCATTACCCACTGAATTGCGTGAGGCGATTCTGCGTGCGGTGTATAACGCGCTCGGGCCCAACGGCGTCTTTGTACAGTTCCAGTATACCTCGCTGACTCAGCCAGACCTGTCGCGCTACTTCACCTGGGAGCGCCAGCGGGTGATGAAAAACGTGCCACCCGCCTGGGTCTATCGCTGCACGCGTCACTACGCACCCTGAGCTTGCGCCATTGCAGGGCGCGTTTGTTGCCAGAACGCCACCAGCAACTCACGCGCCCAGTCTTTCCCCTCCATCTCGTTTGCCCCATCTTCTGCACAGCCTTTGGGCATACAAACGTTCATGATGTGCCGTGAAAATTCAGGATGAAACTGCACCGATAGCGCCTGCGGCGAATAACGGACAATCTGACAGCCATCGCGCGCAGAGGCGGCCAGCACCTGCGCCTGTTGTGGCGCGCTGATCACCGACTGGCGATGTGACAGCCAGACGCTGAAGTCCTGTGGCAATTTCTTCAGTAGCGGATCGCGCTGCGCCTCCGGCATACAGTTGATTGGTAACAGCCCGCGTTCCCATCCATTGGGATTGTCCGCCACCTCGCCACCCAGCGCATAGGCCATCAGCTGGTGACCGTAGCAGACCCCCAGCAACGGCAAGCCGTTATCCATGGCTGCGCGAATCCATACGGCGCTGCGTTCGCTCCAGTCAGCGTGATCGGTGACCATCGCCCAGGAACCGCTGAGGATCGCCCCGGAAATCTGGTCGAAAGCGGGTAGCGCCTCGCCCAGATGGGGCCGTACAATCAGGTATTCATCGGGTTGCAGGTTTAACGCGTCGATGAACCAGCGCGGCTGTTCACCAATCTCTGAGACGACGTTTGCGGGTGGGACTTCAAGCTGAATTAACGCAAGGGGTAAGGCGGACGTGTAGGTCATACCGAATCAGTTCCTTTAAGAAGTCGTTTCAAATCAGTCTGCCAGCAACGCGCCCGAAAGTCTCATCAGGCTGCGCCGCAATCGCAGAAAATTTCTCCCTGCGATTGGCTGCAATGCCGCAGTTCGTGCCATCATTAGCGGGCTAAGCAAAAAAACATCGAAAGGATATTATCGTGGCTGTGCGGCATTTTTTTCTGATTCTGATGGTGGTTTCAATCTGGGCCTTCAACAACGTTGCGGTGAAATGGGGCCTGCTGGAGCTTCCGCCACTTTTCCTGACGTTTATGCGCTTTGTGGTCGTCGCCATCGTACTGGTACCGTTTTGCCGGATTAACCGTCAGCAGCTACCCTGGCTGTTGCTGCTGGCTTTCACGTTCGGTTTTATGCACTTTTCGCTGCTGTTTGTCGGCCTGCGCTATACCGATGCCGGCACCGGCGCAATTGTGGTTCAGTTGGGTACACCCATTGCCATGCTGCTGGCGATGGTGGTGCTGAAAGAGAAGCTGAAGCTGGTGCAGCTGATGGGCATTATGATCTCGCTGAGCGGCGTTGTCGTGCTCTCCGGCAGCCCGACGATTCCGTCGTGGTGGGTGCTTTGTCTGTTGTTGTGCAGCGCCACCGGCTGGGCTGTCAGCAACCTGATTGTGAAAAAGTCACCGCCGATTAAACCGCTGACCATGACCGGCTGGATTGCGTTTCTGGCCATTCCTGTCGTCGGCGCATCCAGTCTGTTGATGGAATCACATCAGCTCTACGCCCTGCAAAATGCGGGCTGGCACGGCTGGTTTGCCATTCTTTACAGCGCTATCGCCTCGTCAATTGTCGCCTATACACTGTGGTATATGCTGCTGAAGAAATATAACGTCAACCTGATCATGCCCTACTCACTGCTGACGCCGGTATTATCCGTGCTGATGGGGATTGTGGTGCTGGGCGACAGCCTTAACAGCTTCAAGATTATCGGTGCGTCGCTGGTAATCCTTGGTACCGCTATTGCCGTAATCAACCTGCGTAGCCTGCGGATGCATGCCCGCTTCCCGCGCCTGCGGCGGCGTTAATCCCGCGTGCTATGCTTGAGAAATCACTTCTCTCAGGAAGCACAACATGGACTCACCGCTTGCCGCCTCTCTCTGGCAGCAGATGCAGCAGGGATTGCGAGGTCGCGACGCCGCCTGGCCTCTCCCCGCCTTCGTTGATCGCGCCACCTTCTCTTCTGCCTTTGCCGTCAGTGAACTGGCGGCCACCAGTATCGGTCTGGCAACGCAGGCTGCTGCTGCGCTTATCGCCACATCCCGCCCTGAACTCTCTCCGCCCGTCACCGTTAACGTCCGGCTGGCGTCACGCTGGTTTCAGCAGAGCTTCCATCCGCTGAATCGCGCGGCACCCGCGATGTGGGATGCGTTTGCCGGTGACTATCGCAGTCAGGATGGCTGGATCCGTCTGCACACCAACGCCGCACATCACCGGCTGGCGATGGAGCGGGTGCTGGGCGCGCACGCCGATCGCGCAGCACTGGCGCAGCAGGTGCAACAGTGGCAGGCCAGCGAACTGGAGCAGGCCGTTATTGATGCGGGTGGCTGTGCCGCAGAGATGCGCAGTGCCGCCGCCTGGCAGCAGCATCCGCAGGGCCAGGCCGTGCAGCGCGAACCGCTATTTAGCTGGCAGACCACACAACAGGCAGCGGCGCCGGCGTGGCCGCTGGCCGAAGCTCGTCCTTTACTGGGCATCAAAGTACTGGATCTGACGCGGATTATTGCCGGGCCGGTCGCTACCCGTTTTCTTGCCAGCCTGGGAGCCAGCGTGCTGCGCATCGATCCGCCCGGCTGGCAGGAGCCGACGCTGGATGAAGAGATGAGCTGCGGCAAGCGACGAGCGGTGCTGGATCTGACTCAGACCGCCGATCGCGAGCAGTTTATCCACCTGCTGCGTGAAGCGGACGTGCTGGTGCATGGCTATCGGGCAGATGCGCTGGAACGGCTCGGGTTTGACGCGGAGACCCTTCAGTCACTCTCACCCGGTCTGGTTGATGCCGGCCTGAATGCCTGGGGCTGGCAGGGTCCGTGGCGCAATCGCCGGGGTTTTGACAGTCTGGTGCAGATGGGGTGCGGCATTGCTGAAAGAGGCATGCAGTGGCAGCAGAGCGATAAACCGGTCCCGCTGCCGGTGCAGGCGCTGGATCATGCCAGCGGCTATCTGCTGGCGGCGGCGGTGCTGGAGGGATTACGGCGACGCATTACTGAGGGCCACGGCAGCCAGGTCCGGCTGTCGCTGGCGCGCACCGCGTGGCTGTTGCAGCAGCATCCCACCGATCAGCGCACAGGCTCCGGCATTGCGCCGCAGGTTAAGGATAACCTGCCCTGTTACGAATTAACGCCGTGGGGGTTTGGAGTGAGGCTGCAAGCGGCCGTCTGGCTGCCCGGCACCCCACAGCTCTGTTCGACGCCAGGCTGTGCGCCGGGTACGCACCCGGCGACGTGGTGAAGCGGATGCGGCTCGCGTCTGTTTAATCCGAACCGGAACATTTTATGTCTCAGGGATGAGCATCACGGCGTGGATGTAAGCTGTTAGCGCGTCTGTCTAAACCCGCATCACCATTTCCCCTCGCTTACTGGCATCATTAGATGATTAGAAAACTCATTTGATAGCATTAGATAATAACCTTATCATTCGCCATAATTCATGAACTCCGGTCACTTACTCAATACTATGCAGTTCCGGCATAGCCTTACGCACTCACGACCTCTGCTGCGACACACAATTACCCGGATAAACTATGTCAAAACAGTACATCTATGATGAAGCAGGCAAACCCCAGTTTGTGGTCTTGCCGGTGGCGGAATATGAAAGGCTGCTCTCGGCCAGCGATGGCGAATGGGAGACTATTCCTGTGGAGGCTGACGAGCACGACGATGAGACGATCCCGCACGACGTTGCAGGGATCATGATTGAGCAGGAAGTGAGTCTCCAGGCGGCCTGGCGCATCTGGCGGGGGCTTAGCCAGCATGATGTGGCTCAGCAGTTGGGGACCACGCAAAGTGCGATCTCTCAACTGGAGCGTATTGAAAGTAAGCCGCAGAAAAAGACGCGTGAACGTCTCGCAAAACTGTATGGCTGCCGACCCGGGCAGTTAATCCTGTAAGCCGATTGAGAGGGTTCAGGTGCCCGAAAAAAAGCACGCCGTATCCAGAGAATCCCCCCCAGAACCCATTGAGAAAGATGATTCAGCACTGTGCGCCGGGTACGCACCCGGCGACGTGGTGAATCAGGCGTCAGGCGTCTCTTCGCTGCTATCCAGCAGCTCGTTGTACATCGCCTGGATCGCTTCGCGGCTCAGCATGGCAAGAGTACGATAAAAGGCCGTGGTCGCGTGCGCTTCCACTTTACCCAGGAAAGCACCGCACCACGGCAGCAGATACTCTTCAAACAGCGCCATCTGCGCCGCGCTCTCATCTTCCGCTGACTGATCTTCCAGCCATGACGCAGCCAGCATCAGCACACCAAAATGATCAGCAGGCGCATCGCTCAGCGGCATTCCGCGTGAGGTCAGGAATGCACGCACTTCTGGCTCCGTTTTGCCTTGCGGCCACTGTGAGGCGTACGGCGGCACGTTGCAATCGCTGCCAACAAACAGCGCGTTGTAATCGGCGGCCAGCGCCTGGGGATCGCTGTTCTGTTGCAGACGGGTCAGCAGCTCATCCTGCTCCAGCGGCCACTGCGACTGCAGTTTGCCTTCACGCAGCAGCGTAAACAGCGGTACCAGCAGCGGATCCTGCGGCTGACGATTAAACAGTGAGCCGATCACGCGGCACAGAATGGAAAACTCATTCATGAGTCAGATTTCCTTGAGGCAAGTAAATTAAAAGTCAGCCAGTTCAGCAATATGTTTGCCGCTGCGCTGCTCCAGAAAGTCGAGCAGGCGACGCGGCGTGACATTTAACACCCGATCCTCAGGAAAATCCACCTCGCGGGCGATGCGCAGGCAATGTTCAAAATTTCCGAGCGTAAACGCCGTATGGGAATCGGAGCCAAATGCCAGCCGTCCACCGGCATCGGCGGTCTTAACAACGGCGATGACCGGGACTCTGAGTAATCCACCCTTACACCTGGCTATCTCAGCCAGAAAGTGAGTTCATACTTCAGAAAAAATCTTAAAGCAACTGGTTAATTTTGCATAGAAAACTTCAGAATACATCATCCAGCAACTTCTGATTCTGATGAACTATTAGCCAGGCGGAATGAAGATATGCAATAACAGGCTAATCAAACTCGTAAATTTTCATAAAAAAATAGAATAAAATAAAAAGCACTTTTCCTACGGGGGCTTACCTCCACTAGTAATAGCGAAAATATTTTCCACAAAAATAAATAATTAAAAGGATCCATAGAAAAGCGAACAGCAGACCATATGTAGGAAAAACGCTTACAAAAAAAATGGCCCCGACCAGACCGGCCGCTGGTGGTATAAGTCCAAAGAAGGATTGACTTACCCAGGCATATAGCCAGCGAAGGATCGCCTTCATTTTATTAAAATCTTGTTTAGTAGATTTAAAATCTGCTCTTCGCTAGTGGAACCTGAATTTTTCAAATAGATTATTTTAGACATTTCCGGCTCAATCAAATAATAGAACATTTCTAAATTAGCATTATATAAGTCGAAGTAATACTCCGCATCATCGAAGCGTAATTTTCTTGCTGCTTTTGTGGCAATCTCAAACTTACCATAAAATTTAAAAGCGGTTACGGCATACGAACTTGTAGCATTAATTACATTAATATGTGACTGTTTGAAATCCCGGGATTGTGTAATAACGAGCGCGATTAACTGTGCTATAGCAAGTTTAGAGAATTTACCAGAAGCATAATCAGACGCTTTTTCAGCTAACAGTCTCTGTATGTTCTGGATGCCTGTATCACCAATACGGCTCAGTTTTTTTCTGAAGTATATTTCTACCATCTCTAAAACCACGTCCTGCCGGGTAAACAGCATTCTGAGTTGCTTCAGGTATCGCAAATCTTCCTGCTTAAGTTGATTACAAACATCCTTGTAGTCATCAAAAAAGCATGAACCATAGCCGCTTGCACGTTGAGCGCCAGACACAATCCCCCTTCCTGTATCAAGCATTGTTTGATGTAACTCAGCAAGTGCCTTCTCAAAGTTAAGCGCAATGGTTCGCTCTGCCTGAAGTTTAATCTTAAGATAAGACATGCTCATACTCATCCCTTTGTGTAGAATTCCTTATGCAACGATTGTATACTGAAGTGAAAGGTATGCAAAGAGAATGGCTTATGAAAAGGATCAAGTGGCTGGCTTTATACACCGTATTTACTCTATTTTATCTTATAGTGATCCCGGAAATCATCTTCAGAACCCTTTCGGAAGATGCTTACATGAAGCTCGGTGAAATCGTAAATCCATTTCAAATTTTCCCTTCAACAGCGAATGCATTATTCATAGCAATAATAATTTCAGCTTTGCTATTAGCATGGTTAACTATTAAATTAGTAAAGCGCGTTACCAGGCGTGGTAATTCTACGCTTTAATCTAACGCGATCAATAAAGAGCAGAGTAGAACTTAAAGTTTACGCCATTACCCGCCCGGACGAACCGCCCCGTTGACATTGCTAACCCGAACGATTGAGACCATTTTTCAGTTATTAAGTGCTCTCTCAGCTTTAAGCTTCAGGTCTTGCCACACGCCCTTTCCGGGCTGATAAGAGAACACGTTACGGTAAAATACTCGCCTCAGTCATTATATCCCCGCAGATAAAAGCGGGGATTTTCATCATGGTGAGCGTGTTGCTTACCTGGCATGGCGCTAAAAGTCAGCCAGTTCAGCAATATGTTTGCCGCTGCGCAGCTCCAGAAAGTCGAGCAGGCGACGCGGCGTGACATTTAACACCCGATCCTCAGGAAAATCCACCTCGCGGGCGATGCGCAGGCAGTGATCGAAGTGACCCAGCGTAAACGCGGTGTGGGAATCGGAGCCAAATGCCAGCCGTCCACCGGCATCGCGCACGGCGGCGGCGATAGCCCGGCAGTTCGGTTCACTGCCCGGACGCGAATGGGTAAAGGAGGAGTTGTTCAGCTCCAGCGCCACATCGTAGTACGCGGCTGCCTCGGCGATAGCCGGGATATCGACCGGGAATTTCGGGTTGCCTGGATGACTGATGATATGGACCAGCCCGCCCGCCATCGCAGCGATCATCGCATCCGTGTGATGTTTCCGGTCGCGCGGCGCATAAACCGGCTCGTGAAAACCGGCGACGATCAAATCCAGCGCATCGAGCATCGGGCCGGAACAGTCGATTTCGCCCTGCTGATTTTTAATATTGGCTTCGATACCGCGCAGAATACCCACGCCATCGATCACGCGCGGCCAGACGCGCATATTAATGAAGTGCCAGTAGTGCGGCGCGTCGGCCATGTCGGGGCCGTGATCGGTAATAGCAAACAGTTTCATGCCGGTTTGCTTCGCCTGAGTCACGTAGTCGTGCAGCGTGCTGTAAGCATGCGTGCTGGCGATGGTGTGCATATGCAGATCTACCGGATACATCCTCTTCTCCTGCTGATTGCCCCTGACGGGGCCGGTTCATTAATAGCCGCGCTGACGATCCACCCTGCCCTGCGGCGGCTCGCCTGCCTGGTCCTGGGTGATGGCGCGAGCGATGTAGCCGATAGCTTCGTCGATCAAGGTTACCGCCGCATTATGGGGCGTGATCGTGACGCGCGGATGTGACCAGAGCGGATGCGCTTCGGGCAGCGGTTCAACCTGAAAGACATCCAGCGCCGCCGCTTTCAGCTGCCCGCTATTGAGCGCGGCCAGCAGATCTTCTTCCACCACCTGCGCGCCACGCGCGATGTTGAGGAAGAAAGCGCCGTGCGGCAGCTGCTGTAAAAAGTGGTGGTCGATAAGATTAATGGTTTCTTGCGTGCTCGGCAGCAGGTTGATCACCACCCGCGTCTCCTGCAGAAAGGCAGGCAATGCATCGCGACCGGCAAAGCTGGTCACGCCATCGATCGCTTTGGGCGAGCGGCTCCAGACGCGTAACGGGAATCCCCAGGGTTTAAGGCTTTCCGCCACACTCTGGCCCAGCACGCCCGCCCCCAGGATGCCGATAGTAAAGTTTTCACGCGTGTAAGCGGGCAGTGGCTGCCAGCACTGTTGCTGCTGCTGGAGACGGTAGTCGTCAAAACGGCGGAACCAGCTCAGTACGTTGTGAACCGCATACTCCTGCATCTGCCGCGCCATGCCGGTATCTTCCAGCCGGTACAGTGGCACGCTGTCGGGCAGCATCTCAGGGTTCTGCTGCAGCTGTTTCAGAATCTCGTCCACGCCTGCCCCCAGCGCAAAGACGCCGCGCAGGGTGGCGCGTCCCTGCAGCATTTCTGTGGGGGGCGAACGGACCAGCGCGTAATCAGCCGGACCCTTATCGCCTGGCTGCCAGGCACGCACCCGCGCCTGGGGCAGACGCTGTTGTAAACCGTTAATCCAGGCCGCTGCAGACTGCGACGGGTGATACCAGATGATCTCCATCCTGCTCTCCTTTTTTTCTTTCAGCGTCAGGGAAAAGCGTGGTGAGAGCAAGAAAAAACCAGCGTAATAAAGCGGTTTTTTCCATAAAAATAATTCCCGTGGCTTCACATTTCCGGCTCGCTTCAGGGTGAAGTGGTCAGATAAGGTCTAAAGTTGGTCCTGTGGTCAATGCGTTACGCGCGGCCGCGTTTCGGACAAGGAGAAAAACCGATGACAAAAATTGAGGTAAACGCCGCTCCACGGCGTCAGCGTTATGCGCCCTTTCTGCTCACGTTGCTGCTGAGCGTACCCGCCTTCACTGCCCAGGCCGACGACAACAGTCGCATGCTGAATAATCAGCCGCAGCCGCCTGACGTTCGTTTAGGACCGCTGTTTAATGCCGTGCAACAGGCGAAGTTCTATCCCGATCAAAAGACCTTTGCGGATGCGGTGCCGAAATTCGATCCCGCCTCAATTCTTGCCGACTGGCAGATGCAGAAGAAACAGCGCAATTTCGATCTTAAGCGTTTTGTGGATGCCAACTTTACCCTGCCCGCGGCCGGTGACAAATATGTGCCGCCAGCCGGACAAAACCTGCGTGACCACATTGATGGCCTGTGGCCGGTGCTGACGCGCACCACCAGCAGCGCCGGTCAGTATGACTCGCTGCTGCCGTTGCCCAAACCCTATGTGGTGCCAGGCGGGCGCTTCCGCGAAGTCTATTACTGGGACAGCTACTTCACCATGCTGGGGCTGGCCGAGAGCGGGCACTGGGATAAAGTGCAGGATATGGTGGATAACTTCGCCTCGCTGCTCGACCGCTATGGCCACATTCCCAACGGCAACCGCAGCTACTATCTGAGCCGGTCACAGCCGCCGTTCTTCAGCCTGATGGTCGATCTGCTGGCGACGCACGATAACGGCAAAGCCTATACCCGTTATCTGCCGCAGCTGCAGAAAGAGTATGACTACTGGATGGCAGACAGCGATAAAGTCGCGGCGGGCGCAGCCAGCAAGCGCGTGATTAAGCTGGCGGACGGCAGCCTGCTCAACCGCTACTGGGATGCGCGCGACGTGCCACGTACAGAATCCTGGATGGATGACATTGCCACCGCCCAGAAAGCGCCGCAGAGGAATAAAGCCGAACTCTACCGTGAGCTGCGTTCCGGTGCGGCGTCGGGCTGGGATTTCAGTTCGCGCTGGTTTACCGACGCGCATAACCTGTCGACAATTCGTACCACGCAGCTGGCCCCGGTTGACCTCAACAGCCTGCTGTTCCATCTGGAGCAGACCCTGTCGAAAGGCTATCAGATGAACAAGCAGAGCGATCTGGCGAAGCAGTTTGCCGATCGCGCGGAGAAGCGCCAGGCGGCGATCAACCGCTATCTGTGGGACAGCAAACAGAACTGGTACGCCGATTATGACTGGCAGAAAAAGCAGGTCCATCCTCAGCTGACTGCTGCCGCGCTGTTCCCGCTCTATCTGCAGGTCGCCAGCGATAAGCAGGCTGAAAGCACCGCCAGCGCGGTAGAAAAACAGCTGCTGAAACCTGGTGGTCTGGTGACCACCACCGTGAACAACGGTCAGCAGTGGGATGCACCCAATGGCTGGGCACCGCTGCAGTGGGTTGCTGTGGAAGGTCTGGAGCACTACAACCAGCCAAAACTGGCGAAAGAGGTGGGATTACGCTTCCTGCAAAACGTTCAGAACACCTATGACCGTGAGCATAAGCTGGTGGAGAAATATGTCGTTGATGGCAAAAATCTCGGCGGCGGCGGTGGCGGTGAATATCCGCTGCAGGATGGCTTCGGCTGGACCAACGGCGTCACGCTGAAACTGCTGGATAAGTACTGCCCGAAAGATAAAACCTGTAACAGCGCCCACGATATTCCGCAGGCGTCTGCCTCACAACCTTAATCCACTCTGGATACCTCTGGCCTTGCCGGGGGTATCCCCACTTCATTTCCGCGAATTTTACTTGACCTTCTTTCATCAACAGGCAAAATTGCAGCCAATTTACAAAAGGTAATAATTCTCATTATGATAATGAGATTGCCTATCAAAGCTTTTATTCACCTGCCTGAACCTTTGCCAAGAAAGGAATTTTGATGAAACTGTCATTGTCGCTGAAAGGTTATGTTCCCCTATGCACCCTGGCGCTGACCGCGCCTGCTCTGAGTTATGCTGCCGATATGGTGGTAACCGCGCAACCGCAGGAAGATTCGACCTCGCCGACCCAGGGCTATCTGGCGACGACCAGCCAGGGCGCAACCAAAAGCGATCGTCCGCTCATCACCACGCCGCAATCGATTTCCGTGGTCACCCGTCAGCAGATGCAGGATCAGGGCGCGCTGACCCTGAATCAGGCGCTGGGCTATAGTTCCGGCGTCTTCACCAACTTTGGGGGTGCCGCGACGCGTTACGACACTATTTCGCTACGCGGCTTCCATGGCGGCGATACCGATAATACCTTCCTCGACGGCATGCGACTGATGAGCGACGGTGGCAGTTACAATGTATTGCAGGTCGATAACGCCTTCCTTGAGCGCATCGACGTGATCAAAGGCCCCTCTTCTGCGCTCTATGGTCAGACGGTGCCGGGCGGACTGGTGAACATGGTCACCAAGCGTCCTCAGTTCAGCGAAGAGGGTCACATCCAGTTGCAGGCGGGCAGCAACGCCACCACCGGCACGATGTTTGACTATACCAATGCCATCAACGATCAGTGGGCGTTTCGCCTGACCGGCGTGACCCGCAACAGCGATACCCAGTACGATCACACCCGCGAAGAGAAATATGCACTGATGCCGCAGCTGATGTGGCAGCCGGACGAAGATACACATCTAATCCTGAAAGCCTATCTGCAGAAGGATCCGTCGGGCGGTTATCACGGTTCGGTACCGGGTGACGGCAGCCTCACCGAACACAACGGCTACAAGCTGAGCAACGGCTTTTATGAGGGCAACAGCGATCTCGATCAGTTCAAGCGTCGCGAGCAGATCTACAGCTTCGATTTCGCCCATCGCTTCAACGACGTCTGGTCATTTTACTCGACCGGCAGCTACAGCCACTCGAATGTCGATCTCGATCAGGTCTATCAGGTTGGCTGGGATGAAAATAATCCCGACCTGCTGAACCGTTCTTACTCCGGTGAGCGCTCGTCGCTCTCTGCCTGGTCCACCGATAACCGCTTACAGGCGGAGTTCGACACCGGTGAACTGGAGCACCGCGTCACCCTGGGTGCCGAGTATCATCGTTACAAAAATGAGATCAACGCGGCGGGCGGTTCAGCCAGTCAGCTCAATGCCCTGACCGGCGAGCAGGTAGGCGACATGCCGGATTACACCTGGGCAGATAAAACCCGTCGCTACTATCAGACCGGCCTCTATCTGCAGGATGAGATGAAGCTGGATCGCTGGCATCTGGATCTCTCCGGTCGTTATGACCGCATCGTCGCCAATAACAGCGGCAATGAGCGTCGTCAGGATGATCACATCAGCGGCCGCGCTGCGCTGCTCTATGCCTTCGACAACGGCATCTCGCCTTATGTGAGCTGGAGCCAGGCAATTACCCCGACCGCGCTCACCGATTCCAACAATAACCTGCTGAAGCCCACCACCGCGGAGCAGTATGAAGCCGGGGTGAAATATCAGCCGGTCGGCACCCGCGATCTCTATAGCGTTGCGGTCTATGACCTGACGCAGAAAGATGTGGCGAACCGGGAAGCACCGACGCCGTTCTTTACCCCTTCGGGCAAAGTGCATTCACAGGGCATTGAGCTGGAAGCGCGTAATCAGTTAACCCCGCGTCTGAGCACCGTGGCGAGCTATACGCTGAATCATCTGCGCTTTAAAGAGTCGGTGGATGGCAACGACGGACATACGCCATATGTCACACCCAACAGCATGGCTGCACTCTGGGGTCACTATCAGTTTGATTACGGTCTGAGTGCGGGTGCGGGCGTGCGTTACATCGGCAAACAGTGGGCGGACAATGAAAACACCACCCGTGTGCCGTCGGTGACGCTGTTTGATGCGTCAGTGCGGGCCGATCTCGGCGTCTGGAACAGCAGCCTGAAAGGTGCCTGGGTGCAGGTCAACGCCAATAATCTGACCGACCGCACCTATGTAGCGGGCTGTTACGGTACGGGCTTCTGCTACTGGGGCGCAGAACGCAGCGTGATGGCGACAGTCGGTTACGACTTCTGATAGCAAAATAAGAGATAAAAAAAGGGGACGAATCGCTTCGTCCCCTTTTTCGTTTAAACCTTTACGGTCAACTGCGTACTTTGCGGTAGATGAACAGCACCACGATGGCACCGATAACAGCGACCACGAAACTTCCGAAGTTAAACCCATCGACGCGGCCGAAGCCAAACAGCGTACTGATCCAGCCACCCACTACTGCACCGATAATACCCAGAACGATAGTCAGAATGAAACCGCCACCGTCTTTACCCGGCATAATCCACTTCGCCAGAATACCCGCGATTAAGCCAAAGACGACCCAGGAAATAATACCCATCTGTTGCTCCTTCCTTTTTTGATTAAATCGTGAACGCCTGATTAATCAAGCGGTTTACCGCGATAAGTATAACCAGCTTTTCAAAAAATGCCTGCCTGCTCACAGTTATTATTGATGAATAGCATGCTAAAGCTTTTTTTTGCCGCGCCGATAACCGAGACGAGGCAAAAAAACCGCATCAATAAAGTAACCCCCCTTGTGGAGCAGGACGTGAAAGAAGCCGACCAGGAACAATATCTAAAACGTGGCACGCTGGCGGTTCTTGGCGTTATGAAAGATCTGCTGCGATTGCAGACGCCATTACTGGTGCGCTTTCCGCGTGGGCAGTTTATCAGCCGGATGCTGGCTGCCGATGAAGATCGCATGCTGTTTGACCTCGGCAGTAATAATCTGGATAACGATTATGCCCTGACCAGCGACGATCTCAGTATCACTGCGGAAACCTACGGCGCTAAGGTGGAATTCAGCCTCGCCGCGCTGGAAATCGTGGAGTTTGAAGGGTTACCCGCTTTCAGCGCGCCGCTGCCAGACCTGCTGTGGCAGATCCAGCGACGTGAGTTTTTCCGGGTCTGCGCTCCGCTGGAGCCGCAGTTCTGGTGCTATACCGTGTGGCCCGATGGCAGGAAAACGCGCCTGCGTCTGCAGGATCTGTCGCTGGGCGGTATCGGCGTGCTGGTCGATGAAGCGCTGCCGGACGGGTTGCAGGACGGTGACAGTTTCAACCCGTTCCGGGTCGAGCTGGGCGAGTATGGCCATTTTGACGTGCCGGTAAAGCTGCTGAGCATTGGCGAGCGCAGCGTGGTGACCGGCAAAAATGAAACCCGCATCACACCGCGACTGAGCTTTCGTTTTGCCACGCTGAACCCGGCGCAGGAGCGGCAGCTTCAGCAGATTATTTTTGCCCTTGAGCGCCTGGCGCGCGATAAATCGACCCGATTCCAGTAACCGCTTTACGGATGCGCCACACAGGTGGGCCGCATCCAGGCTATGCTTCTTGCTTGTTTTCTTTTAAACCGGAACCCAGCAAGGAGACCCTCCCCAATGGAAAACTGGCTCTCTTCACGTCGTTTTCACTCCCTCTTTTTTAATCAGGAACTCTGGCTAAACAGCGCCATCGTGGTGGTGTCCACGCTGGTGATTTACTGGATATTACGTACTCTGATTCGCTTTATCTCCAACCGGATTGCCCTTTACAGCGAACATCGTCATGTTCGCGCCACTGCGATTCTGGTGGAGATATTGCGCAGTACCAGCCAGACCCTGCTGCTGATCTTTTCGCTGCTGATTGCCCTGAAGTTTGTCGATCTGCCCGCGTCGTGGAGTGTAACCATCGCGCACGGCTGGTTCCTGGCGCTGATTGTGCAGCTCGCTCTGTGGCTCGACTGTGGCATCCGGCTATGGCTGAAAAGTCTGCTGCGTGACCCGCTGCACGTGCGCAACCCGGTCACTACGGTGATCCTCGGGATTCTGCTGCGGGTGGTGGTCTGGATCATGATGTTCCTGGCCATTCTGTCGAACATGGGCATCAACATTACCGCACTGGTCGCCAGCCTGGGAGTCGGAGGTATTGCGATTGCGCTGGCGATTCAGACCGTACTGAGCGATGTGTTTGCTTCGCTGGCAATAGGCTTTGATAAGCCGTTTGAGCATGGCGATTTTATTGTCTTTGGTGACATTGCCGGTTCCATTGAGCATATCGGCCTGAAAACCACCCGACTGCGCAGCCTGAGTGGCGAGCAGATTGTCTGCTCAAATACCATTCTGTTGCAGCAGACGATCCACAACTATAAGCGCATGCAGCAGCGCCGCATCGTCTTTAAGTTTGGTATCAGCTATGCCACGCCGTCAGAGCAGGTCCGGGAGATCAGCCCGCTGGTGAAAGAGATTATCCAGGGCGTTGAGACCACCCGTTTTGACCGCGCCCACTTCCTGGCCTTTGAGGATTCAAAACTGACCTTCGAAGTGGTCTATTTTGTGCTGGATGCGGATTACAATAAGTACATGGATATACAGCAGGAGATTAACCTGCAACTGATGGCAGCACTGGAAGAGCGAAATATCCGCTTCGCCTTCCCGATTCGTCAGGTGGAGTTCAGCGGCGGCAATCTGCCACCGGTGGATCTGGTTGCGGTACAGAATGATGATGACGAGGTGCGCAGAATGGCGCGCTAAACCAGTGCCCGCCTTTCTTTTCAGGCGTGGCGCGCATACAAGCCGGTGCGGGCGGAATCGTGACCGCACCGGCTGCTTCATCCCTTGCATTCAGCCGTTCCGCCTTACCGCTTACTGATGCCGGTAGCAGCTCACGCCGAGATACTCACTGAACGCTTCCTGCAGCACACCAGCCGTGGCAGAATGGTTCATCGCCACATGATGCTCAAAGCCGTTACGGCAGATCCACGCCAGCAGTGTCTCCAGCTGCGGCACCTGGATCACCGCACGGCAACCTACCGTGTCCAGCGGATCGGTGACCGACATTCCCTCTCCCACATAGGCTTTGATTTCGCCGCTGAAGTCGTCGGTAGAGAGGCGGAAATAGGTCAGATCGCCCTGCTTCATGCGGCCATGCACTGCGCCACAGGTGTTCTCTTTGCCCACGGTGGTGCCGATGATATCCGCCGTGCCCATGGTCGCTGACTCCAGGCTGGCGCTGGCGAAATTACCGCAGTGAAACAGCACACATTTGTCCCGCTCGTCGCCAAAGTTGTTGTTCCAGTCTGCCAGCGAGGCGGGGTTCAGCGAGCAACTGGCGAGCGCATACATCGACAGCGCCCCCATCACATCCACTTCGCAGGCGCTGGGCATCAGCTGGCCCGACATCACACTCATGATTGAGCAGACGTTAATGCCCAGATTCTCCTGCAACGACGTCCAGCACTGAATGGCGGTGGTATCGATATCGTTGTCGCTGATCCACTCGCTGATCACCACAAACAGTTTGGCCATAGTCACCAGTTTTTCACCCGGAATACCGCGCGCATCAGCGTTGGCCTCCAGGATTTCACGCTTCTCTGCCACGCGGATATCGTCATCGCGCAGCCGGTTGGTGCGGGTAAAGATCTCCGATAAATCCAGGGTCTCCACCGCGATGCCCATCTTCTCCAGCAGCTTTTCGCTGTAGCGCACGGTGTTGAATCCGGCGGGCCGGGCACCAATCGCCCCGACGCGTACCCGCCGCATAGCATTCACCACCCGACAGAGCTGGCTGAACCGCTGCAGATCCTGCATAAACACGTCGCCGCTCAGGGCGCAGACGTGCTGACGGGTCAGCGTAAACGGGATGCCATATTGCCGCAGGTTGTTGCAGAGTGAAATTTTGCCGCAGAAGCTGTCGCGGCGGGTCGCCAGTCCCATTTTATCCAGATTGTCCTCTTCGGCCTGCACCAGCACCGGCACATTCAGCCCGGCGAGACGCAGCGCTTCCGCGATGGCTTTTTCATCACCAAAGTTAGGCAGCAGCACCACAATGCCGTGAATCGCTTCGCGGTGCTGACGAAACAGCGCGGCACAGGTTTTCGCCTCCTGACGCGTCTCGACGCCGCCCAGGTTGGTCTGGTTCTCATCCAGCATCACCGTATTAATGTTCATCTTTTCAAACAGCGCGACCGCCTGCTGGCGCGCCTCGCCCACCAGATAGCTGGGAAAAAAACCCCGGTTGCCAATAATGACGCCGAAGGTTAACTGCTGAGGAAGTGTTGACATGGCTCTGCTCCGGATAAGGATTAATGTGGCTGATAACGACAGCGTGCAACGGCGTCAATCCAGCCTTTATAGTTTTCCTGCATACGCTGCGCGTGCTCTTCACGCGGCATGATGACGCTGCCGCCCTGCAGCGCCTGCATATCACTGCCCTGCTGCCACCATCCCAGCACTTTGCCTGCCAGCAGTGCCGCGCCCAGCGCGGAGACCTCGGCGGTAGGCACCCGCTGCAACGGCCGCTGTAACACATCCGCCTGTAACTGCATCAGCCAGCTATTTTCGGTGGCGCTGCCATCCACACAGAGCGCCGGAAGCTGCTGGCCGCTGGCCTGCTCCATGGCAAAAAAGACGTCGGCGATTTGCCAGACGATCGACTCCAGCGCCACCCGCGCCAGCACGGCGGGTGTGGCGGCATCCGTCAATCCGCACACCATGCCGCGCGCCTGCAGATCCCACCAGGGCGCGCCCAGGCCAGAGAGCGCCGGGACAAAATAGATGCCCTGATTATCGTCGCAGCGCTGCGCCATCGCGGTGAGCTCGCGCGGCTCCTGCACGCCGAGCATTCTGCCCAGCCAGGCGGCACCGGAACCGGTGTGGGTAATGTTGCCTTCAAAGGCATAACGCAGCGTGCCGTCGTGCCAGGCTACGGTGGTGCTGAGGCCATTTTCCGTCAGCAGCGGCGTCGCCATGGACATCATCAGTGAAGATCCGGTGCCGTAGGTGGCTTTCACCACTTCAGACTCGCCGCGCCGCTGCGCCTGTAAGGCGGCATGAGAGTCGCCGATGCGCGCCAGAATCGGCGTGCCTGGCGCTAAGCCGGGAATATCACTCACCGCGACCACGCCCTGTTCACTGGCTGAGGCGGTGATGCGCGGCAGCGCGGCGCGCGGCAGCTGAAACAACGTCAGCAGCTCGTCGTCCCAGTCATTAAGATGCAGGCTGTAGAGTTGAGTACGGGAGGCGTTAGCATGATCGGTAATAAATACCTCGCCCGCGCTGAGCTGCCAGCTTAGCCAGCTGTCGACCGTGCCGATACAGAGCTCACCCGCCGCCGCCCGCGCCGCGCCGTCGGGAATGGCGGCCAGCATCCCGGTCAGCTTGGCGGCCGGAAACATCGGGTCAACGGCCAGGCCGGTCAAACCGGTGATGCGAGGTGCTTTGCCCGCCTGACGCAGGTCGCGACAGAGTGACTCGGATCGTCGATCCTGCCAGCTCACCAGCGGCGTCAGCGGCTTGCCGTCACGCCGCTGCCAGATCAGTACCGACTCGCGCTGATTACTGATCGCCACTGCCGCGACAGGCGCGCCACCACAGGCTGCCAGGCAATGGGTAATGGCCTCTTTTACCGCCTGCCAGATCGCCACAGGGTCCTGCTCAGCCAGTCCCGGCTGCGGGTGTTGCAGGGTTAAGCTCTGGCTGCCGCGTGCCACCACGCGGCCATCGCGATCAACCGCAATCGCTTTAGCATTGGTAGTGCCTTCGTCGATCGCCAGAATCAGGGGTCCCACCATGTTTATGCTCCTGCGCAGATGCGCGCTGCACTGTTCACCACGCTACTGGCATCAATGCCATGATGGGCGCGGGTAGAGGCGCGATCGCCGGCAATTGCATATTCCCCATCAGCAATGCCGAGCCGCAACAGCGGGATGCCGCAGCCGCCTTCCGCCAGCACTTCGGCCACCAGGCTGCCGACACCGCCATTAACGTTATGCTCTTCTACGGTAATCACCGCTGGGTAGTGATTTAACAGGTTGCGCAGCTGTTGGGTATCACAAGGTCGAATCGATGGAACCGCGATCACACCGGCTGAAATGCCCTGCTCAGCCAGTTGCTCAGCAGCGTGAACCACCTCGTGAACCGTTGAGCCCATCGCCACCAGTGCGATGTCGCTGCCTTCACGCAGCAGGTCGATCGCGCCCGGCCTGAACTGGTAGCTTTCCGCGTGCAGCTGCGGCAGATCTTTGCCATCCAGACGGATATAGACCGGCCCGACATGCTCAAGGGCGTAATCGATGATCTGACGGCACTCCAGCGGACAGGAAGGCGCATAGATCTCGATGTTGCCGAAACCGCGCATCACCGCAATGTCATCAATGCTGTGATGGGTACTGGCTAACGGGCCATAGCTGGTCCCGGCATTCAGCCCGAACAGTTTGACGTTGGTGTTGTTGTAGCAGACGTCGACTTTTACCTGCTCATTGGCGCGTGACACCAGAAACGGCGCAGCATTACAGGTCACTGCGACCTTGCCGCCCAGCGCCAGACCGGCCGCCGTGCCCACCAGCGTCTGCTCAGCGATGCCGACGTTAATCAGCCGGTCGGGAAACGCCTTGATAAAGGGGGCGATTTTGGCCGTCGACGTGGAGTCGGCTACTACCGGCACCAGATCCACACCGCGATTCACTGCGTCGATAAAGGCCGTGACCATGACGCTTGCTAAATGTTGTGCATTACTCATCTTTCAGTTCCTCCAGTGCCAGTGCGATCTCTTCGCCTTTCGGCACCCGGTGATGCCATTCCGCCTTGCTCTGGATAAAGGAGACGCCAAATCCCTTCTCGGTATGCGCCACAATCACCTGCGGTTTGCCGTTCTTCGGCAGGTTTTCAATGGTGTCGACCACCGCCGCCATATCATTGCCGTTGCATTCGGTGACCTCCAGCCCGAAGGCGCGCCATTTTTCCGGCAGCGGATCGGTGTTCATGATGTCGCGGGTCGCGCCCGCCAGTTGCAGCTTGTTTTTGTCATTGATGATGATCAGGTTGTCGAGGCCGTAATGCGCCGCCACCAGCGCCGCCTCCCAGTTGCTGCCTTCAGCTAGCTCACCATCGCCGGTCACCACAAAGATGCGGCGCGGGCTGTTATCTTTTTTCGCCGCGATAGCGATGCCCACCGCCACCGGCAGGCCGTGACCCAGCGCGCCGGTGTTCAGCTCAACGCCCGGCGTTTTCTGCCGTACCGGATGGCCGGGCAGATGCGAGTCGGCATGCTGATAGGTTGCCAGCCAGTCGGTCGGGAAGTAGCCCGCTTCCGCCAGCACGCAGTAATAGCCCCCCACCGCATGCCCTTTGGACTGGATATAGATGTCACGCTGATCGTCGTCTGTACGATCCGGGGCGCAGTTCAGAATGCGGAAGTAGAGCGCGGTGAGGATCTCTACCTGTGACAGGTCAGCGCCGGTATGACCGCCTGCCGGGCTGCCCGCGTTAAGCTGGATGATGCGGCGGCGGATTGCCCGCGCCCGGCGCTCAAGGTCATCGACCGGAAGATTGAAAGGATTCATACACTACCTCTGAATTTTAAATCGGTTATGAATATATATTCACGTCGGTTAAAAAATTTTGTGCCTGAAAAAAGGGGCTAATAAACTAAACTGCCCTTTGTTCACTACTCTGCCCATTAAACCGGGCAGGCCGTCCGCTGCCATGAATCACTCAGCGGCACCTCCTGTCAGGTTTCACGCACTTCCCCGTCAGGGTTTTGCCGGTGTCCCCTCCTCGATTAACGCTTTCTGAGCCACCACGGCCGCCTTCTGCTGCATCCGGCTCTGGGTCTGGTCGATGATCACCGCGATGATAATCACGATGCCTTTGATCACCATCTGCCAGAATTCACTGACACCCATCATGATCAGGCCATCCGCCAGAAAGCCGATGACGAACGCACCAATCAGCGTGCCGAGGATGGTGCCGCGTCCGCCCGCCAGCGACGTGCCACCCAGCACCACGGCGGCAATGGCATTCATCTCAAACGCGGTGCCGTTAGCCGGATGGCTGGCGACCAGTTGCGATGAGACCACGATGCCAGCAATCGCCGCGCAGAATCCTGACAGGGTGTAGACCAGAATTTTTACCTGCCGGGTTTTCACACCCGACAGTTCAGCGGCACGTTCATTGTCTCCGATGGCATAGACCTGACGGCCAAACGGCAGGCGACGGGCGATGTAGGCGATCACCAGCGCCAGCACCACCATCATCCAGATGGCGTAAGGCAGCCCGAGAAAGGTTCCGGCACCAATCCGATCGAAACCGGTATTGCCCAGTAGCGGATTCCCCTGCAGACCGGGAAAGGTCTCGCCACCGGAGGTAAGCATCGCCGCGCCGCGCAGGATGTACATGGTGCCGAGGGTGCAGATAAAGGGGGCCACGTTGTAGCGGGTAATGATCCAGCCGTTGCCCGCGCCAATCAGCGCGCCGATCAGCAGCACCACCGGCACAATCACCCAGACGCTGGGAAAAATAGCGATGCCAAACATCGGCAGCACAATGCCTTTGGTAATCAGCCAGCCGGCGATCATGCCGCACAGTCCCAGCGTCGCCCCAATCGACAGGTCAATTCCCGCCGTGATAATGACAAAGGTGATGCCCAGCGCCAGAAAGGCGTTGATGGCGATATGTTTCACCATGATCACCAGGCTGCCGGTGGCGAGAAAGTCCGGCACGGTGATGGCGAAGAAGCCGACGATCAGAATCAGCGCAATAAAAGTGCGCAGCTTCAGAAGCAGCAGCAGAATGCTTTCACGTGAACTGAACGCCTTAGCCGGAAGTGTGGTCAGCGCGACGCTGTCATTGCTTTTCATGCTCAGAACCCCTGCGCACTTGCTTTCACCAGCGCTGCCTCTTCCGCCTGGTCGCGGGGAAGATCAGCCGTAAGTTTGCCGCCCGACATCACCAGGATGCGATCGGCTACCGCCATAATCTCTTTCAGGTCCGAGGTGGAGAACAGTACTGCAATGCCCTGCTGCGACAGCGCCACCATCATGCGAAATACCTCTGCTTTTGCACCGACATCAATGCCGCGACTCGGCTCATCCAGCAGCAGCAGACGCGGATTGGTCAGCAGCGCGCGGCCAATCACCACTTTCTGCTGGTTGCCACCACTCAGCGCGCTAATGGCCACGTCCGGCGAGGAGATTTTGATCGCCAGGTTGCCCACCGTCTGGCTTACCGCCTGCTGCTCCGCCTGATGGGCAATGGCAAAGCGATGCGACAGACGCCGCCACAGGCTGGCGATGGTGAGATTACTGGCGACCGATGACACCGGGAAAATCCCGGCGCGTTTGCGATCTTCCGGCACCAGACTCATGCCCATGCGGATACGGTCAGCGGTGGGCAGACGGGTCGGCAGCGGTTTGCTGTCGAGCCACAGCTTGCCCAGATAGTGGCGCTGACTGCCAAGCAGACACTCAAACAGCTCGGTGCGGCCTGCGCCCATCAGCCCGTAAATCCCGACAATTTCCCCGGCCCGCACCTGAAAACTGACGTCATCCACCAGGGTATTGCCATTGGGGCTGACGCAGGTAATGTGCTGCGCCTCCAGCACCGGCGCGCCAAACTCACGCGCTTCCGGCAGGAAGGTGGTGACCGGTTCACTGCCCAGCATCTCACGCACGATCCACGGCACATCGATGCTGCTGACCGGCGCTTCGGCCTGAAAGCGCCCGTCGCGCAGAATGGTGATCACGTCGCCAATTGCCATCAGCTCTTCCAGCCGGTGGGAGATGTAAATCACGGTAACGCCCTGCTGCGTCAGGTCGCGAATCACCCGGAACAGGATCTCCACTTCGGTTTTGCTCAGCGCCGAGGTCGGCTCGTCGAGGATCAGGATGTCCGCATCTTCCGCCAGCGCTTTGGCAATCTCGACCAGCTGCTGCTGACCCACCTTGAGATTACCGACCCGCTCATGGGGTGAAATCGGCTGATCCAGGCGCGCCATCAGCGCGGCGGTGCGGCGAGCCTGCTCCGCCTCGTTGATCGGGGCCAGGCCGCGCTGGATCTCCCGGCCCAGAAACAGGTTTTCAGCCACCGTAAGGTTCTCAAACAGATTCAGCTCCTGGTGCACCATGCCGATGCCGTGCCGGGCGGCGTCGCGGGTGCTGCTCAGCGTCAGCGGCTCGCCATTCAGGAACAGCGAACCGGCCGTGGGTTGCTGTACCCCGGCCAGAATTTTCATCAGGGTCGATTTTCCCGCCCCATTCTCACCGATGATGACGTTAACTTTGCCGCGCCAGACCCGATAATCGACGCGATCCAGCGCCAGCGTGCCGGGAAACAGCATCGATATCTGTTCGGCCCGCAGAATGATCTCATCGTCCATCAGGGCGTCCCCCGCTTCAGCTCAACCGCTACCACATCTTCAACGCTGTTCTGCCCGATGGTTACGGCCAGCAGCGCCTGCACCGGCTGGTTGACCCAGCTGGCATCCAGCGGTGGCAGTTGCTTCACCGCGTGACGGTTCAGCGCCCGGGTCAGCTGGGCGTACTGCACCTGATTAGTAAACTCTTCGAAACGGAATCCGGCGGCATCCCGGATAGCGTTACTGCGCAGTACCGGCCCGACACTGACCGCCACCGGCTTGCCGTTAATCATCAGCGTCAGCGTGCGTTCACGCGGGTTACTCTCATCAAAGGCGCTGGCTGTCCCCCCGGCTCGCACGAAGACGCTTTCGCGCCCGCCGGGTTTGACCGTCTGACTTTTCGCCTCCATGTCGGCCCAGCTCAGCGCATGGCTGTTCGCGGTGGTCATCACGCGCGGCTGCCAGGTCTCTTCCGCAATCTGCTGCGGTGTCTGGGTGGTATAGCTGGGTTTCGCGTGCGGATCCTTCGGCAGGATCGGCTTACCGTCCGCATCCAGATCCACCACGGTGCAGGCGCTGAGTAGCGCCATACCGGTCAATACCGCCAGCATCCGTTTCATGGTTATTTCGCCAGGTTGAAGTTTTTCAACTTAGCGGCGTTGCTGTCGTCAATCAGCACGCAGTCCATCAGCTGCTTCTCCTGTTTCTGCGCTTTGCCGTTCTTCAGGTAGTAATCCGCCTGCGTGACCGCCATCTGCGCCTGATCCCAGCCCGGCTGCAGTACCGTCGCTTTAATATTGCCTTTGTTGAGGATCGAATCGCGGGTGTAGTCGCTGCCATCAAAGCCCACCACGATCACCGATGTTTTCCCGGCGGCTTTCAGCGCGGCTTCGGCACCCAGCGCCATGGTGTCGTTACCGGAGATGACGCCCACGATGTTGGGGTGTTTCTGCAGCAGGGTTTCCATGCGGCTGAAGGCTTCGGTCTGGCTCCAGTTGGCGCTCTGCTGAGCCACCATTTTCATGTCGCTGTAGTCATCCAGCACATCGTGATAGCCCTGCGACCGCACGCCCGCGTTGGTGTCAGACTCTTTGCCCAGCAGTTCAACATAGTCCCCTTTGCCGCCCAGCAATTTCGCAAATTTCTCCGCGCCCAGCTGCGCCCCCTGATAGTTGTTAGAGACGATCTGCGCCACCGCGATGCCGGTTTTGTTGATCTCCCGGTCAATCAGAAAGGTCGGGATCCCGGCATCTTTGGCTTTCTGCACCGGTCCGACGGTGGCGTCGGCACCAGCGTTATCAAGAATGATCGCTTTGGCTTTGCGCGCAATCGCGGTCTCAATCAGCTGGTTTTGCTTGTTTACGTCATCATCGTGCGACGCCACCAGCGTGGCGTAACCCAGCTCTTTGGCTTTCGCTAAGGCCCCTTCCGCCTCGGCTTTAAAGAACGGGTTGTCATGGGATGGGGTGATAATCGCCAGCAGGCCTTGCTCTGCCGCCAGCGCGGTCGCTGAAAAGGCGAGCATCGATGCGAGCAGGGTCAGTTTGATCAGAGGACGAGTCATTATTTTTCTCCGTTTGAATATATATTCACACGCGATTTTATATGCATAATGACTATGCGCCCGCGCTGACGTGCCGTCCAATGCGCGATCGTCAAAAAGCGAAAACGATCACAAATTAGCCTGCGTTGTGATTTTGATCATCCTGGTTAACAATACCGGGCAGAATCAGAGAGGGAAAAACCGATGGCAAAACAGGATGAACAGCGATTGATGGTGAAAATTGCCACCCTTTACTATGTCGAAGGGTTGAAGCAGTCAGAGATTGCGCAGTCGCTGACCTTATCGCAGTCGTTTGTCTCACGCATTCTTAATCGCAGCGTGAAAGAAGGTGTGGTCAAGATCAGCGTGGTGCCACCAGCCAACGTCTACCCTGAGCTGGAAAAGGCCATTGAGCAGACCTATAACCTGCCGCAGGCGATTGTGGTGGATGTGCCGGACCAGGCATCGCCGCTGCAGATTAAGCAGGCGATTGGATCGGCGGCCGCTCACTATCTGGAGACCCGACTGCGAAACGATGAGCTGATTGGTATTTCGTCATGGAGCGGCACGATCCGGGCGATGGTGGATGCGCTGCATCCGCTCAACAGCGCCTGCAAAGGGGTGATCCAGCTGCTGGGTGGCGTCGGGGCTAACGGCAATGTGCAGGCGACGATTCTGACGCAAAATCTGGCGGCGCTGCTGAACTGCCCCGCCTGGCTGCTGCCGTCGCAGTCGATTGAGCATTCGGTCAGCGATCGCCAGCGGCTCTCTGCCAACGCAGAGGTCGCCGAGGTGCTGAGTAAATTTGAGCAGGTCGACCTGGCGATTGTCGGCATTGGCGATCTGGAGCCGTCGGCGCTGTTACGTAATTCGGGCAACTACTACGATGGCAGGATGCTGCAAACGCTGGCGGCGCGCGGCGCGGTAGGCGATATCTGTCTGCACTATTTCGACGCCTGCGGACAGCCGGTGCTGAAAGCAGAAGAAGATCCGGTGATTGGTATGGAGCTGGCGCAGGTGAAACAGTGTCCACAGGTGGTCGGGCTGGCAGGCGGAAGAGAAAAAGCGCAGGCGATTCGCGGTGCGCTGCTGGGCGGCTACATCAAGGTGCTGATCATCGACTATCCCACGGCGCGGCTGCTGCTCACGCCGCAGGATTCATCACAACCGGTCAGATAGTGCGGTAAGCCGTGGTGACTTTCCACAGATAGCGCGGGGCCTGCGCCGCCGGATGCTTGTTCTGCACATGCTGATAGAACTCATCCGGTGACATGGCATTGATCATCGCAATGGCCCGATCGCGATCGCTGGAGAAAGTCCGCAGTAACGCCCCTGCACCGTTGGCATAAGAGACGATGGTGGCATAGCGCAGGGTCAGCGGATCGCGGATGCCCGACAGCGCGGAGTTCTGCAGAATGCGGATATAGGCGGTGCCGATATCAATATTTTTGGCCGGATCGCGCAACTCGGCATTCGACGGCTGACCACGACGGCCCAGCGTGCGATAGACTTCGCGCCCGGCGGTCGAAGCTTTAATCTGCATCAGCCCCACCGCATTTGAACGGCTCACCACCCCCGGATTTCCACCCGACTCGACACTGATAATGGCGCTGATCAACTTCTCATCAACGCCATAATGACTGGCGGCATCTTCGGTAAACATCGCCCAGGTGCCATTGACGCTGGACGGCGGTGCCTGAGTTAATGGCGTGTTGCGCTGCTTAACGGCATGGTGCGGTGGCTCGCTGGCACAGCCGGTCAGGAGTAACGCTGAGAGTATAAGGTGTCGGATTTTCAGCAATTTTTCATCTCGTAGCTGTTGTGGCGAATGCTATCATACCCAGGCAGCCTGAGAGCAAAATTACCGTTTATCCTAAATGCATGAAAATGCGGCGCGTACCGTGACTTCAGCGGCGCTTTTCGCCATCATCGCCGTCAGTCAGGCGCTAACAGCAGGAAAGTATGATGATTTCACGTTCAGTTCGTCTTATCTCCCCCTCCGGTTACTGTCACAATCAGCCTGCGGCGCTGCAGGGCATTGCACGACTGCGTGCGGCCGGCCATCAGGTAGAGAACGAGCAGGTGATCACCCGCCGTTTTCAGCGCTTCGCCGGTACGGACGCGGAGCGCCTGGCGGATATCAACCAGCTTGCCAGTCTCAGCACGCTGCCCGATGTGGTGCTGGCGGTGCGTGGCGGTTATGGTGCCAGCCGGTTACTGGAGTCCATCGACTACATCGGCCTGCAACGCCGTCTGCTGAATCAGCCGCTCGCGCTGTGCGGCCACAGCGACTTCACCGCGATTCAGCTGGCACTGCTGGCGCAGGTCGGCCTGATTACCTTCAGCGCACCGATGCTGGCCGGTAACTTCGGCGCCGCGACCTTATCTGAATTTACCCTTCACCACTTCTGGCAGGCACTGACTTCACCTACAGTAGAGGTGACATGGCAAAGCGAAACGCCTGATGAGGGCGAGTGGCAGGGTACGCTGTGGGGCGGGAATCTGGCGATGATCTGCTCACTGATTGGCACGCCGTGGATGCCGCAGTTTGAGAACGGCATTCTGGTGATTGAGGATGTGAATGAGCATCCGTTCCGCATTGAACGCATGCTGATTCAGCTGCAGCAGAGCGGTATTCTGGCGCGACAGCGGGCGATCGTTACCGGCAGCTTCACCAGTACAGCCCTGACGGAATATGACAACGGGTTTGACTTCAGCACCGTCTGGCAGCGACTGCGTGACACCACCGGCCTGCCGCTGATTTGTGGATTAGATTTTGGTCATGCCGCTGACACCGTAACACTGCCTTTGGGTGCCAGCGCACGATTAGCGGTCAGCCAGGGCCACGCCCGTTTGCAGGCGACCGGGCATCCCGTCCTGCGGGAATAGCGTTTGTTTCAGGAGATCGACATTGAAGCCGTTGTATGACGATTTGTGGATCTCAACCCCGGAATTTCCGGTGGAAGATGCCGTTAATGACCTGATGATGCATGGCTTTATGCTGCGTCACCCGCGCGGCAATCTGTTGATTGGCCGCGTAGAAAATCCGCTCGATCATGAAGTCATGGCCGATACCGGCGGCGTGATCCGCCACTACCTCACCCACTGGCATGAATCCGCGCCCGGTGCGGCACTGATCCAGCAGCGCTTCAGCAGCGCACTTTACTGCCATAGCCGATCGCTGGGCCCCATCAGCCGTTTTGCTGAGCCTGATGACACCTTTTCGCAGCAGGAGACGCACTTCGGGGATTTCCATCTGCTGCCAACGCCAGGACACACACCGGGCAGTTGCAGCTATCTCTACACCTCGCCGCTGGGGCTGACCTATCTGTTTGTTGGCGATACCGTGACACGTTCGCATGACCGCTGGATCACGGTGCTGGTGCCGGACAGTAATCCGGCTGAGCTGAGCCAGACGCTGGAATTTTACCGCTCCCTGCGTCCCGACGTGGTGCTGATGAGTACCACGCGCGGGCATCTCTCCTGGAAAAAAGTTACGCTGCAGAGCTGGCTGGCCGCGATTGATGAAGCAGAACAGCATCCGCTGGATTTGCGTCAGCAACCATTATTCTGATTACAGGGCTTTCGTCAGATAGTGGCGCTGATGATGCCGCGGATAGTTATCCAGGCTAAAGCGCAGCGTATAGCCGAGCTTTTCATAAAATGGTCGCGCCTGAAAACTGGCGGTATCCACCTGGGCAAAGCGGCAGCCGCGATCCCGCGCCTCCTGCTCTGCCGCCTGCATCAGCTTACTGCCCGCCCCCTGCCCGCGTAGCGCCTCACTCACCCACAGCATATCAATCCGCAGCCAGTTTCCGGCGGTTGATCCGGTCAGTCCGGCCAGCTTTCTGCCCTGGTCATCACGAATAAACACGCCGATCGATCTGATCTCATCAATATTAATATATTTGCTGTTGAACGCAGTCAGACCCAGCCTGACTTCATCCAGATCCTGCGTCGTGACCTTGTCGGTAATCTCGGGTTGCATAGTGGCTCCGTGGGTTAAGTGTCGGAGTGCTGACGATCGTCGTAGCGCTCCAGGCTCAACGCATCAACATCGCGTTTTTCGCTGCGGCTGCAGGGCAGCAGTTTATCGCTGTCGCGGTAGACAAAAAAGGTCGCCTGGCTGCGCTGGTTCACAATCAGCTGATCGCCATTGCGAAAGCGGGTAATCGCCACCTTATCACCCGCCTCTAAACGGGTACGCTGCTGACCGGCAGCAATCTGGAAATGCCCCGGCGGCCACATTAACGTGGTTAACCCATATTCGGCACGCGAAACGGTCATGGTTGTCCGGCCGGGACAGTTAAGCTGAAATTCCGTCTCGCTCCAGGCGGGTGCGATGTGACAGGCCAGCAGGCCCAGGGCAATTAATGCTGCCTTCATGCTGTTTCTCCGCTGATTTTATTGAGGTTTTTTAGCTTAACACATCACAGGACGGAGAAGGGACGCGGGGCAACCCGCAGCAAGACCATTGAAAGATAGAATCGGCGTGCGAAGAAATCTGAAAGTTGAGAAAAAATAAAGTAATCCGGCCAGCGTAACAGGCTGCCACACTGACCGGATATGATTATTCGGCTGCTACCTCGGCGGCCACTAACATCAGTGCCAGCCCGGCATTCTCGCTATCATAAGCCTGCATTGCTGCACGTATATCCGCTGAACAAGCGATCACCTGTTGCTTCTTATCGGCTTCTAACTGGTCAATCGCATGGCGAATAATCATTAGACTTGCTTCTTCTTCGTTCATCATTTATCCCTGAGTTTGCCTAAGTGGTGCGCAAAGGAGCCAAGAATAACGTTTATTGATAAGCAAAGTCACCCTTTTACATTCCTGTTGCTTAACGATTAAACAAATCACAAACAGGAAGCGCAGCGTAAACTGCTATGATTAAGTAATCAGTGACGCAGCAGGATAGACTCTGCGCCACGAAACTCCCAGGGATTGAAGCAGGTAGAAAATCATGATGCGTCTCAGCATTTTTATCCTCATCGCGATGGTGACTGGATGTTCATCTGGCCCGAAAGGGGTGGAATGTCCGGGTGAGGTCTCGACAATTTATGGTCAGTCGATGGGGCATACCCAGGGCGTGATTTTTGATCTGGTTAATAGCTTCACCGTGACCCGGGATAAGGTCAGCGTTAAGAGTGGCCCGCTGCAGTCGCTGGATCGCTTTAAATATGTTCCCTCCGCCGTCACGCCTGAGGGCTATTACGCGCAGCGCCTGTCAGATAAGCAGTTCCGCCTGATCAACCCTTACCAGGACACCCAAATCACCTGGACCTGTCCATAAGGGATGAATCCTGCTGCCAGATGGTTTATTGTCAGGAAACGTCAAGCAGCAGGTCTCCCCGATGGAAAAGCGTCTGGATAACAACGGTTATATCGACTTCCCCTTCCCCGCCACCCGCAATGCGGATGGCTCCGTGAATCCCTGTGGCTTTGATCTGACGCTGGAAACCGGTCGCCTTGAGGAGATCGCGGTGCTGAACCATTCAGTGAATCTGCGGCGGCTGGTCGAGGAGATCAATCTGCAGGAGGGGCTGTTTATGACCCTGGCCTGCGACTGGCAGCAGCAGGCAGATGCGGTCTGTGGCTTTATCGATGTGGCTTTTCGTCCCGACCTGCCGCAACACGGCTTTGAGGAGGCGCTGCAGCTGGAAGCGAACTTTTATCGCTACCTGACCGGGCAGGAGCAGCAACATCAGATGCCCGCCGAGACGCTGGTCAATTATGCCCGCTCGGTACTCGACTGGAGCTGGTCGCCGCTGCGCCAGCGTCAGCGCGATTATGAAAAGATCACTATTCAGTTCTATTGCCCGCAGGCGGATGACGCCGAATGGTGTTTTGATCATCTGCGTCACTTCCTGGTGAGCGTCTATCCGGCCTGCGTCGCCGCCCGTTCACTCTGATCCTCATTGCACCCGGAGTCGCTATGCGTTCTGCTGCGCTGTCTGCTGTCACGCTGTTCTGCTCACTGTTTTTTGCCGCTGCTGTCCAGGCCGATCGTTGCCAGCAAATTCGCGCCGGTCTGGATATCGGTTCCGGCACCACCAAAATTGCGGTAGCCCGTGTCAATGTCTGCCAGCTGCGCATCGAAAAGATGCTGTATCAGGATCAGCGCGCCGTGGCCTGGAACGAGGCCTTAGCGCATTCAACAGATAATCAGCTCGGCCCGGCGATGACTCATGAAGGTGCCGCTGCCCTGCAGCAGCTTTTAACGCAGGCACAGCGCTTTCATCCACAGCGGATCAGCGGCGTTGCCACGGCGGTGTTCCGCAACGCCAGCAACGGTCAGGCGGTCATCGATCAGTTGCAGCGCCAGACCGGTGCGCAAATCAGCATCATCTCGCAGCAGCAGGAAGCGAAACTCGGTTTCCTCTCCGCTAAAGCCGCGCTTAACGATCCGGCGATCCGTGATGAGCAGCTGCTGGTCTGGGATATTGGTGGGGGATCGATGCAGATGACTGCCTGGCGACAGCAGGCGGGTCAGCCGGTTGCAGATATCTATCAGGGCAAACTGGCCTCGGTGACGCTGAAAAACTTTATTCTGACGGTGCTGAAGAACAGCCCGGAGGCCAACTCCCCTAATCCGATTGGCTCCTGGCGGCAGTCGGTGCTGCGCTTTGTGCAATTTTATGCCGCTAATGAGGTCAGTCCGCAGATTAAACAGGATCTGGCGAGCCGTCGGGTCATTGGCATCGGCGGCGTCCATGGTTTTTCAATCCGCAATCAGTTACCGGGCAAACCCCATCGTTACAGCCTGACGACATTAAGTCAGCTGTCGCAGCAGCAGGTCTGGAAAGGCGACAGTGAACTCCCGGGCGACTACCGGGCCACTGATGTCAGCAATCTCTTACTGGTTGAAGGTTATATGCAGGCGCTGAAAATTAATGAGGTTACGATTGTTGAGGCCAGTCTGATTCAGGGCGTGCTGCTGCAGTAGCGCAGCGTTTCCGCACTATGCTAAACCTCTGGCTTAATCAGCCGGATAGCATGATCCAGCATCCGCTGCTCATCCCGTTCACTGTGCGCGCGCTGCTGACGTATACGTTTAAGCAGGTCGTAGATTTCGCCACGGCGGGTGTCATGGCCGCGCTCCGACAGCACAATGACCGCATCGCCAATGACCCGGCAGACTTCATCATAGTCGTCATCATTCAGTGCATCACGTTTCATTGCTTATCCTCCGGCTGTAGCTTTGGCTATGGCTGTGGCAGCGCCTGAGTGCGCCTCTCTTTCCAAAGGCTAGACAGTAAATCCCTTACCCGCAAACGCAGCGCCATTAACAGCCAGAAATGATTTTTTAGCCCATTTCCTCCGCTGGAGGAGCAGAATTCACTATCTTTGCTACGCTTTGAGGGTCTCACTCAAAACCAAGGAGCAATAAATGTCAGGAAAAATCGAAGATAAAGTAAAAGAAGCCGCTGGCGCAGTTCAGGAACAATGGGGTGCAGCAACCGGTTCATCTGAGCATCAGGCTAAAGGCGCAGCACGCCGTTACACCAATCAGGCAAGCTATGCTGCCCGCGATGCTGCTGACTGTATCAAGGATCAGGTTCAATCCAATCCTGTTGCAGGTCTGGCCGTTGCTGCAGGCGTTGGCGTATTTATCGGCTTCCTGCTGGGCCGCAAGTAATCGCGCTGAACGTCAACAGAACGGGAGCCACTGGCTTCCGTTTTTTTTGCCTGGACTCTCTCCGCCGGCTGAGAAACATCTGAAAGATAAGCCTTTTCAGGCCAGAATGCGGTAAGTATCTATGCTTAGTCTGGTTTCGTCTCTTTCTGACAACATCAAGGTGACCTTATGAAAACAATTCCTGCCCTGCTGCTGGTTGCAGCGACCTTAACCTCTCTGGCGGGCTGCTCGCAGAAGAGCGACGCAATTAAAGATGATGGCCGCCCTCATGCACCAAGCGGTCAGTCGTCACCGGGCGGTACGCTGGGTTCAGGCCCGGTGGGTCAGCCACAGTCGTAATACCCTGCCCCGGCACACGTGCCGGGGTTTGTTTTATCGCATGTTTTTTAATAGATAGAAGTCATAGAATAATTCCGCTAATAATTAACCTGCTATTAGTTTTCCATAGAATTACAAGCCGCAATCATTCATTAATAAAAGTGCACATAAAACACCTTCCAAATAACAAAAAATTAAAGTTCATTTTTATTTAAACCACAAAGCGAGCGTATCTCAAACAAAAACTCAATGACTGAAAAAAACATCCTGTCATAATGAACTTTCTCTGTAGCGTTAATCTCTAACACTCCATAATATTTCCCTGTTAATAACATTGGTAAATTCAAGAGAATTCAGACGTGAAGAAAAAAAAGATTTATCTGATAGACCGACTTTTAACGCTCTATTCTCGATTTTCCAGCAGAACAAAACCACAGGCCTTGCACGACCTGGCCCCACAAACAGTGGTGATATACTCCACCACGGCACTGGGCGATTTTCTGATGAATACGCCGGCTATCTGGAGCCTGAAAAATCGCTTTCCCACCAGCAAATTTATTCTGGTTTCCAGCAAGAAAAATAAGGATCTCGTCAGCCGTTATAACTGGTTTGATCAGATCTATATCTGGGATAACAAACTGGCGAATTTCCTGCCACTTTTTTTCAAACTGCGCCGCCAGAAACCTGACCTGTCAGTAATATTACACGCCCATTTCCCCTACGATATTATGAGCTCGGTACTGACCGGCAGTAAGGTGATTGTGCGCGATCATTACGGCCGCGAATCGCCTCTGCTAAATAAATATCTCGATCACTATTCAGGCTATTTCGATGACCATACCATCAAGCGTAAGCTGAAACTGATTGAAGTCCTGGGCGCAGAGACAGAGCAGACCCGGATGCACCTTCCGGCACTGAACAACAGTCCGACTGCAAAGGCTGACCATCGCCGTATCGGTTTTCAGTTAGGGGCATCAAAAGATATTCGCCGCTGGCCACTGGCCTCCTTCAGCCAGCTGGCGACAGCCTTGCTTGAACGCTGGCCTGACACGGAAATTATCGTTACCGGCACCGCCGCTGAGCAGCCTCTTGAGCAGGAATTTATTGAAAGCCTGCCCCTGCACTACCGTCAGCGTGTGACCCCGATGGCGGGTAAAACGAATCTCAGCGGCCTGATTAGCCTGATTCGCACGCTGGATGTGCTGGTTACCGGGGACACCGGTCCACTGCACATCGCCGTGGCCGCACAGACGCCAACGGTCAGCCTGTTCTCCACCGCCAATCCGCGCTATACCGGTCCCTGCCAGGACAGCGATCGCCACATCATTATCCACCGTCCGGATAAAACCGCCTCACAGCATCCGATGGCAACGATCAAGGCCGATGAGGTCGGGCAGGCCGTGGCGAAGCTGGTGGGGTAATGAACGACCTTTCTCAATCCATCATTGCGCTGATTGAGCACCACAATCAGCCAACCGCACTGGGCTGGTTCCGGAAAGTGGATCGGACGGGGTTTCATATCCAGCAGTTACCGCTGAGTGAGGTGGATTTTGCCATTCTGATGAGTGATTTTTTTATCACTTTCGGCGTCTGTTCAGAACAGTATGATGACGCCCGCTATTTTCCGGAGCCGCGCCGACGGCGCTTTGCAGTGGCAAACTGGTTTACTGCGGGCACAGCACAGCCTTACCGTCCACTGACGGTCGCCATGCTGTGTGAAGCGGCCAGACTGGGACGCTGGCCTGAAGAGGATTACTGAGTAATGGTATGGGCGAACGCGTCATAGACCTCGCTGCTGCTCAGCGCATTGACCTCACGTGACGCCGGTTGCAGCACCTGATAGTTAACCTGCCATGGGTGCCAGCATGCCGGATCGCTGTCGCCAAACAGCGCGACGACCGGCAATCCCAGCGCCGCGCCAATGTGCATTGCCCCGCCATCACTGCTCACCAGCCCCTGACACAACGACATTGCTGCAATTAACTGCGGCAGGCTGGTGGTTGCCACCGCCTTGATCGGCAGATGCGGGCAGAGCGCCATAATTTCACGCGCTTTTTCATCATCTCCCGGATGACGCGGATTATCACGGCTGCCGGGTGACCAGAGCAGCATTATCTGGCAGGGATGACGCGCCGCGATTTTTTCAGCCAGCCCGGCAAACCGCGCGGCTTCCCACTGCTGGCTCGGCTTGCGGGCGCTGATTTGCAATGCATAGACCGGAACAGCGGGATCAATCGCACAGCTGTCACGCAGGCTGGCCGCGATTGCCGCATCCGGCAGCAGCGTCAGTTTGCCTGGCGCTGTGGCGCTGAGATTGAAAGGTCGCCCCAGGCTAAACAGGGTTTCACTGATATGACACGGCGACTGGCTGGGTGGCGGCAGCAGATCGGTAATCAGCGGATGGGGATGGCCCAGGGCAATCACTCTGGCGGGACGCACTGTTTTAACCCACTTCAGGCCATGCTGATCCCAGCGGCTTTTTGCCAGAATCACCACATCGTAACGCTGTTTTTTCAGCGTCAGCATCAGCTTCAGTCGCTGTAAGAGACAGGCCAGTCGTCCCTGCCCTGCCTCACGGTGATGCAGTTTAGTGTAATAGAAGAGCTGCCGGATATCGGGATTATGCTGCAACACTGGCGCAGCGTAATTGTTAGTCAGCACGTCGACCTGATGCTGCCCCGACTGCGCCAGCGCACTGATCAGCGGCGTGGTCAGTAAGGTGTCGCCAATATTATCCCGACAAATAATTAAAACCCGCATGTCTGACATCCTCTGCGCAAAGGCTACGCCGTTCTGGCTGAATAAAAGTAAGACTCGCCCGGTTAACGTTCTGAAAACGGTAACGTAACGGTATAGTCAGCAAATTAGTCAGCGCAGTGTCAGATTGGTTCCATAGTTGGATATTGTTAAAATATGAGGCCAGCACGACAGGCCAGAGACAGGCCTGAATTATTAACCGGATTATTATTTTACGGCGTCGGCCCTGCCGGGCCAGCGTATAGAAAGGAAAAGGCCGCCCATGGCGGCCTGAGGTCTTTGGCTTGATGACCGGGATCGGTCAGTCGGCGCGGGTTGTCAGCAGGCTGATAGCCAGCGTCATCACGGGTTCCGGGTTGATTCCGGTAAACATTTGATGAATTTTTTCAGAAATGGCTTCACCAGTCACAGGCTTATTTTCAGCCACGATTTCCATCACCGCCTGTCCAAATAGCAGGCGACATGCCGCAATAGCATCACTTACCGCTTCATCATCCATAATGCTCTCCCTCTGTATCGGCAGAAGCGTACACGTCTGGGGCAACCGGATCATGCGTAACTCTATTTTTTTGTGGTACAGGTTACAAAAATGAATCAGCTGTAAGGATCAAATAACGTGGCCCGACACATTTAATGCCGGGCGCTTAACTGATACTGAAAGAGATTAACAGAGGGTCGTTTAACAAATCAGGTGTGACAGGGTTGATGACAGATATGCGTTCACTCACTCTTTTACCGTGGCATCAGACAATTCAATTTGCAGAGAGAGTAAAATGCCATGCAGCGGGAAATGATTTAGCAGCACTCTCACTGAGAAAATGTCTTAAACAGTACGGTGCGAGAGCAATAAGCGCTTAGATGAGTAATCGCTATAACGATGATCGCGGCAAAGCCTGGATTGTGGTTGCTGCGTGAAGGTGATTTTATGAAGAGTTTTGGGGAAAGAAAGCGGGAAGTAAAAAGCCAACACGATTTTTACATCCGTGTTGGCTATATGTTATGTAATGCGGATTACATATTTTCGATGATCGCGTCACCAAACTCTGAACATTTCAGCAGTTTAGCGCCATCCATCAGGCGTTCGAAATCGTAAGTCACGGTCTTGTTAGCGATAGCGCCTTCAACACCTTTAACAATCAGGTCAGCCGCTTCGAACCACTCCATGTGACGCAGCATCATTTCTGCGGACAGAATAATTGAACCTGGGTTCACTTTATCCTGACCTGCATACTTAGGTGCTGTACCGTGGGTCGCTTCGAACAGCGCACACTCGTCACCGATGTTGGCGCCTGGTGCGATACCAATACCGCCAACCTGCGCTGCCAGAGCGTCAGAGATGTAGTCACCGTTCAGGTTCATACAGGCGATAACGTCATACTCAGCCGGACGCAGCAGGATCTGTTGCAGGAACGCATCAGCAATCACATCTTTAACGATGATCTCTTTGCCGGTGTTCGGGTTTTTGAACTTCATCCACGGGCCGCCGTCGATCAGTTCGCCGCCGAACTCTTCTTTCACTAACTGGTATCCCCAGTCTTTGAAAGAGCCTTCGGTGAACTTCATGATGTTGCCTTTGTGGACCAGGGTCAGTGAATCACGATCGTTAGTGATGGTGTATTCCACTGCCGCGCGCACCAGACGTTTGGTGCCCGCTTCTGAACATGGCTTAACGCCGATACCGCACTGCTCAGGGAAGCGAATTTTCTTCACGCCCATCTCTTCGCGCAGGAACTTGATCACTTTGTCCGCTTCGGCAGAGCCCGCTTTCCACTCGATACCGGCATAGATATCTTCGGAGTTTTCACGGAAGATCACCATGTCGGTCTCTTCAGGACGTTTAACCGGGCTTGGCGTGCCTTTGTAGTAACGTACCGGACGCAGGCAGACGTAGAGGTCAAGCTCCTGACGCAGGGCCACGTTCAGTGAACGAATACCGCCGCCGACCGGGGTGGTCAGTGGGCCTTTAATAGCCACGCGATATTCTTTGATTAAGTCGAGAGTTTCCTGTGGCAGCCAGACATCCTGGCCGTAGAGTTCAACTGACTTCTCACCGGTGTAAATCTCCATCCAGGAGATCTTACGCTCGCCGTTGTAGGCTTTCTTCACCGCCGCATCGACGACTTTCAGCATGACCGGGGAAACATCAACACCGATACCGTCACCCTCAATGTAAGGAATGACCGGATTGTTTGGCACTGTGAGCTTGCCCTGATTCAGGGTGATTTTCTGACCTTCCGCCGGAACAACTACTTTGCTTTCCATTAACCTCTCCTGGGCGTTTGTTAATGATTTGTAAGATGCGCGTCAATACTACTTGAATATTTCCGCCACGCCAATCACCGCAATTTCACGTTATAATGCGCCGAATGTTTCTGACTGCAAAGCCCATGCGAAAAACTTCTCAACGAATTCACCAGGATAAACGATTCAGCCGCCCGACGCGTGATGCGCGGCGTTCCCCTGCCCGCCCTGCGGCTCCGCGCCGCGTGATTCTGTTTAACAAACCGTTCGACGTGTTACCGCAGTTCACCGATGAAGCGGGCCGACGTACCCTGAAGGATTTTGTCAGCGTCGCAGAGGTTTATGCCGCAGGTCGCCTCGATCGCGACAGCGAAGGATTGATGGTGCTGACCAACGACGGCGCGCTGCAGGCTGCGCTGACTCAGCCCGGCAAACGCACAGGTAAGATCTATTATGTGCAGGTGGAAGGCGAGCCACAGGAGACGGATCTGCAGCCTTTGCGGGATGGGGTTAATCTGAAAGATGGGTTGACGCTGCCCGCGGGGGTAGAAACAGTGGCTGAACCTGAGTGGCTCTGGCCACGTCAGCCACCTATACGCGAACGTAAAAACATCCCGACGCAGTGGCTGAAAATCACGCTGTATGAAGGCCGAAATCGACAGGTTCGCCGGATGACCGCCCACATTGGCTTTCCCACATTGCGATTGATTCGGTACGCGATGGGGAGTTATTCGCTCGACGATCTGGCTCCGGGCGCGTGGCGTGAACTCAGCGAAAGTGCTCTCTGAAAACCGGGTTTTTATAACCTCAGGTTAACAATTGCGGAGAAGTGATGTTTAAACCTCATGTTACTGTCGCCTGTCTGGTTCAGGCAGAAGGTGAATTACTGGTGGTGGAAGAGACGATCAACGGTCGCCCCACCTGGAACCAGCCCGCCGGGCATCTTGAAGCGGATGAAACTCTGCTGGAAGCCGCAGAGCGCGAACTCTATGAAGAGACCGGCATCGCCACGCCGATGCACTATTTCATCGCGATAAACCAGTGGATCGCACCCGACAGTACGCCTTTTGTGCGTTTTCTGTTTGGCGTGGATCTGGCGGAAAAAGCGCCAACCCAGCCGCAGGACAGCGACATCGATTGCTGCTGGTGGTTGCCGCCAGCGCAGATTCTCACTGCCTCTAACCTGCGTTCGCCGCTGGTCGCGGAAAGCGTACGCCTGTGGCAACAGGGCACGCGCTACCCGCTACATCTGGTCAGCCCGTTCCGGTGGCCGTTTCACGAGGGTGCGCGCCTGCCTTCTGCATGATAGAATGCGCCGCCTGTTTTTTTATCGTAATGCGAGCGTGTCATGTCTGACAACAGCCAGAAAAAAGTGATCGTCGGTATGTCCGGCGGCGTCGATTCTTCCGTTTCCGCCTGGTTACTGCAACAGCAGGGTTACCAGGTTGAAGGCCTGTTCATGAAGAACTGGGAGGAGGACGATGGCGAGGAGTATTGTACCGCCGCGGACGATCTGGCGGATGCGCAAGCGGTGTGCGACAAGCTGGGTATGAAGCTGCACAAAGTTAACTTTGCCGCTGAATATTGGGATAACGTCTTTGAGCATTTCCTCGAAGAGTACAAAGCGGGCCGCACGCCCAACCCCGATATCCTCTGCAACAAAGAGATCAAATTCAAAGCGTTCCTGGAGTTCGCGGCTGAGGATCTCGGCGCAGATTTTATCGCCACCGGTCACTACGTGCGTCGTCAGGACGTGGCTGGCCAGAGCCAGCTGCTACGCGGTCTGGATGGCAACAAAGATCAGAGCTACTTCCTCTATACCCTGAGCCACCAGCAGATCGCCCAAAGTCTGTTCCCGGTTGGCGAGCTGGAAAAACCGGAAGTGCGCCGCATTGCCGAACAGCTCGACCTTATCACCGCGAAGAAGAAAGACTCGACCGGCATCTGCTTTATCGGTGAGCGCAAATTCCGCGACTTCCTGGCGCGCTATCTCCCGGCTCAGCCTGGCGAAATAGAAACCACCGAAGGCCAGATCGTCGGTGAACATCAGGGGCTGATGTACCATACTCTGGGACAGCGTAAAGGCCTGGGTATTGGCGGCCTGAAAGAGAGCAAAGATGATCCCTGGTATGTGGTCGACAAAGATGTGGCGCGTAACCGCCTGATTGTCGCCCAGGGCGGCGATCATCCGCGTCTGATGTCCGTCGGCCTGATTGCGCAGCAGCTGCACTGGGTTGATCGCCAGCCGATTACCGCCCCGCTTCGCTGCACCGTGAAAACCCGCTATCGTCAGACCGATATTCCCTGTGAGATTATCCCACACGGCGACGATCGGATTGAGGTGCGTTTCGACGAGCCGGTTGCAGCGGTGACGCCGGGTCAGTCTGCGGTGTTTTACCTTGGCGAGGTCTGCCTCGGTGGCGGTATTATCGAACAGCGTCTGCCGTTAGTGGCGGAGTAAGCGGGCTCAGCCCGCATTGATGACGCGTAAACAGGAGTAACCGTGGCGAAAAATTATCAGGAAATTACGCTGGCGCTGGCGGGCATCTGTCAGTCGGCCCATCTGGTGCAGCAGCTGGCTCAGCAGGGTCACTGCCAGCCGGAGGCGCTGACCGTATCGCTGCGCAGCGTACTGGACCTCAATCCTGGCTCAACGCTGGCGGTGTTTGGCAACAATGAAGCCAACCTGCGCCTCGGACTTGAAACCCTGATGGCGGTGCTGAACAGCAGCAGTCGTCAGGGTGCAGGTGCAGAGCTGACGCGTTACACCCTGAGCATGATGGTGCTGGAGCGCAAGCTCAGCGCCAGTAAAACAGCCATGGCGACGCTGGCCCAGCGCATCACTCAGCTGGATCGCCAGCTGGCGCATTATGAACTGGAGTCAGACACCATTCTCAGCGCGATGGCTGCCATCTATGTGGATGTGATCAGCCCGCTTGGCCCGCGTATTCAGGTCACCGGTTCGCCTGCGGTACTGCAAAATACGCAGGTACAGAGTAAAGTGCGCGCCACCCTGTTAGCCGGTATCCGTGCTGCCGTATTGTGGCAGCAGGTCGGTGGTGGCCGACTGCAACTGATGTTCTCGCGTCAGCGTTTGCTGCGTGAAGCGAAAACCCTCTTATCCCGGCTGCCACTGACTTACTAAGTCGGTGCGGCAAAACACTGCTAAATGATTCAGGAGTTGCACTGATGGAATTATCCTCTCTGACCGCCGTCTCACCTGTCGATGGTCGTTACGGCGATAAAGTCAGCCCGCTGCGTGCGATTTTCAGCGAATTCGGTTTGCTGAAATTCCGCGTTGAGGTTGAAGTTCGCTGGTTACAAAAACTGGCCGCGACCGCAGAGATCAAGGAAGTTCCTGCATTTGATGCCGACGCAAACGCTTTCCTTGATGCGATTGTCGCTGGTTTTTCCGAAGAAGATGCCGCGCGCATCAAAACCATTGAGCGCACCACCAACCACGACGTCAAAGCGGTTGAGTATTTCCTGAAAGAGAAAGTTGCCGACGTCCCTGCCCTGCATGCTGTTTCTGAATTTATCCACTTCGCCTGTACTTCTGAAGATATCAACAACCTGTCGCACGCCCTGATGCTGGAAACAGCCCGTCGTGACGTGATCCTGCCTTACTGGCAGCAGCTGATTACTGCTGTGAAGGATCTTGCCAGCGAATATCGTGACATTCCGCTGCTCTCCCGCACCCACGGCCAGCCGGCTACACCGTCGACGATGGGTAAAGAGATGGCGAACGTCGCTTACCGTCTGGAGCGTCAGTTACGTCAGCTGAAACAGATTGAGGTGCTGGGCAAAATCAACGGCGCTGTAGGGAATTACAACGCCCACATTGCCGCCTATCCCGAAGTGGACTGGCATGCGCTGAGCGAGAACTTCGTCACCTCGCTGGGGATCACCTGGAACCCTTACACCACCCAGATTGAGCCGCACGACTATATTGCCGAAATGTTCGACTGCATCGCCCGCTTTAACACCATCCTGATCGATTTCGATCGCGATATCTGGGGTTATGTGGCGCTGAACCATTTCAAACAGAAGACCATTGCGGGCGAGATTGGCTCGTCGACCATGCCGCACAAAGTGAACCCAATTGACTTCGAAAACTCCGAAGGCAATCTGGGCCTGGCGAACGCGGTAATGCAGCATCTGGCCAGCAAACTGCCGGTCTCACGCTGGCAGCGCGATCTGACCGACTCCACCGTGCTGCGTAACCTCGGTGTGGGCGTCGGTTATGCGCTGATCGCCTATCAGGCGACGCTGAAAGGCATCTCGAAACTGGAAGTGAACCGCGATCGTCTGCTGGATGAACTGGATCACAACTGGGAAGTGCTGGCAGAACCGATCCAGACGGTAATGCGCCGTTACGGCATTGAGAAGCCTTATGAGAAGCTGAAGGAGCTGACGCGCGGTAAACGCGTCGATGCCGCCGGCATGCAGGCCTTTATCGACAGCCTGGCACTGCCGGAAGAGGAAAAAGTCCGTCTGAAGCAGATGACGCCTGCAAACTATATTGGCCGCGCTATCCAGATGGTTGACGATCTGAAATAATGCCCGCCGCAGACCGGCCCAGTCCGGTCTGCGTTAACATCTTGTTTAATACATTTCGCGTATACTTTCTGCAGGTTGACTCAAACAGAGTGTAAGGAATTTCTATGCGTGTTCTGGTTGTTGAAGACAATGCCCTGCTGCGCCATCATCTCGCCGTCCAGTTACGTGACATGGGCCATCAGGTCGATGCCGCCGAAGACGCCAAAGAAGCTGACTATTTTCTTCGGGAACATCTGCCAGATATCGCGCTGGTGGATCTCGGCCTGCCGGATGAAGATGGTATGTCTCTGATTCGCCGCTGGCGCAGCGATGCTGTGCGCCAGCCGATTCTGGTGCTGACCGCCCGTGAAGGCTGGCAGGCCAAAGTTGAGGCGCTGGAAGCCGGCGCGGATGACTACGTCACCAAACCGTTTCACATTGAAGAAGTCGCGGCACGCCTGCAGGCGCTGATGCGTCGTAACAGCGGACATGCCTCGCAAATCATCGATATGGCCCCGTTTCAGGTTGATCTCTCCCGCCGTGAACTGACGGTCAATGAACAGCCGGTGAAGCTTACGGCCTTTGAATACACCATTGTTGAAACACTGATCCGTAACGCGGGCAAAGTGGTGAGCAAAGACTCGCTGATGCTGCAGCTCTATCCTGACGCTGAACTGCGTGAAAGCCACACCATCGACGTTCTTATGGGCCGTCTGCGCAAAAAAATTCTGGCGTTGCATCCTACTGACGTGATCGCCACCGTGCGTGGCCAGGGCTACCGCTTTGATCTCTGACCATGTCCTGGTTTAATCGTTATCGCCCTATTTCGCTGCGCGCCCGCTTTCTGCTGGCCTCCGCAGCGATCGTCCTCTTCCTCTCACTCTCCTATGGCATGGTGGCGGTGATTGGCTATGTGGTCAGTTTCGATAAAAACACCTACCGCGTGATGCGCGGCGAGAGCAACCTGTTCTTTACGCTGGCGCAATGGCATGACAACAAACTCACCATCGCCCAGCCGGAACGGATGACGCTCAACTTCCCGACGCTGGTGTTTATTTACGATGAGCACGGCAAGCTGTTGTGGCAGCAACGCGACGTGCCGGAGATCCGCAAGAAGATCCGCCGTGAATGGCTGCTGAAGCCTGACTTCTACGAGATTGATACCAGTAACCGTACCAGCATGGTGGCGATGGGCAATAACCTGAATGCTCAGCAACGACTCAACGACTGGGACAATGACAGCAACGATACCTTTACCCATTCGGTCGCCGTTAACCGTTACGATGCCACCACGAATCTGCCCGCGCTCACCATTGTGGTGGTCGACTCTATCCCGCAGGAGTTGCAGCATTCTGATGTGGTCTGGTCGTGGTTCAGCTATGTGCTGGCGGCCAACCTGATACTGATCATTCCGTTGCTGTGGCTGGCGGCGCACTGGAGTCTGCGGCCGATTGGCGCGCTGACGCAGCAGGTGCGCGAACTGGAGACCAGTCAGCGCGAAAATCTGGCGGATAATCCGCCGCAGGAACTGCGCAGTCTGGTGCGTAACCTCAATCTGCTGCTGACCAATGAGCGGCAACGCTATACCCGCTATCGCACCACGCTTTCAGACCTGACCCACAGCCTGAAAACGCCGCTGGCCGTGTTGCAGAGCACCCTGCGCTCGCTGCGCAACGGCAAGGAACTGACGGTGGAACAGGCTGAGCCGGTGATGCTGGAGCAGATTAGTCGTATCTCGCAGCAGGTCGGTTATTATCTTCATCGCGCCAGTATGCAGGCCGATCACAATCCGCTGCAGCGCGATCTGCATTCCGTTTCCGGTC
Source organism: Pantoea sp. RG18 (assembly GCF_025910075.1). Taxonomy (NCBI): domain Bacteria; kingdom Pseudomonadati; phylum Pseudomonadota; class Gammaproteobacteria; order Enterobacterales; family Erwiniaceae; genus Pantoea; species Pantoea sp. RG18. Next base: position 74,629 of record NZ_JAPCIL010000006.1, read on the forward strand.
TGCTCGACAAGCTCTGCTCGGCCCTGAATAAAGTCTATCAGCGTAAAGGTGTGGCGATTTCGCTGGATATCTCACCGGAGCTGACCTTTGTTGGCGACCAGAATGACTTTATGGAAGTACTCGGCAACGTGCTCGATAACGCCTGCAAGTATTGCCTGGAATTTATCGAAATCAGCGCATTTCAGAGCGAAAATGCACTCCATCTCTATATTGACGATGATGGTCCGGGCATTCCCGAGAGCAAGCGCGATTTAGTGTTTGTCCGGGGTCAGCGCGCCGATACCCTGCGTCCCGGTCAGGGACTGGGTCTGGCGGTGGTGCGTGATATTCTTGAGCAATATGAGGGCAACGTCATCGCCTCCAGTAGCGCACTCGGCGGAACACGCATGGAAGTGGTCTTTCAGCGCCAGGAAGTCGAACATCGCCGCGAGTAGAAAACCCTCAGGGCTGTTATACTTGCTGGCATTTACAGCCCTAAGCGGAACCCTTTTATGGACTATCAGCTCGATATTAACTGGCCCGATTTTATTCAGCGTTACTGGCAGAAACGCCCGGTAGTGCTGAAGCGTGGTTTTAAAAACTTTGTCGATCCTCTTTCACCGGATGAACTGGCCGGTCTGGCGATGGAAAACGAGGTGGATAGCCGCCTGGTCAGCCATCAGGATGGCAAATGGCAGGTCAGCCACGGCCCGTTCGAGAGCTATGATCATCTGGGTGAAAACAACTGGTCGCTGCTGGTACAGGCGGTCAATCACTGGCATGAAGCCTCTGCCGCACTGATGCGCCCTTTCCGTTTCCTGCCTGACTGGCGTGTTGATGACCTGATGGTGTCGTTTGCCGTCCCTGGCGGCGGCGTCGGTCCCCATTTTGATCAGTATGATGTCTTTATTATTCAGGGGGCCGGTCGCCGTCGCTGGCGCGTCGGTGAAAAGGTGCCGCTGAAGCAGCACTGCCCGCATCCGGATCTGCTGCAGGTTGAGCCATTCGACGCCATCATCGATGAAGAGATGGAGCCGGGTGATATTCTCTATATTCCGCCGGGGTTCCCGCATGAAGGTTACTCGCTGGAAAACGCCCTGAACTACTCCGTGGGTTTCCGTGCCCCCAGCGGACGCGAGCTAATCAGCGGCTTTGCGGATTACGCGCTGGCTAATGAGCTGGGCAGCCTGCGCTTCAGCGATCCGGATGTGCCTGCACGTGATTGCCCGTCGCAGATTCTGCCGCAGGAGATCGAAGGCGTACGTCAGTTGATGCTGGATGTGGTCAATCAGCCGGAGCAGTTCGCTCAGTGGTTTGGCGAATTCATTTCCCAGTCACGTCACGAACTCGATGTCGCGCCACCGGAACCGCCTTACCAGCCTGATGAAATTTATGATGCGCTGCAACAGGGCGATACCCTGAGCCGGTTAGGTGGCCTGCGTGTCCTGACGATTGGCGATGCGGTCTATGTCAACGGTGAGCGGGTTGAGTGTTCACATCCCGAGGTGATGGCGGTATTGGCGCGCCACTATCGCATCACACTGGACGATCTGGGCGATGCGCTGGATGACCCGTCGGTACTGGCGCAGATCGCCGACCTGGTCAATGCCGGATACTGGTACTTCGGCGACGAATAATCTGAGCTGATACTGAATCAGGCTCTCTTGCCGCCGTGGCAGAGAGCCTTTTTTGTGCCTGCGGGTCTAATTCTTCTTCTGCGCCGCCAGCTCTGACAGCCGCACAATCACTTCCACCGATTTCGCCATGATATTCAGCGAAGCAAACTCATGCTTGCCGTGATAGTTATAGCCACCGGTAAAGATGTTCGGGCAAGGCAGCCCTTTCCAGGACAGCGCCGATCCATCCGTACCGCCGCGAATCGGTTTCACTACCGGCTCAATGCCGCAGTCACGCATCGCCTGTAAAGCCAGTTCGATGATGTGCGGGAACGGCTCAACCTTTTCACGCATGTTGCGATAGCTGTTGGTGATCTCGACGGTGACCGAACAGTCCGGGTGCAGGGTTTTGTTGATCTCTGCGGCAATCTGCAGCAGCGTCTGTTTACGCTGTTCAAAACTCTCCGTTTCGAAGTCACGAATGATATAGAGCATCTCGGCGTGTTCAACGCTGCCTTTGATCTGATGCAGATGATAGAAGCCCTGATAGCCGTCAGTATACTGCGGTTTTTCGCTGGCCGGGACCGCGGCATGAAACTGGTTTGCCAGATCCAGCGCATTGACCATCACCCCTTTGGCGGAGCCAGGGTGCACGTTGTTACCGATGATTTTGACGGTGGCCGAAGCAGCGTTGAAGTTCTCATATTCGAACTCACCCAGATCACTGCCATCAATGGTGTAGGCCCAGTCAGCGGCAAAGCCTTCCACATCAAAGTGAGAAGTGCCGCGACCAATCTCTTCATCGGGCGTAAAGGCAACGCGGATCGCACCGTGCGGCGTATCGCTCGCAGCCAGTTGCGCCATCGCCGTCATGATCTCAGCGATACCCGCTTTATCATCCGCGCCCAGCAGGGTTTTGCCATCGGTAGTAATCAGCGTATGCCCAATCAGCTTGTGCAGCACCGGGAACATCACCGGCGAGAGAATTTCGTTGCCGTTACCCAGCGCAATGTCCCCACCGCGATAATTTTCAATGATCTGCGGATTAACATGTTTCGCCGTAAAGTCTGGCGAGGTATCCATGTGAGAGATGAAACCGATGACTGGCGTCGGCCAGTCAACATTGGCGGGCAGCGTGCCCATGACGCAACAGTGATCGCTTAAGGAGACATCGACAAAACCCAGTGCCAGCAACTCCTCCTGCAGCTGACGCGCCAGCGTCCACTGCCCTTCACTGCTGGGCACCTGGCGCGCCTGCGGCTTAGCCTGGGTCTCAACGGCCACATAACTTAAAAAGCGCTCAAGTAACTGTTCCATATCCCATCCTTTAAAAGTGCCATCCGGTATTATTAACAGACCAGCCGGTTACAACGTTGCGTAAAATCATTCGCAGACAGGTTAGCGCTGTCGATAACCTTTGGGAAAGCAATAAGCCCGAAAAAAACGGCTGATTACGAGATTGTTGCGGCAAACCTCGCAATGCTGATAAATACCGGGCGGCTGGAATCAGCATGACGGGCAAGAAACGGCGAGGCGGCCATAGCCGCCCCTGCTTACTTATAAAGCGCGCGCAGCAGCTTATGCACAAACTCCGGCACCACTTCGCTCGCCAGGCCGTAATGTCGCTCGGCAAATTCGTTGCCCACCTGGCTTGGCTCCAGGTTCAGCTCAACAGTATGCGCGCCCTGCAGTTTGGCCTCATGGACAAAACCCGCGGCCGGATAGACATGGCCTGAGGTGCCGATAGCGATAAAGTAATCGGCCTGTTCCAGCGCCTGATAAATCTGCTCCATGCCCAGCGGCATCTCACCAAACCACACTACGTGCGGCCGCAGCGCCGAGGGGAACTGGCAGCAGGTGCAGCGATCGTCCGGGGTAATATCACCGGTCCACTCAATGACCTGACCGCTGGTGACACAGCGCACTTTTAGCAGTTCACCGTGCATATGCAGCACCCGGCTGTTTCCGGCACGCTCATGCAGATTGTCGATGTTTTGTGTGACCAGCAAAAAGTTATCGCCTAATACCTGTTCCAGCTCCGCCAGTGCCAGATGGGCCGCATTAGGCTGAATCTCTGCCTCCTGCAATTGCTGGCGGCGCGCATTGTAGAAGCGCTGCACCAGCGCGGGATCGCGCTGAAATCCTTCGGGCGTCGCAACATCTTCAACGTGGTGCTCTTCCCACAGGCCGTCAGCGGCGCGGAAGGTCCGGATGCCGGACTCCGCTGAGATGCCTGCGCCGGTCAGCACGACAACATGCGGCTGAGGATGGGCGGCCAGTTCGGCCTGACGATCGCGCTCAAATATGCGCTGGCGAAAGCGCTGATGCACTTTTCTCCGGGTTTTCTTCAGGCGGGCAAGTCGTATGCGGCGACGTGGTGTACGCATAAAATCTCCTGGCGTAGCAGCTGCGGCGAGCCGCTCTAAACAGATTCCGGGTTAACATCACCCGATAGTAACGGTTGCTGAGGGCCGCGCCCAACAGCAAAGGTCTTAAACAGATGCGGCGCGAAAGGATTCGCGCCGCATTTTTTCACTGACCGCTTAATACCCGAGCCGGGTCAATGCGGCTGGCGCGTCTGGCGGGATACCAGCTCGCCAGCAGGCTCAGCAGAATCGCGGTAATCAATACTGAGAACACATCAATCCAGTGCAGTTCCGACGGCAGGAAATCAATGAAGTAGATATCACCCGCCAGCAGATGATGACCGGTAACCGACTCCAGCCCGCGCACCAGTGAGGTCAGATTCAGCGCCACCAGCACGCCCGCGATCACGCCGCTGACGCTGCCCAGCAGGCCTGCCAGCAAACCGTACCAGATGAAGATGGCGCGGATCAGCCGGTCTTTAGCACCGAGGGTACGGAGCACCGCAATGTCACTGCTCTTATCCTTCACCGCCATCACCAGCGTTGAGACAATGTTAAAGCAGGCGACGCCAATCACCAGCACCATCGCCAGATACATGATGGCGCGGATCATCTGAATGTCGCGGTACATATAGCCGTAGGTGCCAATCCAGCTCTTGATGTAGACGTAGGAACGGGTCGCTTCACCGGCATCCCGCACCAGTTTGACCGCCTGGAACGGGTCGGTCATCTTCAGGGCGATGCCGGACACGCTGTCACCCATCTCCAGATAGTGCTGCGCATCGGCGAGAGGCACCAGCGCCAGGCTGTGATCGAGCATGCCGCTCAGTTGCAGAATACCGCTGACCTGAAGCCGGATACGTTTAGGCTGAAGCAGTTTGTTATCACCATCGTTGTTGGGGATCATGATGGTGATCCAGTCGCCCTGCTTCACGTTCAGCGATTTAGCAATGCCGCCGCCCAGAATGATCTGCTGCTTACCGGCGGCAAAAGAGGACCAGCCGTTATCTGCCACAAACTGTGGCAGGGAGCTGAGGCGCGGCTCCTGTGCCGGATCAACGCCCTTTACCTGCAGCGCTTCCAGCCGGGCGCCGCTCTCAATCAGGCCGGTGAAGTTCACATAAGGCGCCGCCGCCGCAATGCCGGGCACCTTTTCAATCGGGGCAATCATCGACTGCCAGTGCTGGAACGGCTGATTGACCGCCTCGATCTCGCCGTGCGGCACCACCGCCAGAATGCGGTTGTTCAGCTCACGCTCAAAACCATTCATGGCGCTCAGACCGATAATCAGCACCGCCACGCCCAGCGCAATACCGATGGTGGAGATCACCGAAATCAGCGACACCATGCCGCCACGACGGCGGCCACGGCTAAAGCGCAGGCCCAGCAACAGGGATAACGACGAACCCATTACACCGCTCCTGCCATGGTGAGCTGATCGCTTAACTGACCATCACGCATCTCCATCTGACGCGTCATGCGTTTTGCCAGCATCAGATCGTGAGTCACCACCAGAAACGCGGTGCCCTGACGCACGTTCAGTTCGCCCAGTAATTCAAAAATGGCGTCGGCGTTGCGTGCATCGAGGTTACCGGTTGGCTCATCCGCCATCACCAGCCGTGGGCGGTTAACCAGCGCCCGGGCAATCGCCACGCGCTGGCGTTCGCCGCCTGACAGTTCTGAAGGCCGGTGCGCGGCGCGATGGTCCAGCCCGACCGCGGCCAGCATCTCACGGGCGCGATCCTGTGCTTCCGTTTTAGCCGTTTTGCCAATCAGCAGCGGCATCGCCACGTTCTCCAGCGCGCTGAAGTCCGGCAGCAGATGGTGGAACTGATAGATAAAGCCCAGCTCGCGGTTACGCAGCTCTGCTTTGGCCGACGAGGACATGGCATTCAGTGACTGGCCATCAAACACCACGTCGCCCGATGTCGGTGCATCCAGGCCGCCGAGCAGATGCAGCAGCGTACTTTTACCGGAACCGGAGCTGCCGACAATCGCTGTCAGTTCACCGGGCTGGAGGCTGAAAGCCACATTGCGCAGCACATCGGTCTGCACGCTGCCTTCCTGATAGCGTTTGCACAGGTCGCGGCACTGCAACAAAGGAGTGTTACTCATAACGTAAAGCCTCAGCAGGTTGAACGGCGGCAGCGCGCCACGAAGGATAGAGCGTAGACAACAGCGCCACAATCATGGCGCTGAGGGCGATGGTGACCACCTGCCACACATTAATATCAACCGGCAATGCGGCACCATCAAGGAACAGGCCAATCACCGGCATTAAGTTGTTGAGCTGGCTGGCCAGCAAGACACCGAGCAGCGTGCCGAGCAGCGTGCCGATAATACCGGCGCTGGCACCCTGCACCATAAACACCGCCACTATTTGCCGGCGCGTCAGGCCCTGGGTTTGCAGGATCGCAACTTCGCCCTGCTTCTCCATGATCAGCAGGCCTAACGAAGTGATGATGTTAAAGGCAGCCACGGCGATGATCAGGCTCAGCAGCAGGCCCATCATGTTCTTCTCCATACGCACCGCCTGGAAGAGATCGCCTTTGCGCTCACGCCAGTCTTTCCAGACCAGGCCCGCAGGCAGTGTCTGCTGACTCAGACTGTCGACCGACAGCGGTTTATCCAGCCACAGTCGCCAGCCGGTAATATTACCGGCCGGATAGCGCATCACGCGCGACGCATCCTGAAGATTGACCAGAATCTGATAACCATCGACTTCGCTGTTAGCGGCATAGGTGCCCGCTACGGTAAACAGACGCTGACTTGGCACGCGTCCCATCGGGGTGAACTGGCTGACCGACGGCACCATCAGACGCAGTTGATCGCCACGTTTTACGCCAAGCTGGGATGCCAGCTGTTCGCCAAGGATGACATTATACTGCCCGGCCTGCAGCACGCTCTGCCGGGTATTGACCAGGAAAGGGGTAAGCGGATCTTTTTCAGCCGGCTCAATGCCCAGCATCACGCCAACGGAGACGCTGTGCGGGCTTTGCAGCACCACATTGGCGGTGGTCAGCGGCGCAATACGGCTGACACCCTGCAGATTCAGCGAAGTGGCGGGTTGCTGTTGTGGATTGAGACTGCCTTTGTCGCTGGTGATCAGCGCCTGAGGCATCAGGCCAAGAATATTGCCTTCGAGTTCACGCTCAAAACCGTTCATCACCGATAACACGGTGACCATCGCCAGCACGCCGAGCGTAATGCCAATCGTTGAGAGCCAGGAGACAAAGCGACCGAAGCGATCCGATGCTCGTCCGCGCATATAACGCAGACCGATAAATAGCGCGACAGGTTGATACATGGAATCCAGTAAGCCGTTGCCTGAAAATAGGTAGTGGGATGATAAAGGAGCGGCTGGCTTTATGAAACCTCTAACCCTCTGAGTCGGCAGCAAAGTTGCATCCGGATGCGTCACTTTGCGCGCCAAAGCAGCGGAATAGCCGATAAAGCCGCCGCTTATTGGCTGATTATTCAGCGCCCAGGGGGGTAGACTACAATCAGTACCATGATCACGGGTGATTTATTGCCGGGCAGTATGAGGTAGCGACCATGTTGAAATTTCCCAAAGGCAGCATCGTTAAACATAAATCCGGGGAGATCAGAGGCGAAATCATCAACGTCTTTGAGCAGGGAAACGCACCAGCCGGCTACTACGTTAAGTGGGACGACGGTAACCTCAGCTATCATCCTGAGCAGGAGTTATCCTGGGCGAATATCGACCGCCCACGCATGCATTACACACAGCAATCCATAAAATAAAATGCCCGCTTAACCCCGTCGCTGCATGGCGACGGCGGTTTTTTCTGATCCCTTGCCAGACTCCGTCTATCCTCTCTTTATCCGCACGATTACCGCTGACGCCCGGTAATGGCTGACCGATCCCCTGGTTCAGCGCGGCGCGGCAGGAAAATTGTGCCGCAGAGGTGATCCCCCTGACATAATATGGAATGATTACGTCCTGGAAAAATGGAGCAACCCCGAGATCCCATGCCCGAACAGACTCGTTATACCCTGCCCGTTAAATCCGGCGATCACCGTCAGCTCGGCCAGCTCATAGGCGCGGCGCACGCGGTGGAGTGTGCCAGCATTACCGAACGACATGCTGGTCCGGTGTTAATGATTACACCCGACACCCAAACCGCTCTGCGTCTGCTGGATGAAATCCGCCAGTTTACCGATCTGCCGGTGGCGCACCTTGCCGACTGGGAAACGCTGCCCTACGACAGCTTTTCGCCGCATCAGGATATTATCTCCGCCCGCCTGTCGACCCTCTACCAGCTGCCGGTGATGCAGCGCGGTATGCTGATCATGCCGGTCAACACCCTGATGCAGCGCGTCTGCCCGCACAGTTTCCTGCACGGCCATGCGCTGGTGATGAAGCAGGGACAAAAACTGTCTCGCGACCGGCTGCGCGACCAGCTTGAGCAGGCCGGTTATCGCCATGTCGATCAGGTGATGGAGCACGGTGAATACGCCACGCGCGGCGCCCTGCTCGATCTGTTCCCGATGGGCAGCGATCAGCCCTACCGCATCGACTTTTTCGATGATGAGATCGACAGCCTGCGCCTGTTCGACGTCGACAGTCAGCGCACGCTGGAAGCGGTCCCCGAAATTAACCTGTTGCCTGCGCATGAGTTTCCCAGCGACAAAGCCGCCATTGAGCTGTTCCGCAGCCGCTGGCGTGAAACGTTTGATGTGCGCCGTGAGTCGGAGCATGTCTATCAGCAGGTCAGCAAAGGCACGTTGCCAGCGGGCATCGAATACTGGCAGCCGCTGTTTTTTGAGCAGCCGTTACCCAGCCTGTTCAGCTATCTGCCCGACAATACCCTGATTGTGAACTGCGGCGATCTTGAAGGCAGCGCCAGCCGCTTCTGGCAGGATGCCGAGGCGCGCTATGAAAATCGCCGCGTTGATCCGATGCGTCCACTGCTGGAGCCGGTCACCCTGTGGCTGCGTCCGGATGCATTAATGGGAGAGCTGAAAGCCTGGCCGCGCATCCAGATGACCAATGAGGTGCTGCCCGCCAAAGCCGCGAATACCAACCTCGGTTATACTCCGCTGCCTGATCTGACCGTTCAGGCGCAGGCAAAAGCGCCGCTGGATCATCTGCGTCAGTTTATTGAAACCTTCAGCGGCACCGTGGTCTTCTCGGTCGAAAGTGAAGGCCGCCGTGAGAGCCTGCAGGATCTGCTGGCCCGGATTAAACTGCGTCCTCAGCCGGTGCACCGCTTCGATGAGACCGGCGAAGAGCGTTTCCGACTGATGATCGGCGCCAGCGAGCGCGGTTTTATTGATACCCAGGGCAACCGGGCGCTGATTTGCGAAAGCGATTTGCTGGGCGAACGCGTCAGCCGTCGCCGTCAGGATACCCGTCGCACTATCAATCCGGACATTCTGATCCGTAACCTGGCGGAGCTGCATCCCGGCCAGCCGGTGGTGCATCTGGAACACGGTGTGGGTCGTTATATTGGCCTCACCACGCTGGAAGCCGGCGGCATTGAGGCGGAATATCTGATGCTCTCTTACGCCAACGACGCCAAACTTTATGTGCCGGTTTCATCGCTGCACCTGATCAGCCGCTACGCAGGCGGTGCCGACGATAATGCACCACTGCACAAACTGGGCAGCGATGCCTGGTCACGTGCACGGCAGAAAGCGGCTGAGAAAGTGCGTGATGTGGCAGCTGAACTGCTGGATATCTATGCTCAGCGCGCCGCCAAAACCGGCTTTGCCTTTAAGCATAATCGCGAGCAGTATCAGCTGTTCTGCGAAAGCTTCCCGTTTGAAACCACCCCGGACCAGGCGCAGGCGATCAACGCGGTGCTGAGTGATATGTGCGAGCCGCTGGCGATGGACCGTCTGGTGTGCGGCGACGTTGGTTTCGGTAAAACCGAAGTAGCCATGCGCGCGGCGTTTCTGGCGATTGAGAACCATAAACAGGTGGCCGTGCTGGTGCCGACCACCCTGCTGGCACAGCAGCATTACGACAACTTCCGCGATCGCTTCGCCAACTGGCCGGTTCGCATTGAGATGCTTTCCCGTTTCCGTACTGCCAAAGAGCAGACGCAGGTGCTGGAACAGGCCAGCGATGGCAAGATCGACATCTTAATCGGCACCCATAAGCTGCTGATGAGCGATCTCAAATGGCACGATCTCGGTCTGCTGATTGTCGATGAAGAGCACCGTTTCGGGGTGCGTCACAAAGAGCGCATCAAGGCGATGCGCGCCGATGTGGACATTCTGACTCTGACCGCAACGCCAATCCCTCGCACCCTGAATATGGCCATGAGCGGCATGCGCGATCTCTCGATCATCGCCACGCCGCCTGCCCGCCGTTTAGCGGTGAAAACTTTTGTCCGTGAATTTGACGATCTGGTTATCCGCGAAGCAATCCTGCGTGAGGTTCTGCGTGGCGGACAGGTCTACTATCTCTACAATGACGTTGAAAATATCGAGAAAGCGGCGCAGCGTCTCAGCGAACTGGTGCCGGAAGCGCGTGTCGCGATTGGCCATGGTCAGATGCGTGAGCGTGATCTGGAACGGGTGATGAACGATTTCCACCATCAGCGTTTCAACGTACTGGTCTGTACCACCATTATCGAAACCGGTATCGACATTCCGACCGCCAATACCATCATCATTGAGCGAGCCGATCACTTTGGCCTGGCGCAGTTGCATCAGCTGCGTGGTCGCGTCGGGCGTTCGCATCATCAGGCTTATGCCTGGCTGTTAACGCCGCATCCGAAGTCGATGACCGCCGATGCGCATAAGCGGCTGGAGGCGATCGCTTCACTGGAAGATCTGGGAGCCGGTTTTGCCCTGGCAACGCATGACCTGGAGATTCGCGGTGCCGGCGAACTGCTGGGTGATGAGCAGAGCGGACAGATGGAGACGCTGGGCTTCACGCTTTATATGGAGCTGCTGGAGAATGCGGTCGAGGCGCTGAAAGCGGGTCGCGAGCCGTCACTGGAAGATCTCACCAGCAACCAGACCGAGGTGGAGCTGCGGATGCCCGCCCTGCTGCCCGAGACCTTTATCCCGGATGTCAGTACCCGTCTTTCACTCTATAAGCGCATCGCCAGCGCGGAGGCTGAAGAGGAGTTGCAGGAGCTGAAGGTTGAGATGATCGATCGCTTTGGCCTGCTGCCCGATCCGGCGCGTAACCTGCTGGATGTGGCGATTATCCGGCTGAAAGCCCGCGCTGTCGGTCTGCGTAAGATCGAAGCCAGCGACAAAGGTGGTTATTTCGATTTTGCGCCGAAGAACAACGTGGATCCGGCATGGCTGATAGGCCTGCTGCAGAAAGAGCCTCAGCAGTGGAAGCTGGACGGGCCGACACGACTGCGGTTTACCCGTGAGCTGTCGGAAAGAAAGGTGCGGCTTGAGTGGGTGCAGGGATTCGTTTCGCAACTGGCTCAACGGCAGGCGTAAAACCCTGCCCGTGCGTTGCTGAGCTAACCGGTAAAGCGCCGGTTAGTTTGCCGCAAAAAAAGGCGCATCCTGAGATGCGCCTTTTTCATTACTGCTGTATTACGTTGTGCTGTGTGGCCGCGTGAGCGGCAAAGCTTTGCCCAATTACGCCTGATCGCCGTTGAGAACCAGCTGACCATTGCGATCCAGTGGAATACGCGTGCCGGGGTCATTTTCCATACGGATTTTACCCTGCTGATCGCCTATTTTATAGGTCACGTCATATCCCAGTTTTTTCTCTTGTTTGTCGTAAACTGTTTTGCAGCGCTGTTCGGTTGTGGTGTAGGTATCCCGATCCTGCAGTCCGCCCTGGACCTGATTACCGGCATAACCCCCCGCTACCGCACCTGCTACTGTCGCCACATCTCTGCCGCGACCGCCACCAAACTGGTGACCCAGCACTCCACCTGCCACTGCACCTAATACAGACCCGGCAAGACGGTTTTCATCCTGCACGGCCCGACGGTGAGTCAGAGTGACATTACGGCACTCCTGACGAGGCTGTTTAATGCTCTCTTTGATTGGCGTTGCAGACAGTACCTGAGCATATTGAGGACCGCGATCAAACACGTTCATGCCTGCTACGGCTGCGACACCCAGTGCTGCTGCCACACCAATACCGATACCCGCTAACATTGATTTATTCACAGGAAGTTCCTCCTGAAAAGTGTTACCGCGCAATCCTGCTGCTAAAGCATCCTCGTTAACTGAGGTATAACCGGCGTGCGCGACGCGCCGTGTTTGTTGAGATGAAGTTTTACAGATGGACCGAAAATGCAACATCAGATAAATGGAGGAAATTGGTCACTTTGCTATCAGGACCAGTTTTTAGGAGAGTTCTGAGGTGGGGAACGTTATTAATGATGCTTTTTCGCTAAGGAAATTAAACCAATTAAATCAAAGGCATATAATTTTATATGCTTTAAGCAAAGCCTGACTGCCCGTTATGGCAACGGCCTTTCCATCGTCACCCAAAAGTATCGTCTTTATGTACCGTTATCGGGAACATTCATTCCTGAAGCACTCAGGCTTCAGGAATGAAGAAAAAGGAAACTAATCAAAAATGCTCTCGGATGGGCATACCTTTATCTCGCCCCAGCCCACAATGGTGCCATTGGGGGTAAGGTCTTTGATGGAAACGCTATCGCCTGAATATTCGGACCCTCTGACTACAATATCGTAGTCATGGTTAGCCTGAGGAATAAATTCAACAGTGGCCGATTTTTGAGTGTTCTGATGGTATCCAGCCTGTGTCCAGTAGTGAATGACACGAATCATTTGTCCTGGCTTCAGGGTAAATTCATTGATGAAAGCACCCTTGTTTTCAGACGACGCTGGCATACCTATCCGTTTATTACCTGTAACGGGGATGCCCAGAATGGCGAAACCAGAAGTGATACGGCGTTCCAGCATTTTTTTATAGCAACCTGAACTCTGTTTTTCATAGAACTGAAGTGCCGTATTGCCCTCTGAACCCACCCGGATTCGGGCCGCATCCTGCCCTTTATAATCATCCAGTGAAGGTCTGAAACCTGCCGTGCAACCGCTCAATAATAGTGCTATCAATCCGGTGATTAAAATTTTTGCAGCCATTCTTTATTATCCTTAATTTAACTGACACAGACTGGAACTGGTTATTTTATTGGTACTATAACGAGGCGGGTGTTGCGTTACCCATCGTTTATTTTGTGACAAAAAATATTGACCGTATTAATGCACAAAGACTTTATTAATCCTGCTGGAAAAAATAAAATATGGTACCCATATCAGACAACTGATTAAGGCCCGAGCCAGCATATTGATAGCAGGCTGCGTAATGTTTACGTGAAAAACCAAAGCAGGATAAAGCGTGCAAAAACTCGCAAAGATAAGACCGTATAAATAGTACGTTATCATCACGTATCTGGTTTTTACTTTCTTCCTAAAGAAGAACCAGCAAGCCAGCACTGTTACGGGAGCATTAATAATGGACAGCGCTAATAATAAAATACTAAAACTATTAACCACACCTTGTTTCTGATAAGTGTTGGCAATCAACGAAACAATACAAAAATCATTATACAGCACCGTAAAAAAACCAATAATCAAGCCTAAAGCTGGCAGATATAATAAGCCATTAATCCTGCCCTCTTCTTTTTTTTCACAATTATCACAAAATCCTGATTCTTTATTCTCTTCTGCTTCCTGACATTTAATGCATAACATTCTCGCCCCCTGAAGCTGTAATTGTTTTTCTTTGTTTTAACAAAATTCAAACCGGTTAATTCAGAACATCGACGTCTTTGGTCAGACAGGATCAGGTACTATTTTAAATGTATCGAAGAACTGCCTGATTCGACCTTTATAAAAAACGGTCCTTTCCAGAGTGCAAAAAAACAACCCTGACCAGATGACCAGGGTTGCGGTTTTTAGCGTTGAATCAGAAACGGTATCCGATGCCGATGTTAAAACCATTGATGGCAACATCTTCGTTATATTTTACGCGAGTACCTTCATAGCCAACACTCACAGAGAGATTGCTGATAGGATTCACGACAACGCCAGCGCCATAGGCAAAAGAGGTTTTATTTTCGCTATATTCTTCGGAGTAGACTCCGGGAAAAGTCACGTTCTCATCCACTTTGGTATGGGCAACACCAATTAATCCATAGAAGCTGATGTAGTCATTGATGCGATATGCAGGACCTGCCATCAGTGAGTAATATTTCACTTTGGTTTTTCCATCATATCCGCTAACATCGCTATAAATATCTTCTCGCTCAGAAAAACTTTCATCGCCTTTCATGTAGCTGAATGAGCCAATCACACTGAGAGGAGACTCCCATTCATAACGATACTGAACGTTGACGCCACGAATATTTTTAAAGTCTTCAACTTTGCTTTGTGCATATCCAACCGAGACGGTGTGATTATCAGCCAGCGCATTGCTGCCCACGAGCAGACCGCCACACAGTAATGCCAGCATTGTCATTTTAGAGGTCATGTAATTAATTCCTTTTCATAATTTAACATTATTTCCCTGCGCTTAATGCAGGACTTCGCTCCCTGAATCACCAATACCCGACGGACAGGATAGAGTTTTTATCAATCCGTCTGTATCGGACAGGAATTTCATGTAGCGCTCCGCGCCTGATGTTCAGATCGGTCGAAGAGCATCTATTCATACCCGGATTTTTTAAAACAGGCTGGCCTGAGTCAATGTGAAACTTAAACGCCAGCCTTATTAAATGGCACTTCGGCCATTTAATTTAGGTTAAGTAAAGAATTTAACCACAGGATTCATCCTGGCGGTTAGTTATCAATCAATTCTTAATGGCACTATTAGACCAAAAAGAATTATAGGTATCAAGACCGAGTTGCCATAAAAAAGCAAAAATCCCTGAAAACCATTTCGGCACATACATCCAGAAAACCACACTGCGTTATACAATCCATTAACGCAGATTATTAACTGACCTGTATATCCACAACCCATTAAAAGACTAAGTTACAGTTCTATTTAACCTCTCCTGAATACAATGAAAATATTTGGAAAGATAACACCTGTATTTTCCCAAAAGGAGTGCCCCCTCAATCTGACTGCCAATGCTGCTGCCGGTGCTCATGCCCACGCTCTGGTGCTCGGTTTGTAGTCCGCGTGATTCTCAATGTTGCTGAAGCCCAGCGTGCCGGTGTCGAAACGGTTTTTATCGGCGGTGGCGGTGGAACTGATGACCGCGCCGTTGAGTTGGGTGTCCCCGCCCGCCGTTACGTCAAAGTCGCCCTTTCTGGCAAAAATGCTGGTCTGCTGGACCACTTTCTGCCAGTTGCTGTGCATTTTATCCTGACTGAGGCTCACGTTCGCCGACCCGGTCATCAAGCCGAAGGTGAAGTTGCCGCCCGCGCTGGCGTTCTGCGGCTTCCTGTTGTAGCAGTCGCTGTTAACTAAGTAACAAGTCTTTGTAAGGCAGCAACAGGGAGCACCTTTGCCACCCGGAGGAATTCTAAAAAACTCTCATCTATTGCATCAACGAGATTAAATAATATCAATAAATTACAGGTAAATGTATATCATGAGAAACTATTTATGAAAAAACGCAATCTTGACATAAATTAAAAGTTATAAATCATCTTCTGAAATAACATCTAAAGCTCCACAGGCCTTAAATAACCACTTCAAAGCGCCAGACATAAAAGAGAAGTCAAGCGTTGTCACCTCAATTATGAAGTGGCTATTACTTAAAGGTGCGTCAAACAACACTGCATTCCACCAAAACCACTCTCGCCCATCAGGCTCAAGCCAGGATAACCATGATGCTAATGTCCATTCATTATCGGTGGAAGCTTCAATCAACTTTTGCCCATAAGATAACCTTCTCCAGCTTTCATTCCACTTTTCTTTTTCTTCTTCAGTCTGATCTGGCAGAAAGCCATCAACAAACTGGGATGGAAGAAGACCTGACCATTCTTCAAGAGAAGGCCAGTTTTGCGAGGAATAATTATTTATAATAATCATTACATTTTTTGCTAAACCTAATACTTTAGACACATCATTGCATGACACGATGAAACGGGCGATTCCAACTCCAGTAGCTTTTTCTGTAGACTGAGGTGGGTTTTGCAACCTATTTCTCTCCAGTAATATTTGACGCAACCTTTCATCACTTACTTGCATTTCTTCCTGTCCCCTGAATAATCTTGTCTTTTAATTCTTCCAGCTTTTCTGGCCTTATACCATATTGATCCTTAGCTTTAGTTGGATCTGCAATAACAGGCTTCCCTTTATTTTCTGGCAATCGAGCCACGCTTTCTTTCACAGCAGTGTTTCTTAAATCATCCAGAACAGAGTGGGGTACCTCAAACGTTTTTATCGCTGCACCATCCATATTCTGAGAGCCACGTTTTTCGAAAAACTCTAGTGCCCTGGCTTTGTCACCAAAATTCAAATATAGCGTTGTATTGCCAGTAATACTAACCTGTCCGTTGTCTCCTATCATAACACGTGTATTTGGTGTTCCCTCTACACGATAAACAGTTACGGTGCCTGGACCTTTCAATCCCCACAGAGCACCACCAATCGCTGCAGCAGTATGAACACCAGCCATTGTGGTATAAAGGCCGTCCGCGGTTTCTTTACTCACACCCCAGTTTTCAGCAATGCGGTTGACGTTAGCGTCACGCTCTGCTTTCGCATCCGCCGTAGCATACTGCCATATCAGCGCATCGACCTGGCCTTTACCTTCCTTATAGACACTTCCCATATTGCCGATGTACTGACCATCAAGCTGTTCGCTATAACTTTTACCCATTGCCGCCAGTTCCTGCCTCATACCCTGGCAGGCTGCTGAAGACAGTCCTTTACAGGCTGAGTCTAACGCTACATCGAATGCCTTATCTTTCGCATCCAGGTCACTGATTAACTGTTCTGCCTGCTGTTTCTTTTCTCCTTCCAGATACGGTAACGACCACTTCGCATCCTGACGCTTCTTTTCATCTGGTGCATGCAGCGCATTATTCTCAACCGCATTTTTACCCGCCTGCGCGCCCGCCACCGCACCGCCCGTGCTGTCTCCGGCCACGCCGCCCGCAAGGCCCGCCGCCAGCGTCCCCAGCGCGCTGATGGTCTGCCGCTGCTCCTCACTCAGGTCTTCGCGCTTGACCCCCGGATACATCTGCTGCGCGATGTACTCGCCCATCGCCGCGCCAGAAGCACCCGCAAGTGCAGGATTACCCGACGCGTATGACGTCACCGCGCCCACCACCGCGTGCGCAATCAGGTTTGCCTGAACGTTCACCACCTCTTTGCCCTCCGGGCCTTTCGTGGTCGTCAGCTTGTGTATCTGCTCCGCCAGATAAGGTGCGGCCGCCCCGCTCACCGCCTGGGCAATGTTGCCCCCCGCCAGGCCCTGTAGCGCCGCCGTCGCCGCGCTGATACCCTGCTGCACCGAACCGCCGGTTCCCATTCCGCCGGCCAGCATCTCCCGGTTGTACAGCGTCTGATAGACCTGTCCGGTGATGTCGGCCGCGGTCGGCTCCTGACCCGGGTTCGCTTTGCGCCACTGCGCTTCGGCGTCCCTCTTCTGGTCCGGCGAGATGTTCTCCATCTTTTCCGTGGCCGCTCTGGTCGCCGCAATCTCGCCCTGCGTCCGCGCAATGTCGCCCGCCTGGCTGCCGATTTCCGCCAGCAGCTGCGCCGTCTCCATCCGCCGCTGCTCTTTCTCCTTATCGAAGATTTTATCCAGCCCCGGATTCGCACCCGCCGCGTCGCGGCTCAGGTCCGCCACGTCCTGCGTCTGCTTCGCCTTATCCCGGATAATGAGGGTGCCGTCGCTCACCGCCGCCTTCGTCACCGACGAGGCGCTGCCGCTGCCGTTCAGCCCCGCCAGCAGACCGTTCGCCATGTTGCCTTCGAACTGGCTGCCGATGCTGCCGCCGGTGCTCATGCCCACGCTCTGATGCTCGGTTTTATAGTCCGCGTGGTTCTCTATGTTGCTGAAGCCCAGCGTGCCGGTGTCAAGACGGTTCTTATCGGCGGTCGCGGTGGAACTGATGACCGCGCCGTTCAGCTGGGTGTGCTCACCCGCCGTCACGTCAAAGCCGCCGTTCCCGGCAAAGATGCCGGTCTGCTCGGCCACGCTCTGCCAGTTGCTGTGCATCTTGTCCTGGCTGAGGTTGACGCTTGCGGAGCCGGTCATCGAGCCGAAGGTGAAGCTGCCGCCCGCGCTGGCGTTCTGCTGCCTGCTGTCGTAGCGGTCGCTGTCCTGCTCTGAGGTCAGCGTCAGGTTGCGGCCGGTATCGACCTTCACGCTGTCCCCGCGCACCTGTGCGCCGGTCAGCGTGGTGTCGCGCCCGGCGTTCAGGCTTAGCCCGTTGCCCGCCGTGAGCGTAGTCTCGGTATGGGTCAGCCCGTTGCCGTTCTCGCGGCCTTTGCCCGCGTTGACGCTGGCTGAAACGCTGATGCCGTAGCCGCCCGACCCGGCGGTCAGGCCGATACCCAGGCTGCCGCCCTTGCTGCTGTTAGTGCTGTCGGTGCGCTCGCTGTTCTGCGCTGAAAGCAGGCTGATGTCGTTTTTCGCCGTCAGCCCGAGGTCGCCGCCCGCCTGAAGCTGGCTGCCCTGCACGAGGATGTCGCCCGCGCTGCCCGGCTGTGCGCCGGTGGCGGTGATGGCCAGGTTACCGCCCGCACCCAGCGTACTGCCCTGCGCTTCACGGCTTTCGGTGCGGGTCTCGCTTTTCGACGACTGGCTGCCGTAAGAAAGACTGATGCCGATCGAGTTGGTGGAGCCTTCTTCATAACCTTTGTCGCCCGGCTTCAGGCCTGCGGCGGTGTTTCTGGCGTTCGCCGCGTCGGTCTGCGCGCCGTCCATCTGGTAAGCCTGCGCGGCCTGGGCCGCCGTCAGCGCCGCTTTGGTGCCCTGCAACGCCTTCAGCCGGTCATCGCCGCTCTCATCGGCGGTGCGGGCGGTCTGCACTGCCGTGTTCAGCGCCGCACCCACGGTGCCGGACAGCGCCAGCGTCAGCCCGCTCTGCTTCTGCTCGGTTTTCGTCAGTGCGGTGTGGCTGTTTTCGGCCGCACTGAGGGTCACGTCGCTGCCGCTCAGGGAGAGATCTTTACCGGCGATCACGTCGCTGCCGTGCACGTTAAGCTGGTTACCGGCACTGAGGGTGACGCTTCCGTCGCTGCTCCCCACCGTGCTGCCGCGGCTGAGTGCGCCGCTGGCGTCGGTGCTGCTCTTCTGCATCGCCTGACCCACGGTGAAACCGATGCCGCCAGTGCCCATCAGGCCCGATTTTTTCTCCTCACGCTGATGCACTTCATCACGCGTTTCTGTGGCGGTCGTGATGCTGAGATCGCGGCCCGCGGTCAGCGCCACATCCTGCGTACCGGCGACGTTGCTGCCGGTCACGGCAATGTCGCGGCCCGCCTGAAGCCGGACGCTGTCGCCGCTCAGCGTGGTACTGAGCGCCTCGCTGCTGTGCAGTTCGTCGTGGGTCTCCAGACTGCTGCCCGACAGCAGCCCTTTGCTTGACTGCCTGCTGTGTTCGGTGAGATCGGTGCGGCTGTTGCCCGCGCTGAGCACGATGTCGCGTCCGGCACTGGCGGTCAGTGCCCCGCCCGCCGTGACGTCCGCTGCCGTAGCGCGGATATCCTGTCCGGCACTCAGCTGCAGCGCGCCGCCGGCGGTGATGCGTGACCCGGCATCGCTCTGCTGTGACAGGCGACGGTAGTTGCTGCTGTTCCAGCTGTCATTTTCAGTGTGCTGCGTGCTGAGGGTGCCGAGCGTCAGGTCATTGCCCGCCTGAATCTTCGTGGTGCTCTTCTCTCCGGCGTTGCCGATATCGCTGGCGGCCATGGTGATGTTGTTCAGCGCGCTCAGCGTCAGCGCACCGTCGGTGCCCTGCACGTAGATACCGGCCGGACGATCTATCCAGCGGTCGGTACCGTCGCCGCGCAGCGTTGACTGGCTGGTAATATCCCGTCCGGCCAGCAGCGACACCTGCTTATCACCGCTGATGACGCCGCCCAGGTTAGTGATATCCTGACGGGCGGTGAGATTGATCGTGTTGCCGCTGATGTAGCCGCTGTTGGTCAGCGACTGCGCCGTCAGCTGCGTCACGTCGCGGCCCTTAATGGTCCCGCTATTAGTGATGTCGTTGCGGGCATTCAACGCCACGCTACCGCCCCCGATCAACGCGCCGTCGCCGGTTAAGTCACCCTCTTTCACCTTCGCATAAACCTGCGGTACCAGCACGGTCTGCTGTGTGCCATCCGGCAGCGTCACGGTCTGATTCACCAGCCAGACGATATCGCTGGTGAGCAGCGCCATCTGCGCCGGGGTCAGCGCCACACCGAGTTCCAGGTCGTAGGCTTTGCCGAAGGCTACCCCATTATTCATCAGTCCGCGATACTGATCTTCATCACTGCCATACCCGCTGATATAGCGGTTGCCGGTCAGCTGAATAATCTGATCGCGCACCAGACGCTGCTCGTAATAACCATCGCCCAGCCGCTTCAGGATCCGGCTG
Organism: Pantoea sp. RG18; assembly: GCF_025910075.1. Lineage (NCBI taxonomy): Bacteria > Pseudomonadati > Pseudomonadota > Gammaproteobacteria > Enterobacterales > Erwiniaceae > Pantoea > Pantoea sp. RG18. The sequence continues at coordinate 95,072 of NZ_JAPCIL010000006.1, forward strand.
CTGTCGGTGGTCAGCGCGTTCTGCATATAGTCGCTGCTGAGCCACTGCTTCTGATTAACAAAGCGCGGATCGGTCTCGACCAGGTAATGGCTGTCACTGCCAGGTTGCAGCTGGTACAGGCTGTTATCCGGCAGCCGGATATCAGGTGAGACGGCGCGGATCAGCGGCGTAATCGTCTGTCCATCGACGACCGTTGCTGGCAGTGTCAGCGAGAATTGTTGCCCCGCAGGTAACAGCAGTGGCCGGTCTTTGAGGCTGCCGAGCTTGTCCAGCGTCAGCGCACTGTCATAGCGTAATCCGGCTGGCAGTAACGCACTGCCGCTATCCGTGGCACTCAGCACAACCGCCGCAACCGCCTGCTGGAGAGCAGGTGTGCCGATGCGGTCAGCCTGCGCTGTGACGCCCTGCTGCTGGCGGTTGCCGGTCTGATAGCCATTTCCCTGCGGCGCTGCATTCGCCTGCCAGCTCAGCGTCTGCAGATCGATGGTTTCCGTCACGGGCGCCGGGCGGTAGTTTTTCTTATCTTTGCCCTGCGACGTTTTGGTTCCACCCAGTTTCTTTTTCTTCTTTTTCGCGTACCAGCGAACCGATTTCCCGTCGTCCGTGGTAACGCGTGTTCCTTTTGTCGCCTGATTATTCAGCTCGCCTATCTGACCGCCCAGCACAGCCCCCGCGACAATCTGGCTGTCGTGGTTGTTAAGACGGCCGGCGCTAAAGGTCATGTTACCGCCCGACAGAATCTTGCCCGGATCGCTCTCCTGAATCTGGGTTTCTTTCACTATCCGCCGGTAGTCATACTCATAAAACTCGCTGCCGCTGGTGCCATCCGGCATTTTTGCCGTGTGCACGCCATATTTGTTTTTTTTGCTGGTATCCACGTCGGCCCAGTCAAAACGATCGGTGTGGCCTTTTAGCACCGCGTCGTGATGCTGGCTATCTTCGGTCGTAACGACCTGCGTGGTCAGGTGGCGGTTGGTATTGTTGATTTCCGCCATGCTGATCGTGGCATCCTGCCCGGCCTCAATTGTTGCCCCGTCATTGTTGAGCTGCTGCCCCTGTCCGGTGGCCTGATTATTCGCATCCAGCTGGCCGCCAATGTGCAGATCGCCATCACTGTAGATCAGCGCATGGTCGCGGTTGTTCAGCGTGCCAGCCGCAATATCCAGTCGCTGCCGCGCCGCAATCACCGCTGCTTTGCCCGCTTCACTGAGGTTGTTGAGCAGCGTAGCCGCAATGGCAATGTGATCGCCATAGATACGGCCGGTGCCGTTGTTATTCAGGACGCCCGCAACCAGGTGTGTCAGTCCGCCGTCAATCAGACCGCGATTGTTCAGGGTGTCGGCTGCAGTAATTTCGGTCTGCCCGCCGCTGATCTCGCCATTTGCCTGATTACTGATATTTTGCGCGGTAAGGAATAGCGCCTGCTGAGCAGCGAGGGTGCCATCGTTGGTCACGTTTCCGCCCGCCGTCAGGCGCAGCGTGCCGTTAGCTTTGACCTCTGAGAGGTTATGGAAATCACCTGCCAGCGTGATGCCAAGATTCCCCTGCGACAACACCTGTCCGTCGCCACTCAGGGAAGCTGCGTTGATCTGCGCCTCTTTATCAGCAATCAGCGTGCCCTGCTGATTGTTGATGGCGAGCGCCTGCCCCTGGGCTGAGTCCTGAATAGTCAGCGTATCCGCTGACGAGATCAGCCCGCTGACGTTATCCAGTGCCTGTTGCACGGTAAGCGCCAGCCTCTGTTTTGCGCGCAGAGCGCCCTGGCTGTTGTCCAGCGTGCCGGTTTCGATGGTTAAACTGCCCGCTTCAATGCCTTTACCGCTCTGTCGTGTATCGCGGTTGATCAGCGATGGCGTGGTGATCGTCATCTGCTGGCCGCCCTGAATCATCCCGCTACGGTTATCCAGCTGCTGGCTCAGCGACAGGGTGCCGTTGCCGACGCTTTGCACCAGGCCGTCATTGTTGACCAACTGACCCGCCGTCAGCGATAGCGTGCCTGCCGAAAGGAGTTTGCCCGCCTGATTAAGCAGCGCATTTTGTCCCGCATTGAGCGTCAGATCGGTGCCACCCTGGATCTGTCCCTGCTGGTTATCCAGCGCGCCACTTTCAATATTGAGGTTACCGGCACCGGCAATAAGTCCGCGCTGGTTAGTCAGCGTCTGACCTGCCGTGGTGAGGGTGATACCCCCCGCCGACTGCAGTTTACCGTCACTGTTGTTCAGCGCCTGACCGTTGAAAGTCAGCCCGCCATTGCCTGCGACCTGCCCCTGGCTGTTGTTCAGTTCACTGGCGCTGAGTGATGCCTGCTGTCCGGCGGCAATGAAACCCGTCTGGTTATCAATTGCCCCGCTGCGCAGATCCAGACTGTTGAGGGCAACGATACCGCGCTGGTCACCACTGTCGCGATTGATCAGGGCGTGCCCCTGGGTGTCCAGCGTCATGTCGCTGCCAGCCTGTAACAGGCCACCCTGGTTTTGCAGCTCCCCGCTGGTGAGATCGAGCCGCCCTTTGCCACCCGTCAGCGTGCCGGACTGGTTGTTGATATCGCCCGTCACAACCTGCGCGCCGCTATAACCGGTGATGAAGCCGCGCAGATTATCCAATGCGCCGCTGTAGAGCTTCAGCATGCCCGCACTGAACAGGCCGCCTGCGGCTCCGCTGTCACGGTTGATCAGGCTGTTGCCGTGGGTGTCCAGTTGCAGATCGCCACCCGACTCAATCCTGCCTGCCCGGTTGTTGAGGAGTCCGCTATCCAGTTGCAGGATGCCTTTAGCACCCAGTTGACCCTGTTGGTGGTCGAAGGTCTGCTGATGAGTATCGATGCGAATATTCTGTCCCAGCATCACCCCGCTACGGCCATCAATCTGGCCGCTGGAGAGCAGCAGATCGCCGCCTGCAACAATGCCACCGCGTTCGCCACTGTCGCGGTTATTCAGTTCGCCGCCCCGGGTGTTGACGGACAGCGCCTCACCCGACTGAAGCAGGCCGCGCTGGTTATCCACGCTGCTGCTTTCCAGCGTTAATCCATGATCGGCATTAATAATCCCATCGACGTTGTTCAGTCCACCGCTGGTGAGCCGCATAGCGCCCGCCGAGACCAGCGAGCCCGTGCTGTTATCAAGATCACCACTGCTGATATGCAGATTAGCCCCCGCAATAACGCCGCCTGATGCCGCATTATTCAGCGCCTCTCCGTGTGTATTAAGCTGCATATCACCGCCGGACTGCAGTCGCCCGCCGCTGTTATCCAGCGCGCCACTGCTCAGCAATAGTTCGCCGCTGGCGCTGAGCAGAGCAGACCTGAAATCAGCGGCCTGGCCCTGCGTATCGATCACCAGGTTTTGTCCCTGAATGACGCCGTGATCGCCCGCTAACTTTCCGGTTGAGAGTTGCAGATCGCCGCGCGCCACAATGCCGCCGCGATCGCCGCTGGCGCTGTTGTTCAGCTGCGCGCCGTGCGTATCCAGTGAGAGCGCCTGACCCGATTGTAATAAGCCTCGCTGATTGTCGAGCGCGCCGGTCTTCAGCGTCAGCGCCCCATCAGACATCAGTGTGCCGTCGATGTTGGTCAGCAGGCCGCTGCTGATGCTGGCCGCCGAGGCAGCGGCGATGACGCCGTTCTGGTTATCCAGGTCGCCACTGTTAAGGGCAAGTGCGCCACCGCTGATTATCCCTGCTTTACCGCTGTCACGGTTAATCAGCGCCTGTCCGTGGGTATCAAGTGTCAGATCGCCACCTGACTGGATCAGACCGCTGTGATTGTCCGTTGTCCCGCTGGAAATGCTGAGATCGGTACGGGCGACCAGGTTGCCTCCAGTATTGTTCAGTTCACCCTGCTGCGTGTCGATGGTCACGCCGTGGCCAAGCAGGGTTCCACGCTGATTATCCAGCGCCTGACTGCGCAAAGTGACCTGCTGACCCGCTTCGATGCGACCCTGGGTGTTATCAATAGCCTCGCGGGTCTTCAGCGTAGCGTCACCGCCAGTTGAAGCAATCAGGCCCTGCTGATTATTCAGGCTTGCGCTGGTGAGTTGCAGATTGCGACTGGCCTGCAGCGCACCCTGCGCGTTCGTCAGGGTCTCCTGAACATCCAGTTGCAGATCGCCGCTGCCCGCAGCCAGCAGCGTGCCACCGCTGTTATCCAGGCTACCTGAGGCAAAATGCAGATTACCGCCGCTCTCAATCCGCCCATCGCGGTTGTCTGTGTCACCCGAAACCGCGATCGCCATCTCGCCAGCGCCACGCTGCGACAGCAGACCCTGACGGTGATCCAGCGTGCCCGCCGTCAGCGTCAGCGCCTCTGCCTGGGTGTGTGCCTGTGAGAGATCGAGCCTGTCGCCGCTGAGCGTTAACGCACCCGCTGACAGCAGATTGCCCTGATTGCCCTCCAGCCGGGTCGCATTAAGGTTCAGCGCGCTGTTATTACCCGCCAGCTGCACGGTGCCGCCCTGATTATCCAGCCATGGCGTATCCAGCTGCAGTAAGTCACCGTTACCTGCGATGAGCCCGCTGCGGTTTTCAATATGCTGCGCCTGCAGCCGGGTATCGCCTTCATTGCTCAGCGTGCCCTGATTGTTGAGCAACGACCCCGTGGAGATCGTCAGGGCTTCGCGGTTTTGCTGGCGCAGCAGGCCACGATTGTTACTGATGTTTTGTGCCGCGACAGCGAGGCTGCCCGCCGACAGTTTGCCGTCATCATTGTTAAGTGCCGTCGCAGCCTGAATCCCGAGTGTACGGCCCGCCACCGTGGCGCCCTGGGTGCTGATATCCGCCTGCGTAGAGGTCAGCGCGATGGCATCTGCTGAGGTCTGGCTCCCGGCGAGATCGACCCGGCTGCCCCGCGCCTGAATCTGGTCGTGCGCCAGGTTTTTACCCCGCGCCTTAAGCTCACCCTGGCTGGTCAGCAGCAAATTACCGGGCTGGCTCAGCGTCTCATTGCCGCCAACGCCTGCCGCCAGCGTACTTTCAGCGGTGCTCTCAATGGTGCTGGCGGAGAGTGTCGCGTTACGGCCTGCGCTCACCAGCCCGCTGTTGCGCAGCGTGCCGCTGGAGGCCAGCGTGACATCCTGCTGTGACACGATGTTGCCGCGATTCTCCTGGTCGCCAGTGCTGGCGATCTGCAGCGAGGCCTGACTTTGCAGCGTGCCGCTGTTCTCCAGTCTGCCATCCACTGTCAGATGCAGCTCACCGGCGCTGGCACCCAGTTCACCGGCATTACGCACGCCAACGCCCTTTTCAGTGCCGGTCAGGGTGATTTTATGGGCATACATGCCGCCAATAGCTGCGACGTCGAGCGCAAACTCAGGCCGTGTCGTCCCATTATCCGCTTTCACCGTAGTGACGTTACCTTTGGTCGCAACCTGGTTCCTGCCTGTGACCACATTGAGTTCGCGGGCATGAACTTTAGCGTTCACCGCTACCGACTGCGCAATGATCTGGGTGTAGTCAGCATCACTGTCATTCAGTCCCTGACCTTCGATATTGATTCGGCCGCCATTAACATCGAAGCCTTTGAGCTGGCCATTTTCAATCAGCGCCTGTCCGGTAGTCAGCGTATTGCGGCTGGCGTTGATAAATCCGCAACCGTTACAGGTAATGCCTGACGGGTTAGCAATAACTACCGCAGCCCGCTTACCGGCTACTTCGATAAACCCGTTAAGCTGGCTGGGATTAAGGCTGTTGACTTCGTTGAGGATAACCGTGGCTTCCTGCTTTGACAGCCACGGGTTAGCCGCCACCATGCCACCCAGTTGAGTAGCCGTGTTCTGATGGCTGTTGTTCAGGATTGCGCCGCGCGCGTCAACGTCGAGCTGGCTGTACTGATTGCGGGAAACACCCTGGCTATTGGGCGTCTGAATGTTGATTTGCGGCAGACCATTTGCGGTGGCCATGACGGTAGGCTGCTGGCTGCCCGGCGCGCTGTTGTCTGCCACAATGTTGGCCTGCACCGGCAGACTGACCACGCCCGCTGCCAGCCAGAGTGCAAAGCTGAGCGGTGAGATCCGCACCCTCGCCTCTGCATATGAGGTGCGCTTCGGGCTTCGGGCAACACGTGAATAGCCGCTACGGGTGATGTCAGACACCACCATTAACATGCCGCGAACCCGGTTGAAGATAAGGCGATAGCAGAGTTTATTCATAATGCGCACAGTCCATTGTCAGCAATATCGATAAAAGGTTTAGTAGTTCCAGTTCACGCTGAAACCATAGGTGACAGGATCGGTTTTGAAGCCGTCCGGTTTCGACAGAGGAATCCCGGCAAAAAAGTCGTAGCTCAGACTGGCGGGCGTGATCGCGCCGCGCAATCCGATGACGCCGCCCGCCAGATGTCGTCCCAGAGGTCCACCCTGGGAGGCGCTGTTGCCGCCCACCTCGCCATAGTCGGCACCCAGATAAAGTTCCTGAGTGGGCAGCGGCGTCTGCCAGGCCAGCGTGTTCTGAACGGTCCAGCCGCGACTGGCACTGAGGGTGCGTTCACCATCAAAACCGCGCACCGTCCAGCGGTTGCCAATCGCGAACTCATCCTGCGGTGTCAGCGGGGTGTTGCTCATCTGGCGACGATATTGGATGTTGTAACTTAAGCGCTGATTCCCCAGCGCGAACGGCGTGGTGAGTCCCGCCTGCCAGGTCAGGATTTTAGAGAGCGCGGTGGCATAGGTAGAGTCCTGATATGACTCCTCCCAGGCGGGCAGCGCACCGAACCAGCGTGTACCACGCTGATAGCTGACACCGGCGTCCAGCGTCGCCGGACCGATGTAGTGCCGGTGCGACAGGCCGAGTCGCCATGCACTCGTACGGCGCTGCTGGCTGCTGATTTCGGTGTCGTTGATGAAGTTGTGCGACTCTTTAACCAGCACATCGGCGCTGACGGTGGTTTTGGCGGCGGCATTGCGGTAGATCACCCGGCTGGCCTGCACATCCAGCGAGCGACTCTTTCCGGCGTAGAGAAAATCGCGGCTGTAACCGGCGACTGTCTGATGGTAGTCGTAGTCGCTGGCGGTAAGGCCAAACAGCCAGTAGCCGACAGGCACCGAGTAATGTCCCGACAGGCTTTTGCTGCTTTTTCTGCCAGCAAATCCCAGGTCGCGACTGGCGGTCAGGTAGAAGAGATCGCTGAGGGAGGTCGGGTTATCCAGCGCCAGCATCATCCCGCTCTGATAGCGCCCGGTACTTTCGGTGCCGGAATCATCCAGCCATGCGCCGAGTCGCCAGAAACGGCGCTGCGTGCGTTCAATCACGATGTCACTTTCACCCGGATTGAGGCCAGGACGGAGCGCCATATGCGCCTCTACTGTCGGCAGACGCTGCAGGTTTTCCAGCCCCTGTTCAATATCCCGTAAATCCAGCAGATTGCCTGCATGGGCGGGTAATGTCGGCCACAGGCTGACATAGCGGGATGATGAGGGTGACAGTTCCACACTGCGGATTTTGCCAGGCACTATCAGAAGTTGCAGCACGCCCTGGCGCAGATCCTGCTGCGGAGCCAGCACGCGCGTAGTGACCCAGCCATGATTGATCAGCCGGTTTTGCAGCGTGCTCATTAACTGGCTGATGCCTTTTACGCCGAGACAACGACCATTGGCCTGACTGGCCAGACGCTGCAGAGGCACCCAGTGCGGCAGCGCCTCCTGTCCGGACAGACTGACCTGCTGAATAACAAAACAGGGTGTTTCCTGCGGGAACGTCAGGTGGGAAGGTGCCGGAACCGTTTCTGAGAGACGCACATCAGGCACCTGTGGCATCAGCCGCTGCTGACGCGCTTTTTGTTGCTCCTGCTGATGCTGTAATTGCTCATCACCCGGTGCCGCCTGCACAGTGCAAACTGGCAGGGTGTTAATCAGCAGCGCGCAAAGCAGAGGTGCCAGCGTTGTTAAAACTCCATTTTTTTGGGGCTGCATAACCGATCCGTGTGGTTAAGTTGTAACAAAATGTATATTACTGCTTTCCTGCGCACATTATGCCGCTGGAATCAAAAACCACAAGAAAAATTATAGAAAAACTTACACTAAACTTACAAAAGTTAGTGAGACAGGCCATTTAAAAAAGTACCAGTAATTACCCGTAACTCAGGGATTGCTGAGTCCGGCGAATCGCCGGGATTAGCTAAAGGCGCAGAGACGGATATTTTTAGCCAATGAATAACAAGGAATTAGCCATTCGTTCAGCGCTTCAGAGACCAGCTTTGTAGCCGGGCTAACGACGGAACTGAAGTAGCCGAACTCGTTACCTGAAAAGTTTTCTGGCTATAGCAAATATTCTTACGGTTACTCTCTTGTTATTAATGGTACGCATTTCAGGCATCACCAACATACTACCCTGCCATGCTCATAAAATTTTACTTTAGTCAAAATTATGAATGCATTTTGCTTTAGTCGATATCGCACTCTCCTGCGCCAGCGTCTGTTTCAGGGGCTTCTCCAGGACATAAAAAAAGCCCCCTCATAAAGGAGGAGGCTTAACATTAATTAGCCAGCGTTATTGCTGTTGCTTAGTGCAGCTTCAGCCGGGGACGAATAACCCGGTTAATACTGCCGACCAGCATCATCAGGCCGGTTTTGAAGTAGCCGTGTAGCGCAATCTGGTGCATACGGTAAAGCGAGATATAGACAAAGCGCGCGATGCGCCCTTCCACCATCATTGAGCCGCGCATCAGGTTGCCCATCAGGCTGCCGACCGTACTGAAGCGGGAGAGCGATACCAGCGAGCCATGATCTTTATAGACATAGGCTTTTAGCGGTTTACCGTCACGCTGCGCCAGAATGTTGTCCATGGCGCGTGAGGCCATCTGATGCGCTGACTGGGCGCGCGGTGGTACAAAACCGCCGCCCGGCAAGGCGCAGGAGGCGCAGTCGCCAATCGCGTAGATGTCATCGTCCAGCGTGGTTTGCAGCGTCTCTTTGACCACCAGCTGATTGATGCGGTTGGTTTCCAGTCCGCCAATCTCTTTCAGGAAGTCAGGTGCTTTAATCCCAGCCGCCCAGACCATCAGATCGGCTTCGATAAACTCACCGCCTTTGGTATTCAGGCCATTACGCTCGGCGCTGGTGACCATGGTCTGCGTCAGCACGCGCACGCCCAGCTTGGTCAGCTCCTGATGTGCCGCAGCAGAGATGCGCGGTGGCAGTGCAGGCAGGATACGTTCACCCGCTTCCACCAGCGTCACATTCAGCGCTTCGCGTCCCAGGCCTTTGAAGCCGTAGCTGTGCAGCTGTTTCACCGCGTTATGCAATTCAGCTGACAGCTCAACGCCTGTTGCCCCGCCGCCCACGATGGCGATGTTAACTTTCTCGACCCGGCCTTCGCTGGCGGAGAATTTCAGGAACAGGTTGAGCATTTCGTTATGGAAACGACGCGCCTGATGCGGATTATCCAGGAAGATGCAGTGATCTTTGACGCCCGGCGTACCGAAATCATTCGAGGTGCTGCCCAGCGCCATCACCAGCTGGTCGTAGGCCACTTCACGCTGTGGCACCAGCACTTCGCCCTGCGCATTCAGCACTTCGGCCAGGCGGATCACTTTTCGGGTGCGATCGATATCGGTGAGTGAACCCAGCTGGAACTCAAAACCGTGATTGCGGGCATGAGCCAGATAGCTCAATGCATCAATGCCTTCGTCCATTGAGCCGGTCGCCACTTCGTGCAGCAGCGGCTTCCACAAGTGACTGTGGTTACGATCAACCAGGATAATCTCGGCCTTCTTTTTACGACCCAGTTTATGGCCCAGCTGTGTGGCCATTTCCAGGCCGCCCGCTCCCCCTCCGACAATAACAATTTTCTTAACAGACGTAGTCAACAAAGACCCCCTCAAATTGTGAACCAAAAGTTAACCAAAGGTTAAATTAAACCTTAAGAAACATAGGGTTGGCGAAGTTAAAATCGCAATCTGCTGGGAGAATAGCATGGCGGGAAGAGGAGAACATAAGAATATTGATATACATCAAAGCGGGAAAATAAAACTCAGATAATTACGTAATAAAAACAGGCACCTTGCGGTGCCTTTGCTGCTTAACCTAATGTTTTAAAAGCTTTTATCCGCTTAAGATGTGGGGATATATTTTTGAATTTGTGCCCTTCCGTCTCATCCCAGACAATTTCATAAAACGGATGCAGCTGGTCAGCAATGTGCTGGCTGTCGAGCGCCTCATCGTGACGGGAGAGAATGGCCAGACAGCGGTCACGATTATGCTCGCGAAAATCGCTGACGCACTTCGTTGCGATATCCTGATACTCCTCCGGCCGGTCGATCTTCCCTTCCATGTTCGCCTGCGGCGAGAGGTTGGGATTAAAAATCACCTGCCGGATGCCGCACAGAAATCCAATGCGCTCTGACCAGAAGCCGCCCAGTCCGACGCCGCAAATCAGCGGCCGGTCGTCGTCAGAAAGCGTCAGCATCTTATCGGTCTCTTTTAGCAGAAACTGCATGTCATGTTTGGGATGGCGGGTGCTGTAACTGATCAACCTGACGTCAGGATCGATAAATTGCAGTTGCAGCACTTTTTCGTGATTGCCCGGACTGTTGGAATCAAAACCGTGCAGATAGATGATCATGATAATCCTCAAGGTAGTGATAGCGCCGGGCAGTCACTGCTTACCACGACGCCTTATGAGCCAGCCAGCGTTCCTGAAGCGCACTCAGTTGCTGAGCATTATTTTTCCAGCGATGCGTTCCCCGCAGTTCATCGCGGGTAAACCTGCCCTGATGATACAGCTGTGTAACCCGCTCTGACCCGACCGGGATCAGGTTATCCAGTACACTGATGGCACCCTGACGCTGATTGCAGACCAGAATCATGTCACAGCCCGCGGAAAGGGACTGCTGCGCCCGCTCAGGATAGCTGCCCATCACCGCTGCGCCCTCCATCGACAGATCGTCTGAGAAAATAATACCGTCAAAGCCCAGTTGCTCACGCAGCACGGTTTTAAGCCAGTATGGCGAACCACTGGCGGGCAGCGGATCAACTTCGGAGTAGATGACGTGTGCCGGCATGATGGCGTCCAGTGCCTCTTCGGTAATCAGCTTGCTGAAGATTGCCATGTCATGCTCACGCAGCGTCTTTTCGTCCCGCGGATCGCGTGGGGTCTCTTTATGCGAATCCGCACTCACCGCACCGTGACCCGGAAAATGTTTACCCGTAGTCTTCATGCCCGCCTCGTGCATCCCGGCAATAAAGCGGCGGGCGACGTCAAGGGCGATGGCCGGATCGGCATGGAAAGAACGGTCACCAATCGCGGCGCTGATATGACCAATATCGAGTACCGGCGCAAAGCTGATATCGATATCCATGGCGATCATCTCGGCCGCCATTTGCCATCCCGCCTGTTGCGCCAGTTCACCGGCGGTATCCAGGTCGTGCAACGCAGCAAAAGATTGCATGGCAGGCAGTTGGGTGAAGCCGTCACGGAAACGCTGCACGCGACCGCCCTCCTGATCCACCGCCACTACCAGCCGGGTGTGAGAGGCGGCGCGGATCTGCCGCACCAGCTCAGCCAGCTGTGCGGGATCATGATAATTTCGGGCAAATAAAATTAAACCGCCCACCAGCGGATGCTGCAGGATGTCGCGCTCTTCGCCATCCAGTTCATAACCCTCGACGTCAAGCATCAGGGGGCCGGGTAAATCTGATCTCATATCATGAATCCTGTAGCGAAACGCACCTGCGTAACGCGATTAAATCTGTTCCCAGCTCTGTCGAGCCAGCTGTTGTAATGTGTCGTCATCACGCTGACTGGCACGGAGCTGATACCAGCTGGCCATCAGCAACTGCAGCCAGGGCTGCCAGCGTCTGACCTGCTGCACCAGCGCGGTAAGCGGCAACTGCATCGCCGCGGCATACTCAGCCAGCCAGTCGGCCTGGTGCTGCGGATCGCTGGCACAGACAGCCGCCAGCTCCAGCGCCACGTCGCCATCGGCGGCATACTCCCAGTCGATCAGACGCAGACCTTCGGGACCTTGTATGACATTTCCGGCATGCAGATCCATGTGCAGCGGAGCCAGCCGCAGCGGGTGAGGTTCACCCTGCTGCGTCAGACGTCTGAGCGCCCGCAACCAGCGGTGATGCCGCTGTGGAGTGAGCTGCCAGTAGCGCCATAACAGCGGCAACAACTGCAGACGATAGCCGGTCAGCGGCTGCTGATGCAGCTGCTGTAGCAGTGCCACGATCTGTGGACGCTGCTGGCTGAAACGGTGTTCATCCAGCGCTTCGCCTGCGCACCAGGTCAGGATAATCCCCTGACGATGGCCCGCCACGGGCTGCGGTGCCACTCCGCTGGCTTGCAGTTTGCGTAACAGACGGAATTCGCGCTGCCGATCCACAAACGGAATAACCGGTTGCGGTGCCGCCCGCGCGATAAAAGTTCCGCGCGGGCTGACAATCTTCTGGCTATGCCCGGTCAGACCGGCAAGCGGGATAAAGGATGTCTTTTCTGGTTCGCCGGTGACCTGCTGAATCATCCGCTGGAAAGCGGGATTAATTCTGTGCAATGCCGTTGCCGGACCAGATGATCTCGCCTGTCTGGACCAGCATCAGTTGCATTTGCAGCGTCGGCGCTTTGACATCGCCACGCGCGTTGCTGTAGAGCACATACTGAGCGTTAACGTTACGCGCCAGGCCAATCGCTTTACTGCGCGAGTTCAGGCTGTCATCCGGCGATAATCCCAGCGTCTGCTTGGCCTGCGCCAGTTGGTCAGCAGAAACCAGGGTGAATTTGCCGTTGTTATTCAGCGCATTCTGGATAGCTGCCGTCGCTTTCTCGCTTTGCAGCGCACCGTTGGTGCTGTTTTTAACGCGATCCACCAGCAACACGCTGCCCGGCTCGGCGCTGGCAGCCTGTAACATCTGCGCCACCAGCGGCTGAACGCTGGCATCCCAGTTGATAGTGACCAGTTTCGGTGGCTGCGGCACAGGCTGCGGTTGCGGCACCGGTTCAGGTTGTGGAACGGGCTGCACCGGCTCCACAGGCTGAGTCGGTTCAACCGGTGCAGGCTGCTGCTGTTTCACCACACAGCCGGTCAGAATGAGCGCCATCAGGAGCGCTCCGGTACGATTAACACTGCGTATCACGTAGAAAATCCTTAAAGATAGAGATAAAGACGAACCTTGCTGGCCGTCAGGTTACCCAGTTGCGAAGTGGCGATAATGCTGCCCTGCGCCGGAACGGTAACGGTCTGCGCCGGTTCCTGCGGGGTGATTTCCAGCCCTTTGTCGTCATACCAGTAGTAACGATAGTGCACAACAACCGGTGTTTCGCGCTGATTATAGAGCACGCTGGTGGCACGCTTCAGTCCATCGTTCTCATCCAGCGTCGGTTCATCGGTAATGATCCCTGCCGACAGCACAGAGGACTCCATCACCAGCGACTGTGACGTATTGATCATCGGTTTTTCACTGCTGCAGGCCGTCAGGCAGAGCAGGATCGGCAGGCCAGTCAGCCAGGATCGCATAGCACGCTTCCGTTATCAGGTCAGTTAGAGAGCATCGGTCCCAGCGGTTCACCGCCCAGCAGATGCATATGAATGTGATAAACCTCCTGACCACCATGTTGATTGCAGTTCACAATCAGACGATAACCATTTTGATCGATACCTTCCTGACGGGCGATTTTCGCCGCGGTAGTAAACATACGTCCCAGCGCATGCTCATGCGCCGCTTCCGCCTCGTTGACCGTTGGGATCAGCACATTTGGCACGATTAAAATATGGGTTGGCGCTTTGGGCGAAATGTCGCGGAAGGCAGTGACCAGCTCATCCTGATAAACCACATCAGCGGGGATTTCGCGGCGGATAATTTTACTAAAAATGGTTTCTTCTGCCATGGTGCAATTCCTTTAGCCTGAGTCTTAATCAATCAGTATGCGGGAGAAATTTGTTTTCTTTCAACCTCAGGACCACTTTTCTTGCATTGTTCGCCTGCCTTTGCAGCAGCACCCTCTCTCCGTGACCCGCACGCTGTTCAGAATGCTAACAACGCCCCTGCCACACCAGAAAATGAAACGCTGTTTTATAAATTAGAATTTCGCCACCCTTTTCTTTGTATGACTGCCACTTCAGCGCCAGCACTTGCCAAATTGCGAAGGTTTAGCCGACCCGTCAGTTCTACTTTGCTAACCAGTCCGGGTGAGATGACCGGCGTCACCAGGGATAAACCGCCATAAACATCAAGGAGCATCAGACATGCGCTCACGTAAAATTGGTCTTGGCCACTATCTGGCCTACGGTTCCGGAGATTTTCTTGGAGCAGGCACCACGGCGCTGACCGCCGCCTGGTTGCTCTATTTTTACACCACCTTTTGTGGGTTAACCCCGATTCAGGCCACGCTGATCTTTGCCGCTGCCCGCGTGCTGGATGCGATAGTCAGTCCGCTGATGGGCTTTCTGACCGATAACTTCGGTTCGACCTGGCTGGGCAAACGCTTTGGCCGCCGCAAATTTTTTATCCTGCTCGGCATACCCTCTGTATTCAGTTATAGCCTGATGTGGCTCAGCGACATGAGTTTCTGGTGGTATCTCTGCACGTATCTGCTGTTTGATATCGTCTACACCATGATCCTGGTGCCGTATGAAACGCTGGTGCCGGAAATGACCGACGATTTCAAACAGAAAACCCGCTTCTCCGGTGCCCGCATCGGCCTGGCACAGCTGTCGGCCATTCTGGCTGCCTTTTTACCCGGTATTTTGCTGGGTATGCTGGGCAAAGATAATCCTCTCTCCTTCTTCTACGCCAGCCTGGTGTTTTCGGTAATCTGCGCGCTGGTGCTGACGCTGGTGTGGTGCTTTACCTGGGAGCGTCACCCCAATGACTTTTCCGCCGAGTCACGCCGTGCAGAACAGGAAAAGCAGCAGCTGACGCTGATGCAGAATCTCAAGCGGCTCTATGTCGAGCTGGCTTCAACCTTACGCATACGCATCTTCCGCCAGCACCTTGGCATGTACCTCGGCGGCTATATCGCCCAGGATGTGTTTAACGCCGTCTTTACCTGGTATGTGGTATTTGTGCTGATGCAGAGCGCTCAGGTCGCCTCCAGCCTGATGGGCACCATGGCGGTGCTGCAGTTTATTGCCGTGATGGCGATGATTCCGCTCTGCATCCGCATGGGACCCGCGCCCGCCTACCGTCTGGTGGCTGTGCTGTTTGGCCTGGCGGCGCTCTCCTACGCTGGATTGTGGTATGCCGGAATGAACGACAACATGTCGCTGCTGTTGGTGATCTCTGCCCTGGCAGGCCTGGGACGTGGCGGCATCAACTATGTGCCGTGGAACACCTATACCTATATCGCCGATGTGGATGAGGTGATCACCGGACAGCGCCGTGAAGGAATTTTTGCCGGCATCATGACCCTGACGCGTAAAGCGTCGCAGGCTGGCGCAGTCATGCTGGTCGGTATCGTGCTGCAGCTCTCCGGCTTTGTCTCTGGACAGGCGACCCAGGTACCCGGCGTCAGCCACACTATCCTGGCGATTCTCAGCATAGGCACTGTGGCCGTGCTGGCCTGCGGCTTTATCGTGTCACTGCGCTTTAAGCTTAATCTGCAGACCCACACTGTGCTGCGCCAGGAGACGCTGAAGATGCGCGACGCGGGCCGCATCGTGCCGGAAAGCATCACGCCGGAGGCACGCGGAATTGTAGAAACGCTGGCTGGCATGCCTTACGAAAATCTTTGGGGCAACAACAACATTGGCTTCCTTAATCGTAATAAGCCAGCGCCGGAAAAATTGTCCGCACATCCCACTTTAAACCCTTCTTTAAACCCGACCTTAAAACGACAGGAATAAACCATGACTGTATTTCCCGTTAAACACAGCAAATTATTGTGCCAGCCCGAGCATCTGTTGCCACGCAGCGAACTGGTACAGCTGATTCAAAAGCTGACACAGAATCTGGTTAACATCACCGATGAGACAGGCGAATTTTTATTACGGCTGGACGATGGCCGGGTGATTGATACCAAAGGCTGGGCGGGTTGGGAATGGACACACGGCATCGGTCTGTATGGCATGCTGCACTACTATCAGCAGACCGGTGACCAGCAGACGCTGGCCATTATTGATGAGTGGTTTACGCAGCGTCTGGCGGAAGGCACGCCGACCAAAAATGTGAATACCGTTTGTCCTTTTCTGACGCTGGCCTACCGTTACGAAGAGACCGGGAACCCGGCCTGGGTGCCGGTGCTGGAGCGCTGGGCAGAATGGGTCATGTATGAGATGCCGCGTACCGAACAGGGCGGCCTGCAGCACATTGTCTATAACAACGAAAACCCGCAGCAGCTCTGGGACGATACGCTGATGATGAGCGTAATGGCGCTGGCGAAAATTGGCCAGTTGCTGAAGCGCGATGAGTGGATTGAAGAAGCGAGTTATCAGTTCCTGCTGCACACCCAGTTTCTGATGGATCGCAAAACCGGCTTATGGTTCCACGGCTGGAACTTTGACGGTCGCCATAACTTTGCTGATGCACGCTGGGCGCGCGGTAACAGCTGGGTGACGATTGTCATTCCCGACTTCCTGGAGATGATGAACTGGCCTGAGCATCACGCTACCCGCCGTTTTCTGCAGCAGGTGCTGGAGACCCAGGTTAAAGCACTCAGGGAGTGTCAGCACAGCAGCGGATTGTGGCACACCCTGCTTGATGATCCGCACAGCTACCCGGAAGCCTCCGCCACCGCCGGGTTTGCCTATGGCATTCTGAAAGGGGTTCGCAAGCGTTATCTGCCCGCGGAGTATCGCGAGGTGGCAGAAAAAGCGTTGCGCGGCGTGATTGCCAATATTGATGACGATGGCGAGTTAAAACAGGTCTCCTTTGGAACCGCAATGGGCAAGGATCTGGATTACTACCGCACGGTTCCTCTGACCTCGATGCCCTACGGCCAGGCGATGGCCCTGCTCTGCCTGACAGAGTATCTGCGCGTTTACCTCTGAATCCCGGCCAAAAAAAAGCCCCGCTTAGCGGGGCTTTTTCATCGCTGTAAATCATTACATGCTGCGGATGTAATCATCCATATCGGTTTTCAGGTTATCGGATTTAGTCCCGAAAATCGCCTGCACACCGGAACCGGCAACCACCACGCCACGGGCGCCGAGGTTTTTCAGTTCAGTCTGATCCACTTTCGCCACATCGGCGACGCTGACACGTAAACGGGTGATACAGGCATCCAGGTTGGTGATGTTCTCTTTACCACCAAACGCCGCCACCAGTTTGCCCGCCATCTCGGTACCGGTCGCGGTAGATTGCTCGCTGCTGCTGCTCTCTTCACGGCCAGGTGTTTTCAGATCCAGCTTCGCGATCAGTACACGGAATATGGTGTAGTAAACCAGACCATAGATGATACCAACAATCGGGAACAGCCAGATTTTACTGCTGTTGCCGCTCAGCACGATAAAGTCGATCAGACCGTGAGAGAAGCTGGTGCCATCACGCATCCCAAGCAGGATACAGATTGGGAATGCCAGACCCGCCAGCAGCGCATGGATCACATACAGGATTGGTGCCACGAACATGAATGAGAATTCAATCGGTTCAGTGATACCGGTCAGGAATGCGGTCAGCGCGGCGGAGATCATGATACCGCCCACTTTGGCGCGATTTTCAGGCTTCGCTGAATGCCAGATAGCAATCGCTGCCGCTGGCAGACCGTACATTTTGAACAGGAAGCCGCCAGAGAGTTTACCTGCGGTCGGGTCACCCGCCATATAGCGCGGGATATCACCGTGGAACACCTGACCTGCCGCATTGGTGTATTCACCGATCTGCATCTGGAAAGGAACGTTCCAGATGTGATGCAGACCAAAGGGCACCAACGCACGTTCAATTACGCCATAAATACCAAAGGCGACAACCGGGTTTTGATAGGCAGCCCACTGTGAGAACTCCTGAATCGCGGAACCTATCGGTGGCCAGATAAAGGAGAGCAGTACGCCGAGAATGATAGCTGCCAGACCGGAAATAATCGGCACAAAACGCTTACCGGCAAAGAAGCCCAGATATTCTGGCAGCTTGATGCGGTAGAAGCGATTAAACATGTACGCGGCAATAGAGCCGGCGATAATACCGCCCAGTACCCCGGTGTCGGCGAGGTGTTTAGCCTCGATCTCCGCCGCAGGCAGATGCAGCACCAGCGGGGCAACCACCGCCATGGTTTTCACCATGATGCCATAGGCAACAACCGCTGCCAGCGCCGAAACGCCGTCATTATTGGTAAAGCCCAGCGCCACACCAATAGCGAAAATCAGCGGCATGTTGGCGAACACCGATCCACCCGCTTCTGCCATCACATGCGAAACCACTGCAGGTAACCAGCTGAAATTGGCTGAACCGACCCCTAACAAAATACCGGCAATCGGCAGAACCGATACCGGTAGCATCAGCGATTTACCGACCTTTTGAAGGTTGGCAAAAGCATTTTTGAACATAGCGTGAAGCTCCTGAGTAAGAGTGCATATTTGCGCAGTGCGCGTGGCAAAGAGGGAGGATTCTTTGCCGGGCTGGCGGTGACCGCCTTTTGATTTATTACGAAGGGTAAAATAATTCCCGATTTGTTACTTTGACGGGTATCACGTTTCGACAATCACAAGGGCGCACTTTACGAAATTTCTTACTGATCCGCACCAGTAATCGGCGATAAAAAGCTGACCCTGTCTGAAAAAACAGGGTCATATACGCAGGTTACAGATTAATTACAGAGACTGAAATAATAGCTGATCAGGCGCCCAGCTGGCTCACCGGGATATGAAACAGCGTTGAGAAGTTTTGGGTTGTTGTGGCTGCCAGCGTTTCTAAATCCACCCCTTTTAGTACAGCCAGATATTCGGCAACATCGCGCGTATAAGCGGGCTGATTCTCTTTACCACGGAAAGGCACCGGGGCCAGATAAGGCGAATCCGTTTCCACCAGCATCCGATCCAGCGGCACATAGCGTGCGGCTTCACGTAACTGCTCGGCATTGCGGAATGTGACGATGCCGGAAAAAGAGATGTAGAAGCCCATATCCAGCAGTTTTGCTGCGGTGGGCTGATCCTCAGTGAAGCAGTGCAGCACGCCGCCGCAACGTTCAACCTGCTCTTCACGCAGAATCGCCAGTGTATCTTCGCGGGCATCACGGGTGTGAACAATGATCGGTTTGTTCAGCGCAATACCGGTACGGATATGTTCCCGGAACGAACGCTGCTGCTGATCTTTCGTTTCTGGCTGATAGTGATAATCCAGCCCGGTTTCACCCAGGGCCACCACCTGAGGATCGGCAGAGAGCCGACGAAACTCCTCAACATCATAGGCCTCTTCCTGATTCAGCGGATGCACACCGCAGGAGAGCGCTATATTTTTCCGTTCGCCGACCAGACTTTTAAGGGTATGAAAACCCGGCAGCGTAGTGGCGATTGCCAGCATAAATTTCACATCACGCGCCGCCGCTTTGGCGATCACATCATCCAGGTCACGATGGTTTTTTTCATAGTCCAGGCCATCAAGATGGCAATGGGAATCCACAATAAACATAATTACTCTCAGATAGGTTTAGCACACCTGCGCGGGCTTCTGTTTGTCCGCCCAGCTCAGAAGCTGATCGGTCAGCAATAATTCGCGATTTACCGATGCCACATGCAGTAGCTGCTCGCGACAGCGCATCCACTCCTGGAGGCTGCTGTTGAGCGCGCTGGCTGAAAAGTATCCGGCCAGCAACTGCACCACATCCTGACGATCGATATTACTCAGCCACTGACCTGCATGTTGCTGCCACTTCATTGCATCCAGCAGCAAAGAGAGCAGCCAGCCGATACGCGCTGCCGCGTCGTCGGCGTTCAGCGCAGGCAGCAGTTGCAGGATGTCCTGCTGCAACGCAGCGGACAGCGCATCGCAGAGCTTCTGCCGGGCCTGCCACGGTCCGTTCTCCAGCAGGCTCAGCGCCGCACCAGGTGCACCTGCGCTCAGACGCAGAGCCGCCAGCAGCATCTGTTCGTCGTGCGCAGCGTGCTTCTTCAGCCAGAGCAGGCTTTGTCCTTCGTCCGGCGGCGTCAGATGCAGCGCCATGCAGCGGCTGCGCAGCGTGGCCAGCAGGCGCGAGGGATCGCGGCTGCTGAGGAAGAACCAGCTGTTGGCTGGCGGCTCTTCCAGCGTTTTCAGCAAGGCGTTGGCCGCCGCTTCCGAAAGCTGCGCGGCATCCGGCAGCCAGACCACTTTCGCGCCGCCCTGCTGACCAAAGTGGTACATTTTTTCCGTTACCTGCCGCACCGCGTCGATGCCCAGGGTAGCTTTGCCCTTCTCCGCCTCAAGCCGATACCAGTCAGGATGGGTATTGGCCTGCATCAGCTGGCAACCGTGACACTGTCCGCAACTTTTCAGGCCATCCCGCTGCTGGCACATCAGCCAGCGGCTCATCCCCCAGACCAGCGCCTCATCGCCCATACCTGCCATCGCCTGGATCAACAACGCATGGTGAGCGCGATTCTCCTGATGCTGGCCAATTACCTGGCGATAAGGCTGATTCAGCCACGGATACCAGTTCATCACGCCTGCTCCGCCAGCCAGCCATCCAGCACCGACTGAAGTGACGCTGTCACATCACCCAGTGATTGTGTCGCATCGATGGTGATGATGGTGGGGTCCTCCGCTGCCAGCGCCAGATAGCGCGCGCGGGTGCGTTCAAAGAAGCGCAATGACTCCTGCTCAATGCGATCCAGCTCACCGCGCGCACGGGCGCGCTGCAGACCGATGTCGGGTGTCACATCAAGATAGAGCGTGAGATCGGGACGGAAATCGCCTAAGACGGTATCACGCAGCGTCTGCATCAGACCGGCGTCAAGTCCACGTCCGCCCCCCTGATAAGCCTGAGAGGAGAGATCATGGCGGTCGCCGATCACCCAGGCACCGCGCGCCAGCGCCGGTTTAATGACCGTTTCCACCAGCTGAACCCGCGCCGCATAGAGCATCAGCAGTTCCGCTTTATCTGTAACCTGCTCGCCCTCAATACCCTGCTTAACCAGCACCCGCAGCTGTTCTGCCAGCGGCGTACCGCCTGGCTCACGGGTAAAGACCAGATCGTGAATGCCACGTGCACGCAGCGTGGCGACGATGGCGTCACGCGCGGTGGTTTTGCCGGCACCTTCCAGGCCTTCAATGACGATAAACTTACTGTTCATTTTTTTCCTTTAGCGTCTGCCGGTAAACCTGCACCGCCTTGTTATGGCTGGCAAGATTAGTCGTAAAGGTGTGGCCGCCCTTGCCGTCCGCAACAAAGTAGAGATAGTTGGTTTTCTCGGGATGAGCCGCTGCCTGCAGAGAGGCTTTACCCGGCATGGCGATCGGACCCGGCGGCAGACCGTTAATGATATAGGTATTGTAAGCGCTGGCCGTCTCAAGATCTTTGCGGGTCAGCGTCCCGTTATAGCTGTCGCCCATGCCATAGATGACGGTGGGATCGGTCTGTAACCGCATACCGGTGCGCAGGCGATTGATAAACACCGAGGCTACGCGCGCGCGCTCTTCGCTGACGCCGGTCTCTTTCTCAATGATTGAGGCCATGGTCACCAGATCCTGTGGGGTTTTATAGGGCAGATTATCCGCCCGTCCCTGCCACACCTCAGCAATGGTTTTTTTCATCCGATCATGAGCGCGCTGTAGCAGCGCCATATCGGTAGTGTTAGCCGTGTAGAGCCAGGTATCCGGGAAGAAGTTGCCCTCCAGCTGTTCAGGCTCCACTTTTAGTGCGCTGGCAAGGGTGGCGAACTGATCATCTTTCAGGGTATGCCGGATATAAGGCGCTTTGCGCAGCTCACTCAGCCACTCTTTCAGCCGCTGGCCTTCCACGAACCGCACCGGGAACTGCGCCTCTTTACCGCTGGCCAGCAGCTGTAACAGCGAACGCACCGTCATGGTCGGCTCAAGGCGATAGGTACCCGCCTTGAAGGTCGCCAGTTCAGGTTCCAGACGCAGCAGCGCGCCAAACCAGATACTGTGCGGAATAATCTTCTGCTCTTCCAGCTGCGCTTCAAGTGCGACCCGGCCCGTGCCGGCAGGCAGCGTGTAGATCGTTTCCTGCTGCAGGGTTAACGGGGTGGCCGCAAACCGCTTAACCTGCCAGTAACTCAGCACAGCCGCGAGACCCACGATCGCCAGCAGGCTGACGACGATTTTTTTGCTTCGAATCATGATGCATCCATTATCTTTTCACAGCTTGCGCGCAACTGATTAAACAGCGAACGCTCAGTAAACTCTACCGCTTCTATCTGTCGGACCGGCAGGACCGGCATCAGCGCATTACATATCACCACTTCATCGGCGGCCAGCAGCTGCGCCGGTTCGCTTTTTATTACCTGGCAAGCCTGGCCTTCGGCCGCAAGTTGCGCCATCAGACTTCGCCGCATAATGCCATCCACACCCGACGCTGACAGATCAGGCGTGAAAATTTGCGAGCCCTGACGCCAGAATAAATTGGCCGCACAGCATTCCACCACCCAACCTTCAGTGTCAAGCACCAGCGCCTCGTCGGCGTCTGTCTGGTCAAGATGAGCTCTGATCATCACCTGCTCCAGACGATTAAGGTGCTTGATACCGGCAAACTGTGGGTTTCGTGCCAGACGGATCGGGCTGAGCCGGAGTGACGCGCCACGCTGCTGTATATCGGCGTAGTGTTGCGGCCAGGGCGCCAGCGAGACGATCCGCGTGGATTCACCACAGCCGCGCCGGCTGTAGCCCCGCCCGCCGCTGCCCGCGCTGATAATCACTTTTAGCACCGCCTGGGTTTGTTGCTGCGCGGCCTGTCGCATTTCAGTCTCAAGCTGAAGCCAGTCGACGCCATCAATCCATAACCGCTCACAGCCCTCTTTGAGGCGCTGAATGTGACTTTCCAGCAGCACGATTTTACCCTGACGCACCGCGGCGGTAGTAAAACAGCCATCCCCAAACTGCAGGCCGCGGTCGCTGGCGGCCAGCATCGATTGTTTTAACCCGTTAATCCACATGGTTCTCTCCTGAGCGTGACTCGTGATTTCAGCGCATTCTGCAGGATAAAAAAAGGCCCGCATCGCGGGCCTTTTTAGCAATCAACAACGATTACACTTTACGGAAGATCAACGAACCGTTGGTTCCGCCGAAACCGAAGGAGTTACACAGTGTGTACTCCAGACCGGGAACCTGACGCGCGGTGTGGGGCACGAAGTCGAGATCGCAGCCCTCATCCGGATTGTCGAGGTTAATGGTCGGTGGAATGGCCTGGTCGCGCAGCGCCAGAATCGAATAGATCGATTCAACCGCGCCTGCCGCACCCAGTAAGTGCCCGGTCATTGATTTGGTCGAGCTCACCATCACGCTGCTGGCTGCTGCCCCAAAGACCGATTTCACCGCCCGCGCTTCCGCTTTATCACCCGCTGGCGTGGAGGTGCCGTGCG
This sequence comes from Pantoea sp. RG18, assembly GCF_025910075.1. NCBI lineage: Bacteria > Pseudomonadati > Pseudomonadota > Gammaproteobacteria > Enterobacterales > Erwiniaceae > Pantoea > Pantoea sp. RG18. The sequence continues at coordinate 118,443 of NZ_JAPCIL010000006.1, forward strand.
CGTTGACATAGCCGATCTGCTCTGGCGTAAGCTGAGCATCGCGCAATGCGTTGATCATTGCCGCCGCGGCGCCTGATCCATCTTCTGGTGGTGAAGTCATGTGGTAGGCATCGCTGCTCATACCAAAACCTACGATTTCCGCGTAGATTTTCGCACCACGTTTCTTCGCATGCTCATACTCTTCGAGTACCACAATGCCAGCGCCGTCACCCAGCACAAAACCGTCACGATCTTTATCCCACGGGCGGCTGGCCGCTTGCGGGTTTTCGTTACGGGTTGAGAGAGCACGTGCTGCACCAAAGCCACCGACGCCTAATGGCGTACTGGCTTTCTCTGTGCCACCCGCCAGCATCACATCAGCATCGTTATAGGCGATGATACGTGCGGCATGACCGATGTTATGCACACCAGAGGTACAGGCTGTCGCGATAGAGATGCTTGGACCTTTCAGGCCATACATGATGCTGAGATGACCCGCCACCATGTTAACGATGGTTGAAGGCACAAAAAATGGGCTGATTTTGCGCGGGCCGCCGTTAACCAGTGAAGTATGATTCTCTTCAATCAGACCTAAACCACCGATGCCGGAGCCAATTGCTGCGCCCATACGGCTTGCATTTTCGTCGGTAACTACCAGACCACTGTCCTGCATGGCCTGCATACCGGCCACAATGCCGTACTGGATGAAGGCATCCATCTTGCGCTGATCTTTGCGCGAGATGTAGTCATCACAATTAAAATCTCTTACCAGACCTGCAAAACGTGTTGCATAAGCACTGGTATCAAAATGGTCGATCAGGGTAATGCCGCTCTGACCGGCAAGGAGAGCACTCCAGGTAGACTCTACGGTATTGCCGACAGGAGACAACATGCCAAGACCAGTCACAACTACACGACGCTTAGACACGTTCGTCCTCCAGGGAGGGGAAATAGGGAACTATGTGGGACAAACAAAAAAATCAGGCGGTCGAGCGACCGCCTGAAGATATTCATTAGCCTTTATGGCTATTGATATAGTCGATCGCTGCCTGAACGGTAGTGATTTTCTCAGCTTCTTCGTCTGGAATCTCAGTATCAAACTCTTCTTCCAGAGCCATCACCAGCTCAACGGTATCAAGAGAATCGGCACCCAGGTCTTCTACGAAAGATGCAGAGTTGGTGACTTCTTCCTCTTTCACACCCAGCTGCTCACTGATGATTTTCTTAACGCGTTGTTCGATATCGCTCATACTATTTAATTTCCTATCAAAACTCGCTTTCGCGATGGTTTTCGTAGTGTATAAAATGGTGAAAAAGATGCAACAAAATCCCGGCTGGTCGAACCACGATTTTGCGTTATTTTGCGGTTCTAACCGCAAATAAAGCAAATCATTTCGTGATTTATCAGACCATGTACATTCCGCCATTGACGTGCAGCGTTTCACCTGTGATGTAGGCTGCTTCGTCAGAGGCTAAAAATGCCACAGCATTGGCGATTTCCTGAGCATCGCCTAAGCGACCCGCAGGAACTTCCGCCAAAATACCGGAACGTTGATCTTCGTTCAGTGCCCGCGTCATGTCAGTCTCAATAAAGCCTGGAGCCACGACGTTGACGGTAATGCCACGTGACGCGATTTCGCGCGCCAGTGATTTGCTAAAGCCAATCAAACCCGCTTTTGCTGCCGCATAGTTTGCCTGGCCCGCATTACCCATAGTTCCAACAACGGAACCAATGGTGATGATACGGCCCACGCGCTTTTTCATCATGGCACGCAGGACCGCCTTGGAAAGGCGGAATACCGATGTGAGGTTGGTATCCAGGATATCCTCCCACTCATCGTCCTTCATGCGCATGAGAAGATTATCACGCGTAATGCCTGCATTATTGACTAAAATATCCACTTCGCCAAATTCAGCACGAATATTCTCTAAAACAGTGCTGATTGAGTCAGCGTCAGTCACATTCAGTAACAGGCCTTTGCCCTTGTCGCCAAGGTAAGCACTGATGGCGTCGGCGCCACTCTGGCTGGTTGCAGTTCCTACCACTTTAGCACCGCGTGCCGCCAGTGTTTCTGCAATCGCACGACCAATGCCGCGACTCGCGCCGGTAACCAGCGCAACTTTACCTTCAAAGCTCATGATTTTCCTCTTATTCCTTACCGAGTGCAGCCGTCAGGGATGCAGTATCGTTAACGGCAGCCGCTGTCAGGCTATCGACAATACGTTTCGTCAGTCCGGTCAGGACTTTACCTGGCCCCATCTCCAGGAGCTGCGTCACGCCCTGTGCTGCCATCGCTTCCACGCTCTCGGTCCAGCGAACCGGGCTGTAGAGCTGACGGACCAGCGCATGGCGGATGGCCGCAGCGTCGGTTTCAGCTTTCACATCGACGTTGTTGATCACCGGTACCGCAGGCGCGTTAAAGGTGATGCTCTCCAGCGCCACCGCCAGTTTATCGGCCGCAGGCTTCATCAGTGCGCAGTGAGAAGGAACGCTGACCGGCAGTGGCAAGGCACGCTTAGCGCCCGCTGCTTTACAGGCGGCACCCGCACGTTCAACGGCTTCTTTGTTACCCGCAATGACCACCTGGCCCGGCGAGTTAAAGTTAACCGGTGAGACAACCTGACCCTGCGCGCTCTCTTCACAGGCTTTGCGGATAGCCGCGTCATCCAGGCCAATAATCGCCTGCATCGCGCCAGTGCCTTCAGGCACCGCTTCCTGCATCAGTTTGCCGCGCAGTTCAACCAGCTTCACTGCATCCGCAAAGTTAAGCACACCCGCGCAAACCAGCGCTGAATATTCACCCAGGCTGTGACCGGCCATCAGGGCTGGCTGTTCACCGCCCTGCTGCTGCCAGACACGGTAGATTGCCACGGAGGCAGCTAACAGTGCAGGCTGAGTCTGCCAGGTTTTGTTCAGCTCTTCAGCCGGCCCCTGACTTACTAATTGCCACAGATCATATCCCAGCGCGTCAGAGGCTTCACGGAAGGTCTCTTCTACCAGCGGATACGTTGCCGCTAATTCAGTCAGCATGCCCACGGTCTGTGAACCCTGACCGGGGAAAACAAATGCAAATTGCGTCATTTTTCGTTCCTGTCAATCAAAAGCGAACCAGCGCAGAACCCCAAGTGAATCCGCCACCAAAGGCTTCCAGCAGAATAAGGTGTCCGGGTTTGATGCGGCCATCACGGACCGCTTCATCCAGTGCGCTTGGCACCGATGCGGCAGAGGTATTGCCATGACGATCCAGTGTGACGACCACTTTATCCATGGTCATGCCGAGTTTTTTCGCGGTGGCGCTGATAATGCGCAGGTTCGCCTGATGCGGCACCAGCCAGTCCAGCATTTCACGATCGAGATTATTGGCCTGCAGCGTTTCATCAACGATGTGAGCCAGCTCGGTGACGGCAACCTTGAAGACTTCGTTGCCTGACATGGTGACATAAGCGGGCTGATCCTGATGCGCACGATCCTGATAAGGCAGCGTCAGCAGCTGTGAATAGCGACCATCAGCATGAAGATGGGTAGAGATGATCCCCTGCTCTTCGCTCTGACCCAGCACGACCGCGCCAGCACCATCGCCAAACAGGATGATCGTGCCGCGATCTTCCGGATCAAGTGCGCGTGCCAGGACATCAGCACCAATCACCAGCGCATGTTTCACCGCGCCATTTTTGATGTATTGATCGGCCACGCTCAGTGCATAGGTGAAACCTGCACAGGCGGCAGCGAGGTCAAACGCCGCGCAGTCTTTGATTTCCAGCATTTGCTGGATCATGCAGGCAGAGCTGGGGAAGGCATGGCTGGAAGAGGTTGTGGCGACAATAATCAGCCCAACATCGTTCGCTTCAATGCCTGCCATTTCAAGGGCGCGTTGCGCCGCGCTGAATCCCATGGTGGCGACGGTTTCGTCAGGCGCAGCAATACGACGCTCGCGGATGCCGGTACGGGTAACAATCCACTCGTCCGACGTCTCCACCATTTTTTCCAGATCGGCATTGGTGCGGATCTGGCTTGGCAGATAACTGCCCGTACCGATAATTTTGGTATACATCTAGGCTTTGTCACTCCTGGCTAATACAGCATCAAGGCGCGCAGCAATTCGCTCGGGAATTTGCTGCCTCACCGCCTGCTCTGCCTGTTCTATGGCCACAGCGAAGGCGTGTTGATTTGCCGCACCGTGACTCTTGATCACTGTTCCGCGCAATCCTAACAGACAAGCGCCATTGTACTGGTCAGGGTTGAGATGCCCGAAGCGCTTCGTCAGACGTTTCTGAATCCAGCGCCCCAGCAACTGAAGCCACCATGACCGTTTTTTACCTTCCCCTGATGACTTCAGCAGAGAAAGAAACATTCTTACCACGCCTTCCATAGTCTTCAGCGTGACGTTTCCGACAAAACCGTCACAGACCATCACATCCGTTTTACCGGTGAGCAGTTCGTTACCTTCAAGGTAACCAATATAGTTGATTTGCGGTGATTCTCGCAGCACTGCCGCGGCGTCGCGGATCGTTTCCAGCCCTTTGGTCTCTTCATGACCAATATTGAGCAACGCGACACGGGGCCGTGCAATACCAAGCACATGCTCAGCCATTACCGACCCCATTACAGCAAACTGCACCAGCATCGCACTGTCTGAGCCCACATTTGCGCCCAGATCCAGCACCACGGTTTTACCCTGTTGCTGGTGCGGTAAAACGGACATCAGCGCCGGACGTTTAATGCCATCCAGCGGTTTTAATAAGAGCGTCGACAGCCCCATCAGCGCACCGGTATTCCCGGCGCTGATGCAGGCCTGCGCACGTCCCTCTTTAACCATCTCCAGTGCCACACGCATTGAGCTGCCGCGACTGTTGCGGATGGCCTGAGCGGGCCGCGCATCACTTGCAATAACCGATTCGGCAGGGATGACCTGCAAACGCCCCATCAGGGAGGAATCCGCTTTGGCAAGCAATGGCATGAGGGTGTCGGGATGTCCGACCAGAAGAAGGAATAGTTCCGAATGAGAGGCCAGTGCCTGCAATGCTGCAGGCACTGTCACGCAGGGACCGAAGTCCCCGCCCATGGCATCAATCGCCAGGGTCAAACGTGTCAAGGTATCGCCTTGCTAAGCAAGAAACTTACTTAACGATAACCTTGCGACCGCGGTAGTAACCGTCCGCAGTGATGTGGTGACGCAGATGAGTTTCGCCAGAAACTTTATCTACTGACAGAGCAGCAGTGGTCAGCGCATCGTGCGAACGACGCATACCACGCTTAGAACGGGTGGGTTTATTCTGTTGTACGGCCATGGACCTTACTCCTATTACTTACGCTTTAAACTGGCTAATACGGCAAATGGATTTGGTTTCTCCACCTCTGCAGGCAGTTTACCAAAGACCATGTCCGCCTCGGACACTTCACAGTGTTCAGAATCGTGCACCGGAACGACCGGCAGCGCGAGAATAATTTCATCCTCGACAACCGCCAGCAGATCGATCTCACCAAACTCGTTGACATCGACCGGCTCGTACGCTTCCGGCAATGCCTCGGCCTGCTCTTCAGAAGAGACAGGGCTGAAGCAGTAACTCACTTTTACGTGATGAGGAAAGGTCTGGTTGCAGCGCTGGCAACGCAACGTCACTTGTACTTCAGCAGTACCCGTCAGTACTGCCAGACGTTGGTTATCAACCGCAAACGACATGGCACAATCCACATCACTGTCCACACTAACGACCGACTCGGCCACACGCTCCACCTGTACAGATGTGTAGACACCCTGATAATCAAGGCGCTTCTGAGCAGTGCGGACAGGGTCCAGCGTTAGGGGTAATTTTACCTTTTGCATAGGGCGCGCATATTAACTTTGTAATGTCATAGAGTCAAAGAAAAAGGCCGTTAAACAGCATCTTTCAACCACTATTCGCATCCAGTGCGGCGCACAGTTTAAAATGACTGTCACCAATTCGCTATCACTATTGAAAAAAAATGACGCCATCGATTCTTTTAGCTTCAACCTCGCCCTTTCGGCAGGCATTACTGCATAAACTCGGCCTGCCTTTTATTACCGCCGCGCCTGAGGTTGATGAGTCACCCCAGCCCGATGAAACCGCTGAAGCGCTGGTAACCCGTCTTGCCGTAGCTAAAGCGCAGGCACTGGCAAAAACGTATCCCAGACACTGGATAATCGGCTCCGACCAGGTTTGCGTGCTGGATGGCGCTATCGCCGGTAAGCCTCACACGGCTGAGAATGCGCGGGCGCAACTGCGTGCCGCCAGCGGAAAAGCCATTACCTTTTATACCGGTCTGGCGCTATTTCATCCGGTCAGTGGCACGCTGCTGCACTGCTGTGAGCCCTTTGTGGTTCATTTCCGCACGTTGACTGACGCTGAAATCAGCGGCTATGTGGAAAAGGAGCAGCCGCTTCAGTGTGCGGGCAGTTTTAAAAGTGAAGGTCTGGGGATTTGTCTGTTTGATCGGCTGGAGGGACGCGATCCCAATACGCTAGTCGGGCTGCCGTTGATCGCGCTCAATGAGATGTTGCAGCAGGCCGGCATCAATCCTTTAACGAACTGATGCCGGAGAGATTACGCTTTCAGTTGACGCAGCTTAAGCAGGCATTGCTTCAGGCCATCATCCAGTGGCGCTTCGACCCGCATCACTTCGCCGGTGCCGGGATGCGTAAAGGTCAGCGCCGCAGCATGCAGGAACAGGCGTTTTAAACCGGTTGCCGCCAGCTGACTGTCAAACTCACGTTCTCCGTAGCGATCGTCGAAGGCAATGGGATGCCCGGCATGCAGCGTATGGACGCGAATCTGATGCGTACGACCGGTGACCGGGCTCGCTTTCACCAGCGTGGCAAACTCGAACCGCTCTTCTACTTTAAAGCGGGTTTCTGAGGCTTTGCCTTCGCTGCTGACGCGCACCACGCGCTCACCGCTCTGCAGGATGTTTTTCAGTAGCGGCGCCTGAACCACCTTCAGGTGTGACGGCCAGTTGCCGCGCACCAGGGCCAGATAATCTTTCTGCATCCCCTTTTCACGCAGTTGCTCATGAAGGGAACGCAGCGCCGAACGCTTTTTAGCGACCAGCAGAATGCCGGAGGTGTCACGATCCAGGCGATGCACCAGCTCCAGAAAGCGTGCTTCCGGTCGCAGGGCACGTAACCCTTCAATCACCCCGAAGCTGAGTCCGCTACCGCCATGCACGGCTGTGCCGGAAGGCTTGTTCATCACCAGCAGCGACTCATCCTCAAACAGGATGGCATCGGCCAGTGACGCCACTTTCGCCAGTTTGGGGGAAACGGCATCTTCATCGCGTTCCGCTACCCGAACCGGCGGAATGCGCACCTCATCGCCCTCCTCCAGCTTATATTCTGGCTTGACGCGCTTTTTATTCACCCGCACCTCGCCTTTGCGAACGATGCGATAAATCATGCTTTTGGGCACACCCTTGAGCTGGGTGCGCAAAAAGTTATCAATGCGTTGTCCGGCATTTTCAGCCGTGATGGCGACAAAATGTACGCCGGGATTCTCTGTTTTCATGGCGGCGATTCTAAATAGTGTCCCCTGATAGCGCCACCCCTTTTTCTGTGCTTAACTCTGGAGTTGATGTGACGGCAGGTCGCCTCTCTGCTGGCTTTTTCAGCAAAGCGCTGTTTTGTCCGACACATTAGCGATTTAAATGTAAAGAAACTTCACAAGCTGGCTAAAGTCGCCTTGCTATATGAAGGTTAGCAATGGAATAATGCTTGAGTTTCTTACCTGAACCATTTCAGGGCAGAAAAAGAGCGAAATTGTCATTTTGCCGGATTGAGCAGACACGCAGCAATGGCGTAAGACGTAATGCGAAATCAGGCACTTAGCGGGCTGCGGGTTGCGGCCTGGACAACAGTATGGGATGCACGGGTTTTCTTTATTCTCTCAGGCATTTCCACTATCTGGTGCTGTTTTCCCTTATGAAAAACAGGCCACCGACGTTATTTGCGCCCCTCGCGCGGTCGACAGCCGTGAGGTTGACGACATTGCACTAAGTCACGGGGCCATCGGTTGATACTCGTCCAGGGTAACTATGCCCGCAGCTGTAATCACTCATGAAAGAATAACGAGTAAGTCACGATGAAAAGAATGTTAATAAACGCAACTCAGCAGGAGGAGTTGCGCGTTGCCCTGGTTGACGGTCAGCGTCTGTACGATCTGGATATTGAAAGTCCTGGACACGAGCAGAAAAAAGCCAACATTTACAAAGGTAAAATCACTCGCATTGAACCCAGCCTTGAAGCTGCGTTTGTCGATTACGGCGCAGAGCGTCACGGTTTCCTCCCGTTAAAAGAAATCTCCCGCGAATACTTCCCCTCCAGCTACAACGCGCATGGTCGTCCGAATATTAAAGACGTGCTGCGTGAAGGTCAGGAAGTCATCGTTCAGATCGATAAAGAAGAACGCGGTAATAAAGGCGCTGCGCTGACCACCTTTATCTCTCTGGCGGGCAGCTATCTGGTACTGATGCCGAATAACCCACGTGCAGGCGGTATCTCTCGCCGTATCGAAGGTGACGATCGTACCGAGCTGAAAGAAGCCCTGTCGGCGCTGGAACTGCCGGAAGGCATGGGCCTGATTGTCCGTACTGCGGGCGTCGGTAAATCAGCCGAATCGCTGCAGTGGGATTTAAGCTTCCGTCTAAAACACTGGGAAGCGATCAAGAAAGCCGCTGAAAACCGCCCTGCTCCGTTCCTGATCCATCAGGAAAGTAACGTGATTGTGCGTGCCTTCCGCGACTATCTGCGTCAGGACATCGGTGAAATCCTTATCGATAACCCGAAAGTACTGGAACTGGCGCGTCAGCATATCGCTGCGCTGGGCCGTCCGGACTTCAGCAGCAAAATTAAGCTCTACACCGGTGAAATCCCGCTGTTCAGCCACTATCAGATCGAATCGCAAATCGAATCCGCTTTCCAGCGTGAAGTCCGCCTGCCTTCCGGTGGCTCGATTGTGATCGACAGTACCGAAGCACTGACCGCTATCGATATCAACTCAGCACGTGCAACACGCGGCGGTGATATCGAAGAGACGGCGTTCAACACCAACCTTGAAGCGGCCGATGAGATTGCTCGTCAGCTGCGTCTGCGTGACCTGGGCGGCCTGATCGTTATCGATTACATCGATATGACGCCGGTACGCCATCAGCGCGCGGTTGAGAATCGTCTGCGTGAAGCTGTCCGTCAGGACCGCGCCCGCATTCAGATCAGCCACATTTCACGTTTCGGCCTGCTGGAGATGTCCCGTCAGCGTCTGAGCCCGTCATTAGGTGAATCCAGTCATCACGTCTGCCCACGCTGTAGCGGCACCGGCACCATCCGTGATAACGAGTCACTGGCGCTGTCGATCCTGCGTCTGATTGAAGAAGAAGCGCTGAAAGACAACACCAAAGAAGTTCACGCCATTGTTCCGGTTCAGGTGGCCTCTTACCTGCTGAATGAAAAACGTGAAGCGGTTAACGCTATTGAAACACGCCAGGGTGGCGTGCGGGCTATCATCGTTCCTGATGACAAGATGCAGACCCCACACTACTCCGTGCTGCGCGTGCGCAAAGGCGAAGAGACGCAGACCCTGAGCTATCATCTGCCGAAGCTGCATGAAGCCGAAATGGCGATGCCGTCGGAAGAGGAACATGCTGAACGTCGTCGTCCTGAGCAGCCTGCTCTGGCCGCGTTTGTAATGCCTGATGCGCCTCCGGCACCGGTAGAAGTTGAGCCAGAAGCGCAACGCGCTGAAGCCCAGCCAGCCGCAAAAGCAGCACCTGCTGTGGCTGCGCCTGCTACCGTCAGCACCGGCTTCTTTGGCCGTCTGCTTGGTGGCCTGAAAAAAATGTTCGCAGGCGAAGAAGCCCCTGCCGCTGCACCCGTGGCCACTGAGGTTGCAGAACCGCAGAAAGCGCCTGAAAGCGAGCAGGAAAACGGCAATGGCCGTGGCGAGCGCCGCAGCAACAATAACAACCGTCGTAACAATAATCGTCGTGAGCGTACGCCGCGTAACGGAGATAACGCGCAGTCGCGTGAAGGCCGTGAACCACGCGAAAACCGTGAGCCTCGTGAAAACCGCGAACCTCGTGAAAGTCGTGAACCGCGCGAAAGTCGCGAGCCACGTGAAAATCGCGAGCCGCGCGAGGGTAACGATAATCGCCGTAACAAGCGTCAGTCCCAGGCTGGTGAAGTGCGTGAAGAGCGTCCGGCACTGAGCGAAGAAGCGCGCCAGCAGCGTGATGAGCAGCAGCAACAGCGTCGTGAACAGCGTGCTGAGCGTCAGCGTCGTCGTCAGGAAGAGAAACGCGCCGGTGAAGAAGCCGCCAAAGTGGCTGAGCAGCCGGTAGTGGTAGCCGACGTTCCGGACGTGACCGAGCCGCAGGATGATGAGCGCGTACAGGTTATGCCGCGTCGCAAGCCGCGTCAGCTGAACCAGAAGGTGCGTGTTGATGATAACCGTCCACCTATGCCAGCCGAAGCCAGCGACTTTGCCCAGCCGGCTGAAGTGCGTCAGCCTCAGCAGACAGACGTGGCTCAGCCGCAGCCTGAGTTCCAGGCACCGCAGGGTGAAGAGCAGGATGACAACGACAACCGTGATAACGCCAATATGCCGCGTCGTTCACGTCGTTCGCCTCGTCATCTGCGCGTCAGCGGACAGCGTCGTCGTCGTTACCGTGATGAGCGTTATCCGACTCAGTCAGCAATGCCGCTTGCCGCTGCAGCTGCATCACCAGAGATGGCATCCGGTAAAGTCTGGATCCGTTACCCGGTGAGCCAGGCCAGCGAAGAGCAGGTTCAGAATGTGACTCACGAGACGCCAGCGTACAACCGCGAAGAGACAGCAGACGCCGCCAGTGCGCTGCCCGTTGCTGCCGCTGTTGAATCTGTTGCTCAGGAAGCGCCAGTGCAACAGGCCGAGCCGCAGGCAGAAACGCCAGTGCCGGTTGTGAATACTGACGATACTCGTGCTATCGACGCGCCGGTTGACGAGCAGCCTTCCGTTGTTCCGGCGGCAGATGAAGCAAAAGCGGAAGCGGTAGCAGCCGAAGCCGTGCCTGCTGAGCCTGTCACCGAAGCGCCGGTTGTGGCACATGCGGTTGAGACTGCACAGCCTGCAGCGGTTGCAGAAGAAGCACAGCCTTCAGAGGTTGCTGAGCAATCGGCTACCGACGTCAGCGAAGCGATCGCAGCAGAAGTTGAAGAAGTTCTGAATGCGCCGGTCGCTGCAGAAGCTGAAACAGCGCCAGTTCGTGAACCTCATGCTCCGGTGGCCGCACGCGATGTCGCCCCTGCAGCACCGGTGACTGCGGCCGAACCTGTTGCATCAGTGCCTGCAACGGCATCCGAGCCTGCAACTGCCTCAGTGCCGAATGACGGTACGCGCTGGAAGCATTTTGCCTCTGCGCCGATGACTAAAGCACCTGCGCCAGTCTGGCAGTCAGAACCGGCACCGCACAGTGACTGGGTGCGTGCACCGTATGAGTTCGACGGTCGCGGTTCTGCGGGTGGTCATAGCGCCACACATCATGCCACTGCCCCGGCGACCAAGCCGTAACGCACAAGCTGTTGTGAACTGAACCCCGGCCTGCAAGCCGGGGTTTTTTTATGCCTGCGATTCTGCCCGCCAGCGGACAGAGGATAATTAACCTCCCCTCCTCGCTTATCAGGAATCAGGAAAGTGTGTGCGTGTGTGCGTGTGTGCGTGTGTGCGTGTGTGCGTGTGTGCGTGTGTGCGTGTGTGCGTGTGTGCGTGTGTGCGTGAAAGCGTGAAAGCGTGAAAGCGTGAAAGCGTGAAAGCGTGAAAGCGTGAAAGCGTGAAAGCGTGAAAGCGTGAAAGCGTGAAAGCGTGAAAGCGTGAAAGCGTGAAAGCGTGAAAGCAAGACTGACATGCGAGCTGACTGTCGCTGTAAATCAACCCGGTTTAATTTCTATGGTTCCCGCCACCGGCTGAATCGCAGGCAAAAAAATCCCACCCTCCTTTAGCGGGAGGGTGGGAAAAAGTAAGCGCATCCGGTTAAAGTACGCTCAAAATTTCAGGTCAGACTACGAATTCATCTGGAACAGCGACATCTTAGACATATCGGTAAAGGTCTTATAGGACGCCTGTAATGCCGTCTGCTGCATGGTGTAGTTAGAAGCTGCTTCGGTTAAATCCACGTTAACCAGGTCACTCATCTGCGAGCTGTAAATCACACTACGGTCATCACCCTGGGCATTCAGCGTATCGATCTCACCAAGCTGGGTACCAATCTCAGAACGCACGGTTAAGACATTATTCAGCGAGTTACCCAGGCCACGGTTGGTTTTATCCATCGCCGCCTGGAAGGTCTGTTTGGTTGCGGCATCAGCATCATCCTGCGGCACTTTCAGTGCAGCAATGGCGCTATCCAGCATCTTAAACACATTCGTTTCGCTGGCACTGCCATCCGGCTCTTTGGTGGCATTGCCAGAGATCGCCATAAAGATATTGTCACCGGTATGGCCCACGGTCATGGTACGGCTGGTATCGACCTTCTGAGTGATCGCCTCAGTGCCGCCTGCGTAGCCGACGCCGGTGCCTGCCGCATCCACAAATGGCGCACTGTCAGTTTTATAACCGGCAAAAATATAGCGGCCATTGGCATCCTGGCTGTTTGCCTGGTTCAGCAACTGGGCACGGATACCCTCCAGCTGGGTAGCAATCGAACCACGGTCATCGTCGCTCAGCGTACCGGTTGAACCGTTGACGATCAGCCCTTGCGCCGCAATGATCCCATCGGTGACGCCTTTCAGCGTATTCTCTTCCAGTGAGAGACCCTGCTCGGCAAAGGTACGCGCCAGCGCATACTGCTTGCCCTGCTGCTGGGTTTGTGACAACACGACAGCACGAGACGCGGCAATCGGATCGTCCGAAGGATTATTCACACGGCGGCCGCTGGAGAGCTCCTGGCCTGATTTCAGCCAGGAGGCCTGTGAGTCAGTGATGCCACGCACCTGCTGCTCAAAAATCATATTTGTACTGATTCGCATGTTATCTCCTGCCCTTAGCGAATATTGATCAATGCATTAAACACGGTGCTGGCAGTCTGCAGCACCTGCGCATTGGCCATGTAATATTGCTGATATTTGGTCAGGTTGGCGTACTCCTCATCGAGGTTTACCCCAGAGACCGATTGCTGGCGCTGGGTCAGCTGACTGACCACGCTTTTCTGAGTGGTGCTGGTGGTTTCCAGTGAACTGGTTTTGTTACCCACACTACTGACGATGGTGGCGTAGGCCTGAGACAGCGTGGCGTTGCCGCCGACCAGTTTCACATCCTGCAGATTCAGCAGTTTTTGCGCATTACGGTTATCACTCTCACCGCCTAGGGCACTCGCGGCGGCCACCTGCGATTCACTGGTGATCGCGACTGACATATCGTTGATGGCGTTCTGGACCGGCTTCACCAGGAAACTGTCTTTGGCAGCAGGTGCAGGCGTGCCGGCGACGGTCAGTTTCAGGCCGTCAAAGCTCAGCGTGGTGTTGCCACTGGCATCAGTACCTGGCGTGATGGTAACGGCCGTACTGTCTGAGGCGCGGGTTGCGGTCCAGTTATTGCCGTCATAACTCACGGTGTAATTGGATGCTTTCAGTGCACTGGTATCGGTCCACTCAGCGGTGACGGACGCGGCGGTGCTGTTTTTACTGTTGCCCACCACGATCGGGCTGCCGATATTAAAGAAATCGACGCCCTGATTGCCTTTGCTATCGAAGCCCTGCTTGTGAACATCGTTGAAACTGGTGGTAAACGCCGCCGCTAACTGACCCAGCTGGTTCTGTGCCAGATCCAGATCCTGAGTACGGAACGCCAGCAGACCGCCCAGCGAACCGGTGGTGATCAGCTTCTCCGGGATCTCGACGTTGCCCGCCTGCTTATCGACATAGCCGATGGTGGTGCGTGTCGGATCGCTGCTGGAAGGCATCGCCACCAGATCGTGAGATTTGTCGCCGTTCACCAGCGTCAGGCCATTGGCCATCGCGACCGTGTAGCCGCCATCCTGCTGCGATACCGTCACACCAACCACGTTATTCAGGGTATTCACCAGCTGATCGCGCTTATCGAGCAGATCGTTAGGTGCGGCACCGTTTGCCGTGCTCAGTTTGCCAATCTGTTTGTTCAGATCGGCAATCTGGCTGGTGAGGGTATTGACCTGCTTGATGCTGGAATCGACATCGGCATTGACGCTGTTCTGCATATTGTTCAGGTATTGCGCTGATGTCTGGAACTGGCTGACCAGCCCCTGCGCATTGCTGAGCATCGACTGACGCGCCGACGGATCGTTGGCGTTGCTGACCACGTTCTGCAGGTTAGTAAAGAAGCCCTGCAGCGAGGTCGACAGGCTGGTAGTCGAAGTCGACAGCAGATCGTCAATGTTAGAAATCTGGCTGTGCTGGGTGCTTACCGCGCTGTAGTTCGCGCTGGAACCGCGCAGCTGCGTAGCAATAAACGCATCATATTCACGTTGTACACCGGTGATATTCACGCCGTTACCATAATAGCTATTGCCCTGCAGGGTACTGTTCGCCTGCGCCAGTACCGTGGTCTGACGTGAATAGCCCGCCACGGTGTAATTGGAAATGTTGTTACTCGTGGTGCTCAGAGCGGCCTGCGCGGCACTCAATCCGCTCATCGCGGAGTTAATTATGCTGGACATCTCGGTTCCTTACGTTCCCCGTCAACCGGGCTGGCAGACATCAAAGTGGGCGCCAGCAGGCGAAAACGCTTCTGGCTATAGGGATGTTATCGGCTTGCTAAAGTGAAACTTGAGGCGCAATGATCAGAACAGGTCGCCCATATCCTGACTGTAAGCTTTGACGACTTTGTCGCCCATACTTTTGAATTGCTGAATCATTCCCACCAGCTTTTGCGCATATTTTGGATCGGTGGCATAACCGGCCGCCTGTAAGGCCTGCGCACCCTGCTCTGCGCTTGAGGCGTTCGTCACCGCCGCATAGCGTGGGTTTTTGGTCAGGAGTTTGACGTAGTCGGTCAGCGCCTCAAAATAGGAGTTATAGACGCGGAAGCTGGCACGCACTTTCTTCGCTTCACCCTGCTCATATTCGGTGGTCATGATATCGGTAGTGTCACCTTTCCAGTCGCCGCTGGCTTTAATCCCGAACACGTTGTAGCTCGGTTTGCCGTCGCGGGTCAGGATCTGACGCTGGCCCCATCCCGACTCCAGCGCAGCCTGCGCCAGAATCAGGTGATGAGGAATGCCACTCTGCTGGCTGGCAGCCTGCGCCGGTTGCGTCAGCTGGGCGATAAACTCGCGGCTGTCACTGGGCAGACCCGTCGGTGAAGCGACCGGCGGCAGACGCGGCATTGCCTTACGCACAATCTGCTCCAGCTGCTGCGCGGGCAGTGGTGTTGCCCCGCTGGTGCTGAGAATAAAGCTGTTATCCAGCTTCATCGGCACCGTACCGGCTTTTTCATCCGGCGCGGTGGCGGGCTGCATCTGTTTGACGATGGTTTCCGCCAGGCCGAGGCCGCGTTTCCCCATCTCCTGTGCAATCTGCTGGTCATACATAGAGGTAAAGAGTTTGGTCTGCTCGTTGCCCATAATGCCGTCCTGCGGCAACGCCTCGCGCATACTCTTCAGCATCATCTGTACAAACATCCCTTCGACCTGACGCGCCACCTGCAACGCTTGTCCTTTCGGATCGTTGCTGGCCTGCCGTTTCAGTTCATTCAGGGAACGGCTGTCGAAAGCCGAACTCGTCAGAGATTGCATATCAGCCATCAGATAATTTCCAGTTTGGCACGCAGACAGCCGGCACTCTGCATCGACTGCAGAATTGACATCAGTTCGATAGGTGACGCACCCAGCGCATTCAGCGCACGCACCACGTTGTTCAGGTTGGCGCTGGCGTTGACGCGTTGCAGCGCACCGCCGGTCTGGCGCAGATCGATCTGAGTCTGCGTCGTCGCCACCGTCTGACCACCGGCCAGTGGGGTATCAGGCTGACTGACGTTCTGCTGCTGGTTAACCGTCACCGACAGGTTGCCCTGCGCCACCGCACACTGATTCAGCGTCACTTCACGGTTCATTACCACCGAACCGGTACGGGAGTTGATGATGACTTTGGCATCTTCAACCGGGATAGACACATTAATGTTCTGGATCTCAGCCAGCAGACGTACCTGCGCACCATTATTAGGCGATACGCGGATCTGCACGGTACGGGCATCCAGCGGCTGCGCTGCGCCGTAGCCGCCACGGGCGTTAATGGCATCAGCAATTCGCTGCGCCATTGAGAAATCTTCGCTGTTAAGCTGCAGGTTAATGGTGTTCTGCGTACCAAAGTTGCTCTGCAGTTCACGCTCAACGGTTGCACCGCCGGTGATACGGCCACCGTTCAGCTGGTTAACCTGAACACTGCTGCCGCCCGCTGACGCACCCGCGCCACCGACCAGGATATTACCCTGCGCCAGCGCATAAACCTGGTTATCGACCCCTTTCATCGGCGTCATTAACAGCGTGCCGCCGCGCAGGCTTTTGGCGTTACCCAGCGACGAGACCACCACATCCAGGTTCTGTCCCTGACGGGCAAACGAGGGCAGTTTAGCGGTGACCATGACGGCCGCCACGTTCTTCAGCTGCATGTTGGTCCCGGTGGGAACGGTAATACCAAGCTGTGACAGCATATTGCTCACTGTCTGGGTAGTAAATGGCGTCTGGGTGGTCTGGTCACCGGTGCCATCCAGGCCCACGACCAGGCCGTAGCCCAGCAGCTGGTTATCACGAACGCCCTGTACCGTGGTTAAATCACGAATCAAATCGGCTTTTGCCAGCAGGCTGACGCCCAGCAGCAGCGCCAGCCCGGCGCGTAACAGCGTTAACTTTTTCATTGAAACCTCTTACATCGGCGAGATGTTCAGGAAGAAACGCTGGAACCAACCCATGGTCTGCGCCTCATTGATGTAACCATTTCCGACGTACTCAATACGTGCATCGGCGACAGCGGTAGATAACACGGCGTTACTGGCGCTGATGGTGCGTGGGTTGACCACGCCCGAGAAGCGAATGAACTCCGTGCCCTGATTAATGGCGATCTGTTTTTCACCGACCACGTGCAGGTTGCCGTTTGACAACACCTGATCCACGGTGACGGTAATGGTGCCGGTAAAGGTGTTATTGGCGGATGCGCCGCCTTTACCTGCGAAATCGTTTTTGCCTTCGGCGCTGAGGTTGGCTTTTTCACCACCTGCACCCACCAGGCCTGCCAGACCGGTCGGCACCGCGCTCACACCAAAGCTGTTGCTGCCATCGCGACTGGCATTGGCTGAGGAGCTCTTGCTGGCGCTGACGTTTTCCTGCAGCGTAATGGTCAGGGTATCGCCAATGTTGCGTGGACGGCGATCTTCAAACAGCGGCTGATAGCCGTAGTTAAGCGGCGCGACGCCCTGGAATATAGAGCCGTTGACCACCGGTGGCGCGGACGGCATTGGTTGCGCTGTCGTTGCACCTTCGACCAGCGGGGTACGCGGGACCAGGGCACATCCGTTGAGAGTTAGCAGCAACGAGGCGACTAACCAATGTCCAGGCTTGAGAATCTGTTGCTTCGCCACGGCGTCACGACCTTATTAATGTCTGTCATTCAGGCCAGCACGGGCTGGCCCTGTTCGGGATTAAAGCTGAGTTAATTTCGCCAGCATCTGATCAGAGGTACTGATCGCCTTGCTGTTGATTTCGTAGGCGCGCTGCGTCTGGATCATGGTGACCAGCTCTTCCGCTACGTTAACGTTTGAGGTTTCGGTATAGCCCTGATAGAGCAGGCCCGCGCCGTTCTGGCCTGGCGTGCTGTCTGTCGGAGCGCCCGATGCCTGCGTTTCCTTGTAGAGGTTTTCACCCACGCTATCGAGACCGGCGTCATTCATAAAGGTGCTCAGGGTTAACTGACCGACCTGCGCGGCCTGGGCCTGCCCCTGCTGCGTTACGCTGACCACACCGTCACGCGACACCGTGATGCTGGTGGCGTTAGCCGGAATGGTAATGCCTGGCTGTACCGGGAAACCGGAGTTGGTCACCAGCTGGCCGTTCTGATCAACCTGAAACGCGCCGTCACGGGTATAAGCAGAGGTGCCATCCGGCATCTGAATCTGAAAATAACCCTGGCCGTTAATGGCGATATCTTTTGAGTTGCTGGTCTGCGACAGGTTGCCCTGCGTATGCAGACGTTCAGTGGTCACCGGACGTACACCGGTACCGATCTGCAAACCAGAGGGCAGCGTTGTCTGTTCTGATGACTGGGTGCCCGGCTGGCGCATGGTCTGGTACATCAGATCTTCGAACACGGCACGTGAACGCTTAAAGCCGTTGGTGCTGACGTTTGCCAGGTTGTTGGCAATGACGTCCATGTTCATCTGCTGCGCATCAAGACCGGTCTTAGCGATCCATAAAGAACGAATCATGTTGTTATCCTCGTGCCTTAGCCCATGCTCAGGAGCTGGTTGGCTTTTTGTTCATTTTCGTCGACGTTGGTGATGACTTTCATCTGCATCTCAAAACGTCGGGCGTTGGCGATCATATCGACCATGGTTTCTACCGGTTTGACGTTGCTGCCTTCCAGCACGCCAGGCATCACCTGCATGGTGGCATCAGCCTGCAGCGCGGCACCGCGGGTCGCCTGCGTCGACGCAGTAGGCCGGAACATGCCGTCATCACTGCGCTGCAGCTCCTGCCCGGTTGCCCTGACCAGCTTCAGCTTGCCCAGCTGAACCGTGGCGTTCGGCGAATCACCGGCATTCAGCCCGGTGATCGAGC
Organism: Pantoea sp. RG18; assembly: GCF_025910075.1. NCBI lineage: Bacteria > Pseudomonadati > Pseudomonadota > Gammaproteobacteria > Enterobacterales > Erwiniaceae > Pantoea > Pantoea sp. RG18. The sequence continues at coordinate 137,203 of NZ_JAPCIL010000006.1, forward strand.
CGTCGGCTGCAATGGTGATTTCAGTGCCCTGCGGGATCACAATCGGACCGCCATCGCCCATCACAGGATTGCCCTGAACCGTCAACGTACCGGTCGGACTGATTTGCATATTGCCGTTGCGGGTATAGGCTTCGCTGCCGTCAGCGGTACGCACCGCCAGCCAGCCATCCTGCTGCACCGCCACATCGAGCGGACGCTCGGTGTAATCCATCGCGCCCTGACTCATGTCGGCGCCCGGTGTCGAGGCGGCGACCAGCGTACGGGTTGGCAGCGACCAGCCACTCACCGGCACGGCGCGCAGCGCATTCAGCTGCGCACGAAAACCCGGTGTAGAGGCGTTGGCGAGGTTGCTGGCGGTAACCGCCTGCTGATCCAGCGTCTGGCTGGCCGCGCCCATCGCGGTATATATCGCGTGATCCATATGGCAATCCTGTTAGCGAATTAACGTAAGTTAACCAGCGTGTTGAGAATCTGGTCCTGAGTTTTGATGGTCTGCGCATTCGCCTGATAGTTACGTTGCGCGACGATCATGTTCACCAGCTCTTTACTCATGTCGACGTTGGAAGATTCCAGTGCGCCAGCCGTCAGTGAACCAAAGGTGCCGGTATTCGCCAGACCGATTGCTGCCTGACCGGATGCACTTGACGCAGACCAGACGTTGTCGCCCTGAGACTGCAGACCTTCCGGGTTAGAGAAGCTCGCCAGGACAATCTGACCCAGCAGCTGGGTTTTCTGGTTTGAATAGCTGCCGGTGATGGTGCCGTCATCATTGATCGCGTAGCTGGTCAGATCGCCAGGTGCATAACCATCCTGGGTCGGGCTGCCAAAGGTGGTGCTGCCGGTGTTCTGCTGCAGGCTGCCCAGCATGCTCAGGTTGATTGGCTGATTGGCGACTGCGCCATTCGCTCCGCCCACGTTCAGCGTCAGGCCAACGGTGCCATCGGTCGTCGTGCTGACGACAGCGCCGGTGGCATCCAGCTTAGAGACGCTGGTCAGCTTACCGCTGGTGTCAAACGCCATTCTGAAGTCACCCGCTGAACTGCCGGTGTTGCCATCAATGGTACGCACGGTCCAGCTGTTGCTGGTGGTGTCTTTCACGAAATACATGTCGAGCGCGTGGTCATTACCCTGCGAGTCGAACACGGTTGCCGTGGTTTTCTTGTTGTAGCTGTCTGCGTTCGCCGTCGAGAAGGTGGCCACAGATGGCGTTTTGTCCGTTGAGTTCAGGTTGGCAACCAGACCGGCGGTAGTGGTCGCACGGGCTGACATCTGCTCGGTAGGAATACGCAGCGCCACCGGGTTAGCACCTGCCTGGATAGTGGCCGGTGAACCGCTGGCCGGATAGCCGGTCACGTTCAGACCCTGGGTGTTGACCAGGTTACGGTTGGCATCCAGCGTTAACTGACCATTGCGTGAATAGAAGACGCCGCCGCTGCTGTCGGTCATACGGAAGAAACCGTTACCGCTCAGCGCAACGTCCAGGCCACGGCTGGTCGTGGTGGTGGCGCCGTCGTTAAAGTTCTGGATTACCGCAGCAACTTTGGTACCGAGGCCGACGTTAGAACCGGCAAACATATCGGCAAACGCGATGGTGCTCGATTTAAAGCCCGCAGTGGCGGAGTTGGCAATGTTGTTACCGATGACATCAAGGTTACTTGAAGCAGCACCAAGGCCGCTGACCGCTTGGGAAAATGACATGTGTTTGTTTCCTGTCTACAGGTTAATCAGAGAATCTGACGTACGTCGTCAAGGGTGGCGGAGCCCATGGTGCCGAGATCCAGTTTTGTGGTGTTGTTCGCAGTACTCACCCCATTGACGTAGGCGTAGTTAAGCGGTTGTGCCACCAGTTGTGTGTTGCCATTGCTTGCGGCAATCGCAACGCTGTATTTACCATCCGGGGCGACAGAGCCATCTGTCAGCTTGCCGTCCCACGAGAAGGTGTGCACGCCAGCGCTCAGCGCGCCCAGATCGACGGTGTCGATCACCGTGCCACTGGCATCTTTAATGGTGGCCGATGTGCCGGTTGAGGCGGAGGCCAGCTCAACGCCAAATGGCGTTGTGGTGCCGTTGCCTACCAGAACCTGTCCGCCATTGACCATTACGCCATGCCCAATCAGCGTGGAGCTCTGCAGCGACTGGCTGGTGCTGATCTGGCCGGAGATCGATCCCAGCGTGGTATTCAGTTTTTCAATGCCGCTCAGGGTATTGATCTGTGCCAGCTGCGTGGTGAGCTGACTGTTATCCATTGGATTGGTGGGATCCTGGTTCTTTAACTGCGTCACCAGCATGGTCAGGAACTGATTCTGCAGATCCTGCGCATTGTTGCCGGTGCCACTGGTGTTAGAGGAGCTAAGGACCGTGGGGTCCAGTCTTTCGTTAACGCCTACCGCGATAGCCATAATTTTTCTCCGTTATTGCCCGATCGTCAGGGTTTTCATCATCATCGACTTCACGGTGTTGAGCACTTCGACGTTGGCCTGGTAGCTGCGTGACGCCGACATGGTGTTGACGCTTTCAGAGACCACATCCACGTTCGGCATCTTCACGTAGCCTTTGGCATCTGCCATCGGATTGCCCGGGTCATAGACCAGCTTGGCCGGTGTAGGGTCATCCACGACTCTTGCCACTTTCACGCCGCCGGTGGCTGAGCCTGGCGCCGCATCGGTCTGGAAAACCACCTGCTTTGCCACGTAAGGCTTGCCATCGGGGCCGGTGACGCTGTCGGCGTTCGCCAGGTTACTGGCACTGACGTTTAATCGCTGTGATTGCGCGGTCATCGCTGAACCGGCAATGTCAAAAATATTCAGCAAGGCCATAATTATTGTCCTTGTAACACGCTCATCATGCCTTTGATCTGGCTACTGATGAGGGTGAGGTCGGTTTGATATTTCAGGCTGTTATCCGCGAACTGCGTACGCTCACGGTCCATATCTACGGTGTTGCCGTCGGCAGAAGGCTGGTCAGGAATGCGATAAAGCATATCCATCGATGGCACGCCGTTTGTCTGTGCTTCAATATGGCGAGCTGACGTGACTTTTAACGCCATGCTGCTGCCTTCCGCACGACCATTGGACATCACCCGACTCAGCTCGCTGGCAAAGTCGATATCCCGGGCCTGATAACCAGGGGTATCGGCGTTGGCAATATTTGACGCCAGGATCTCCTGACGTTGAGCACGCAGGTTGAGGGCCTCCGTACCAAATTTCAGCGCCGCATCCAGTTTGTCGAGCATGTTTCCTCCGCGTATGAGAATTTCGAGCTCGCAGCTTAATTTGAAAACGCAAGGGGTCATCGTCTGAATAAGGCCTCAAATGACCGCTATTTTGACAATTAAGGATTTTTCTTAAGGGAGTACACTCGTCGCCATCATCAGTGAGGAAATGCACAATGCGTCGATATCTGACCCTGCTGACCAGTCTGCTGGTCGCGATCGCCCTGCCGGTTTCCGCCGGGGATCTCAATGCACAACTGAATCAATTTTTTAAAGCGCGTGACGCCCAGCATGCTGATGGCATGGTCGTGGTGGTACGCACGCCGCAGGAACAGTGGCCAGCCTGTGAGGCGCCACAGTTCACCCTGCCCGGCAACAGCCGGTTGTGGGGCAATATGAGCGTGGCGGCAAACTGTGGCGAGAACCGCCGTTATATTCAGGTTCAGGTGCAGGTCACCGGTTCCTATCTGGTGGCGAACCGGCTGCTGAGCCAGGGCAGTAGCGTGAGCGAGAGTGATTTCACTCTGCAGACCGGCCGCCTTGATACTCTGCCTGCCCGCGCCCTGCTGAATGCGGACTCGGTCGCAGATGCTGTGGTGCTGCGCGATATCCAGCCAGGACAGCCGATTAATCCCTCCACGCTGCGTCAGCCGTGGCGTGTGAAGGCGGGTCAGAATGTGATGGTGATTGCCAGCGGTGACGGCTTTGACGCCAGCGGTGAGGGCAAGGCGCTGAATAACGCCGCCCGATCGCAGTCGGTCCGGGTCAGGATGGGAAATGGCCAGATTGTCAGCGGTAAGGTACGCGAGGATGGGAATATTCTTATAACGCTGTAAAGTGTTAAAGAAGCCAGTAGTGCTGCCGATAGAAGAATCAACGAAGCGATAACGCTATTCTGATTCAGGTGGCAGACTTCCCCTGACCGTACAGGAGCCCGAACATGAGCATTGACAGAACGCAACCTCTGAAACCCGCCAGCACCGTACAGAGCCGCGATAGCAGTGAGTCCGGCAGCAGCAAAGTGCGCCAGAGCGCCAGCCCGGTGGCAGCAGCCACGACCCCTGCAGCAGCCCAGGTCAGCCTGAGCAGCGCGCAGTCGCAGCTGATGCAGCCGAGCAGCAAAGATATTAACGTCGAGCGCGTTGAACAACTGAAAACCGCCATTCGTAATGGCGAACTGAAGATGGATACCGGCAAAATCGCCGATGCGCTGATTGCCGACACCAAGGCGTATTTAGAGGGTAATTAGTTCCCATGAGTAATTTGCAGACCACCTTAGATAAGATGCAGGACGTGCTGGCGTCGCTCTCAGCCGTGCTGGAAGAAGAGCAGCAGCAGCTGGCAGCCGGAAACATTAACAGTAATCTGTTGCAGCGTATTACCGAAGATAAAAGCGCGCTGCTCAGTACGCTGAACTATCTGGATGAGATGCGCCGCACCGCTGAGCAGAGTCAGGCGACATCGGCACCTTATCGTGGTCAGAACGACATGGCGCGCCGCTGGGACACTATCCAGCAGCACAGCCGTCGTCTGCAGGATGCCAATGTTCATAACGGCCTGCTGCTGCAACACCAGATCCGCTACACCCAGGATGCGCTTGACGTGCTGAAGCCGCATCAGACCCAGGCCTTTTACGGCCCGGATGGGATGGGTAAAGGCCAGGCGACGTTAAGTCGCAAAGCCTGAACCGGAAAGTAGCGAAAAAAAATCCCGCCTGGTGCGGGATTTTTTATTGGTGCGTTTTTTCCTTCACCATGATGAGCTTTAAAATTGAGCCTGCACAGGGAACAGGGGCAGATCGGAAAGACGCTAAAGCCAATCCCTGGCCGCTCGGCCCGCGCGATTACGCACCTCATCCCTGAGGTGCGCCCGTTGCCGGGCCAACGCGTTGCGTTATTCAAAAACGCTCCCGGCGTTTTTGTCCATGGCGCGGGACGCTTTCCTCCTCTGCCCCTGTTCCCTGCGCGTTGAATTTATTTATTGCGGCAAGCTTTACACAGCGGTGCGACGCGCATAGTCGCGCAACCGGAAGCCCAGCAGTCCCAGCGCCAGGAAGTAAGCCCCGCCGCCCACCCCACAGACTGCGGCCAGACGCAGCAGCCGCCACAGCATCGATCCCTGCTCCCAGGCTGGCATCCACTGCAGCATGGCAAACAGCGCGCCTGCCATCACCACTACGGCTATCAGCAGGCGGATCAGGAAGCTGCTCCAGCCCGGCTGCGGCATAAAGATATTCTTCTTACGCAGCTGCCAGTAGAGCAGCGACGCATTCAGACAGGCTGCAAGCCCAATCGACAGTGACAGACCGGCGTGTTTCAGCGGACCAATAAACGCCAGGTTCATTACCTGCGTCATGATCAGCGTGATAATCGCGATTTTAACCGGCGTTTTGATGTCCTGACGGGAATAGAAGCCCGGAGCCAGCACTTTGACCACGATCAGCCCCATCAGTCCGACGGAGTAGGCGATCAGGGCGCGCTGCGTCATCAGAGCATCAAAGGCAGTGAATTTACCGTACTGGAACAGCGCCACGGTCAGCGGGCCGGAGAGCATGCCCAGCGCCACCGCGCTGGGAAGCGCCAGCAGGAAACAGAGGCGCAGACCCCAGTCCATCAGCCGGGAATATTCATCATGGTTGCCGCTGGCAAAACTTTTGGCCAGCGACGGCAGCAGAATGGTGCCCAGCGCCACGCCCAGCACCCCCGAGGGGAACTCCATCAGGCGGTCCGCGTAGTACATCCAGGAGACCGAACCTGAGACCAGAAACGAGGCGAAGATGGTATTGATGATCAGTGAGATCTGACTGACAGAAACGCCCAGAATGGCAGGTCCCATCTGACGCATGACCCGCCAGACGCCCGCATCACGCAGATTCAGGCGTGGCAGCACCAGCATCCCGAGCTTCTTCAGGTGTGGCAGCTGATAGCCGAGCTGCAGCACGCCGCCAGCCACGACGGCCCAGGCCAGCGCCATTACCGGTGGGTGGAAGTGCGGCGCGGCAAACAGCGCAAAGCCAATCATGCTGACGTTCAGCAGGGTCGGTGCAAAGGCCGGTACCGAGAAGCGGTTCCAGGTGTTCAGCACCGCACCCGCCAGTGACGCCAGCGAAATCAGCATAATGTAGGGAAAGGTCACCCGCAGCAGCGAGCTGGTGAGCGCAAACTTATCGGGACTGTCGGCAAAGCCGGGTGCCGTCACCATGATGACCCAGGGCGCAGCAATCATGCCCGCCACCGTGACCAGCGCCAGCGCCAGCGTCAGCAGGCCCGAGACGTAAGCCAGGAACAGTTTCGTCGCCTCTTCGCCCTGCTTGCTTTTATATTCAGCCAGAATGGGCACGAAGGCCTGAGAAAAGGCGCCTTCAGCAAAAATACGCCGCAGCAGATTGGGAAGTTTAAACGCAACAAAGAACGCATCGGTCGCCATTCCGGCGCCAAACACCCGCGCCACGATGGCATCACGGGCAAAGCCCAGTACGCGGGAAAACAGGGTCATAGAACTGACCGCTGCCAGCGATTTCAACAAATTCATAATTGACGGCGCATCCTGAAAAGAATCGGCAAAAAAGGAGAATTAGCGCGGGCACCCAGAAGATGCCCGGCGACAGTCTACTGCCACGGAGGGAAATGACCAGCACGGAGTGTTACAAGGCGTTATTCCTGCGTCGCCTCACGCCACAATTTTTCCACCACACGCTGCGCCATCAGCGCCTGCTCACCGCTGGTTTCAGGCTTCGTCTGATTTTGTACGCAGTCGATGAAATGGCGAGCCGCACCGCTGAAACCGCGCTGGGTCAGATGACTCTGCCAGGCGGGCGGTGGCGTAATCAGCAGCCCGTCACGCCGTTCTTCCTGCCAGTCGCGCATCTCACTAATGTCGATGCATTTACCGTCACACACTGCGCTGACCCGCTCGCGCTGACTGCCTGCGCGCCGGTGCATGCTGGTGGTAATCGACAAGCCCTCAACAGCGAAATGGTGCTCAGCATAGAGCATCTGCCCCTGTTCGTTGGTGTCGATGCGTCCCTGAACCTGACGAAAGGGTTTCCCGCCCAGCCAGAGGGCGGTGTCCACCACATGTAGATAGTCATCGAGCAGGGTAAAGCGGAGATCCTGTGGCCCGACGCTGTCGCTACGGTGCTTTTCAATCCGCAGAGAAGCGGCGTCCGCCATCTCTGCCCGCAGCTGCTGATAGCGCGGGGCGAACCGCCGGTTAAACGCCACCATCAGTTTACGCTGCCGTTTTTCCGCCAGCGCCACCAGCGCCTCAGCCTGCTCCAGGGTTTCAGCCAGCGGCTTATCGACGCAGACATCCTTTCCTGCCAGCAGCAGCGCCCTGACCACTTCATAGTGCGTGGCGGTGCTGCTGTGGACAAAGACCGCGTCGCAGGCAGCGGCTAATTCATTCAGCGAACCAAAATATGGCATGCGATAGCTGTCACAGACCGGCCGGGCTTTGGCCTGGTTCGGGGAAAACGCCCCTGCCAGGGTCCAGTCCGTCGCCGCCGACAGCACCGGCAGCCAGGCTTTCTGCGCGATACCGCCTAATCCCACCATGCCAATACGTAAGGTCATCTCAGCTCTCCGGTTGCAGCAGTTGGGTGAGTTGTGCCTGAAGCGCTGCAACCTGCTGTTCCAGCGTTGCGACGCGCGCCGCCAGATCGCCCTGCTCTTCTGACGCGTCTGCGGCCTGCGGCTGGTCAGGCTCATCGCCCAGCAGATGCATAAAGCGACTTTCGCGCTTGCCAGGTTCACGCGGCAGACGGATCACCTGAGCACTGTCGTCGCGCTGCATCAATCCTTCCAGCGTTTGCTCAACTTCGCTGACATCACTGAACTCGTGCAGACGGCCGCTGCGGGTACGCAGTTCGCCTGGCGTCTGGGGTCCGCGCAGTAACAGCAGCGTCAGCAGAGCGACTTCTGCACTGTTAAGCTTTAGCGTGCCAAACGCGGAGTTGCAGAAACGCTGCTCATATTTCACGACCCGCTGCCCGGCGGCGCTGCTGGCGGTAATCAGATGCCGTTTTTCCAGTTGATCGAGCTGATCCTGTACCTCACTTTCGCTCAGCTCCATCACCGGCTCGCGGTTCGATTTCTGGTTACAGGCAACCACCACGCCATTCAGTGACAGCGGATACTGTTCCGGCGTGGTGACCTGCTTCTCCAGCAGGCAACCCAGCACGCGCATCGCCTGCGCCGATAAAGTCATCTTCATGCTCGCATCCTCATTATTATCCACGCCGGTCAGGCGTCCATTCCCGCAGGGTTAAGGCTGTCAGCACGTGATCCTGCCAGCGTCCGTCGATCAGCAGATAATCTTTCGCGTAACCCTCTTTCTCAAAACCGAGTCGCGCCAGCAGATCGCCGCTGCGCTGGTTGTGCGGCATGTAGTTAGCCATGATGCGGTGAATATGCTGCTGGCGCTGCATATAGCGGATAGCCACCTGCAACGCTTCGAACATGAACCCCTGCCCCTGCCACTTTTCACCCAGTGAATAGCCGAGGTAACAGGCATGAAAGGATCCGCGCAACACATTGCTGAAGTTCGCCACTCCCCTCACTTCGGTTTCATCGCTGTCCATTAAAATGAAATAGAAGGCCGAACCCTGCTTATGCATGTCGGAAATCAGCCCAAGCCGCGCCTGCCAGCCCGAGGGATAGCAATGGCTGTCATCGCGCACCGGCTCCCACGGTTTTAAAAACAGGCGGTTTTCCGCGTAGTAATCTGCCATTCGCCAGGCATCACGCTCGTGAACCAGACGGACCACCAGCCGATCGGTGGTTAATCGCACCCTGGGCGCGGCAGAACGATAGCCAAACATCCTGACTCCTGAAATCAATGGCTGATAGAGATGAGCCGTCATTACCCGGCTTTCACTATAACCGCCGCCTGGGCTGCGGTAAAACGTTACAGCGGTTTAGCGATAAAGAGGCTGATTTTGCTCGGGTCGCACCGCGGATAACCCCTGCTGCAGGCAGCATCAGCAGCGGATCCTGCAGCGCGCCTGACAGGCAGGTTTGCCCTGTGGAGTAATCTCTTCCATACTTTTTACGAGCCCGAAAGCAGGATGAATTGATTCACTCTGTTAAACACTAAACCTGTAAAACCCGGGAGATCAGGATGAAGCTCTATATCTACGACCACTGCCCTTTCTGCGTTAAAGCGCGAATGATTTTTGGCCTGAAAAACAAACCGGTTGAGCTGGTGGTAATGCTCAACGACGATGAAGAGACGCCGAAACGACTGATCGGACAGAAAATGGCGCCCATTCTGCAGAAGCAGGATGGCAGCGCGATGCCTGAGAGTATGGAGATCGTACACTATGTCGATCAGCAGGATGGCGAGCCGCTTATCATCGGCGCGCTGAATCCGGCGATCGGCGACTGGCTGCGTCACATGAACAGCTATGTCAATAAACTGCTGCTGCCGCGCATTGCAGAGGCGGCGTTTGCCGAATTCGCGACGCCGGAGGCGCGTGACTATTTCCGCAACAAAAAGCAGGCGAGCATCGGTGATTTCGACACGCTGAAAAGTCATTCTGCCGGCCTGATCAAAAACGTCAGCGACGATCTGCGCAAGCTGGACAAATTAATCGCCCAGCCCAATGCGGTGAATGGCGAGCTGTCCGAAGATGATTTTAATCTCTTCCCGCTGCTGCGCTCTCTGACGCTGGTGGCCGGAATCGACTGGCCGAGCCGGGTCGCTGACTACCGCGATAACATGGCTAAACAGACCCAGGTGAATCTGCTCTCCTCGATAGCTCACTAACCCCTCCCGATGAGAGACGCTGCGGCGTTTCTCATCTCTTTCCTGATGACACCCGCTACGCATTCAGGCAGGCTATGGCCTGTTTATTGGCTCTGATATTCAGGATAAAGATCGATGAAAAAGGCTTTTTTCGGGCTGACTGCCCTGTTGATCGCGCTGCTGGTGAGCGGCTGTAATCAACTGACGCAATACACCATCAGCGAACAGGAAGTAAACCAGGCGCTGCAGAAGCACAACAACTATGAGAAAGATATTGGCGTTTCCGGGCTGGTTAATGCGCACATCGTCCTGAACAATCTGACCAGTCAGATTGGCCGTGAAGAGCCAGGTAAAGTGACGCTCTCTGGCAATGCTAAAATCAATGTGACGTCACTGTTTGGTCCGCAGCAGGCCGATATGCAACTGAAGATGCGTGCTCAGCCGGTCTATGACCAGCAGCAGGGTGCAATCTATCTGCGCGATCTGGAAATTGTTGATGCGCAGGTTGCTCCGGAAAAAATGGCCTCCATTATGAAAACGCTGACGCCTTATCTGAATCAGTCGCTGAAAAACTACTTTGATCAAAAGCCGGCTTACGTGCTCAGCGCCGACCGCAGCAAAGGCGAGTCGCTGGCGAAGAAATTTGCCAAAGGACTGGAAGTGAAACCTGGCGAACTGGTTATTCCCTTTACGCAGTAACGCCAGTCAGTTAAGCGACAGGTGACAACGCAGTCTGGTGCCGCTCTGAAACTTAAGTGAATGTTGTCAGAAAGGGCACGAAAGTGGAGGCCTGAGCGCCTCTGCTGCTGAAAGGGCTATCCGCAGCGCTGAGGCGTGACGGTGGGCCAGAAGTCCACGCCGGGAAGCGTGGACAGTTCGGGGCCGGCCAGGGAGGGCCGATCCCCGAACGGTTCGTCGGCACGACGTCAAAGCCGAAGGTACCGCGTGAGCGGCGCGAGGACGGCCCGGCAGCAGCAGAGGTGCTCTGGCCCGCACTGCGGCTCGCTCGCCCGGAAAAAAGCTGCCACGTTTGACCGTGACAGCCTTTACAAATCTAATCTTAACTGACCAGCATTACCCTGTTGGGCAGCGGATTTTCTTTGACAGCATAAAAAGCAGGTGCAAACGGTTGCCTGAATCCTTATGCTTAGACCCCGGCCAAAACACGCCTTTTGTTTCCCTTCTGCCGGAGCTTCACTGATGACAGCACAACCTCAGCAACTTACCCTGCGTCGCCCTGACGACTGGCATATTCATCTGCGCGACGATGAGATGCTCAACACGGTCCTGCCCTATACCAGCGCGGTGAATGGGCGTGCCATTGTGATGCCTAACCTGGTGCCACCGGTGACCAGCGTGGCAGCAGGTGAAGCGTACCGCGATCGCATCCTGGCGGCGCTGCCCGCCGATCACGCCTTTACGCCGCTGATGACCTGCTATCTGACCGACTCGCTTGATCCTGATGAGCTTGAGCGCGGTTTCACCTCCGGTCTGTTTACCGCGGCTAAGCTCTATCCGGCGCACGCTACGACGAACTCCAGCCATGGCGTTACCGATATCGCCTCCATTGCCCGCGTGCTGGAGCGGATGCAGAAGCTCGGTATGCCACTGCTGATCCACGGCGAAGTCACCGATGCGCATGTCGACATTTTTGACCGCGAAGCCCGGTTTATCGAAACGGTTATGGTGCCGCTGCGCAGCCAGTTTCCGGCACTGAAAGTGGTGATGGAGCACATTACCACTCAGGACGCCGCAGAATATGTTGCCGCCGCCGATGAGACGCTGGGCGCGACCATTACCCCGCAGCATTTGATGTTTAACCGCAATCACATGCTGGTGGGCGGTATTCGTCCGCACCTCTATTGCCTGCCGATTCTTAAACGCAACGTGCATCAGGAAGCATTGCGCAAATTAGTAGCGAGTGGTCATCCGCGCGTCTTCCTAGGCACCGACACAGCACCGCATCTGCGTCATCTCAAAGAGGCCAGTTGCGGCTGCGCGGGGGTATTTAATGCGCCAGCGTCGTTACCCGCTTACGCCACCGTTTTTGAAGAGCTGAACGCGCTGGAACATTTTGAAGCGTTCTGTTCGGAGAATGGCCCGCGTTTTTACGGCCTGCCGCTGAATGAAGGGACGATTACTTTGGTGCGTGAGTCCTGGCAGGTGCCAGAGTCCATCGCCCTCGGCAGCCATTCACTGGTGCCGTTCCTGGCGGGTGAAACGCTTAACTGGCGCATCGCATAATTTTACTTGCCTCCGGCCTGCTGATACTGTAAATATATACAGTACCTTAAACGGAGGCTGTTATGCGCGTTGAAATTACCGTATCAAATACCCGACCTCTTCCTGCTGGCGCGATAGAAGCGTTGAGCGATGAATTATCGCGCCGCATTGATGAACAGTTCCCTGACTCGACCAATCACGTCAAGGTACGTTATGCCAGTGCCAATAATCTCAGCGTGCTGGGCGGTGGAAAAGAGACGCGCGACCAGATCAGCGAGATCCTGCAGCAGACGTGGGAAAGCGCTGACGACTGGTTCAATACTGATTAACCGCCACTGTGCTTTTTTTCCGGGTGTCGCCACCCGGTTTTTTTATCTTTTCTCCCCTCTCGCACTTACCCCGTCCTGCATCTAGACTCTTAATGATCAATGCCCTATCCTTGCGCTCGTCACGCATAACAGGAGGTGCGACACCATGACTACTGATAAACCGGAAGAGGCGATGACCTTTGGTGAGTTGTTAGCACTGATTGGTGATCAGAAGCGTCGTTTAACGGTGCTGGAAAATGCCTTTTCCAGTCTGATTTTCTGTCTTGACGATCGTGCCAGTCAGCTACTGGTACACAATCTGTCGCTGGAAGCCCAAAATCAAAACCATGATGAGCAGCTTCAGCAGCACTTTGCCCGTCTGGCAGAAACACTGCAAAAACGCGGCGGCGGCGTAGTGCCAGAAACGCCGGCTCTCTGAGTCCGGTCACGCGGCTAAGCCCGCTTTTTGCCTGTCTTTTGACTGCTGATAAAAATGCCTGCCCGTCAGGCATTTTATTTTTTTACGTCCGCCTTTCAAACGCAAATATTCTGTGAGAAGCTGACTCACGGCATTTTTTAAACAGTGATACCCTCGTTTACTGTTATAATTGTTTCGCTATTGGAATAAAAAAGCCGCATTGAACCTCATCATGCACTTCGTTTAACGAGTAATAAGGAGGTTATAATGGACAGAAGAAAAGATGTTATACAGACTCACCCACTGGTGGGCTGGGATATCAGTACCGTTGACAGCTATGACGCCATGATGATCCGCCTGCACTCGTTGTCGTCGCAGGATCAAAAAGAAGAAGAAGCGGATGTTGGCCCGACATACTGGCTGACAACGGATGTGGCAAGGCAATTTATCTCGATCCTCGAAGCAGGCATCGCCAAGATAGAATCAGCCGAGCAGATAGAACGACTCCTCAAAAAGCATTAATTTCTGCCGCATCAAAGAGGCGCCCTCAGGGGTGCCTTTTTCGTTTCTGTTTCTGGTATGCTTTTGATTATCTGTCTCTTAGAGCGTAGTTACCATGATTTATGATCTTATCGTCGTTGGCAGCGGTTCCGTGGGCGCGGCGGCAGGCTACTATGCCACCCAGGCGGGTTTATCGGTGTTAATGATCGACAGCGCCCATCCTCCCCATAATCAGGGCACACATCATGGCGAGAGCCGGCTGATTCGTCACGCCTATGGTGAAGGTGAACGCTATGTCCCCCTGGTTCTGCGGGCGCAAACGCTGTGGGATGAGCTGGAACAGCGTGCCGGTGAGCGCATCATGCATCGCAGTGGCGTACTTAATCTCGCCCCGAATCAGTCGCCGTTTATTCAGAACGTCATCGACAGCGCGACCCGCTGGCAGCTCAATATTGAGGTGATGCAGCCTGATGACGTGCGCAAGCGCTGGCCACAAATCAATGTCCCTGAGGGCTATCTGGGCGTATTTGAGCCGCAGTCCGGCTATCTGAAATGTGAACAGGCGGTACGCAGCTGGATCCAACTGGCGGAGCAGGCGGGCTGCGCGCAGCTGTTTAACTGCCCGGTTTCAGAACTGGGTCGCGATGGCGATCTGCAGCAGGTCACTACCCTGGATGGCGTCTATCGGGGCCGCAAAATGTTGATCAGTGCGGGCACATGGGTTGGCAAATTAGTTCCTGACCTGCCGGTCGCGCCCACCCGCAAGGTGTTCGCCTGGTATCAGGCAGATGGCCGCTACAGTGAGAACAATAAGTTTCCCGGTTTTACGGTGGAAATGGGCGATGGCAGCCAGTTTTATGGCTTCCCGGCGGATAACAACGCCCTGAAAGTGGGTCGTCATGATGGCGGTCAGTTGATGCAGCAGCCTGAGGATCGTAAACCTTTTGGCGCGGTGGCGGCCGATGGCAGTGAAGCTTTTGGATTCCTCCGTCAGTTTTTACCTGGCGTCGGTGTCTGTCTGCATGGCGAAGCCTGCAGCTACGATTTTAGCCCGGATGAAGACTTTATTATTGATACCCTGCCGGGTGAACCAGACCGCTTGTTAATTACCGGGCTCAGTGGACACGGGTTTAAATTCGCCAGCGTATTGGGCGAACTGGCTGCAGAATTTGCCCAGCAAAAAACGTTCTCTTTTGATCTGACACCCTTCCGCCTCTCACGTTTCTGACTCTGATAAAGGGTGGTATCAGCCTGATGCCGCCCGAATGACAGACTTTGACGAAAATTGACTATTACTGACATAAAGTCAGAATATATTTCGCCCTTTTGGTTAATTCCGGCTCTTTTTAGTTGACGACCAGCGCCTCAGAAATAACTCATTCAATAATATTGCGCATTTCACACCTGATTTATTCAACCTTTTCACAATATAAAATTAAAGTTATAGAAGCGTAAGGATGATTGCTTTTATATTTCATAATGTGGATGCTTATTTCAGATTATTACTTCATGAAAACCCCATTATGTTATTACGTAATTCATCTCATCAGTTTGGCCTGGTTGCCGTGCTGCTGCACTGGTCGATGGCGCTGGCGATTTATGCCATGTTTGCGCTGGGATTATGGATGGTCGGCCTCGGCTATTACGACAGCTGGTATCACGACGCGCCTGAGATCCATAAAAGCATCGGCGTAATCCTGTTGCTGACGCTGATCATTCGCCTGCTGTGGCGCGTTATTTCACCGCCGCCAAAACCGCTTAGCAGTTATTCCCCGCTGGTACGCATCAGTTCGGTGGTGGCCCACCTGTTACTGTATACCCTGCTGCTGGCGATTCTGATCAGCGGCTATCTGATCTCCACCGCCGATGGCAAACCCATCTCAGTATTCAGCTGGTTTACCCTGCCCGCGCTGTTCAGCGGTGCTGGCGAACAGGCTGATCTTGCGGGCGACATTCACCTCTGGCTGGCCTGGACGGTTGTGGTCCTGTCACTGCTGCATGGGCTGGCTGCGGTAAAACATCACTTTATCGATCGCGATATCACCTTAAAACGGATGTCGGGTTTGCGTTTCACCTCTCCCTCTGAAAAGGATAAATAATATGTTTAAAAAGACCCTGCTGGCGATGACCGGTGCCAGTCTGCTGCTCGGCTCACTCACCGCCTCTGCCGCTGACTACAAAATCGATAAAGAGGGCCAGCACGCCTTTATTCAGTTCCGTATCCAGCATCTGGGTTACAGCTGGCTCTACGGCACCTTTAAGGATTTTGATGGCCGCTTTACCTTTGATGAGAAGAATCCTGCCGCAGATAAAGTCGACGTCACCATTAACACCAGCAGCATCGATACTAACCATGCTGAACGTGACAAGCACCTGCGCAGTGCCGACTTCCTGAACACCAGCAAAAACCCGCAGGCCACGTTCAAATCCACAGCGGTGGAAAAAGAGGGTGATGAGCTGAAGATTACTGGCGATCTTACGCTGAATGGCGTGACCAAACCGGTAACGCTCGAGGCGAAAATGCTGGGTGAAGGTAAAGATCCGTGGGGCGGCTACCGCGCTGGCTTTGAGGCTGAAGGGGAAATTGCACTGAAAGATTTCAACATCACCAAAGATCTGGGGCCAGCTTCGCAGAAGGTTCAGCTGATGATCTCGGTTGAGGGTGTACGCCAGTAAAACAGCAAGCCGCCTGAAGCTGACTTCAGGCGGCCACGCTTATTTCTTCAGCGGCGAGGGAATGGTCATGTTTAACAGGCCACGCGACTTGTTAAAGATCTTGTTGCCATTTTCACGTCCTGCCCGACGCGCGCGCTGCTCTTCCGGTGAGAGCTTCGCCTCTTCCTGGCAGATCGGGCTACAGCAGTTCTCAAACTTCTCCGCGCAGTTTTTGCACTGAATAAACAGCAGATGACAACCGTCATTGACGCAATTAACGTGAGTATCACAGGGTTCGCCGCACTGATGACAGTTCGACAACACATCGTCAGAGATCCGCTCACCCATCCGCTCATCAAAAACAAAGTTTTTGCCTTTGAAGCGTACCGGTAATCCCTGCTCACGGGCGCGTCGGGCATACTCGATGATACCGCCCTCAATGTGATAGACATCTTCAAAGCCGTTGTGCCGCATCCAGGCACTGGCCTTTTCACAGCGGATCCCGCCGGTGCAGTACATCACGATCTTTTTGTCTTTCTGATCCTGCAGCATCTCAACCGCCATCGGCAGCTGATCGCGGAAAGTATCAGCCGGCACTTCCAGCGCGTTGTCGAAGCGACCCACCTCATATTCGTAGTGGTTACGCATATCCACGAACAGGGCGTCAGGATCGTCCAGCATGGCGTTTACGTCCGCCGCTTTAAGATACTGACCCACATCGCTGGCATCAAAACTGTCGTCTTCAATACCGTCCGCGACAATGCGGTCGCGCACTTTCAGACGCAGCACCCAGAACGATTTACCATCATCATCCAGCGCAATATTCATCCGCAGGTTGTTCAGCGCCGGATCAAAGCCATACAGCCATTCTTTCATCTTTTCATACTGGCTGGCTGGCACGCTGATCTGCGCATTGATGCCTTCGTGGGCCACGTAGACGCGACCAAAGACCTTAAGAGCTGTCAGGCCAAGATAGAGCGCGTCACGGAATGCTTTGGGAT
This sequence comes from Pantoea sp. RG18, assembly GCF_025910075.1. Lineage (NCBI taxonomy): Bacteria > Pseudomonadati > Pseudomonadota > Gammaproteobacteria > Enterobacterales > Erwiniaceae > Pantoea > Pantoea sp. RG18. The sequence goes on from NZ_JAPCIL010000006.1 coordinate 154,267, forward strand.
CGGCAATCTGGAAATATTTATAAAAAGAGACAGTGGTGCGCGGCTCGGTTTCAGCCAGCATGCGCGCCTTCAGCTCTTTATTGGAAACGAGGTTATGTAACACTGGCATGGTGTTCGTCCTGTTATCAATAGAAGAAATTTAGCGCGCACATGATACCTGATTTCACCGGGATGCAAAGGCCAGTGACCAGATTGATCGCCTGTTGCCGTTTTTTGCAGCAACATTGGACTATTAACCTTTGTTCATTGATGGCACGTTCCGATAGTGATATTTAAGCGCACGTCAAAAACTGGCACAATGGCGTAAATCAACGAGATATCAGCACCGCACGGTGCGCGACGCAGGAAAATTAACCTTCACATGACTCAGTTGCCTCAGTTTTCACGAGAACTGCTTCACCCGCGCTATTGGCTGACCTGGCTGGGTGTCGCTTCTCTTTATCTTTTGGTGCTACTTCCTTATCCCCTGCTTTATGTTCTCGGCTGTAATATTGGCCGCATTGGGATGCGTTTTATGAAACACCGCGTCAGTATTTCCCGGCGTAATCTGGAATTAAGTTTTCCGGATATGCCGGTAAATGAACGCGAAGCGATGGTTAAACACAATTTCGAATCGGTCGGCATGGGATTAATTGAGACCGGTATGGCGTGGTTCTGGCCTGACTGGCGCATCAATAAATGGCATACGCCTTCGGGGCTGGAGCATATTCAGCAGGCGCGCGATAGCCAGCGCGGCGTGCTGCTTATCGGCATGCACTTTCTGACGCTGGAGATTGGTGCACGCATGTTTGGTATCCATAACCCTGGCATTGGCGTCTATCGCCCGAATGACAACAAACTGATCGACTGGCTTCAGGTCAAAGGTCGGATGCGGTCGAATAAAAGCATGCTCGATCGTAAAGATCTCAAAGGAATGATCCGCGCACTGAAACAGGGTGACATTATCTGGTATGCGCCCGACCACGATTATGGCCCGCGCAGCAGCGTCTTTGTCCCCTTCTTTGGCGTGGAAAAAGCAGCCACAACGGTGGGCACTCATCTGCTGATCCGCACCGGTAAACCGGCTGTCATCCCTTTCGTACCGCGTCGTCTGCCTGGAGGTCGCGGCTATGAACTGATGATACTGCCTGACATCAGCGGCGAATTTACGCTGGAAAGTGATGTCGCAACCGCAACCAGAATGAATCAGGTTGTTGAAGAGGGTGTGCTGCTGGCACCTGAACAGTATATGTGGCTCCACCGCCGCTTTAAAACGCGCCCCGAGGGCGAACCCTCCCGTTATTAATCTGTTCGCGCTAAATGTCTGTCAGGCATTTAGCGCGTTTTACTCCCCTGCTAAATAAATCACTCATGGCTGACTCAGCCTGTAAGCGAAACCGCAGGTCCAGTAATTAATAAACACCTATATTGATAATATAATTTCTCTCTGTTTAAAGTTAAAACTACTTATCAATTAACAGGACGGCAGGCGGCATTCAGCCTGTTTCGCTTTTTATTAATTAATATTGCAGCGAGTGCTATTAAATGCGTGATGGCGCTGATTATTCTGCACGCCAGGCCTAATCCTATTTAGCTGGTCTTAACGGTGTCTCACCGCTTATGAATCGATAAAAATTAACTTATTTTACAAGCGATTGCCTTGCTGATTTAGCTTATATTCCATTTTACATTTTTTTAACACCCCGATAGACCATTATGGAATTTGAACTCATTAATGCTTATCGGTAGTTTCGTTTGTAACAGTCAGGCCTTTAAGGGCTCTGGCCAGAATTATAAAAAAGACAACACAGCAAACCTCTAATGGGACAGTTAATATGAACAAAGGTCTCTACTATTACGTTACAATCGGTACCGATCAGGAAAATTATCACTTTCTTCATCGTAAAGGGTGCAAGCGTATGCCTGATAAAGAAGAGGTCATATTTATCGGCACGTTATATAATTTGAGTCAGGCCCTCTCCATCGCCAGAATTAATTTTAAGAAAGTTAAGCCATGTATAAAATGTTGTATCCGCTACTCAGCCCCCGTGATTCATGAGTCCGTTCAACCTGTTTTGCATTTCCCGCAAAAGATGATCTGACCCTGACTGGCGGGAAATGGCTTATTTCCCGCCAGTTGCACCGGCCTGACCTTTCCCTCCTTCAGATTTCGTCTATCCTTCACTGAAATCAAATAAATCCATAGTCAAAGACCCGTGAAGGAGAAGAGCGATGAGCATGTACAGTACCTTAGAGGAAGCCATCGATGCTGCACGTGAAGAGTTCCTCGCTAACCACCCGGAGCTCGAGGAAGGGGATGCATCGATCAGTCAGTTTGGTCTGCAAAAGTATGTGATGCAGGATGGCGATATCATGTGGCAGGCTGAGTTCATGGCGGAAGAAGGTGAAGCAGGCGAATGTCTGCCTTACCGTAGCGGTGAAGCGGCACAGGCCATTTTTGATGCAGATTTTGACGAAGTTGAACTACGTCAGGAGTGGTTAGCAGAAAATACCCTGCACGAGTGGGATGACGGCGAGTTCCAGCTGGAGCCGCCGCTGGACACCGAAGAGGGTGAAGCCGCCGCGCAAGAGTGGGAAGATGATAACAGCGATTCCGATCGCAGTTACTCGTAAGGACCGTGGCTGGCATCCACCGGTAGCAACAGGGTATCAACCACCAGCGACAGCGGCAGGTCGAGGATCGTCAGGACCCGCCATCCGCTGTCGCGAACATCCCACTGTACGCCGGGATAGTACTGATTACCGTGCCCCTGCCCGGGAATGGTACGGCTGATAATACTGCCGCATCCGCTTAAGCAGAGTACAGCCACGACGATAACACCCGCCTTTAAGCACCCTTTCACCACTCATATCCGCCATGAAGAAACAGCCATTGAGATCGTCACGCGCTGCTCGCGGTGACTGCCAGCAATAAATTTATCAGCCAATCGCTGTTTTAATCCGATAAAAAAAGCGGCATCGCTGCCGCTTTTTCAGATTACGCGTTGTTTGCCAGCGCGTTGGGGTTGAGCGTGAGTTTTTGATAACTCTCAACCCACTGATGATACTTGTCCGCATCTTCCCACAGTCGGGTATGAACACGGGCCAGCACCACCGGATCGCTGATCAACTGCAGACGCTGTTCGCGGCCCAGTTTATCCGGCGCATCGCTCAGCGCCTGATCAACCCGACGGTCACGCGCATAGTCCAGTAACTGACTCTGCTTGTGGCGCGATGTGGCCAGTGCCGTTGCCAGCGCGTTGAAAGCAGGATGGAATAAGGCATGCATAAAGCCATTTTCCAGCGCGCGCTCACGGTTCAGCACCACATAGCGATCGGTATCCACCAGCTCCTGCGGCGGCGAGTACTCTTCCGGGATCAGGAACAGCTTCGCTTTCTTGCTCTTAATGCCCAGCGTTGCGCGGCTCGACATGACCGAGACAAACGGCGACAGAATCAGTGAGAACACGATCGGTGCCAGCCACCACAGGAAGTTAAGATCCAGCAGTCCCATACCAATCGCCCACACCAGACCCAATGCCATCTGCGAACCGTGACGTTTAAACGCCTCGCTCCACGGTGTTGCATCGTCATCACGCTGCGGTGAGTTCCACACCACTTCCCAGCCGAGGAAGGCGCTGACCACAAACACCGTATGGAACAGCATACGCACTGGTGCCAGCAGCACCGAGAACAGCGTTTCCAGCACCAGTGAAGCCAGCAGCCGCAGAGGTCCGCCGTAGGCCTTCGATCCTTTAAACCAGATCAACACGACACTCAGCATTTTCGGCAGGAACAGCAGCACCATGGTGGTTGAGAACAGCGCTATCGCCAGCTCCGGACGCCACTGCGGCCAGACCGGGAAGAGCTGCCGCGGTTGCAGGAAGTAGGTCGGTTCCATCAGCGTATGCACTACCTGCAGGGCAGTGGAGAGCGCCAGGAACATAAACCATAGCGGAGCCGAGAGGTAGGACATCACACCCGTCAGGAACACCGCACGGTGTACCGGGTGCATCCCTTTCACCAGGAACAGGCGGAAGTTCATCAGGTTGCCGTGACACCAGCGGCGGTCACGTTTCAGCTCATCCAGCAGGTTCGGTGGCAGTTCTTCATAGGATCCCGGCAGGTCATAGGCAATCCAGACGCCCCAACCGGCACGACGCATCAGCGCAGCTTCTACGAAGTCATGCGACATGATTGAACCCGCAAAGGAGCCCTCTCCCGGTAACGGTGCCAGGGCACAGTGCTCAATAAAGGGTTTCACGCGGATAATGGCGTTGTGACCCCAGTAGTGAGACTCACCCAGCTGCCAGAAGTGCAGACCGGCGGTGAACAACGGACCGTAGACGCGGGTCGCAAACTGCTGACAGCGTGCATAAAGCGTATCCATACCCGATGCTTTCGGCGACGACTGGATGATCCCGGCATTCGGGTTGGCATCCATCATGCGTACCAGACCGGTGAGACACTCTCCGCTCATGACGCTATCGGCATCCAGCACCACCATGTAGCTGTAGTTGCTGCCCCAGCGACGGCAGAAGTCATCGATGTTTCCGCTTTTACGCTTCACGCGACGACGACGACGGCGATAGAAAATCTTGCCTGCCCCGCCAACATCCCGCACCAGTTCCATCCAGGCTTTCTGTTCGGCAATCGCGATATCCGCATCGTAACTGTCGCTGAGGATGTAGACGTCGAAGTGTTCAGCGTTACCGGTACGAACCACCGACTCCCAGGTCGCACGCAGACCGGCGTAAACACGCTCAACGTCTTCATTACAGATCGGCATAATCAGCGCGGTACGATGTTCCGGGTTAAGCGGTTCATCTCCGACCGTTGAGTAAGAGATACTGTATTTATCACGTCCAATCAGCAGCTGCAGGAAGCCCATCAACGCCGTCCAGAAACCGGCAGAGACCCAGCAGAAAAGTATGGCGAACAGGAACAGGATGCCGGTCTGCAACAAATAAGGCAGGATCTGCATCACTGACTGCTGCCAGTTCTGATTGATCATCTCCATCGGATCCAGAAGCGTCCAGCCCTGATACGGCAGAATACTCTTCATGTACCAGGTGGCGACCACGGTCTGGAAAATGGTCAGGATCAGCAGAATGTAGCGGCGAATTGAACCGACATGACGCCACTTCTCCTCGGCACGCCGCTCTTCGGCATTGCTATAACGCGGCACCGATTTGTGTCCACGCAGTGAGTCCCAGGCACGGGCGACCGGGTTGGTACGCCAGGCTTCCGGGAACATCAGTGAGCGTTTGACCTTCGGCATCGCCTTCAGCGTGGTGCGGTCGAGGTAATCTTTACCCAACTGCTGACCTTCGGCCAGCGAATCGGGCCAGGCCATTTCAACCCGCGATGAGACCGATTTTAACGGCGCATCGTCGGGACGGTCACTGGCTGCGACATCCCTGCCCAGCACATCATGGATGAAGTGGAACTCGCTGGCATTCTGCAATGAGACGCTCAGTCGGGCCTTCCCTGCCGCATCCAGCGGCAGAGATTCCACATAACGTTGAGGTGTAAAAGTCGATTTATTCATTGGCAGGTAACTGATAGCTCCAGGTTTCCGTCAATGTCTTGTCGCCGCTAACCAAGGCCGCACGCATTTCGGTGGACTGCTTGGCATCTTTCACACGCAGACGCAACACCAGACGCCAGCCTTTGGTGACCGGGTTATAACGTACGCTCTGCTCAACCACATCAGCATTTTTACCCACGCTGACCTGCGGTGCCACCTGACTGTTTTCCGCCATCTTGCTCATGTCTTTACCCACGAAGTCGATGGTGAAAGCCACGGTGCCATCCGGCTGACGCACCAGATTAGACTGCTTCACGTCACCCGCTGAACGCAGGGTATTTTTGACCCAGGCGGTATCATCGGAGTGCAGCTGGTTTTCGTCGCGCGAGAAGTGCAGACGATATTTGAAGTTCATCTCTTTGCCAGGCTCTGGCAGCGTCTCCGGCGTCCAGAACGCAACGATGTTGTCGTTGGTTTCATCTGCCGTCGGGATTTCAACCAGTTCAACCCGGCCTTTACCCCAGTCGCCTATTGGCTCAACCCAGCCGCTTGGACGAAGATCATAGCGGTCATCAAGATCCTGATAGTTGTTAAAGTCACGCCCACGCTGCAGCAGACCAAACCCTTTCGGATTCTCGATGGTGAAGGTGCTCACTGCCAGATGACGCGGGTTGTTCAGCGGACGCCAAATCCACTCCCCGTTGCCATTGTGGATAGAGAGACCGTCAGAGTCGTGCAGTGCCGGACGGAAGTTGTTCACCGTCGATGGCTGGTTCTGACCAAACAGGAACATACTGGTCAGCGGTGCAACACCCAGTTTGCCGACGTTATCACGCAGGTAAACTTTTGACTGCACATCAACCGTTGAAGCGTCACCCGGATGCAGCACAAAGCGATACGCACCCGCCGCACGCGGCGAATCGAGCAGTGCGTAGATCACCAGCTGTTTGTCCTGTGGTTTAGGACGCTGAATCCAGAACTCTTTAAAGCGCGGGAACTCTTCACCGGACGGCAGCGCCGTATCGATGGCAAGTCCACGCGCCGACAGGCCATAAACCTGACCGGCACCGATGACACGGAAATAGCTCGCGCCCAGGAAGCTGGCGATCTCATCGTTTTTACCCTTGTTGTTGAGTGGGTAAAGTACTTTGAAACCGGCAAAACCGAGGTTTTTTACCGCATCTGCGTCATGTTTTACATTACCGAAATTAAAATAATCGGGGTTGTATTTAATCTCGCGCACCGCGCTGGCGGTCACTTCGTTGATCTGCACCGGGGTATCGAAATACATTCCCTGATGATAAAACTCCAGCTTGAACGGCGTGCGCAGTTTGCCCCAATACGCTTTATCGTGGTTAAACTGGATCTGCTGATAATCAGCAAATTTCATTTCACGAAATTGAGAGGGTAAATTGCTTTTAGGCGCTTCGAAGCTTTTCCCTGCCAACGCTTTGGCTTGTTTGGCAACATCGTCGATGTTAAACGCCCAACTGTTATTGGCGTACAACGCCAGCAGAACTGCAGTACCAATCCAGCGTACCTTCATCAGTCCGGCTTTATTTTTTTCTTTAGTCAGCACATCCCCCCCTTTCGTGTGCTTAAATCAAACCCGTTTATCTTAAAGGATTATTCGGTTTTCCGACAGCTTATGCGCAACATTGTTCCCGCATTTCGTCAGGCTTAACCCTGCTTTTAGGACAATTAGACACTACGGATTCCACTGATAGTATACCTGGTTTATCCCAGGTAGAATTTTCACAGAGCATAATCCGGTTTCAGGGTGAAACCGGTTAAACGTACTAACGAACTGGAACTTTATGAGTACTGTAAAACCTGAACGTGAATACTTCCTCGACTCCATCCGCGCGTATCTGATGTTACTGGGGGTGCCGTTTCACGTTTCCCTCATCTACTCTGCGCAGAAATGGGCAGTAAACAGTCATGAAGCGTCGTTATGGCTGACGCTGCTGAATGATTTTATTCATGCGTTTCGTATGCAGGTGTTTTTCGTCATTTCGGGCTATTTCTCCTACATGCTGTATCTGCGCTATCAGCCACGTCGCTTCCTGAAGGTGCGTCTGGAACGGGTAGGTATCCCAATGCTGACCGCCATTCCGCTGCTGACGCTGCCGCAATTTTTTATGCTGAAAGAGTGGACGGATAAGCTGGCTGACTGGCCCCGTTTCACGCCCTATCAGAAGTTTAATAACCTGATGTGGGAGCTGATTTCACACCTGTGGTTCCTGGTGGTGCTGGTGATGCTGACCACGCTGGGGATGGTGACCTTCCGCTGGCTGCGCGATCAGCATCGCACCATTGATTATTCGCGGGTTGGCTGGGGATCGCTGACGGCGGGCGTACTGGCGTGGGCACTGCTCTGGTGCGTGTTCCGGCGTCTGGTGTTTATTTTCCAGCCTGCGTGGCTGATGGATGGTTTGTTTAGCATCATAGTGATGCAGACACTCTTCTATCTGCCGTTCTTTATGCTGGGAGCGCTGGCGTGGAAACATCCCCCGCTGAAGCAGCTGTTTGTCCGCTTCAATCTGGTGATGTGGGTCGGTGCGCTGCTGATGTTTGCGGCCTATTGCGCCAACCAGCGACTGAGCAGCGGTGAGGGCTGGTTGTATGAGCTGGATGCGATTATCTCGACGCTGATGGGCATTTGCATGCTGAATGTCTGCTTCTGCTTTGGTCATAAGCTGCTGAATTCACATTCGCCGCGCATTATGTATCTGGTCAATGCGTCACTGTTTATCTATCTGGTGCACCATCCGCTGACGCTACTGTATGGCATTTACGTGACGCCACGGATTGAAAATAACACGCTGGGCTTCTTCGTTGGCCTGCTGATGGTGTTTGGCATCGCGTTTCTGCTGTATGAGATTCACCTGCGCATCCCGCTGCTGCGGTTCCTGTTCTCGGGGAAATTTGAGCGTAAACAAGCACAATGACAGGCGATCAGTGACCTCGGGCCATAAGTGAGGTCAGGCTATAAATGATGTGTCTCACAGACAGCTTAAGAGTTTAAAGCGATGGGCGCATACGCCAGTAGCAAAGCATAGCGGGCCAGGGACAAAAACGCCGGGAGCGTTTTTGAACAAAGCAACGCGTTGGCCCGGCAACGGGCGCACCTCAGGGATGAGGTGCGTAATCGCCCGCGCTGAGCCCGCCAGGGATGGCGGGTTTTGCGTCTTTACGGAGGGCGCATGCTTCCTGAGCCAGCGCCTGTACCCAGGCAAGGTCCAGCTTACAGCAGCCACTCAATCGGCAGTCGCCACACCAGGCGTACCTGCAGGCGCTGCCACCAGGAGCAGCCTGGCTCGTGTTTATGCACAATCTGCTCCGGCTCACCCGGATACTCCAGCCAGTTTACCCTGCCCCACTTATCCAGCCGCAGCGTCCATGCCCGATCGCGCATTGACTGGCTGAAACGCTGATGCGTCTCTCCGGCGAGCGCCGCACTCTCAATCACCAGTCCCATTTCCGTATTCAGCACCGCTGAACGGGGATCGAAGTTAAACGAGCCGATAAACAGCGTCTGTTGATCCACTGAGAAGGTTTTGGCATGCAGGCTGGAGCCGGAGTTACCGGTTAATCCCCGGTCGTGCGGGGCATCAGGCACGCCCGCCTGCGGTTTCAGCTCATAGAGCGCAATACCATGACGCAGCAATTTTTTGCGCCACTTAGCGTAGCCGGCATGGACAATCGACACATCGTTAGCCGCCAGCGAATTGGTCAGAATGGCAATTTTTACCCCTTTGCGCTTCAGCGACAGCAGCTGAGCGACCCCTGCGCGGGTCGGCACGAAATAGGCCGAGATGATGTCGAACTGCTTTTGCGGCGTGCCTATCACCTCCAGCATTCGCTGCGGCAGCAGGCTTCTGGCACGCGCTTTGCCCAGCCCTTTACGCGGATCATCGCTCAGCAGTCGCGCTTTTGCCCAGGTCAGAGCCAGCGTGCCCTCTTCCAGCTCCTGCAGCAGCGAAGAATTTTCCAGCCGCTGAAGATAGCGCTGCACCGGTTCACTGTGACGCCACTCTGCTGGCAGACTCACACTGTCCTCTTCCGGCTCCTCTTCATCCAGCACCTGCTGCAGCGGAGAGACCGGCTTGCTGCGCCAGTAGCGCTCAAAATCCTCTGCGACTTCTTTAACCACCGGGCCTATTGCCATGACGTCGAGATCGGCAAACAGCGGTTCATTGCCAGTGCCGAAATATTCGTCGCCGATATTGCGCCCACCGACCACGGTCGTGACGCCATCCACCGTAAAGCTTTTGTTGTGCATGCGGCGGTTCAGACGGGCAAAGTCGGTGAGATAACCCAGCGCGCGCAGGGTGCGAAACGAGAATGGATTAAACAGTCGCACCTCAATGTTGGGATGGCGGTTGAGCTGGGCCAGCGTGTCGTCCAGGCCCGGCGTATTGTTGTCATCCAGCAGCAGCCGCACTTTCACCCCGCGTCGGGCAGCTTCCAGCACGGCGCTGAACAGCAACCGGCCAGAGAGATCGTTTTGCCAGATGTAATACTGGATATCGAGTGAACGCTCCGCTTTTTGCATCAGCAGATAGCGGGCAGCAAAAGCATCCAGCCCGTCGCTCAGCTGATGGACGCCGCTCAGACCCGGATGGCGCAGACACTCTGGCTCCAGCTGTGTTTCCAGCCAGCTGGACCGTTCCAATGGCTGGGAGAGCTCAAACGCTTCGGTCATGACATTTCCCTGTAAAATGCAGTTATTTTTATTATTCCCCGGTCCGACCTCTGATGCTATTCCTCTGTTCTGAGTTAGTGAGGGGTCACGGGCGTTTTTTAGTCTAGACTTAACCGGACGATCTGTGACCGGTATTATCCCGGCAGGAGAGGAATATGTCTCATCAATCCCTTACAGATGCCCGCCAGCGCTATCATCCCAGCCTGTTTCGCAGCTTTTTCCAGGGCAGTTTCCCCTGTTCCACTGCCTGCCGTACGCCCGGTAAACGGCTGGATATGGTGATCAGCAGCGGACACGATATGCTGCTGGAAAAAGATTATGCCGCCCTGGCTGAGCAGCATCTGCTCACCGCCCGCGACGGTGCGCGCTGGCATCTGATCGAAAAGATCCCTGGCCAGTATGACTGGCAGAGCTTTCTGCCGATGGTCGACGCCGCGCGACGTCAGCAGATGGAGATCATCTGGGAGCTGGCTCATTTCGGTTATCCCGATCATCTTAATATCTGGAAAGCCGAATTTGTTGACCATTTTAGTCGTTTCGCCCGTGCGATGGCACAACTGATGCGCGATCAGGGCATCGAACGCCCCTTCTTTACACCGGTTAATCAAATCTCATTCTGGTCATGGGCCGGGGCGGATGTGGCCTGGTTTAATCCTCATGCTGCGCAGCGCGGTAAAGAGCTGAAGCGCCAGCTGGTTCGCGCCTCGCTGGCGGCGATACATGCCATTCGCGAGGTCTATCCGGAGGCGCGTTTTGTACTGACTGACCCGCTGGTGCAGATCGCTCATCATCCTGATAATCCGGACAGCAAACCCTATGCCGATGCGCAGCATCAGGCGCAGTTCGAAGCCTGGGACATGCTGGCCGGTCGCGTCGATAAGGAGCTAGGCGGCAGTGAAGATTGCCTGGATATCCTCGGCCTGAACTACTATCCCGATAACCACTGGTTTTTCCCCGACCAGCCGATGTCGCTGGAGGATCCGGAGCGTGTGCCGCTGCATATCCTGCTGGCGCAGTGCTGGCAGCGCTACCAGCGTCCGATGCTGATTGCCGAAACCGGCGCTGAGGGTGAGGCGCGTGCCCCCTGGCTGCAGGAGATCAGTGAAAACGTGGCGGTGGCGCTGGATCAGGGCATTGCGGTGGAGGGGATTTCGCTCTATCCGGTAGTGGAGTATCCCGCCTGGGCCGATGACCGGCGTTCCCCTGGCCCGCTGTTGGGATTAGCCGATCCCAATGGCAACCGTAATCTGCATGAGCCGCTGGCGCTGGTATTGCGCAGTCAGCAGATTAAGTTTGCGACACGAAATCAGACGTGCTGAGAAGGTGGCTTTTTAGGGTAACAGGAGCGAACGTCGAGAGAGGGATCGGCAGGATGACGTACGTCGGTCAGCCAGACCATGGTAAACAGGAAGGTCACCCCGATCAGGCAGGCCGCCAGCAAACCGATAATTGCGATTAATTTGTCATCTCCGGAGTCCATCGCCTTCTCCTTATTCAATCCGTTGAATCCCTGTGCGTGTCAGCTCATCCAGAGCGTAATCATCAGGACAAAGATTATAAGCGTTACCGAGGTCACCGCAAGCACCACTATCGCAAAGTGCGCATCGTCAAGTGACTGGCGAATTGGCTCATCGTGATCGTCGGGTGGCAAGGGTAAAGACATAACTATCCTGTGAAAAACATGGGCCGCCGGGAGTGATGCGGTGAGTGACAGTGTAGATGAAAGGCTGATTATCGTCCGGTTCTTTCGTCCGAAAAATAAACTGGCCCGTGCCAGCGCGGCACGGGCCTGAGATCAGACGCCGCGCCAGCGTTTGAAGATCAATGAAGTGTTAATGCCACCAAAGGCAAAGTTGTTGCTCTGGATATAGTCGGTTTCAATCTCACGCGGCTCACCCATGATGTAATCCAGCTGGCCGCCATCTGCTGCCGGTTGCGTCAGGTTCAGGGTTGGCGCAAACCACCCTTCCCGCATCATCTCAATGCTCATCCAGGCTTCCAGCGCCCCACAGGCACCCAGCGTATGGCCAAAATATGACTTCAGCGAAGAGATCGGCGTCGTTTCGCCAAACACCGCCGCCGTCGCCAGACTTTCGGCCATATCACCCCGTTCAGTGGCGGTGCCGTGCGCATTCACATAACCAACGTCTGCGGCCGTGATACCGGCGCTTTGCAACGCCCGCTCGATGCAAATCTGCATGGTTTCTCGCTGCGGCTGAGTAATATGGGCGGCGTCGCAGTTGGTATGAAAACCGGTGATCTCGGCGTAGATCGTTGCACCGCGTGCCAGGGCATGTTCCAGCGACTCAAGGATCAGCGTGCCCGCCCCTTCGCCAATTACCAGACCATCGCGCTGCTGATCAAAGGGTGCGGGCGTGGTGTGCGGCGCGTCATTACGCTGGCTGGTGGCAAACAGGGTGTCAAACACCGCGGCTTCCGACGGACAGAGCTCTTCAGCGCCACCAGCCACCATCACCGTCTGATACCCGTGACGAATCGCTTCCCAGGCATAGCCAATCGCCTGGCTGCCAGAGGTACAGGCGCTGGAGGTCGGGATCACCCGGCCGCGCAGGCCGAAAAAGAGTCCGGCATTGACGGCCGTGGTATGCGGCATCATCTGCACATAGGTGGTGCCGGTGATATTGTTGGTGTGCTTTTCGGTCAGCATGGTGGCGAACTCGCTGACCGGCCCGGTGCTGCCAGTGGAAGAACCGTAGGCGATACCCGTTTCTCCGCTGGTCAGCACCGGATGGTCAATCAGGCCCGCCTGGGTCAGCGCCAGCTCGGTCGCGCGCGTTGCCAGCAGCGAAACGCGGCCCATGGCGCGGATGCGCTTGCGGGTGTAGTGCGCCGGCAGCACAAAGTCATCCACCGGTGCGCCGAGCAGCGTATGCAGCCCGTCGTAGATCTGCCACTCCGGCATAAAGCGCACCGCATTGCGGCCCGCACGGATCCGTGCCGAAACTTCAGCCCAGGACTCACCAAAGGCGGTTACGCCGCCCATGCCGGTTACGACTACCCGCTGGATCACAGCATGCCTCCGTTTATAGAAATGACCTGACGCGTTACGTAGCCTGCAATATCGGACATCAGATAGCTCGCCAGTCCGGCGACCTCTTCAGCCGCGCCCATGCGCTTCATCGGCACGATCTTCATCGCTTCCTCAATCACCTGAGGTTCCAGCCCCTCCATACCGGTATCAATCAGGCCTGGCGCGATGCAGTTAACGGTGATTTTGCGTTTCGCCAGCTCAATCGCCAGCGCCTTAGTGGCACCAATAATGCCCGCTTTCGCCGCGCTGTAGTTCACCTGACCGCGATTACCCATTATCCCCGACACCGACGAGAGCGTGATAATGCGGCCGCCGCGCCGCAGACCGATCATCGGCATCACGCAGGGCTGGATCACATTGTAAAAACTGTCGAGATTGGTGTGGATGACGCTGTCCCACTCCTGATCCGTCAGGGCAGGAAACGCCGCATCGCGGGTGATACCGGCGTTGCTCACCACACCATAATAGGCGCCATATTGCTCAATATCCGCCTCCAGCGCAGCGCGGGTTGCCGCCCGATCGGCCACATCAAATCCCAGCACACGGCCGCTGCCGCCTGCGGTTTCGATCTGCTGCAGGCACTGCTCAGCGCCTGCGCGGTCACGGTTGAAATGGACGATAACCTGATAGCCATCCTGGGCGAGACGCAACGCAATCGCGCGGCCAATCCCTTTACTGGCGCCCGTCACTAATACCGAATCTGTCATGGCTGATTTCCTTGTGACATCAATTGCTGTAATTCTGCTTCATTGGGTTGATACGTATTCAGACGACCGCTGGCAAGCCGCTGGGTGCCGTAATGAATGTCGCCCTCAAAGCTGCCCATGCGGTCGTCGCGCATCAGCAGCGTCATTCTGATATCCAGCGTAACACTGGCGGGAAAGAGGGATCGCTCTGCCCGCCAGCCGCGTCCGCCCAGCAGCATGCCGGGCGGGATAAGGGTGGCGCCGCCCTGCTTTGCATGCCAGCCCGACCAGACGCCCACGGTTTGCGCCATCATCTCCACGCCAAACCAGGCGGGCAGTTCACCCTGAGGCGTCAGAAACGGTGTCAGTACGCCACCGGCGCAGGTCGACACCTGACAGTGGACCTGCTCATCATCCACGGCGATCAGCTGATCAAGCAGCAGCATCGGCGCAGCGTGCGGCAGCCAGCGTGCCGCGGGAGAATTAATAACCATGTTGGCGTCCCAGAATCAGACAGGTGTTGTTGCCGCCAAAGGCGAAGGAGTTAGAAGCGATGACAGGCCGTTGCAGCGCCTGCGGCTGTAATAACAATCCGCAATCCGGCAGCGTCTCATCCGGCGCCATCTCACTGAAATCCTGCGCGGGCAGCGGCAGATCGTTTTGCAGGATCAGCGCACTGAGGGCGGCTTCACACACTCCCGCCGCGCCGAGCGTATGGCCGGTCAGATGTTTGGTCGAGCTGCACGGCACTGCATTGCCAAACAGACGCTGAATCACGGCAGCTTCCATCTGGTCGTTAAGCGGCGTCGCGGTGCCGTGCAGATTGATATAACCCACCTGCTCTGGCAACAGATTCGCCTTTTGCAGCGCCATACGCATCGCCCGTTCAGCGCCCTCGCCCTGCGGATGGGGAGCGGACATGTGCCAGGCGTCAGACGATTCGCCAGCTCCCAGTAGCGCCAGCGGCTGCGGTTCCCGCGTCAGCAGCATCAGTGCGGCCCCTTCGCCAATCGAGATGCCGTCGCGATCGCGGCTGAAGGGAGCGCAGCGACGTTCAGAGAGCGACTCCAGGCTGTCGAATCCGTTGATCGGCATCCGGCTCAGCGAGTCCGCACCGCCCACCAGCGCCACATCCACCAGCCCTGCCGCGATCAGCCGCCCACCACTGATAATGGCGCGGGCGCTGGAGGAGCAGGCGGTTGAAATGGTATAGGCCGGGCCATCCAGGCTTAGATAGTGAGCCAGGAAACGGGAGGGATCGCCCAGCTCCTGCATCTGATAGTGATAACCGGACTGACTGCCGGCAATCTGCTGATCGCCCTCATCCACACCCGAGGTGCTGGTTCCCAGCACAACTGCCACTCTGCTGGCACCATAGTGCGCAATCGCCGCGTCGAGCGCCGGACGGATTTGCGCCAGTGCGGCCAGCAGCAGCTGGTTATTACGGGTGTTGTGCACGCTCAGGGCAGCAGGAATCGATGGCAAATCACCTTCAACTCTGCCAAGCCAGCAGGCGCGGTCGCCGCTCAGCCAGCCATGACGCAGCTGCATGCCGGGTGCCTCACCCCTGGTAAGGCTGGCCGCAATCTGCTGAGTGTTGTTCCCCAGGGCATTCAGCATGCCGATGGCAGAGATGTAAATCATGAGCCGTCCAGATGTTGAATGCGGATCTGATAGCCAAACGCATGCTGCTGAATGCTGATGGGCTGGCGCTGATTACCGCGTTGCAGATAATCGATTTCGGTAACCAGCTGGTTATCGGCATCGATCAGCCGTCGCTTTAACCCCTGATCCTGCAACGTCCAGCCTGGCGGCAGCTGTTTTTGCCACAGATCCCGTGGCCAGTAGCTGAGCATAATATCCGCCAGCACCTGACTGGCAGGCGGCATCTGCGGCAGCGGCATCAGCTGCTGAGTGTGAATACCGCTGGCATCGTAGCGCAGGCTGAACAGGCGAATACCCACCGAGGAGAGTCCGGCCAGATCAATTTGCTGTTCATCGGCGCTGAGCAGCACCAGCAGTGACTGACTCTGGCCTTTCACCTGTCCGGTCAGCAACTGCTGCTGCTGAAAGGCGGGACGGATGCCCGGCGGTGGCAGCGTCACCTTCACGCCCGGTTTCAGCCAGGCGGTGGGACGACTGCTGTCGGGTGCAGGTCCGGCACAGGCGCTGAGCAGCAGAGCCGTCAGCAGAATAAGAGCGGCGCGGATCATCGTTTACTCCTTGATCGGGTGGGTCGCATCGCCAGCGGCGACAGCAGGAAAGCGCTGAAGATGCCGCTGCATAACACTGTGCCAAAACTGGCAATCGCGCTGGTGCTGCTGAATACCAGCATACCCAGCGTCAGTAAGGTGGTAATCATCGCCAGCGACACCGCCAGCAACGAGGTCAGCGGCGTACCCTGCGGGTTGCTGAAAAAGAGCGTGTAATTAATGCCGATGCCCAGCACCAGAATCAGTGCCAGCAGGGCAAACAGATTCAGCGACGCGCCGATCCAGCCCAGCGTTGCCAGCGCCATCGCCAGCGACAGCACTGACGGCAGCGCGCTGCGTAAGCCCGCCTTTAACCCCAGTCGCAGGACAAAACTCAGGGTGATCAGCAGCAGCGCCAGCGCCAGTAACCCGCTCAGCAGGGTGCGCCAGAAGCTGAACAGCGAATCGTAACCTGATTTGCGGTCAATCCAGCTGACGCCCGGATGCTGTTTGGTCAGCTCCGCGAGTGCAGCGCTGTTTTTTACGCCGCTGGTGGGGATCAAAACACCGCTGCGCCCGTCTGGCAGCGTCAGCCACAGCAGTCGCCAGCCTTCACTCAGCGGACTCGACAGCCACGCCTCTGGCGTTACCGGCATCGGGGTCAGATCCGGTGCCGGCAGCGTGATACCCGCCTGCTGCAGGCGGGCCGTAATATCCGGTGCTGCCTGTTTCAACAGCTGAAGATCCCGCTGTTGCTGCGCCAGCGACGTCAGCGGCAGCAGACGATAGTGCTGCAGCCAGCCCTGCTGCTGCGCCTGGTGCAGATCCGGTGCCAGTTTTTCCAGCCGCTGCAGCGTCTGCTGCGCATCATCGCCCCAGACCACAAACCAGGTCTGATCGGCGCGCTGTCCGGTCAGGGCTGCCAGCTGGCGATCCTGCTCCAGCAGATGCGCAGGCGCACTTTGCAGATGGGCGATGTCATCATCCACCTTTAACTGGGCGATACCGGCCAGCGCGAAGATCGCCATCGCCACCGGTAATCCGACGCGCAGCCCGCGCTGGCGACGCCAGGCGGCAAGCCAGCGCGCCAGAGGCACCATCAGCGGCACCGGACGCACCGGTAATCCGCGTACCAGCCACGGATAGATGAGAATCACCGTCAGACAGGAGGCCGTTAATCCGCTGGCGGCAAACACCGCCAGCTGCCGCAGCCCCGGGAACGGTGCCAGCAGCATCAGCAGCCAGGCGATGGCGGTGGTCCCGAGCGCCAGCAGCAGCGTGCCGCGGACTTTTCGCAGGCTCTGCCACGGCGTCTGCTGATCGCCGTGAACCATGCGCTCGGTGAGATAATAGAGCGTGTAATCCGCAGAGATGCCGACAATACTCAGGCTCATCACCAGCGTCATCAGATGCAGTTCACCGAAGCAAAGCAGCGTCATCACCGTGCCCGCCATCGCGCCGATGGCCACAGACGTGACCGTCAGCAACAGCGGGCGCAGTGAGCGGAAGACCAGCAGCACCAGCAGGACAACGCCACCCAGCGTCACACTGCCCAGCGTTTTAACGTCATGCTGCGCACGCTGGCTGGCGTTGTGGCTGAACAGCACCGTGCCACGCGTGAGCAGTTTCGCCTGCGGCCAGCGGCTTTTAAGCTGTTGCTCCAGCGCGCTGAGTCGGGTAACCAGCGCATGACTTTGCTGCATACTGAAGGCGTTGTTCGCCAGTTCGCCATGCAGAAAATACCACTGCTGACCCTGTGCATCTTTTACTGTCAGCCAGCCATCATGCAGCGTCATGCGCCCGGCGTTTTGTGCCAGCGCCAGCTGCGAACCCCGCACCAGCATCAGGGGATCGCCCTGCAACTCTTTGCTGCTGACGCCAGAGAAGGCCGAAAAGAGCTGCGCCAGCAGCCAGTCAGCCTGCGCCTCGCCGCCGTTCTGCAAGCGGTCGCGCGTCACCTCATCGATCAGGCCGTTACGGTGTTGCCAGGCAAAGCGGCCCCACTGCTGCTGCTGTTGCCCGTCGAGATCACCCTGCACCTGTTTCAGGTCAGGCAGCGCGCGCAGCTGGGCCAGCCACCAGGCGGCGACCTGGGGATCGTCCTGCTCACCGGGTGAAACCAGCCACACCAGCTGGCGATCCAGCCGCTGCATAAAGCCCTGCTGCAGCGCAGGCGGTGCCGCCCCCAGATTCTGCTGCGGCAGTAGCGCCAGCACACTGCTGTTGAGCTGACTGCGCGGCAGCAAAAAAGAGAGCGCAGCCGCCAGCAGCAGACAGAGGGCCAGCCACAGGAGGGCCAGCAGCCGATCGTTACGGCCCGGCAAAACGCGCCTGCTCCTCGTCGCTTAACTGCGGCGGTTCAATTCGGGTGTTGCTGAGCTCTATTTGCGTTTTATCGCCCTGCTTATCATCCAGGTTGATGCTGTCCAGGTAGGCGCTGCCCGCCAGCGAGATACGGTTGAAGATTTTGTTGAGCGGCGCCGCTTTGGGCGTCAGCTCCAGCGTCCAGGCTCCGTTGCCGCGATCGCTGAAGGCCACGCTGAAGTTCTCGTTCAGCACTTTCTGGTCGGCCTGGAACAGCGCCCGCAAGAGATGGTTGAACTGGAACATCTGCGGGTTACTGTCGGCGGTGATCACCTGAGGCTTCTGGCCGCTGAGGCTCTGCACCATACGTTTATCATCCAGCAGCAGCGTCATCACAAAGGGTGTCTGCTGATGCCACCATAAGCCCTGCTCGCGAGCGATCAGCATCTGCCCGTGCGAGACCAGTGGCTGACGCATGCCTGAAATGGTACGCGTCTGGATAAAGTCTGCCCGAATCACAGGCTGGCTGGCAAAACGCTGCTGCAGCTGATCCAGCGTAATCGCGCTGGCGGCACTGGCCCACAGCAGCAGGCTGGTAAGCACAATTTTCAGCATCCTTTCACTCCTAAACGTTCCAGTAAAATATCGGGTGAAACAAAGCACAACGCCTGACTCTCCTGCTCCACCGCCACCTGCAGAGTATGCGCTTTGGTGGTGATCTGGCCGGCAGCATTTCGCACTTCATAGTCGATGCGCAGACGGTTCTCATATTCCGTAATCCGGGCGCTGACGCGGATCGTCTCTTCGCAGCGCAGTGGCTGGCGGTATTTGACCCGGGTATCGACCACCGGCCAGACGTAGCCGCTGGCGGCCATCTCGCCATAGCTGTAGTTAATGCTGCGCAGCAGGGCTTCACGCGCCACTTCGAAAAAGCGAAAATAGTTGCCGTGCCAGACCACGCCCATGGGATCGCAGTCGTGGAATGAGACGGTCAGCACGACTTCAGCATGATGTTCAGTCATGGTCAGACTCCTTGTGGTGCGCCTGTTGATCAGGCAGCGTCCAGAAATCGAAAAAGTTAAACCAGTCGAGCGGCGCCAGCAGTGCGTAATGGGCCAGCCGCGCTGCGTAACGATCGACCGCCTGTTGCAGTGCCTGCTGACGTTGCGCACGCGGCAGCAGCAGCGGATCGGCGAAGGGCTCACAGTGAATACGCAGTTTACCCTGTTGCTGCAGGGCGAACATCAGCAGCACCGGACAGCGCAACGCGGCCGCCAGTACAAACGGCCCCTGTGGAAAGGGCGCGGCGCGGCCCAGAAAGTCGCTCCAGATCACCCGCCGCTCGCCGCCGCGCTGCGGATTGACCGCGGTGCGATCCCCGACAATCGCCACCCATTCGCCCGCATCCAGCTTCTGTTGCAGCAGGATAGCGGTCTCCGGCCCGATATCGCTCACCGGCATCAGATTCACCCCCGCCTGCGGGGCGATGGTTTCCAGCACCGCCCGAAAACGCCGGGCGTTGTCGGTAAACACCAGCGCATTAATCACCAGCCCGCTGACCTGCTGCGCCATCGCGCGACAGGCTTCAATGTCACCAAGATGGGAAGCGAGAATCAGCTTGCCCTGCGGCGTGGGTGTGCGGATCACCGCTTCTGCGCCTGGCGCAAAATCGATGTCACGTCCCCAGCGCAGATCGCCGCGCCAGCTGGCCACTTTATCCAGCATTGCCCCGGCGAACCGCAGGAAATGGCGGTAGCTGTTAAGCCGTGGCGGTAACGCAATCTGCTGCTGCTGCGCGGCGGTAGTGACCTGCGCCAGCCACTGCCGGGAAGCGCGTCGCGCGCGCTGACCGCTCAGCCAGTAGACCGCCACTACCGGCCAGAGTAGCAGCGTAAAGGGCAGCCGCCCGCCGTAGCGATAGACCGCCAGCATAAAACGTAATCCCCACTGTCCGCGCCGCTCCGTTTCCGCAGACCAGTGCGTCGACGGTTTACGCATCGCCAGCAGACGAGGAATGCGCGGCAGCATGCCGAAAAACAGCCGGGTATGCATCCAGGAGATGCGCAGGTTGTCGTAGAGCGCATCGAAGTGTGACAGCCCGCTGGCCGGATAGGTGACGCGGGTCGGGATAAAGCGACTGCGGGTTCCCTGCCAGTAGAGCCGCACCATGATCTCGGTGTCAAAATCCATGCGCTGACCGATGGCCCGGCGATCGCACAGCGCCAGCGTCGCGGCCAGGGGATAGACGCGGAAGCCACACATGCTGTCGCGGATCGACAGCGACAGCGTTTCAATCCAGACCCAGAAGTGGGTGATGTAGCGACCATAAAGGCGTGATTTGGGGATCGAGTCGTCATAGAGCGGCTGACCGGAGATCAGCGCGTCGGGATAACGCTCCGCTTCCGCCAGCATCAGCGGCAGATCTTCCGCCTGATGCTGGCCGTCCGCGTCAAGCTGCACCGCATGGGTGAAGCCGCGTGCCGCCGCGGCCCGCAGTCCGTGGATCACCGCCGCGCCTTTACCCTGATTGCTGTCGAGTCGCAGCAGGCTGAGCTGCGGGGCGTGCAGCGTCGCCAGCTGAAGCTGTGTGGCCGCATCGCTGCCATCATCCACCACGATTACCGGCAGATTAAAGGGTGCCAGCCGTGCCAGCACTGACGCCATCATCGCGCCGTGGTTGTAGCAGGGGATCACCACGCAGGGTGAAAACGGGGCGCTTAACACAGCGCGATCTTCCCGCTGCTGGCGATCTGCTCGCCGTCGTTCTTCAGCAGGCTGTAACGGAAACTCAGGCGGGATTTTTCAGCGTCCCAGTCCAGATGCAGTTGCAATAGCGAGTCGGGTAATACCGGCTGCTGAAATTTAATGTTATCAACGGCGGCAAACTGTTTACCGGGCGCAAGCAGTGATACGCCGTAGTGCATCACCCAGTCGAGCTGAGCCACACCCGGCAGAATGGGCAGATGCGGAAAGTGGCCCTGAAACCAGAAGAGTCCGGCATCTATCTGCAGGGTCAGCGTGACGCTGTCAGCCCGCAGCTCCCGGCTGCGTTCAATCGGCAACATGAAAAAGTTCCTCTATTTGCGGCCAGGCGCGTTTGCTTTGGGTGGTCACCGGAATAGTGGCCACAATCCGCCAGTAGCGCGGCATCGCCAGCGGTTCCAGCCAGCGCTGCAGCTGGCGTTTCCACTGCTGCCTGCGCTGATGCAGAGCCGCCTCATCCAGCGCGCTGTTCAGCGCCAGCACGACACCAATCGCCTGACGCTCATGACGCGTGACCACCAGCGCCACGGCATCCTCGATTTCCGGCAGGTCGGTCAGACGGCGCTCTATCTCGCTTAATGAGATGCGCTTGTCACCGATTTTTACGATGCGATCGTGGCGTCCTGCAAGCTGAAATCCGCCGTCCGGCTGCATAGTCAGTCGATCGTCGAGCTGCAGCCCGCTGTCACCGGCAATCAGCGGCGACCAGACCTGCCAGCGATCGGGCGTCACCTGCTCCAGCCTGACCTGCGGGAAGCGGCGCCACGGCGCCTCCGCCCGATCGCACTGACGCCAGGCCAGAATGCCGGTTTCGGTGCTGCCGTAGATTTCACTGACCTGACAGCCAAAGCGCTGCCAGACCTGCTCCGCATCAGAGTCGCGCAGTGCGCCACCGGCCGAGACAATCAGTTCACAGGCGGGCGCTTTCAGCGTGCTGTCCAGCCGCGATAAAAAGGCCGGGCTGCTGATAAAGGCATAGCGAACGTCGCGCGGAAGCTGGGCCAGCTGTTCGCCGTAAAACAGCGGCTGGGCGGCAAACGGCAGCCTGAGCATCATCGGCAGGAAAAGTCGAAACGATAAACCGTAGAGATGCTGATGGCTGACCGAGGCGATGACCCGGCACCCCCGCAACGGTTCGGCCCACAGGCTGCTGAGCCAGCGACTCTCCTGCTCCATCACCGCCAGCGTCTTCACTACCTGACGCGGTGCGCCGGTGGATCCCGAGGTGAAGAGCACCAGTTCTGCACTCTCCGGCAGCGGCGGCAGCGGCCCCTGCGTTTCTGCGTCGTCCCACGCCAGCAGCGGCAGGCTGACCGCCAGCGGCATGTCGCACAGCACGCCATCCAGCCGATCCTGCCTCTCATCCAGCAGCGCGGCGCGGCAGTGACCCGGCATCACCGGCGTTTTGCCGGCATACCAGCATGCCAGCAGCGCCACACAAAAACGGTAACTGTCATCAAAACAGAGCGCCCATTGGCTGCCCGGTTGTGCTGCCAAGCGCTGGCGGAGCGCCACGACCTGACGATGCATCGCGCTGAGCATCAAACGTTGATCGCCGCGCCAGGCGACCTCGCGATCGTCTCCCGTCAGCCAGTCGGCCACTCTCATGCTTTTCGCCTCACGCGCTGACGTACCAGCCATTCAGCACTCATCAACGCTGCGATTAACAGATAACTTATGCCGCCATTCCACAGCGTCCAGAGCCGCAGATCGCCCAGCAAACAGGTATAGATCGCCATGCTGCCGTTGCCGATAAAAAACAGGCACCAGATATGGGTGACGCGGCGGGTATAGCGCACTGCCGCAGGGGGAAGCACGGGCTCACGCAGCCGGGCGATGCGTTCCACCAGCGGCATCGCACTCCAGAGTGAGGCGCCAAACACCAGCAGCATCGCCAGATTGACCGCCACCGGATACCACAGCAGCAGATGCTGAGTGCGTAATAGCTGGCTGCTGACACAGAGCAGTGCACCGAGCAGCGCCAGCCAGCCCATGACCGCGCCCATGGCGTTTTGCTGACGACGCAGCTGCAGCCAGCGCAGGCCAAACAGCAGTGCCAGCAGCCAGAAAAGCCCCTGCCAGTGCGGCTGGGTCAGCGCCAGCCAGACCAGCAGTGGCCAGGCCAGTAGCGTAAGCAGATTCAGCAGGCGAAGCGTAGCAGCAGGCACGGCGGGATCAGGCGTCTTCGCGCATCAGTTGTTCCACGGCATCCACCACATCCTGCACGGTGCGCACTGCGCGGAAGGTTTCCGGTTTAATTTTACGGCCGGTACGTTTTTGCAGATGAACCACCATATCGACAGCATCAATGCTGTCGAGTTCGAGATCTTCATACAGACGTGCCTCGGGATGGATATCCTCAGGCGCAATTTCAAACAGGCTGGTCAGCAGCGAAGCCACTTCCTGATAGATCTGTTCTTTGTTCATCATAAGGTTGTCTCCGCTTTCAGCCGCGCTGTTGGTTGACGAACGCAGCCAGCGTCGCAACAGAGAAAAAGTGGGCGCGCAGGGTTTCACTCTCAGCGGACAGCGCCACGCCGTAGCGATTTTTCACTGCCAGGCCAAGTTCCAGTGCATCAATAGAGTCCAGCCCCAGTCCGTCGCCAAACAGTGCAGCGTCGGTCTCTATATCATCGGGACTGAGATCTTCAAGGTTCAGCGTGTCGATAATCATCTGTTTGATATCGTTAATTAATGAATCCATACCGGTTTTCGTCTTACCTGTTCTGGGGGACCAGCGCCTGCTGTAAATGGCGGGTCAGGCGACGCGCGGCCAGCGGCTGCGCGTCGGGATTGCTTTCACAAAACGACTGACTGTCGATTCGCGTTTGTACACGCACGGTAAACAGCGGTTTAACCGGCGGAATCTGATACCAGCGGCTCTGTTTATCGAGCATACGCTGGCTACAGGTGATGTGAACCACACGCAGATCGCATCCGGCGCGCACCGCAATATTGGCTGCCCCGCGCTGCAGAGTCAGTGGATGACCGTAGCGGGTGCGGGTGCCCTCCGGAAAGATCAGGATATTGTCGCCGCGCGCCAGTCGCTGCTGGCTGTCCGGCAACAGCGTCTCCGCTTCACTGTTGATCAGATAGTCCGCGGCGCGGATCACCCCACGCATAAAGGGGTTCTTTTGCAGATCGGCTTTAACCAGACAATCCATCTCTGGCAGTACCGAAGCGATCATCACGTAGTCGATCAATGATGGATGATTGGCGACAATCAGGCATCCGCGATCCTGTTGCAGCAGCTCTGCGCCTTCAATCCGGTAGTCATAGACCCCGGTCATCCGGCAGAATCGCAGAAAGCAACGGAAGCTAAAGGCGATAGCGCGTCGGGCCAGCAGGCGGCGGCGCAGCGAATCGTGCTGTACCAGCAGCAGCAGGTTGAAGCCAATCAGCGACAGCAGCAGTCCGCCTATGCCAAACAGCGTAAAACTCACCGCCGTCATCACCAGCCGCCAGCAATAGTTCATGCGGCTGCCGGTGTAGTGCGCCGGTTGTGAACAATCAGCCATGATGTCTCTCCCAGTGCCATGTCAGGCGTTCGCCCGGCAGGCTGAAGGTGGGCGATTCCGCCAGCCAATGCTGCAGAAAGCGCAGGCTTTGCGGTAACCCTGTTTCTGCCCTCTCCTCTCTGCCAGCACGGCCAGTGCAGTGCAGCTGGTCGCCCGGGCGCAGCAGCAGCGCCACCGCATAGGGAAAGTTCACACGCTGTTCCGGCAGCCACGGCAGATAGTAGTCAGGCACGATGCCGTCGAAATCGGCCAGCAGTACCTGCTGATAACCCGCCTGATGCAGCGCGCTGACTTCGATCAATCCCTGCTGAAACGAGTCGACTCCGGCGGCGATTGAGGTGGAGACCAGTGGTGCTTTGGCTGCAATGGTCAGGCTGCCGACCGCCGAATTGTGAACCGACATGGCAAAATCCGTAGGTGACATTGACTGCTGATCGGCCAGCGTAGTGAGGATACGCAGATTACGTTCCAGTTCACCGTGACGACTGGTGAACACGATAGCGTCAACCTGCTGACGCGCGAGCAGCGCCAGCCCACACTCTACCGCCGCACGACTGCCGCCGCTCAGACGACGTGCTGTCATCATCGGTAAAAATTGCGGCTTTGCCATCGCCTCTTTAGGGTCTATGACGGTGCCCTGTTGCGCCCAGTGCTGCCAGCCCTCGCCCCCGTGTAATCCCGGAGCCAGAGCCTGCCAGTCGACCAGTGAGTAAGCGAGTCTCATCTCAACACTCTTTTTGTCATATGTGTGGCATCGGCGTTTATCGGGGCGTTATCCCGGCCCTCTGCAAAAAAAGTGCGTCCGGGAAACCCTCTGCCGATTCCGCATCAGGCCTTCACGGTAGAGGGTTACTCAGTGGTTCAGCAATAGCAGCTCATCTGATTTGTCGGCCGGCTGCCGGAGATCTTTATGCTTTGATCGTCTGTCGACACATCATTGCGACAGCGCACGCATTACTGAGCGGCAAGAGCAGAGAGTCGTAACTGAATATCCTGATCGAGATTGGCAATCCAGCGGTTGTAGTTATTGTGGATCTCGCCCTGCTCCGCTTTCAGGTTCTCACTGCTGACATAATCGATGCGGTAGTTCTGGCTGGTATACGTGATGCGAATAGTCGCCACGAAATCACGCTGGGCCAGACGACCATTGATCACGCCAGGCGAAACGGGAGTCATCACCCATTTCCGGCCAATACCCGCTTCAATGATCGCCAGTTTCATCTGGTTGTCGCTGTAACGCTGAGTGAGCGTTTGATTCACGTTATGAATCGGCGCAGTGCGCCGCAGCCGGTTAATAACGCAGCGACCACGGCCAGCGTGCAAATAGTTTTTTTATTCATGATGAATCCCTTCTTTTATTTTTATATCAGTAAGTTAAACGGATAATCCGTCTCGCGCAGGCTAAGCTTTCAGTGCGCTTTTCCGTCTGACTGGCTTAAAACCCGCGCATGATACCACCGAATGTAAAGACAGGTAAGCAGAAGTATGCATGGGTTATTTGGGGGATTAAAGCGGGGAATATACGCAGTCGCCGCGACAGCGCAGAGGCCGATCCCTGCCGCAGAAACTCTGGCTGCGACTGGATCGGTCTGAGGATTACTGGGTGGAGGCGGGTGTCCAGCCACCGCCCAGCGCGCGGTAGAGATCGATCTGCGCCAGCAGCAGGTTATTTTTGACAGTCACCCGATTCAGCTGCGTTGAAAACAGGGTTCTCTGCGCATCCAGTTCATCCAGATAGGAGGCATAGCCGTTCTGATAGCGATTGCGGGCAACGCGCAGCGCCTCCGTTACATAGGCTTCCTGCTTTTGCAGCTCCTGAAGTTGTGCCTCACGCTGCCTGATAGCGTCTATTGCATCGTTAACTTCCGAGAAGGCGTTGCGCACCACTTTTTCATAGCCATAAAGTGCCTGATTTCGCGTCGCCATTGAGACATCCACCTGCGCCGTCAGCGCTTCACGGTTCAGCAGCGGTGCCAGGATGCTGCCGCCCACGCTCCAGAGCCGGAACGGATCATCCGCTAACTGGTGCAGCACCGAACTCTGCAGGGTGCCGGTCGCGGTGAGGTTAAGCCCAGGCAGCAGCTTAGCGCGCGACGATGCCAGGCTGGCATCTGCGGCCAGTAACTGACGCTGAGCCTGCACAATATCCGGACGGCGATTGAGCAGCTCTGATGGCAGCAGCGAAGGCATCCGCTGCGGTGAAATCTGGTCAAACTGCTGACGACGGGCGATGCTGCGCGGGTTCATACCCACCAGAAGGCTCAGCGCATTCTCCTGCTGAGTGATCTGGTGCTGCAACTGGGGCATCTGCGCTTTGGCCGACTGATATTCCGAGGCGGCCTGCATCCACTCCAGCCTGGAGGTGTAGCCGGTTTCAAACTGACGCTGTGCCAGCTTCAGCGAATTGTTGCGGGTCGCCAGCGTCGCCTCCGTGACCCGCAACTGCTCATCCAGCGCGCACAGGTTGAGATAACCTGACGCCACCGAACTGGCGATGGTCAGCTCGGCGGCAGACGCAGCGGCCTGCTGCGCCGCTAAACTCGCCTGCGATGCGGTGATGCTGCTGCTGCGTGCTCCCCAGAGATCGACCTCGTAGTTCGCCTGTAATAAGCCCTGAAAAATATCGGTTTCATAGGGCTGGCCCGTCACTGACGAGAGCGTACGCTCCCGGGTCGCGGCCACACCGGCGCTCAGGGTCGGAAAGTTATCGCCCTGCGTGGCGCGCAGCTGGGCGCGATACTGGTCAACCCGGGATCGCGCCGTGAGGATATCGGGGTTATTGCGCAGCGCCTGCGTCACCAGCCGGTTGAGATTTTCATCATGAAAAGCGCGCCACCACTCCGCCTCCGGCGCAGCAGATGGCCCGACACTATTGCGCCAGGCGTCGGGGATCGGCAGAGAGGCCGGTGCCTTTTCAACCTGCGTGGCGCAGCCGGTCAGAAGGAGTGCCAGTGCGCTTACCATTAAGCCGCGCCGCATCATGGCGCGCCCTCACCGGCGGGTTGTGCGGCGGTGTCGATGTTTACTTCGACCGACATACCCGGGCGTAACTGATGCATATCCTGGTCATTGATGCGGATGCGAACCGGAATGCGCTGCGCAATTTTCACGAAGTTACCGGTGGCGTTGTCGGGCGAAATCGCGCTGAACTCTGAGCCTGCGGCCGGAGAGATAAATTCAACCTGACCCGTAAAGCGTTTGCCATCCAGCGCATCGACCCGAATCGTCACCGGCAGGCCAGGACGAATATTTGCCAGCTGGGTCTCTTTCAGATTCGCGATAATCCATTTGTGATTAGGCACCACCGAGGTCAGGCGCGTACCTGCCGTGACATAGGCGCCGGTGCGGACCGCCAGCTGGCCGAGCTGGCCATCATCGGGCGCGGTAATCCGGGTATTCGCCAGATCGATCTCCGCCAGCTCCAGCGCGGCGCGGGCGCTGTCGACATCGCCTTTCAGCGCGTCACGGTTAACGATGACGGTTTGCAGATTCTGCTGGGCGACGGCGATCTGCGCCGCAGCCTGACGTACCTGCGCCTGCGCCTGGGCGTCTGCGGCCCGGGCGGCATCGCGCTCGCGCACCGACAGGGATCCATCCGCCGTGAGATTTTCGACACGCTTCAGATCGAAGCCGCTTTTCAGCGCCTGTGCTTTGGCATTCTCCAGTGCCGCTTTATTGCTCTGGATGGTCGCTTCTGCGCTGCGACGCTGCTGCAGGTTATTGTTCAGCGCCGCCTGCTTCATCGCCAGCTGCGCCTGCGCCTGATGCACCCGCTGGCGATAGATACGGTCGTCAATCGTCATCAGCAACTGCCCTTTTTTCACCGGCTGCAGATCGATCACTTCGACTGAGGTGAGATAGCCATTAACCTGCGGGCTGATAAAGGTCACCTGACCGCGCACATAGGCATTCTCGGTGCTTTGTATTGCGCTGGTGAAGGGCCAGAGTTGCCAGGCATAAAGAATAACCAGTACACCAATCACCACAATGCCGCTGCCTGCGGCGATAGAAAGAATACGGCGGCGATTCGCGCGTTCGCGTTCCGCCGCCTGAAGCTCATCCTGCTGACTCATTGTTTCTCCGTTGATTCCTGTAATGCGGCCAGCTGTTGCTGCTCACGCAGGTTAAATTGCGCCTGACGCCAGTCAAGATAACGACGACGGGTCAAACGCCAGATCACCCACATCAGGGTGACCAGTGCCAGCGCAGCGGTTAACAGGTAGGTGTCGTTATAAGCGAGCACGTTGGCCTGCAGCGTGGCGATTACCTGTAACTGGCTGGTGCTCTGCGCGCCGCGCAGAACGTCGTCACCCACCAGCGAATTAAACAGCGCATTATACTGACTGAGCCGTTCGGAGACGTTGGGATCGAGCAGTGAGAGCTGATCGCCCAGCAGGCTGGAGTGATATTTTTCCCGCCAGACCTGAAACGTGCCAAGAATAGCCGAGCCGATCAGCCCGCCGAGGTTCTGACTCATGCCAAACAGCACCACAAAGCTCACCAGATTTTTCGGCTGAGTCACCACGCTGCCAATGCCCATCAGCATCGCGGGTGCCATGAAAAAGGCGCTGCTGAAGCCCAGCAGAAACTGACTGAAATACATATTGCTGGCGCGGGTCAGCGGACTGGATTGCGCATCCATCAGCGAGGCGATAATCATCACCACCAGCGAGGTGACAATCGGCCAGTTAAGATGATTGGGCTTGATGGTCAGCGCACTGGCGGCGATGCCCGCAATAACCCCGGCCATGATCGCCAGCGCCAGACCGCGCATCTGATCGTTCTGCAAGCCAATCTGCTGCAGAAAGCCGATTGCACCGGTGTTCTGTTCCGCCAGTACGATACGGATCATGATCATCACAATGCCCAGCCGCACCATCATGCCGCTGCTGAGCCAGCGGGTATTGATCAGCGGGTTGCGCCGGTTATGCTCAATGACGATCGCAGCGACAATCAGCGTCAGGGCGATCGCGGTACAGATACCGAGCCAGGGCGTGGTAAACCACCACTCAATACGGCCCAGCGTCAGTACGCCGCACAGCAGCGCCATACCGGGTGCCAGCAGGATAAAGGTGACGAAATCCATCTTTTCAAAGGTTTTGATGCGATCGCCCGGTGGCAGTTTCACCAGCAGTACCCCGCCCAGCGCAATCAGCGCCAGGCCGAGTTCAAACAGATAGAGGCCGCGCCACTCGTTGAGCTGCAGTAATTCCGAAGAGAATAAGCGGGCCAGCGGGATAGCCAGTTGCGATACCGTCAGGCCAATCACCAGCGCTTTCAGGCGATGTTTCGCAGGCCAGGCCTGTACCTGATAGTAGATGCCCAGAGAGCTGAGCGCCGCCGCCACCATACCGTGAGCGGTGCGCACAATGATTGCCGAACTGAGATCGTTGGCGAAGAGATGGAAAAACGCCACCAGTACATACAGCACCAGAAACGCCTCGGTAAAGACACGCAGGCCAAACTGCTGGCGGAATTTCACCAGCAGCAGGTTAATAGAGATGTTGCCCATCACGTAGACCGCAGGCAGCCAGGCAATCTCATTCGACCAGGCACCAAAAGTCCCCTGCAGGTTGACCAGATTCGCCGTGACCAGCGCGTTACTCAGCGCACCGGTCAGCGAAATAAGTAAACCGATCAGGCCAAACGCCAGGCGTTTTGGCATCGGATGCAGCGGCGTCGAGGGCGATCCCGGCAGCATCGGTTTTTCGTGCGGCAACCACTCGCGTGCAGCGTAGGGATTTCGCTTTGCCACTGCTACATACTTCCCATGCGGCTCAGGAGTTGTTGCAATACGCGCTCGGTCACGGCCAGATCCTGAGGGTCAATATCGGCCAGCATTTCAGTACGGAGTGCGTCAGCCTCGGTTTTCACTTTGGCGAACGCTTCGTTACCCTTATCAGTCAGCACCAGGTGACGCTTACGTCGATCTTCTGGCGGCTGTACCCGCATCAGCAGTGACTGTTTCACCAGCCGATCCACCAGCGGTACCATGCTGGCATCTTCCAGCCCCAGCAGCTGTGCCAGCTCGGTCTGGGTCATGCGTTGCGGCTCACTGGCAATCAGCCCGATGGCCATCCAGCTGCTCATGCTTAAGCCGCTATCTTTAAGGTGCCGATCCACCGCCAGGCGCCAGGCATGTGCGGTCAGATGCAATAAGTGGGTAAAGGTACGCGTGTGCTGAGACAAATGTTAGCAGCCTAATAGTAAGAGTTCTAATTGAGTGGTGGCGTTATTATACGCAAAGCGAAACGCCAATGAAAAGCGTCCGGTCTGTTAAAAATTAGTGGATCGCGGCAGAATGTCCAGAGGCCGCAACCGGGAGCCGGATAACATGAAACAGGCATCAGCAAACTGGGTCGATCTGCGCCGTGACGCCGTCAGCGGTATCGAGGCACTGCGCGCCCATTTTATCGGACACGCCTATGATCCTCACTGGCACGACAGTTATCTGATTGGCGTGACCGAGCAAGGTGTACAGCAGTTTCATTCGCGGCGCAAACAGCATCAGAGCCGACCAGGCACGGTCTTTATGCTGGAGCCGGAGGAGCTGCATGACGGTGATGCCATCAACGACAGCGGTTTTACCTACCGGATGCTCTATCTTTCGCCGCAGCAGATTGCGCAGCACCTGGCTCCGATGCTGGCTGATAAACCCTCACTGCGTGAGCTACGTTTTGCCGCCACGCTGCGCGACGAGCGTCCACTGGCTTATGCCGTCTGGCATGCGTTTGATGCGCTGTGGCACAACCATCCCGCCATCATCAAAGAGGCGGCGCTGGACCGGATGTTTGGGCAGCTCATCCCGCACCGGCAGTCGTCACTGCCCGCTCAGCCCCCGGATAAAGATGCCCGGCTGGCACTGCAGGCGCGTGACTGGCTGATTGCCCATCATGCGGATAATCCCGGCCTGGAGCAGATGGCGCAGCACCTGCAGGTGGATCGCTTCCGGTTATCGCGTCTGTTCCAGACTCACTGGGGTTTACCGCCCCACGCCTGGCTGGTGCAGTGGCGGCTGAGCCAGGCGCGTCGTCAGCTGGCGCAGGGCCAGCCCGTCGCCGATGTGGCAGCTGCGCTGGGTTTCGCCGATCAGAGTCACCTGGGCCGCTGGTTCAAACGCGCCTGCCAGCTTACCCCTTCCCGTTATCAGCACGCCTGCACAAATCTTCCAGACCTGGGTTAAGCCACTTGCCACAATGCGTTTTTTTAGTCAGGAGAAGCGCAATGCAAGACCCACGCTGTGTAATGATACTCAATGCCGCTCTGCCGCCTGGCAAAGCCACCAATGCTGCCGCCGTGATGGCATTAACCCTGGGACAGCGACATCCGGCGCTGGTTGGCGACACCCTGGAGGATGCTGACAGGCGCCCTTCTCCCGGTTTGATCACCACCGGCATTCCGGTGCTGGCCGCGACTGACGAGCAGCTCAGTGCATTGCGGGAACAGTGCGAACAGGCTGAATACGATCTGGTGCTGTTTCCGGAAGAGGGCCAGACCACTACCGATTATCAGGCGCTGAGCGCCGTCCTGCGACAGCAACCGCGTCAGCAGTGGCGCCTGCTGGGCGTCGCCATCGTCGGCGATAAAAAAGCCCTGCGAAAGCTGACGGCAAAACTGGCGCTATTCAGCTAATCTTTTTGCGGGAAGCTGGTCATGGCTTCCTGTTTTTCCCCTCCCGCCCCTCGGCCCCGCCGTTTGTACAGGTTACTTGTACAGCTTTCGTTTCGGAATAGTCCTTATAAGCTGCTGATAAGTATCAAATAGCACACTTTGTTAAAGAATCCGATTGTACAGATTGGGCTTCATTGTATAAGTTTACTGCCACGAGTTGTCATGCGACTCTGTAACGAATGATGCACTTGCGTCGCCTCTGAAGGTGTCAGTGGATTTCCACCTTCAGAGGTTATTTTTTCTGTTCAATTTGTGACACTGGTACCATCGCATCTGTCCATGCGGTGGTTTTTTTGATCGCTTTTGTCCTGACATCCGAACCGGAATCGTGCTGTTCTGAAGGGCTTACACATGCAATATATTCTTCCCCGGACCAATCAGGAAATTGCTGATTATTTTAATCCTGCCGCCAATAAACCCGCCAGCGAGATGGAGATGCTGGGTATCCTGGTTGCAGAAATTTTGCAGTCAGGCATGCCAGTGAACAATAAAGCGATTATCTCAAAGCTTATTCATCGGCTGGAGCTGGAAAGCGACAGGGAATTACTGGATATCTACCGACAGCTGCTTGAACTGGTGGTCCATAAAACCCCGGACGATTTTTCACTGTAGCATCGACTCCACGGAGGGAGTCATCCGCCTTTTTCTGGTATCTTCGCCAGTCGCCCGGTACTATCTGCCCCTCACTGTTTATCCTGATCTTCCCGCCCCTCGCGCGGGAGCAAAATAACTAAAGAGCCTGCAATCTTTTATGACTCAAACCAATGATATTGCCGCAACCGACGTTGTGGCGGGCGATATCAGTGTAGGGCGCGTTCTGCGTTCGCCTGCGCTGCTGACCCGCGAATGCCTGGCCGGGGTGATTACCGCGCTGGCGCTGATCCCTGAAGTGATCTCCTTTTCCGTTATTGCCGGTGTAGACCCTAAAGTCAGCCTCGTCGCCTCCGTGGTGCTCTGCCTGACCCTGTCGATACTGGGCGGACGTCCGGCGATGGTAACAGCGGCTGCGGGTTCAGTGGCGCTGGTTATCGGGCCGATGGTCCATCTGCACGGCGTTGAATATATTCTGCCTGCGGTGGTGATGGGCGGCGTCATTCAGATTCTGTTTGGTGTGGCCGGTCTGGCGCGCATGATGCGTTATATTCCCCGTTCGGTGATGCTGGGATTTGTGAATGCGCTCGGGGTGCTGATTTTCTTTGCTCAGGTGCCGCACGTCTGGGGACAGTCATCACTGGTGTGGATCTTCTTTACCGTCACACTGGCTATCGTGCTGTTGTTGCCGCGTCTGATAAAAAGTGTTCCTTCACCGCTGGTTGCCATTGTGGTAGTGACTGCCGTCGCGCTGCTAATGGGCTATCGCATGCCGAACGTGGGCGATGAAGGGCCGATGAGTCCCGGTCTGCCCGGTTTTAACAGCCTGCTGGTACCACTTAACCTGCAGACCCTGCAGATTATCTGGCCCACGGCCCTGAGCATCGCCTTTGTCGGGCTGATGGAGTCACTGCTGACCGCCAAACTGGTCGATGACCTGACCGATACTCCCTCCAGTAAGCGTCGTGAATCCTGGGGCCTGGGCGTGGCGAATATTCTGGCGGGTTTTTATGGCGGTATCGCCGGGTGCGCGATGATAGGTCAGACCATCGTCAATGTTGAGCTGGGCCGGGCGCGCAGCCGGGTTTCCACCGTGGCCGCCGGTCTGGTGCTGCTGTTACTGGTGACCGGACTGAGCCGGATTATGGCGCAAATCCCGATGGTGGTACTGGCCGGGATCATGATGGTGGTGGCCGTGAAAACCGTTAACTGGCATAGCCTGCAACCCGCTACCCTGAAACGTATGCCGTGGTCAGAGACGCTGATTATGGTGCTGACGGTAGCGGTGACTGTCTGGACAGGTAATCTGGCACTGGGCGTTCTGGCTGGGGTAATCCTGGCTATGCTGCTGTTTGCCCGCCGTATTGCGCACGTTATTCATGCGGAGCGTCAGCTGAGCGAAGATGGCGAGTCGGTGCGCTATGTGGTGCGCGGCCCGCTGTTTTTCGCCAGCAGCAACGATTTGTTTGAGCATTTCGATTATGCCCATGACCCTAAAAAGGTCACTATCGATTTAACGCACGCGCAGATCTGGGATGCGTCCAGCGTCGCGGCGCTGGATGGCATTGAGTATCGCTATCAGCGTTATGGTGCAGAGGTGACCATTGAGGGGCTGGACCCACGCAGCACGGACTTCCATCAGCGCCTGACCGGTAATTTCGGCTAAAGACGCCTTTCTGCTGCCTCTCCGGCAGCAGAACTCACTCAGCCTGTTGCCGCCGCGCGCGGTAGCGGCCAACCATGGTAATCAGCGCCTGGTAGATTAAACCGGCGTAGAGACTTGTCAGAATCGCCAGACCAGGCTCTTTGCCCTGCTGCTGCCATGACATAAACCACATGAATACGCCCCACAGTACAGAGAACACCAGCCACCCGCGGACGAACTTCATCATGCCATTCATAACGACTCCTCTTAAATGAAGCGCTACCTTAGCGCGCTCCGGCCTGAAACGCATTGCCAGCATGCACGAGTTGCGAGGCGTCTCAAATAATCGTCGACAATTTGCCATGCGTGTTGATGATTTAGCCCTGTCCGGGCGGTTTTGTTGCAATTCTCTATACTCAACGTTCCGCTTACCTGATCGGGGAATTACGATGAAACGTACTGCTTATCTGTTATCCACACTGGCTATCCTCGCCACGCTTACGGCCTGTGCACCGCCGCAACCGGGCAGAGATGCCCCGCCACCACCTGGCGGGCAGCAGCCGGTGGGCGCACCCGGCGGCAGCGGCCCGGCAGGACAACCGCAGGCCTGACATTATTCTGCCAGCCTGCGTTGCGGGCTGGTTAATGCCGGAAGGCGCAGCCGCAGGCTGACATCTCACCCGGCAGCACTTTGCCTGCGTGAGAGTGACGCCGCTGTAATTGCCCCTGCTCTTCAGCACTGCTGTTGCCTGCCTGCTGTCCCAGCCAGCGATCCAGCGCGCGGCCAGCGATCTGCCGGATGTCAGGTGACCAGCTGGTAAGATGCCAGGTTGAGCTACGGGCTTCCTCACTATCACCAAAACCTGCCACTGCCAGATGGATACCCTGACCAAAATCCCGAATCGCCTGCATTGCACCAAAGGCCATCAGATCGCTTTCACAGAAGAGTGCCTGGATACGCTCAGCAGCACGTGTCTTTTTCAGGTAAGACATCATCGCCTGATAAGCGCAGTCGCGATCATCACTCCCCACAGTCAGTTCGGCGTTCAGCGCCATACCTGCCGCCAGCAGAGAGGCGCGATAGCCCTGTTTTTGCGCCAGTTCGCCTGGCTGGCCCTGCATAAAGCCAAACCGCTGATGCCCCTGTTTAAGCAATAATTCCGCTGTCACCTCACCCGCCCGCAGTGCATCCGCCTGCAGTTCAGGCTCAGCGTCAATCTGAAGCACCGGCAAATGGCAGGCATCAGTAACGCGGTTACCGGGGAGTAACAGCAAACCACGCAGCCCGAGTGGTGTAGCCTGCCGGATGAGTGCGGTCAGTGTGACGTCGGTTTCGGCACTCATTAGCACCGAGATAACACCGCGCGCGTTAAGCTGGCGCATCACTTCGTCCAGCATTTTTTGTTGATACGGATTAAGCAACTGGCTGGCGACAACACCGATAACCGGAGGGGCCGCCGGTTCAGTTAAGTCAGGTGTGAAAGGTGTAATCATTGGCATTAATTCTCTGCGACGGCAAACAATAGTCACCACAATACGGTAAACCACAACGTTTCAACAGGTTACAGAGTTCGACACAGGCCGCAAAAATGAGTGAAATCGGATGTAATTGGAATAGATCGGCAGAAACCCAAAAGGGATAAGGCTGGCGTTAACGTAGATGCAGGAGAGGGACCGGGCAGCAGGAGTTGAACCCGCATCGTCAACCCGTTAAGAGTTGCAGTAATACCTTTATACCATGCCCGAATGGCGTGCCTGGAAAAGCCGCGCTATGTGAACAAGAAGCGTAGTACGACTTTCTGACCAGGCAAGCGCAAGCGGCAGGTATTTTTGCAACCGTCGTATGAAATCAAAAAAGAGGTGCTGCTGCCTGTAGGCATTGATTATTCAGCTAACCTTAAGTTTCAGGCAGCCTGTTCCGACCGGGACTTATGGCCAACATTTTGCAGAGGTCAAGACTATGCCGTCAGGACAATTTTATGTGGTTGATCAACCCGAACTGAATTTTACCGCCAATTATCATATTGATACGGTCAATGATAAACCCTATCCCTCGCGGATGGTACTGGAGATCCGGAAGCAGTCACAGCCAACCGACGCCTTTGATGATATCAGCATCGGCCATGAAGTGACCTTTGTCTCTTCCAGTGGTGAGGCGCAACGGATGGTGCTGGTGAGTGACACTGATGATGAGCTGGTATTCAGCTCCCGGGGCTGATGCCGGCTTATACCGCTAAACGGAGGTTGCAGTCGCCGTATCCGCCAGATAGCAGGCACAAAAAAACCGCCCTTGGGCGGTTACGACATTACTGCATATTGCTTTTATTTTATTAGATTTTCTTCGGCAGAAATATGGTGCCCGGGGCGGGACTTGAACCCGCACAGCCTTACAGCCGAGGGATTTTAAATCCCTTGTGTCTACCGATTTCACCACCCGGGCAGGGTGTAACTGGAGGCGCGTCCCGGAGTCGAACCGAGGTACACGGATTTGCAATCCGCTGCATAGCCACTCTGCCAACGCGCCTTAAACTGATGTGCCGTCAGGTTAACCTGACCTGCGAATCTGGAGCGGGAAACGAGACTCGAACTCGCGACCCCGACCTTGGCAAGGTCGTGCTCTACCAACTGAGCTATTCCCGCAATTCAGCAATTTCGTCGAACCTGCTGATTTTATTTATCTTCTGGCAGCCTGGCTGCCGTTCGATGCGATGCATTCTACTTAGATGACGCAATGAGTCAATAAAATTATCCTCACAGCGCGTCCGTTTGCTGCTTTTTAAATCGTATCGATCACGGTTCGAGCAGATCACCGCGCGCGGCGCTTAAATACTGGAACATAGACCAGAAAGTCAGCACGGCAGCAATGTATAACGCCACCACACCAATCGCCACGACGGTAGCATCGGGACGCCACAGCAAGGCAAACAGTGAGAACATCTGGGCAGTGGTTTTCACTTTACCAATCCAGGAAACCGACACGCTGCTGCGTTTACCAATCTCCGCCATCCATTCACGCAGCGCAGAGATAATGATCTCGCGTGCAATCATGGTGGCAGCGGGAAGCGTAATCCACCAGGCGTGGAAATATTCCGCCACCAGCACCAGCGCAATGGCCACCATCACTTTATCCGCTACCGGATCGAGAAACGCACCAAAGCGTGTTGTCTGCTTCCAGCGGCGCGCCAGAAAGCCATCAAACCAGTCGGTGATGGCAGCAAAAACAAAAATCAGTGCAGTCGCCAGCGGCGCCCAGGTGAACGGCAGATAGAAAGCCAGCACAAAGAACGGGATGAGCACGACTCGAAACAGGGTGAGACACGTCGGAATGTTTAATTGCATATGCCGGTAACTGTCTGGATATAGGTAGAATTTAGCCTATGTTCCTACATTGCCCCCCCCGTTTCAATGCTAGTGTTTCAACGAGTAGTATATTTTTTCTGCCAGAGCATGTGAGATACCGGGTACATTGGCGATCTCCTCCACCGACGCGTTCATCAGCGGTTGCAGGCCCCCCATGTACTTAAGCAGTTGCTGACGCCGTTTCGGCCCCACCCCTTCGATGCTTTCCAGTGCGCTGGTGTTCTTTACTTTGGCCCGTTTTTTACGGTGGCCTGAAATGGCATGATTGTGAGCGTCATCACGAATATGCTGGATCACATGCAGCGCTGGCGCATCGGGTGGCAGCGAAACGCCCTCACCTTCCGCTTCAAAGAACAGCGTCTCCAGTCCGGCTTTACGATCGCTGCCTTTCGCTACGCCGAGTAAAATCGGCCGGCTTTTGTCCCAGGGCACATCCAGTTCCGCGAAGACCTGCTTCGCCTGAGACAGCTGGCCCTTACCGCCATCGATCAGAATTACATCCGGGATCTTATCTTCTTCAATCGCTTTACCATAACGGCGGCGTAGCACCTGATTCATGGCGGCGTAGTCATCACCCGGCGTAATGCCGCTGATGTTGTAGCGACGATAATCGGCACGCAGCGGACCATTCTGGTCGAACACCACGCAGGAGGCGATGGTCTGCTCACCCATGGTATGACTGATATCGAAACACTCCATACGTTTAATTTTGTCCAGCTCAAGAAACTCCGCCAGCGCCATCAGCCGCTGATGAATTGTGGAGTGCTGTGACAGACGCGTGGTTAACGCCGTCGCGGCGTTGGTGCGCGCCAGTTTGAGATAACGGGCGCGATCCCCGCGCGGCTTGCTCTGGATACTCACCCGACGTCCGGCCAGCTCACTGAGCGACTCTGCCAGCAGTTCACGCTCTGGCAAGGTAAAGTCCAGCAGAATATCGCCAGGCAGCGTACGTGCCTCACTCCCCTGCAGGTAGAACTGCCCGACAAAGGTCTGAACGACCTCAGCCAGATCGGTATCGACGGGCACTTTCGGGAAGTAGCTGCGGCTGCCTAACACTTTGCCCTGACGGATAAACAGCACGTGGAGACAGGCCATGCCCGCTTCATAAGCCACACCCATCACATCAAGGTCATCACCCTGATTCGAGACAAACTGCTTTTCGGTGATCCGTCGCACAGCCTGAATCTGATCGCGCAGGCGTGCCGCCTCTTCAAAGCGCAGGCCCGTGCTCGCCTCTTCCATCCGTTTGACCAGTTGGTTAAGAACCTGATCGTCTTTACCCGCCAGGAACAGGCGCACGTAATCGGTCTGCTGTGCATACTCCTCCTCACTGACCAGTCCCGCGACACAGGGACCCAGACAGCGGCCAATCTGATATTGCAGACAGGGCCGGGAGCGATTGCGGTAGACACTGTTTTCGCACTGGCGGATAGGGAAAACTTTTTGCAGCAGTCCCAGCGTTTCACGCACCGCATAGCCGTTGGGGAACGGGCCAAAGTATTCGCCTTTGGCATGCTTTGCACCACGGTGCATCGCCAGTCGCGGATGAGTATCGCTGCTAAGAAAGATGTAGGGGTAAGATTTATCGTCGCGCAGCAGCACGTTGTAGCGCGGCTGGTAGAGCTTGATGTAGTTATGCTCAAGCAGCAGCGCTTCGGTTTCGGTGTGGGTTACGGTGACATCGATGTGCTGGATATTACTAACCAGCGCTTCGGTTTTGCGGCTGCCGACCTGAGTGCGGAAGTAGCTGGTCAGACGCTTCTTCAGGTCTTTGGCTTTGCCCACATAGATGACGGTGCCTGAGGCGTCATACATGCGGTAAACACCGGGCTTGCTGGTTACCGTACTCAGAAAGGCTTTGGAATCAAAAACGTCATTCACTACTGATTAACGGCTCCGCATTATAGAGGCCATGTCGAATGGCCAGATGCGTTAACTCTACATCGCCACTGATATTCAGCTTGCTGAACATCCGGTAGCGGTAACTGTTAACGGTTTTAGGACTGAGATTTAACTGCTCGGAAATTTCCGTCACCTTTTGTCCACGGGTGATCATCAGCATAATCTGCAATTCCCTTTCCGACAAACAGCTGAAGGGGGATTCCGCTTTTTGTGGCTCAATCTGGCTCAGCGCCATCTGCTGAGCGATATCTGAAGCGATGTAGCGCTGTCCGGCATTGACCGAGCGAATCGCATTGATCACCTCCTGCGGCGCAGCCCCTTTACTGAGGTAGCCTGCAGCCCCCGCCTGCATCACTTTCGCAGGCAGCGGATTTTCCGTGTGAATGGTCAGCATGATGATTTTGATATCGGGATTGTAACGCACGATTTTGCGCGTCGCCTCCAGTCCACCGATGCCCGGCATGTTCATATCCATGAGGATCACATCAACCTGATTGGCACGGCACCACTTAGCGGCATCCTCGCCACAGTTGACCTCTCCGACCACGGCCAGACCTTTGACATCCTCAAGGATGCGACGGATTCCGGCACGGACAAGTTCATGGTCATCAACAAGAAGCACACTGATCAACGGGGAAACTCCAGAGGCTAAAAAAAGAGGAATCAATTAACGAATACAGGCGATAATCATACCCGCTTTTACCTCAAAAGCACATCAACAAAGCAAAACAGTCGACGCTTCGCATAACGATTTCCAGCCCCGTGCAGCCAGCAATAACAGAGATTTCTTACAACCGACAGGCGTACTGAATAATCCTTAAACTCTTACTATTTCATGGTATTAACACCAGACTTTGCTGTGCCTTATCGCTGCAGGCCCTTGTGATATCTGGCCCGGCAACACCTGTAATTACTTTCAGCGATTGATTAGTTGTACTGGACAAACCAGCTGTTTATAGCGAAGCGAACCGGCTGCTCCAGCAACTTACTGACCCTGTGATATACTCACGCACTGCTGTTCGGACAGATTGCCGACACATTGTCATTCACCAAGGAGAAACGCATGAGCGATGAAGATTTTGCAACTTCGCAGGAAGCCCGGAAATTAGCGGATGAAATCGCGGGTCTGAAGATGATGATCACCCTGATCCTGAAAGGTATGGGCCAGGCTGATGCCGGCAAAGTGATTATCAACATGGAACGCTATGTACAGACGCTGGGCGACAAGCCTCAGGCGGAAGTATTCAGCAATACCATTAAGCAGATCAAAACAGCCTACCGTCAGTAAGCTTGCTTGCCCCCACAGCCGCGGGGGCAAATTAATTAACTGTGCGCCTGCCAGTTAACCGAAACGCCCAGCGTAGGCAGCACCTCTTCCGGACTAAAGCGCCGCGTTCCCCGATACTTTTCAGCCAGCGCTGGCTGAACCACCGGAATACGGATCGCAAACAGATTATCTTCTGACAGAATAAGTCCCGGCGTCAGCGGCTCATACACCACCTGATGCTCTTCAAACATCTTCTCCAGCATCGGCGTTGCCGAACTGATGATGTATTCCATACCGTTCAATTCTGCCAGCTGCACGGCGTGCCAGAGAATATTCAGTGGCAGTTCAGCGTCCACATCCAGCCGTGCCGAGAAGCGCGACATTTCCCACACTTTCTCATGGCTGAAAGGCAGTACGATGCCTTCACTCAGTTCAGGTTCGAACCAGGGCATCAGACGCGCACAGCCGCTGATGCCCTCCCGCGCATTCCATGCGATCAGCCAGGTGACATCTGAACGATCGTAGCGATCATATTCCTGTCCTGGCGTGCTCAGACGTGGCGGAATTGACCACCCTTCGCCGCGCGCAAAGACGCTGTATCGGTAGCTGCCGAGTTCGGCAAGCAAAGAGGATGGCATATCCTTTAATTGCGTTTGCACTATTTTCATCATGCGCCTCTGACATCCCCATGTTTGCAATGATTTCTTTGCGCCAGCCTGGCAAAGTCCCGGCGCAGAATAGACAACAGACCTGTGCAAAGGAACAGCTAAATGTAGCCGTTGCTTAATGTTCAGATCAGTCCGATTGCCGCTGCATAGCAGGCAATCTGCGTTTTATTGGAAACATTGAAACGCTTTTGCATATTTTTTTGGTGAAAGTTAACGGTATGTTCAGAGATGGATAAAATAAGTGAAATTTCGACCGCCGTTTTTCCTTCGGCTGTCCATTTCAAAATTTCCAGCTCGCGCTGACTAAACTCTTTTTTTAGTACCATCATTGCATCATCGCTAAAGCGTTCCAGCGTATCCAGACTTAGTTCCGCTAAAAGGTGTAGTTTCACCTCCAGCTCAGCATGGCAGAGCTGGACAGAAATGGGCTGTTGCGACGATATAGATAATATACCAATGACGCGATTTGGTGCCATTGCAGAGCAAGAAAATCCGCTCTGCAGCCCATATTCTCTCGCCTCACGCCACAAATTGCCGGCGTCAGCGAACAGTTCCTCCGTCCACGCCATGCCTCTGCCCGGTCGCTGACACAACCTGAGCACCGGATCGACAGCGTAATAATTCTGCTTCTCATAGCGTTTAACCCATAATCTGGGATAGGTGCTATGTAAATGAATACGCGGTCGGGTAAAAGGCACCGGGTGCTGAATCAAAAAGGCAAAATAATCGAAGCCTAATGATTCAATAAATTGTTGCAATAACGGCTTCAATTCAGAAGAAACCGTTAATGCCTGAAATTGTTCTTTCGCCTCAGCTCGCCAGGCGAAATAATTTTCAGTACTCATATTGCCTCAGCGTTAATTTCACTCGCCCTTCCGGTAATATTCATTCAGATTCATCGGATAAAATAAATTTGCAGAAGAAAACTAATTTATCGTGCAGGACGAACCTGTCCCGATCTACAGCGCATTTAACCTTTCACCGTTGGAGCGGAGTGAAAAAGTGTTCCTGCCTTTACAAGGTGAGGCCGATCACAGCAATTTCAATCACCCCAGAAGAATAAGATTTTTCTGATGGGATTTCAATCCCTGACCTCCAGTGCAATTTTTTTTCAGACTTGAAAAGTCTGCTGAAAATATTGAATCGCGATGCTGATTGTTGGGTAAATAACGAGTAAACAAGGCGTTAATTACTCCATTATAAGCGAAGCGGCAGTGGCAAATTTCTGACATATTTTTCGTCAGGAAATAAGCCCGGCTCTCTCTTTGCAGCATCAGGACCGGTTTCGTCAGACGTCCCCGCAGCCCCTGTGGCGTCTGCTGAGGCAGCTAACCGGCTTGCTGACCGCGCCACGCGCTTGCCGGTGAAAGACCTGTCCCGGTTTTCCGTGGCAGCCCTGTAAGCATAACGATGTGCTGTTTAATAAACCTTTTCGGGTCTCCCCTGCCCGACCGTGCTCTGTGCCCGTCGATTCACATCCTGCTGTGGTTTATCGACTTATCTGACTGCAAATACCTGATCCAGGACAGCGTGTCCGTAAAAGTCGCCTTTACTTACTCTGCTGTCTGACCGCAATACGTGGCGGAGATCACTATTTACGGCGTAATGCTCAGCACTGACTCTATTTTAATCAGTTAAATCACTTTCCCGATAGTCACGCAACTAAATCATCTGAAAATAAATTTGCAGGTAAAATCCGTTCTTTTCTTAATCACGCACTTTTTTATTTATGCGATACCTTTCCCTTATTTCTGCCAGCGCAATCATGAAATAATTTCATCATGCCGCCAACAAGCGCTGAGCAAATGACGCTGAGAATCTGCACAAGGGTTTTATCCCGCAGGCATCGTTTTATTCTTACAAATGGCCCTGAAATCGGTTTTTTTAGGAGCATCCAGACCTGTTGTCAGACTATTTCAGTAAGGGATCAGGTTCAGCAATGATAACTGG
Source organism: Pantoea sp. RG18 (assembly GCF_025910075.1). Taxonomy (NCBI): domain Bacteria; kingdom Pseudomonadati; phylum Pseudomonadota; class Gammaproteobacteria; order Enterobacterales; family Erwiniaceae; genus Pantoea; species Pantoea sp. RG18. The sequence continues at coordinate 198,053 of NZ_JAPCIL010000006.1, forward strand.
ATGGGTTTTACTGGCACCATAAGAACATTTCTTAATCAAACACGGTATTAATCCTGTCTGATGATTTATCGGCAGTAGCCTGCACCTCGCATACCCAGATGAAAATGTGAGGCGTGAGCGGCGTTATAGTCCGGCCCCAGCGCATTGCCGAATACCTCACAGCCGCCACGCCACAGCGTATGAAGCATTGCCGCTTTTTCTTCCGGCTGTTGCCAGTGACGACTGACCTCAAGCCGCTGGCCATCAGCCAGCTGAAAGCCTGTCACATCCCAGGCATCGGCGGTGGCATGTTCACTGAGCCGCCCCTGAGCACGATGATAAATATTACGGCAGGCGTAACTGCCGACATGGGTAATTCGTACCAGTGGACTGTGCATCTCTCTGGCGGTCTGTTCACGACTGCGCAGAGCATACATGGTGCTGGCGACGGCCATAGGACAGCTGGCCAGAAAGCTGCTGCTGAGGCTGACCGGGCCAAATTTCTGAACCCGTAGCGGATGACTGAGCGGACAGTGACCCGTGACGTCCGGACGCTCGCTGAAGCTGACCCAGCCCGCCTGTTGAGCGCGGCGCATCACCGCCAGACATGCGTCGGGATCGCTGGCCAGCCTTTTCATCTTAATCTGCGTCATCCAGCCCGGCGGATCGGTAACAGAGAGTGGCGTAAAGGGATTAAACTGCGGCGGCAGATGCTGCTTAAGCCAGGGTAAGCTGACCCATCCCAGCGCAAGCAACAGCAAAAACAGGATAAGCGTGCGCATAGTCCCTCTCGCAGGTTGATGATTAGCAAACAAAAAGTGTAGAAGCCCATCGCCCTTTACGCCGCCTGACTGACATAACGTGATGAATAATTACCCAGACTGACGAAGGTTTGAACAAAACCGCGCTTTATTGCTGCTTCCGGGACGGCAGGCATCACAATTGGTAAAAAAGCGTTACCCGATTCCGGCTCTCTTCCTCTATCTTATGCCGACTTGCCCTCAGGCAGACGCCTTGACTAACAGCCAGCAGAGCTGAACACAACATCACGACAGGAAAGACAATTCTATGGTTGATCAATCTAAAGAAACCGCAAGCACCCACGAAACGCCCGATAAACTCCAGCGCAATCTGCACAATCGTCACATCCAGCTGATCGCCATTGGTGGCGCTATCGGTACCGGCCTGTTTATGGGTTCCGGTAAAACCATCAGCCTGGCTGGCCCCTCGATCATTTTCGTCTATATGATCATCGGTTTTATGCTGTTCTTTGTGATGCGCGCCATGGGGGAGCTGCTGCTCTCCAACCTTGAGTACAAATCCTTTAGCGATTTTGCCGCTGATCTGCTTGGCCCGTGGGCCGGCTACTTTACCGGCTGGACCTACTGGTTCTGTTGGGTGGTAACCGGCATTGCCGACGTGGTGGCAATCAGCGCCTATTTCCAGCTCTGGTTTCCGGGCTTCTCGATCTGGATGAGCGCCCTGCTTTGCGTGGTGGTTTTTCTGGCGCTCAACATTGCCACCGTCAAGCTGTTTGGCGAGATGGAGTTCTGGTTCGCGATCATTAAAATTGTCGCCATTGTGGCGCTGATCGTAACCGGGATTGTGCTGGTATCGATTCACTACCCCTCACCGGGCGGCGGCACAGCGTCACTCAGCAACATCTGGGATCACGGCGGCATGTTCCCGAAAGGCCTCAGCGGCTTCTTTGCTGGCTTCCAGATTGCGGTGTTTGCCTTTGTCGGCATTGAACTGGTGGGCACGGCAGCGGCTGAAACCCACAATCCGCATAAAGTGTTACCGCGCGCGATTAATGCGATTCCGTTGCGGGTCATTATGTTTTACGTGCTGGCGCTGATGGTGATTATGGCGGTAACGCCCTGGACCCAGGTGATGGCCGATCGCAGTCCGTTTGTTGAGATGTTCGTTCTGATTGGTCTGCCTGCTGCTGCGAGTATCGTTAACTTTGTGGTGCTGACTTCTGCCGCCTCCTCAGCCAACAGCGGCATCTTCTCCACCAGCCGTATGCTCTATGGCCTGTCGCAGCAGGGTGTGGCCAGCCGCGCCTTTGGCCGACTCTCTGCCCGTGCGGTGCCGACTACCGGCCTGTTTTTCTCCTGCCTGTGCCTGCTGATTGGTGTGGCGTTGATCTACCTGATCCCGGATGTGATGAAGGTCTTCACGCTGGTGACCACCGTCTCGGCCATTCTGTTTATGTTCGTCTGGACCATCATTCTGTGCAGCTATCTGGCCTACCGTAAAAAGCATCCGCAGCGCCATGCGGAGTCGGCATTTAAGATGCCGCTGGGCAAATTCATGTGCTGGGTCTGCATGGCATTCTTCGCATTTGTGCTGGTGCTGCTGACGCTGCAGGAAGATACGCGCCAGGCGCTGATGGTTACGCCACTCTGGTTTGCCATGCTGGGTGTCGGCTGGATGCTGCGTAATCGTCGTAGCCGCTAATCGGTAATATCATGAAAAAAGCCCGGTCAGATGACCGGGCTTTTTTTTTACAGGTGATCGCCCAGCGCAGAGAAAATGGCGGATAAAGAGGGGCGTTCATAAGGTAAGCGCTGCGGCCGGGGATCGGGCTGCTGAGGCGTGCCCAGACCAAAGGTGAAGGTATACTTATCGCCTTCGCCCATGCGCAGGTCGGCAATCGTCGTCTGCCCGTCCTGCTCCCGCAGCGCGTAGAAGCCGTGGCTGAACCAGGCGACACGTTCTGCATACCAGCTGCCCCGAAAAGCGTCGAACAGTTCAGGATGACGCGGATACCATGCCACCTGCAGTGGCCGTGAGGGCGACAACAGCGACCAGTAAACTTCGCCATAGCGATCCGGCGTCATAATCACGCTGCGCCATACCAGCGTATTAAAGGCCGTGGGCGTCACCAGCACTTTATTGTCCGGAATACCCTGCTCCGCCAGCGACGCTCTGATCTGCCAGCCTGCGACGCCCTGAATCACCACACTCCAGACCAGATAAAGGGTACTCAGCATCAGCCCGAGCCGGTTTCCGCGCAGCCCTTTATCACTGCGCCGCCAGAGCGCGACGCCCAGGCCTGCCAGCAGCGGCAGGGTATAGAGTGGATCGACGATGTAGATACTGCCGATGGCATAAGGATAATCGGTGATCGGCAGGCCAAGCTGGGTGCCATACACCGTCATCAAATCGAGCAGCGGATGGGTAATCAGCGCCAGCCAGATGGCAGGCCACCATGCTGCCCACTTCACCCGCTGGCGAAACAGCCCCGCCACCAGCCATGCAATCAGTGGCGAGAGCAGCGTGAGCCAGAGCAGCGCATGCGTTTCCGTGCGATGCAGGGTCATGTTGCGTATCGCATCGCCATGATCAAGAAAGACATCGAGATCGGGTAAGGTGCCGCAGACGCCGCCCACCAGCGCGGCCTGCCAGACCGGCACCCGACGTCCCATCACTGCGACACTGACTGAGGCACCCAGCACCAGTTGCGAAACAGAATCCATTGATTAACTCCGTACCTGAACCGTGGATGTATCCTGAATTAGCGTACGCGAATCCCTTCGATGATCATGCGCTGCACGTTATCAACAGCCTGATCGAAAAACGCCGGATCGCTGAGCGTCTGGCCGGTAACGGCCTCAACCTGAGTGGCAAAATCGGCGTAATGCTGCGTAGTGGCCCACAGCATAAAGATCAGATGCTGCGGCTGTACGCCTGCCAGTCGTCCTTCATCAATCCAGCGTTCAATAATTGCCGCTTTGTCATCCACCAGCTGCTTAAGATCGCCTGCCAGCTCCCCTTTCAGAAGCGGAGCACCCTGCAGCATCTCCAGACAGAAGAGCCGGGAAGCCTGAGGATGATCGCGCGACACTTCCAGCTTCAGCCGGATGTAGCGCCGAATCGCGACCAGTGGATCCTGATCGTGCGCCAGCGCGCGCAACGGTGCCAGCCAGACATCCAGAATCTGCTTAAGCACTGCCACATACAGCACTTCTTTAGAGGGAAAATAGTAGAGCAGATTGGTTTTAGAGACATCGGCCAGCTCGGCCACCTTATCGAGGCTGGTGCCGTGAATGCCAAACTGTGAGAAGAAGGTCAATGCCGCTTCCAGTATGGCGGCCCGCTTCGCTGCGACCGCACGCGAACGTCGCGTTGGCTTTTTTTCATCGGTATTCACACGTTTACCTCATCCTTCTGGTGTCAGCGCATCATAGCAAAGGGATTCATCGCTGCCCAATCCGCGCTCTGCACCTTTTTTGCTCAGCCTGCATGGAAAACGTGCAGCGAATTTTGACCAGACGGTCTGAAATGGACCAGTTACTCCACTTACCTCTTTCGGGTTGATTTTAACTCACTGTTATTTAAAAAAATAAAAAAAGTGGCACACAGTTTGCAGAATTGTGACTGAGCGCGGCCCACACGGACGATGCAGGATGCAGCGCAGCGCGTGAAACACCTTTCCCCCATCGCAACGAGGTTTCACATGAAGATAGGCGTCTTTATTCCGATTGGTAACAATGGCTGGCTGATTTCGTCCAATGCGCCGCAGTACATGCCGACCTTTGAACTGAACAAAGCGATCGTGCTGAAAGCAGAGCATTACCATTTCGATTTTGCGCTCTCGATGATCAAACTGCGCGGCTTCGGCGGAAAAACCGAGTTCTGGGATCATAATCTCGAGTCGTTCACCCTGATGGCTGGCCTGGCCGCCGTGACATCACGCATTGAGATCTACGCCACCGCCGCCACCCTGACGCTGCCTCCGGCGATTGTGGCGCGCATGGCCTCCACCATCGATTCCATTTCAGGCGGTCGCTTTGGCGTCAACCTGGTGACCGGCTGGCAGAAACCGGAATATGAACAGATGGGAATGTGGCCTGGCGATGAGTACTTCAGCAGCCGCTACGCTTATCTGACCGAATACGTTACCGTGCTGCGCGACCTGTGGGGCACCGGAAAATCGGACTTTAAAGGTGAGTTCTTCACCATGAACGACTGCCGGGTGAGTCCGCAGCCGCAGCGCCCGATGAAGGTGATCTGCGCCGGACAGAGCGATGCCGGTATGGCCTTCTCTGCTCAGCACGCCGATTACAACTTCTGCTTTGGTAAAGGTGTTAACACGCCTGCCGCGTTCAGCTCTACCTCGATTCGCATGAAGCAGGCCGCTGAAAAAGCGGGCCGCGATGTCGGCTCCTATGTGCTGTTTATGATCATCGCTGCTGAAACGGACGAAGAAGCGCGGGCGAAGTGGGAACACTACAAAGCCGGTGCGGATGAAGAGGCGCTCTCCTGGCTCACCACTCAGAGTCAGCAGGACACCAAATCGGGCAGCGACACCAATGTGCGCCAGATGGCGGATCCGACCTCGGCAGTCAATATCAATATGGGCACCCTGGTGGGGTCGTATGCCAGCGTGGCGCGGATGCTGGATGAGGTTGCGCAGGTCGAAGGCACCCACGGCGTGCTGCTGACGTTTGATGACTTCCTGCAGGGTATCGAGAACTTCGGGCAGCACATTCAGCCGCTGATGGCCTGTCGCAGCGCCCTGCTCGACGCACAGCAGGAGGTGGCATGATGGCTACCGTTTATTGTGCTCACACGCCGGATGTTCCCCAGGTTGAACTGCCGGCGCGGCCAGAGCCGATCGCCTTTCCGCCTGGCCAGACCGCGCTGATTGTCGTGGATATGCAGAACGCCTACGCCACTGAAGGCGGCTATCTCGATCTGGCGGGCTTCGATGTTTCCGCCACCAAGCCGGTGATTGCGAAAATCCATCAGGCGGTGACGGCGGCCCGTGCGGCAGGCGTTCAGATCATCTGGTTCCAGAACGGCTGGGACAGTGACTATGTAGAAGCGGGCGACGCCGGTTCCCCCAATTTCCACAAATCGAATGCCCTGAAAACCATGCGTAAACGGCCTGAACTGCAGGGGTCGCTGCTGTCGAAAGGCGGCTGGGATTACGCGCTGGTCGATGAACTGGTGCCACAACCCGGTGACATCGTGCTGCCGAAATCACGTTACAGCGGCTTCTATAACACCCCGCTCGACAGCATGCTGCGCAGCCGCGGGATCCGTCATCTGATATTTACCGGCATCGCGACCAACGTCTGCGTTGAATCGACGCTGCGCGACGGCTTCTTTCTGGAGTACTTCGGCGTGGTGCTGGAAGACGCCACTTATCAGGCCGGCCCGCCCTTTGCTCAGCAGGCTGCCCTGTTCAATATCGAAACCTTTTTTGGCTGGGTATCGGATGTCGATACCTTCTGCGAAAGCCTGAATGCCCGCTAATCCACGATAAGGACGACGCTATGCCGAAAAGTATTATTGTTCCGCCAGGCACCTCCACCCCCATCGCCCCGTTCGTTCCCGGCACGCTGGCGGATGGCGTGGTCTATGTCTCGGGTACGCTGCCGTTTGATGCTGACAACAACGTGGTGCATGTGGGTGATGCCGCAGCGCAGACCCGCCACGTGCTGGAAACCATTAAAAAGGTGATCGAGACCGCCGGTGGCAGCATGACCGATGTGACGTTTAATTCGATTTTTATCACCGACTGGTCGAACTACGCCGCGGTGAATCAGGTTTATGCCGAGTACTTTCCCGGCGAAAAACCGGCGCGCTTCTGTATTCTGTGCGGTCTGGTCAAGCCTGATGCGCTGATTGAGATCGCCAGCGTGGCGCACATCGGCAAAGCGGAGGTCTGATGCAGCTGGATATTCTGGGTCTGCAAAATCCCGATGCACCGACGCTGGTGCTCTCATCCGGTCTGGGCGGCGTGGCGGGTTTCTGGCAGCCGCAGCTGGCCGCGCTAACGGCACGCTATCGCGTGGTGACCTATGACCAGCGCGGCACCGGTCGCAGCGCTGACAGCCTGCCGGAAGGCTACAGCATGACGATGATGGCGGCGGAACTGGCCGCCGCGCTGGCGCAGCACGGCATCCTGCGCTTCAGCCTGATCGGTCACGCGCTGGGCGGTCTGGTGGGGATGCAGCTGGCGCTGGATTATCCGGAACGGATCGAACGGATCGCGGTGATCAATGGCTGGCTGACGCTGCATCCCCATACCCGTCGTTGCTTTCAGGTACGTCAGGACCTGCTGCTCAACGTCGGCGTCGAGGCATTTGTCCGCGCTCAGCCGCTGTTTCTCTATCCTGCGGAGTGGATGGCACAGCATCAGACACGGCTGGATCAGGAAGATAGCCATCACGTCGCACATTTTCAGGGGATGGAAAATCTGATGCGGCGGCTGCACGCCCTGATGAGCGCCGACTTCAGCGCGCGGGCTGCTGCCATTCCACAACCGGTACTGGTGATCGCCAGCCAGGACGATCTGCTGGTGCCGTGGAGCTGCTCCACTGAGCTGGCCGCGGCCCTGCCCAATGCGACTGAACAGATGATGGCCTGGGGCGGCCACGCCATGAGCGTCACCGCCCCCGAAAACTTTAATGCCCTGCTGCTGCAGTGGCTGGATCAGACTGATGACGTGCAGCCGCTGCAGCGCGTCGTCGGATAACCTTTTCGCGGAGAACACGATGAGCCTGGATACCCTTACCCCTGCCGTTGAGAAAACTGAGTTTCGTAATGCGATGTCGCGGCTGGGTGCTGCGGTCAACATCATCACCACTGAAGGCCCGGCCGGACGCGCAGGCTTTACGGCCTCGGCGGTGTGCAGCGTCACGGATTCGCCGCCGACGCTGCTGGTCTGCCTTAACCGCTCTGCCTCGGTTTACCCGGTGTTCCGCGAAAATATGCAGCTCTGCGTCAATACGCTGGCGGCGGGCCATGAAACGCTCTCCAATCTGTTCGGCGGCAAAACACCAATGGCTGATCGTTTTATTGCCGCTGAGTGGTCAACGGCCGTGACCGGCTCGCCAGTGCTGAGCGGCGCCGTCGCGTCCTTTGACTGCCGCATCACTCAGATTGTCAGCGTCGGTACGCATGACACGCTGTTCTGCGAAGTCGTGGGATTAGTGCGCAATGACGACACCCACGGTCTGGCGTGGTTTGACCGGGGATACCATCCCCTGTTGCGGCAGGATGCCTGTTAACACTTCCCTGAATCCCACCGGCATTCATAACGCTCTGGAGTAGACGATGGCACGATCCTGGTTTCCGCAATGGCAAAAGAAGTCGGCATTAACAGAAAACGGTATTATCGCCCCGGATGAGACCCTGCCTCTGGGGCAGACGCTGGTGCTGGGTTTACAGCATGCGGTAGCGATGTTTGGCGCAACGGTGCTGATGCCCCTGCTGATGGGGCTGGATCCCAATCTGGCCATTCTGGTCTCGGGTATAGGCACGCTGCTGTTCTTCTTTATCACCGGCGGTCGGGTGCCCAGCTATCTTGGGTCGAGCGCTGCCTTTGTCGGCGTGGTCATTGCGGTAACCGGCTTCAGTGGTCAGGGGCTGAATCCCAATCTCAGCGTGGCGCTGGGCGGCGTGATCGCCTGCGGCCTGCTCTACACGCTGATTGGTCTGGTGGTGATGAAGTCCGGCACGCGCTGGATTGAAAATCTGATGCCGCCGGTCGTGACCGGTGCAGTGGTGATGGCTATCGGGCTGAATCTGGCCCCGATTGCGGTTCACAGCGTCTCCGCCTCGTCATTCGACAGCTGGGTTGCGGTGATGACCGTACTCTGCATTGGTCTGGTAGCGGTATTTACCCACGGGATGATTCAGCGACTACTGATTCTGGTCGGCCTGATTCTGGCCTGGGCGATCTATGCACTGCTGACCAACGGTCTGGGGCTGGGTAAGCCGGTCGATTTTACGCTGCTGTCACAGGCTGCCTGGTTTGGTCTGCCGCACACCACTGCACCCACCTTTGATCTGCAGGCGATGGTGCTTATCGCCCCGGTGGCGATCATTCTGGTTGCTGAAAACCTCGGGCATCTGAAAGCGGTGGCGGGTATGACCGGACGCAATCTCGATCCTTACATGGGACGCGCTTTTGTTGGCGATGGCCTGGCCACCATGCTCTCCGGCTCGATCGGCGGCAGTGGCGTCACCACCTATGCCGAAAATATCGGGGTGATGGCGGTGACCAAAGTCTATTCTACGCTGGCATTTGTCGCCGCGGCGGTCATCGCCATCCTCGCCGGTTTCTCGCCGAAGTTTGGTGCGCTGATCCACACTATTCCGGCACCGGTGATTGGCGGCGCATCCATTGTGGTGTTCGGGCTGATTGCGGTAGCGGGTGCCCGCATCTGGGTACAGAACCATGTTGATTTAGGCCAGAACAGTAACCTGATCATGGTGGCGACCACACTGGTGCTCGGTGCCGGTGATTTCGCGCTGAAAATCGGTTCTTTCACGCTGGGGGGTATCGGTACCGCCACCTTTGGCGCGATTATCCTCAATGCGATTCTGCGCCGACGCAGTGCGGCAAAGCAGGACAAGCCACTGGCGCGACAGCAGGGTTAACGACCTACTCCAGCGGTGTGGCAGCAGGCTGCACCGCTTTTTTTCGTTTCAGCCGCAGATCACTGACGATCACCCCGCAGACGATCAGCGCGCCGCCCAGCAACGCCAGCGCAGGCAGGCGCTCACCCGCAATACGCCCCACGACGCCAGCCCAGACTGGTTCCCCGGCATAAATCACCGTAGCGCGGGTCGGCGAAACGCTGCGTTGCGCCCAGTTCATGGTGACCTGAATCAGGGCGCTGGCCGCACCCAGCCCCAGCGCGCTGAGCAGCAGCGGCGTTGAGATGGCAGGCACCGTTTCCCCATTGGGGATCATCAGACCAAAGGCGCACAGCGACGCCACCGCCAGCTGGATCAGGGTCACACGGCGCACATCGACCTTACCGGCATAGCGGCTGATTAAGATGATCTCGGCAGCGATCGCCAGGGTACTGATCAGCGTCGCTATTTCACCCGCATTCAGAGTGATTCGACCATCCTGCGGCCCGGCCACCAGCAGCAGGCCGGTAAACGCCAGTACAATCCCCAGCCACGACATCAATCCCGGCGGACGGCGCAGAAACAGCCATTGCAGCAACGGCACGACAGGGACATAGAGCGCGGTGAGAAAGGCGGACTGACTGCTGGAGATGGTCTGCATTCCCCACGTCTGAAGACCATAGCCCCCGGCGATCGACAGGCCAATCAGCGCACCCGCTTTCACCTCCAGCCAGGTCATGCCTGCCAGATAGCGGCGGAAAAAGAGCGCCAGCAGCAGCGCGGCGGTGGCAAAACGCAGGCCGACAAAGAAAAACGGGCCGGAGTGCTGCATCGCACGATGCACCACCAGAAAGGTGCCGCCCCAGATCATGGTGATGAAAAGTAATACCAGCTCCTGCCGCGTCAGGCGCAGGGTTAAACCGCGGAGTGTGTCCGACATAATTCACCTGATGATGAGTCCGGACAATATTGTGGGGAGAGCGAGGGGGAAAAGCAACGACGTTAACCGCCGGTCTCAACCGGCGGCAGTGTGGGGTTATGCGTCCGGTTTTTTAGGGCTGCTGCGTCCCCCTTTCTCCCCGGCGCGCGCGGCGCGCTGCGGATCGTTTTTAAAATTACCGCCGCTGTTTTTTCCCCCTTTACGTCCCGCTTCTGCGGCACGTTCACGGTTTTCAGCAAAATTTCCAGAACCCCCACGATGTGTTGTCATGATTTGCTCCTGTCGCGTAGTGCGATAATTAAGAATTAAAAACAGAGGGCTGACGGCCCGAAACGCGAGCTCAGCCCATGTTTAAATAATAGCCAGATTATCCTTTCACTCGTCCGCCAGTCACATTTAGCAACAGAGTAATCACCAGAAATTTGGCTAAACAACAAACACTCTGCCGACTTACAACCGATTAGCTGCTGATTTATTGCCCGACTCCTCCGTTCCGGCTTCGGCATCGCCTGCGTAAAACGAAAGCTCTTCTATACTTTTTCTGGACGTCAAAACCATCTGGAGAGATCAATGGCTAAGATTCTGGTGCTCTACTATTCGATGTACGGACATATCGAAACAATGGCGAACGCGGTTGCAGAAGGCGCTCGTCGGGTTCCCGGCGCGGAAGTGGATATCCTGCGGGTACCAGAAACGATGGAGGCCGATCGCTTTGCACAGGTGGGTGGCAAAACCGATCAGCAGGCGGCAGAAGCCACGCCTGAGGTGCTGCCGCACTATGACGCGATTATCGTCGGTACTCCGACCCGCTTCGGCAACATGGCCGGACAGATGCGGACATTCTGGGATCGCACCGGCGGACTCTGGGCGTCAGGCGCGCTGTTTGGCAAGGTTGCCAGCGTCTTTACCTCAACCGGCACCGGCGGCGGTCAGGAACAGACCATCACGTCTGTCTGGACCACCCTGGCGCATCACGGCATGGTGATTGTGCCAATCGGCTACGGAACCAAAGAGTTGTTCGATATTTCACAGGTTCGCGGTGGAACGCCTTATGGAGCCACCACCCTGGCGGGCGGCGATGGTTCGCGTCAGCCTACCGAAGCGGAACTGAATATCGCCCGTTTTCAGGGCGAACATGTTGCCGGACTGACCGTCAAACTGCAGGACTGATTTAATCAAAGGAGAAAAGTATGTCTACTGAACAATCGAAAGCACATCACGTTGGCGAATGGGCAAGTCTGCGTCATACCTCCCCTGAAATTGCCGAGGCCATTTTCGAAGTGGCTAACTACGATGAAAAACTGGCAGAAGAGATCTGGCGTCAGCAAGGCAGTGATGACGTGCTGATTCGCGCCTTTGAAAAAACCGATAAAGATCTCCTGACCTGGGATGACAAGCCCGTAGAACGTAAGAACGTCTGATTCAGGGGCGGGACTTTCCCGCCCTCAATTTTTAGCTCACCAAGGAGTACGCTATGTCTTCCTATCAAAGCATTAATCCCGCAAACAACCAGTTGCTGAAAAGCTGGCCGTCACACGATGAAGCCGCCGTCAGCCATGCCCTCGAAGTGGCCGATCGCCTTTTCCATTCTTCATGGAGCAAAGGTGATATTCAGCCGCGTCTGCAGGTACTGAAAAAACTGGCTGACCTGATTGATAGCCGCGCGGAAGAACTGGCCACCATCGCCAGTAAAGAGATGGGTAAACTGATTGGTCAGAGCCGCGGAGAAGTGAAAATCTGCTCGCAGATTGCCCGCTACTACGCAGAGAATGCGGAACGTATTCTGCAGCCGCAGTCCTATCCCAGCGATCTGGGCGAAGCCTGGGTTGAGTATCACCCGATTGGCGTTTTAGTCGCCGTCGAGCCGTGGAACTTCCCTTACTATCAGCTGATGCGCGTGCTGGCACCTAACCTGGCGCTGGGTAACCCGGTGCTGGCAAAACATGCCAATATCGTGCCGCACTGTGCCGATGTCTTTGAGAAGCTGGTTCGTGAAGCGGGTGCACCTGAAGGGGCCTGGACTAACCTGTTCATCTCCACCGATCAGGTCGCCGATCTGATTGCTGACGACCGGGTGCAGGGTGTCGCCCTGACCGGATCTGAGCGCGCGGGCAGCGCCGTGGCTGAGCAGGCCGGTAAGCATCTTAAGAAATCGACGCTGGAGCTGGGTGGCAATGACGTGTTTGTGGTGCTGGATGATGCCGATCTCGACGAAGCGGTACGTCAGGGTGTGCAGGCTCGCCTCAGCAACTGCGGCCAGGTCTGTACCGCCGCAAAACGTTTTATTCTGCATGAGAAGATTGCCGATCGCTTTATCAGCCAGTTCAGCGCCGCGCTGAGTTCTGCCACGCTGGGCGATCCGCTGGATGAAAAGACCACGCTTGGCCCGCTCTCCTCCGCTGACGCGCGTGATCGCCTGGTGAAACAGGTAGACGAAGCCGTCGCCAATGGCGCAAAACTGGTTACAGGCGGCAAAGCCGTCGAAGGTGCAGGTTGCTATTATCAGCCAACCATTCTCACTGGCATTACCCCGGATAATCCCGCCTATTATCAGGAGTTCTTCGGTCCGGTCGCGCAGGTTTATGTCATAGGTGACGATCAGGCGGCTGTGGCGCTGGCGAACGACTCTCACTATGGTCTTGGCGGCTCGGTCTGGACACGCGATATTGCACGGGGTCGTAAACTGGCCTCTGCCATTGAAACCGGCATGGTGTTTATCAACTCTCAGAGCGACACCTCAGCGGAACTGCCCTTTGGTGGCGTGAAACGTTCAGGTTATGGCCGTGAGTTGTCTGATCTGGGTATCAAAGAGTTTGCTAACCAGAAACTGGTGGTCGTGGCGGGTTAATCGCCTTGCAGCCATAAAAAAACCCCGTCTTGACGGGGTTTTTTATTATCAGCCGGATAGCGCGATTACTGTGTTGCCACAGCTGCTGACTTTGAGTCGTCGTTGTGCGCTGTTGCAGGCGTGTTCGAGGCGTTAGCCTGGTCAGCCGCACCTTTATCGGCACTGGCTGATTTCGCTGCCGCGTTGTCCGCTTTCGCTTTCTCAGCGGCGGCTTTATCCACTGCTGCCTTGTCTGCTTTTGCCTTCTCAGCGGCGGCTTTATCCGCTGCTGCCTTGTCCGCTTTTGCCTTCTCAGCCGCAGCTTTATCCGCTGCTGCCTTGTCCGCTTTTGCCTTCTCAGCCGCAGCTTTATCGGCTGCTGCCTTGTCCGCTTTTGCTTTTTCAGCGGCGGCTTTATCCGCTTCAGACTTCTCAGCGGCAGCTTTATCGGCGTCAGCCTTCTCTTTCGCCGCGGTCGCTTTATCCGCTTCAGCCTTATCAGCAGCAGCGTCATTGGTCGCTGCTGCTTTCGCACTGTCGTCGTCAGACTGGGCTGCCGGTTGTGGTGCCGCCGCTGGCTGCATTGGCGTGCCCTGCAACGCAGCATTCAGCACCTGAGAGAACTGATCCCAGCTGCAATAGCCGTTTGCATCGGTCTCACAACCCGCCAGCTGCAGCGTAACGCGCTTCGGTGGGTTCTTCAGGCTCAGCACGTCTGCGTTGCGCAACTGATCGGCGCTCTGATAGACATACTCAACTTTGAGCAGGTCTTTATCATTTTTGGCATCATGCCAGCGTTCGAAAACAACCTGACCGCCAATCGGCGTTTTTTCGAAGGTATCAGGCAGTTCATAAGGCTTGACCTGCAACGCGCTCAGCAGCGAGGCGATGTTTGAGTCATGGCCTACCATCAGCGTAATTTTTGGCGCGTTGGCTTTGTCCTGGTCCACTAACTGACTGCGGATGTAGTCCACCAGCGGTGCCGCCACTTCACGGGAAATGTCCGGGCTGGTAAACAGCGCATCCTGGTAACCATTTTTAATCGCTGACAGCTCTTTCCACTGCTCAGGCGTTTTGATCTGGCCCCAAGCAACCTGATCCAGCGGGAAACCTTCGTAATATTGCAGCGTGAACGCATCCATCAGGGAATTCCCCGTTTTCAGCGGGCCACTGACATTCGGTTCTTTACCATTTTCAGCGCTGAAGGTGTTCTGACCACTGCTGAGATCGCACTGCTTTTTATTGTTGCAGGCCGGCGATGCTTTGTAGTCGACAATCTTTTCCAGGCGCTGGAAGGCAGGCTTCAGCGACAGTTTTTCATTTGCAGCGGCCATCTCAGCCAGCGCTTTCTTATTGAATGCTTCACTGCCATCTGTGATAACCGGATTGAAGATAGGATCCATGGAACCCATTTCATCCTGATGAGAGACCGCGACGTCACAGCCCGGGAAGGCGCCATTAACAAAGAACTGGGCGGTGGCCACAGTGCGCTGCAGGCTGTTGGCGTAAACAAAGACGTTATTGCTGTCAGGACAGCTGCCGTTCTTTACCAGGCCCTGCTGTGCCAGCCACTGACGGGTGTAGTTACCCATGTAGACTTCCAGCACACCACCTTTCGTGGTCAGCTGTCCGCCGGGAACATCCCACTGCGGCCAGCTCTTTTTGGTCGACTGCGCCAGCACGCTGCCATTATCAGCCAGCGGTGCACGCAGATTGTGACGACTTAACATCAGCACCTGTTGCAGCTGCATATCACCCTCAGCAGCAAATGCTACCGTTCCGACCGGCAATGCAGCGAGCACTGACAATGCGCAAAGACTCAGTTTCTTGATCATTGTGCCTATTCCATTCATTCAGTAAAGAAACACTCTGGCTATCAACCCATTAGCTCGCCTCAGAGCGATGTAATCAACAGTGTAACTCAGCTCGCCTCAGAAAAGCGCCAGATGTTTGCAAAAACGGTGAGTGGACTATAGCAGAGATGCACCGGAGAGATGAATGCGCAGCCACGCGTCACAGAGAGTGGCATGCTTTTTTCAGACAGGAAGAAGTTACAGAGAGAGCAGAAACGAAACAGGCCAGCACTGCGTGCTGGCCTGTAAAATGTGGCGGAGGAGGAGAGATTCGAACTCTCGGATGGTTTCCCATCGGCGGTTTTCAAGACCGCTGCCTTAAGCCGCTCGGCCACCCCTCCGTTTTGAAACTGTACTGCATTGGCAAAACATCTATTTTTGCCGCTTTATCGCCCAGGGCAGATAAAGTGGCGGAGGAGGAGAGATTCGAACTCTCGGATGGTTTCCCATCGGCGGTTTTCAAGACCGCTGCCTTAAGCCGCTCGGCCACCCCTCCGCAATGACGCGCACTATAAACACCCCGTTTAGGGATGTAAAGCACCTATCTGTCTATTCGCCTGAAAAACAGCCAGATTGTGATTTTTCGGTGTCAAAATCGCCACTCTGCTCAAACAATTAGCAGTTTAGCGCGTAAAGAAGGGTAAAACGCCTTTTCCCTCTTTAATGGCCTGCGTATTCTCGGCACATATTTGGTGTTCTGCTTAAAGGAGCGCAACATGGAAAGAATTGTCACCTCATCGCAGTCCTCACTGCTGTCTACGCACAGAGTTCTGCGCAATACCTATTTTCTTCTCGGACTGACCCTGGCCTTCTCGGCCGTTACGGCTACCGCCAGCACCCTGCTGGCCCTGCCTGCGCCGGGTTTAATCCTGATGCTGGTTGGCTTCTATGGCTTAATGTTTTTAACCTACCGTCTGGCTAACAGCCCGATGGGCATCCTGGCCGCTTTTGCCTTTACCGGCTTCCTGGGTTATTGCCTGGGGCCTATCCTGAGCTCATTCTTAACCGCAGGCATGGGTGACGTGATAGCGCTGGCGCTGGGCGGCACGGCGCTGGTGTTCTTCTGCTGTTCGGCCTACGTGCTGACCACCCGTCGTGATATGTCCTTCCTCGGCGGCATGATGATGGCAGGTTTCGTTGTGTTGCTGGTTGCTGTGGTAGCCAACATCTTCCTGCAGCTGCCTGCATTGCATCTGGCCATCAGCGCCCTGTTCATTCTGTTTTCAGCCGGTGCGATTTTGTGGGAAACCAGCAACATCATTCACGGTGGCGAAACCAACTACATCCGGGCGACGGTCAGCCTCTATGTTTCGCTCTATAACATCTTTGTCAGCCTGCTGAGCCTGCTGGGGTTTGCCCGCAGTAACTAATCCGCAGTGACAGTAGCCTGTAAAACCCCGCTTCGGCGGGGTTTTTGCTTTTACTGCCCGCCAGGTTTGATAAACTGCGCCGTCATTTACTAAGAGGATGTCACGTGAATTTTAACGGTAACGAAATCGCCGTCGATGCCGAAGGCTATCTGAAGCATCCCGGCGACTGGAGTGAAGCACTGGCTGTCCACATCGCTGAGCAGGAAGGCCTGACCCTGACCGAAGCACACTGGGAAGTGGTCCATTTTGTGCGCGCCTTTTATCTGGAATATAACACCTCCCCTGCCGTGCGAATGCTGGTGAAGGCGATGGCGCAGAAATATGGGGAAGAGAAAGGCAATAGCCGCTATCTGTTTCGCCTGTTCCCTGAAGGGCCGGCTAAACAGGCGACGAAAATCGCCGGCCTGCCTAAACCGGCGAAATGTCTGTAATTAACCGGTCGTAAAATCGCGGGGCGGCTCTGCGGGCTGGTGCGGCTCCACCAGCACCTTTTCAACGCGCGCGCTGCGTGGCCCGCCCGCTTTAAGCCAGGCGATCAGCGCATCGACCTGCTCCGCCTCACCCCAGGCCAGCACCTCGACACTGCCGTCATCCAGATTTCGCGCATAGCCCAGTACGCCCAGCATCCTGGCTTCTGCCTGAGTACTGTAACGAAACCCGACGCCCTGGACGCGGCCATGAACCCATGCTTTAAAACAGGCTGCTGACATTATTCTCTCCTGCTGCTGTTCGTTGCAATTTCCCGTTATCCACCGGACAATGGCGCCTCATTTTTTCAGGTAAGCATAGCAAACTATGACAGTCAGATTGATTCTCGCAAAGGGACGTGAAAAGTCCCTGCTCCGTCGCCATCCATGGGTCTTTTCAGGTGCCGTTGCGCGTCTGGAAGGTAAAGCGCAACTGGGTGAAACCATTGACGTTTGTGACAGCAACGGTAAATGGCTGGCTCGCGCCGCTTATTCACCCGAGTCGCAGATCCGCGCCCGCGTCTGGAGCTGGCAGGCCGATGAATCCATCGATATCGCCTTCTTTGTCCGCCGTTTTGAACAGGCACAGCAGTGGCGCGAATGGCTGGCGGCCCGCGATGGTCTGGACAGCTATCGCCTGATCGCCGGTGAATCTGATGGTTTACCGGGCGTCACCATTGACCGCTTTGGCAACTTTTTAGTGATGCAGCTGCTCTCAGCAGGCGCAGAATATCAGCGTGCAGCGATCATCACCGCCCTGCAGCACTGTTTCCCTGGCTGCGCCATCTATGACCGTTCTGACGTCGCCGTTCGTAAGAAAGAGGGGCTGGCGCTGACGCAGGGCACCGTTACCGGTGAACTGCCGCCGCCGCTGCTGCCGATTACCGAACATGGCATGAAGCTGCTGGTGGATATCCAGGGCGGTCACAAAACCGGCTATTACCTTGATCAGCGTGATAGCCGTCTCGCCACGCGTCGTTACGCGCAGGATGCCCGCGTCCTTAACTGCTTCTCTTACACCGGTGGATTCGCGGTTTCTGCGCTGATGGGTGGCTGTAAAGAAGTGATCAGCGTGGATACTTCACAGGAGGCGCTGGACGTTGCCCGTCAGAACGTTGAACTCAATGAGCTGGATCTCTCACGCGCGCAATTTGAGCGTGATGATGTTTTCAAACTGCTGCGCCGTTACCGGGACAGTGGCGAGAAATTTGATCTGATTATTATGGATCCGCCAAAGTTCGTTGAAAACAAAAGCCAGTTGATGGGCGCCTGTCGCGGCTATAAAGACATCAATATGCTTGCCATTCAGTTACTGAATCCGGGCGGCGTATTAATGACCTTCTCCTGCTCCGGTCTGATGGCCACCGATCTGTTCCAGAAGATCATCGCTGATGCCGCGCTGGATGCGGGCCGTGAAGTACAGTTTATCGAACAGTTCCGCCAGGCCGCGGATCATCCGGTGATCGCCAGCTATCCGGAAGGTCTCTACCTGAAAGGTTTCGCCTGCCGCGTAATGTGACTTGAAAAAACGGCTCCTGCCCCCATATTGGTAAGAGAGCTTTTTTTTGGGAGGTCACAATGATTGCCAGTAAATTTGGTATTGGTCAGCAGGTTCGTCATCGTTTGTCCGGCGTACTGGGCGTTATCGTCGATGTCGATCCTGAATACTCGTTAGATGAGCCTAAAATTGAAGATGTTGGCGCGGAAGAGAAAATGCGCACCGCGCCCTGGTATCATGTGGTGATGGAAGATGAGGAAGGCGATCAGGTACATACCTATGTTGCTGAGATTCAGCTTTCCGGCGAAACCAGCATTGAACACCCTGAGCAGCCTTCAATGGATGAGCTGGCAGCATCGGTACGTCAGCAATTACAGGCACCTCATCTGCGACATTAATCTGTGGCGGCACGCTCTGCCGCCACACTCATCATTTCTGACGCGTTATTCCCAGACGCGGAATTTCAATCTTCGGGCAGCGATCCATAATCACCGTCATGCCCGCATCCTGTGCCAGTACCGCCGCCTGCTCATTAATCACACCCAGCTGCAGCCATAATGTTTTTGCCCCCACGGCGATAGCCTCCTGCGCCACGCCCCACGCGGCTTCAGAATTGCGAAAGACATCCACCATATCAATCTTGCCCGGTACATCCGCCAGGCTGGCATACCCCTGCTGCCCCAGCAGCGTTTTCCCTGCCAGTTTCGGGCTGACCGGGATCACCTCATATCCCTGGTCGAGCAGATATTTCATCACACCGTAACTGGGACGTTCGGGGCGATCGCTTGCTCCGACTAAGGCGATACGTTGGGTGCGCGTCAGCACCTCACGAATTGTCTGATCGTTCATGTTTAACTCCTTTCAGGCCAGTGTTGAGTGTAGATTGGCGTGCCCTTTAGCGGGTAAGTCCTCAGCGAAATTAATTGAACCCGCGCA
Organism: Pantoea sp. RG18; assembly: GCF_025910075.1. Taxonomy (NCBI): domain Bacteria; kingdom Pseudomonadati; phylum Pseudomonadota; class Gammaproteobacteria; order Enterobacterales; family Erwiniaceae; genus Pantoea; species Pantoea sp. RG18. The sequence goes on from NZ_JAPCIL010000006.1 coordinate 217,307, forward strand.
CGAATAAATATGTTTAAATGTAAATTAACTGCCATAATGTAAGAATTTGCTACACACCATCCTTTGTGTCTTCAGTTACCGGAGTTGAAATGAAGCTGTCGCTGGCTGTAACGGGGTTAATTACCCTCCTCGTTTCGGCGTCCTGTTCTGCCATCACATTAAAGCTCGATCCTCAGATCGATTTGCTGGTGCTGGATGGTCGAAAAATTTCAGGCTCCCTCCTCAAAGGCGCAGACAGCCTGGAGCTGGACCGCGGTCAGCATCAGTTTCTGTTTCGGGTAGAGCAGCAGCGCAAAGGTCAGAATGAGAACGTCATCGCTTATCAGTCGGTACCGATGATCGTCACGTTCACCGCGGTTGCCAAAACCATTACCATTCAGTTGCCTGCGCTGGAGACAAAACGCGAGCGTTATCATTTTGACCGCAGCCTGAACTTTCAGCTGGTGGATGAAAAAGGCATGGAGATTACCAGCGTGCGCGACCACCTGCCGGTCACTACATCCGCAGATATGGAAAAAGCGATGCTGAATTATAATCGCACCCGCCAGATTGCCTCTGTGCCGCGGTTTGCAAATACCCCTTCTGCAACGCCCTCTTCCGTCCGGCTTACCGCCGATCTGGACTGGACTACTCAGGCCGAACTGCCCTCGCTGCACCGCTGGTTTCACCGCTTCGATGAAGCCACGCGTCAGCAGCTTCTGACGCTGGTCAAAATGCTACGTACGAGTTGATAGAGTCGAAAGGCCAGAGGTACACTCATGCTCTCTCTTCTTGCGCATGGGCCTTACCAGGACGCCTTTATGGAACAGACTGTTCGTACCCTCGGCACCACAAAACATATCGCGCTGGTCGCCCACGACCACTGCAAAGCTGCCCTGCTTGACTGGGTGAAACAAAACCAGCCCGCGCTGGAATCGCACATCCTCTATGCTACCGGCACTACCGGGAATCTGATCAATCGCGATACGGGCCTGAATGTGACAGCCATGCTGAGCGGCCCGATGGGCGGCGATCAGCAGGTGGGTGCGCTGATTTCGGAAGGAAAGATCGATGCACTGATTTTTTTCTGGGATCCACTCAACGCAGTGCCGCACGATCCGGATGTCAAAGCGCTGCTGCGTCTGGCTACCGTATGGAATATCCCGGTAGCCACTAACCGCTCCACGGCTGACTTTATCATTCAGTCGCCACTGTTTGCGCAAAGTGTAGAGATTATGATCCCCGACTATCAGCGCTATCTGGCCGATCGTCTGAAGTAACTCAGGCTTTACGCAGCACCGGCACACCCAGCTCGCGGAAGTGATCGACAAACGGTGACGGCGCTGCCTTATCGAACATCAGAAAAACCTGCTGACGCGCGCGCGTCAGTGCCACATAGGCCAGACGGCGCTCTTCTGCATCAGGGAACGCTTCTGGCTGCGGTAATAAGCCCTGTTCAATAATCGATTCGCGCGCCTCTGCCGGGAAGCCCTCTTTACCCTGCTGTAATCCCAGCAAAATGACGTAATCCGCCTGCTGACCTTTGCTGGCATGAATCGTCATAAATTCCAGATTGAGCTTTGGCCAGCGGGTTCTGGCTTTATCCAGTAAATCCGGCCGCAGATAGTGATAACGCGCCAGCAGCAGAATTCGCTCATCAGGCTTCGCGTAACCGCTGAGTTTGTTCAGCAAGGCTTCCAGCTGATCCTGCGCCAGCAGCGAAATCGACTTTTTATTGCCTTTGGTGACGCTGTTCAGCGGTTTTGCCAGCTGCTGCGGGTTCTGTTGTATAAACCGGTTGGCAATGTCGCCAATGCGGTCGTTGAAACGGTAGGTTGTGTCCAGTACGCAGCGGTCTCCTTCACCAAAATAGTGATGGAATGCCGTCGTCAGCGTCATCTCCGCCCCACTAAATCGGTAGATAGCCTGCCAGTCATCGCCAACAGCAAACAGTGCAGTACGCTTATTCTGCTGGCGTAATGCGCTCAGCAACGCGGCACGCTGAGGCGAGATATCCTGGAATTCATCTACCAGAATGTGTTTCCACGGACTGATAAACCGTCCTTTTTCCAGAATGGCAATCGCCTGGTGAATCAGACCCGAAAAATCGACCGCGCCCTCCTCTTTTAATGCGCTCTTCCACGCTTTCATCAACGGTGCCATCAGTTTGATGCGCTTACTGAAGAGATCCCGGATCTCTTCAGGTACGTCGGCGATCATCGCTGCCTGCGCACCGCCATGCATGCGCATCAGACCAAGCCAGCGCTCCAGCCGTGACGCCAGCCGGTTTGCCAGCCGGTTTGCCAGCCGGTCGTCCTCCCAGAATGGCCCCTCGGGTAACTCCCACTCCAGTTCATCACGCAGCCACTGACGCCAGCCGTTTGCCTGCGCCTTCTTCTCATGGCACTGCTGCCGCCACTGCTGGATCAGCAGCGTGCGACGCGCATCGGCATCGCTCTCAAGTTTGCTGATAACCGGCTGCTTATTACTGCCTTCACGAATAATATGCAGCGCCAGAGAATGGAAGGTCCGCGCCTGGATGTCAGCGGCGGAGAGCCGCGACTGGATACGTGCGTTCATCTCTTCAGCCGCCTGGCGGCCAAATGCCAGTAACAGGATTTGATCGGCGCTGGCCAGCTTGCGCTGCATTAACCAGCCTGCGCGGGCCACCAGCACCGAGGTTTTACCGCTGCCCGCGCCTGCCAGCACCAGCAGAGAATTCTCGCCATTAACCACCGCCTCACATTGCGACTGATTGAGTGGCGTGCTCTCGACGCTTGCAAAGAAATCCTGATAGCGGGTGAGCATGGCTGCCGTCCAGTCACGGTTTCGCTGCCGCAACGCCGTTTCGCCCTGCTCCAGCCAGCGCTGACAGAATTGCCAGTTGTCCCGGCAGTCAGCAAAATCTTTTAATCGTGAGAGCGGCATCGGCAACGCATCGAACTGTTTGAGGATGTTGGTTTTCAGCGCCTGCAACTCGTGGCGGTTCAGCCAGCGATCCTGTGCGCCAAACGCCTCGATTTCGTCGCGTAGCGCCTGCAGCACCTCGCGGCACACTGCGCTCATCTCCAGACTCCAGCTCTGCCAGGCCTGCAGCAGATAGTGGTGAAAGCGCTGCGTTTCCTGCCATTCCGTGCCATGCAGGCGGACCACTTTTTCATCGGCCAGCAAAAACTCCAGCTCGCCCCACACCAGCCCGCGCTTGCAGGCGATATCCAGTAACTGGTTAAAGGGGATCAGATACTCATGCTTATCGCCGCTGACTTCGACGCCTGCCGCCATCAAACGGACACGATTATAAGGATGCTGGGCAAGCCGTTTGCCCATCGAGGTTGCTTTCAGTTCCACGCCGACACCAACGTCAGAGAATAGGATTAGGGGGAGTTTACCTGTCAGACCCTTAGCGCTCCAGCCTTAAAACAGGCTAAACTTGGCGTCACATCTTGCGGAATGCAAAAGGAAAAGAAGATCATGCGCACCGTTTTAAATATTCTTAATTTTGTTCTGGGCGGTTTTTTCACCACCCTGAGCTGGCTGTTTGCCACGTTAATCAGCATCGTGCTGATTTTTACCCTGCCGCTGACCCGCTCCTGCTGGGAAATCACCAAACTCTCGCTGCTGCCATTTGGCAACGAGGCGGTGCATGTTGATGTGCTGCGTCCGGAAAGTAAGAGTCATATTCTGAATACCGGCGGCACCTTTCTGAATATCTTCTGGCTGATTTTCTTTGGCTGGTGGCTCTGCCTTTCGCACATCTCCGTGGGGATTGTGCAGTGCATCAGTATCATCGGTATTCCGGTAGGGATTGCGAACTTTAAGATCGCCGCTATCGCGCTCTGGCCGGTTGGCCGCAGGGTGGTATCAGTGGAAGAGGCGCGCGCCGCGCGCGAAGCCAATGCCCGCCGCTATTAATATGATGTCGGATGCCGTGCCAGGCTGGCGCAAATATCTGTTTAACAGTACGTGGCGCTATCTGCTGCGGATCCTGTTTGCACTGAGTGGCTGCGCCGCCATTCCCTGGTGGCTGCATCAGATTGAGTGGACGATCCCTCTGACCCTGGGCGTGGTCGCTGCTGCGCTGGCCGATCTCGATGATCGCCTGGCCGGTCGCCTGAAGAATCTGCTGATTACCCTGCTCTGCTTCTGCATCGCCTCGGTTTCAGTCGAGTTACTGTTTCCCTATCCATTCGCCTTTATTATCGGGCTGGCAATCTCGACCTGGGGCTTTATTCTGCTGGGCGCTCTTGGCCAGCGCTATGCGACTATCGCCTTTGGTGCTCTGCTGATTGCGGTCTATACCATGCTCGGCATCGGACTGTTCAGCCAGTGGTATATGCAGCCGATGCTGCTGCTGGTCGGCGCGCTGTGGTACAACCTGCTGACATTACTGGGCCATCTGATGTTTCCGGTCCGGCCGGTGCAGGAGCAACTGGCCGGGAGTTTTTCACAACTGGCGCGTTACCTTGATGCCAAAGCGAATCTTTTTGATCCCGACGCGGGCGATCAGGATGATGCCGCGTTTATCGATGCGGCGATGGTCAACAGCCAGTTAGTGGCGCAACTTAATCTGACCAAGACCACACTGCAGAGTCGCCTGCGCGGCGATCGCGGGTCGCGCGGCACCCGCCGTAGTCTGCACTACTACTTTGTGGCGCAGGATATTCATGAACGGGCCAGCTCTTCCCATCTGCAATATCATCTGCTGCGGGGCGACTGGCGCTACAACGAAATTCTGTTTCGCTTTCAGCGCCTGCTGAATATGCAGGCTCAGGCCTGTCGCCAGCTGGCACATTGCATTCTGATGCGTCAAAGGTGGGTGCATGACAGCCGTTTTGAGCGTGCATTTGAACGATTACAGAAAGCGATAGAACGTCTGGAGCAGCATGATCCTGACGCTACGCATACCCGTGCTCTTTTCTGGCTGCTGCGCAACCTGCGCGCCATCGACGCACAGCTTGCTTCGATCGAATCAGAACAGACGCTGGCCGGTGAAGATCCTCAGCACAGTGACAATCTGCTGTCACGCGAAGGATTGAGTGGCTGGAGTGATATCCGGCTGCGCTTCAGCCGCCACCTCTCGCCCGCATCGGCGCTGTTCCGGCATGCGGTTCGGATGTCTGTGGTGCTCTGTATTGGATATGGTTTTATTCAGGTAACCGGACTGGAGCGGGGATACTGGATTTTGCTGACCAGCCTGTTTGTCTGCCAGCCTAACTACAATGCAACGCAGCGACGACTGGCCTTGCGCATCGGCGGAACACTGGCGGGGATTGCGATTGGTCTGCCCGTTTTATGGTTGGTGCCTTCGATTGAAGGTCAGTTAATCCTGATAGTGATTACCGGCGTCCTGTTCTTCGCTTTCAGGCAGGTGCAGTATGCACAGGCCACGCTGTTTATCACTCTGCTGGTGCTGCTCTGCTTTAACCTGCTGGGCGAAGGGTTTGAGGTTGCCCTGCCGCGGGTAGTGGATACCTTACTGGGCTGTGGCCTGGCCTGGCTGGCTGTCGCGTTTATCTGGCCTGACTGGCGCTTTCGTCAGTTACCTGCCGTGGCAGAACGAACGCTGAAAGCGAATTGCCGCTATCTGGACGCGATCATGGAGCAATATCATCAGGGCAAAGATAACCGTCTCGCCTATCGCATTGCACGGCGTGATGCGCATAACGCGGATGCTGAACTGGCGTCAGTGGTCTCAAACATGAGCAGTGAAAGTCGCACCAGCCAGAAGCTGCGCGATTCGGCTTTTCAGCTGCTTTGCTCCAACCATTCGTTTCTGAGTTACATTTCTGCGCTGGGCGCTCACCGCGATAAAATTACCGCACCCGAACTGCTGACATTGCTGGATGATACGGTTTGCTATGTGGAGGATGTGCTGCAGACGGAAGTTGTCAGCGATGAGCACGTAGAAACGATGCGCCATCAACTGGCTCAGCGAATCAGCCAGCTGGCCGCAGATGCGGATACGCGTGCGCCGCTGGTGCTCCAGCAACTCGGTCTGCTGGTGGCATTAATGCCCGATGTGGCTCGCCTGCGCCGCACGCTAATCACTGATTAGCCTTCGCCGTTTCTGAGATTGGGGTTTGATAAAAGCGTGCGCTGGAACCACGCATTCAGCTCCGCCCGTGTCGCCTGCGGCAGCGCAGCGGCATGGTGGCCCGTGATCGCCCCCTGCAGCGCAAGTAATGTCTGGAACCCAACGTGCTGGTTGATCGCTTTAAGCTTCAGCCAGCACTGTTTAGCCCCCATCTGGTAGAGATGATTGACGCTCATGACGCCCGCCTCGTACAGCATCATCTCCATACGTACGCTGAGATTTGGCAGATCTTTTAACCGCGGTGAGGATTGTCGGTCCTGCAACTCCAGCTGCGCCGTTTCTAAAGAGGCAGCAGAGAGCGCCAGCAGATGGTCAGGGTCGCGCCACAACGCCTCATCGACCCGAAAGTAATTGAGACTCACCAGCTTGCCCCGCTTGCGAAAAATCAGGGGTTGCAGCGGACGATCTGTAAGGTATTTCCGCAAAGGTTCACTGGCACGCAGATAGAGTTCGTCTTTATTAATTAAGGCAAAAACCACACTTTCTACAGCCAGGGCATAGCCTCCGAACTGGGTGCGCGACTCTATTGTTCCTAATGGGGCCAGGCGCGCTCTGGAGCGCTCTACAACCGGATTCACCTTTTTCATTGCACCACCTCCATGTAAGAAATATATCGTAAATTACCTTGGGTATCAGGTAATTAGAAGATAAAAAAAAGCGTCAACGGGTTCAATGAATAAATAGCGTTTCAACTAATCTTGTCGCGATTTTGCGAGGCGTTTTCAGAAATTTGGGTTGATCTTTATCCAGGATGACAGTACTGTATATTCATACAGTCCACTGCTGGTGATTAACTTATGCGAACACAACATCCTGATAATTCACGCTATGCTCATCATTATGCGTCCTCTTCCGTTCCGGCCTCTCAGGGCGGTGGAATTACTGAGTTACGCTACAGCGAACAGCCCGGTATGATGCAGATGTTGCTGTTGCCTTTATTGCAGCAGCTGAGTCAGCAATCACGCTGGCAGTTGTGGTTAACACCGGCATATAAACTGAATCGCACCTGGCTGCAGGAATCAGGATTACCACTGGATAAAAGTATGCATATCGCCGATTCTGAACGTCTGAATGCGGTTGAAGCGATGGTTAAAGCATTGCGTACAGGAAATTACAGTGTCGTTCTGGCATGGATTCCTTACGATCTTGACGAAGATGAACGACGTCAACTTGAAAATGCGGCGGCAGAGGGTGAAGCGTTAGGATTGATTTTGCGTGCAAGCGGGACATCAGAAGCGCCTCTCAGACCGCAAACTGCGATAAAAATTCAGTCGGATTTGTTTCATTAAGTAAAAATCAGAAGTTTCCCAAGCTATTTTTCTTATCTGTCGCAGCTAAACCACTGATTCTGTTAGTTCGAGCGTTGACAATGGTTTAGCAAGTTTTTAGGGCTTTTTGCCGCGGCAATAAGACCAGCCTAATTGTTAGAAATTGTGTATAAATCGCTGTTTTTTTACATAAGCGCCTCACATCATACTTGTAAGTTTCCAATCTCGTTGTAGACTTTAGCTCGCCAGGGTGCTCAATAACCTCCGTTTTTTGCGGTAGAGTCATAAGCGAGCGTTTTGACCCGGCGAAGGATTTAAACCAAGAGCAACCTTTTTGCTCATTGCCTATTTGGATGATAACGAGGCGCAAAATGAAAAAGACAGCTATCGCAATTGCAGTGGCACTGGCTGGCTTCGCTACCGTAGCGCAGGCCGCTCCGAAAGATGACACCTGGTACACCGGTGCTAAACTGGGCTGGTCTCAGTATCACGACACTGGTTACTACGGTAACGGTTACGAAAACAATGACGGTCCAACTCATGAAAGCCAGCTGGGTGCAGGTGCATTCGTTGGTTACCAGGCAAATCCATACCTGGGCTTCGAGCTGGGCTATGACTGGCTGGGTCGCATGCCTAACAAAGGCAACGTGACTAACGGCGCATTCAAAGCACAGGGCGTTCAGCTGGCTGCTAAACTGAGCTACCCAATCTATGACGATCTGGACGTGTATACTCGTCTGGGCGGCATGGTATGGCGTGCAGACTCAACGCAGACTAACCCAACTACTGGCCGCATCAGCGACCACGACACCGGCGTATCTCCGCTGGCTGCTGTTGGTGTTGAATATGCGCTGACCAAAAACTGGGCTACCCGTCTGGATTACCAGTGGGTTAACAACATCGGTGATGCACAGACCGTTGGTACTCGTCCAGACAACGGCATGCTGAGCGTAGGCGTTTCATACCGCTTCGGTCAGGATGACGTCGCTGCTCCGGCGCCAGCTCCGGCTCCAGCACCAGCTCCAGTTGTTGAAACCAAGCGTTTCACTCTGAAGTCTGACGTTCTGTTCACCTTCAACAAATCTACCCTGAAGCCAGAAGGCCAGCAGGCTCTGGATCAGCTGTACAGCCAGCTGAGCTCAATGGATCCTAAAGATGGTTCCGTTGTCGTACTGGGCTTCACCGATCGCATCGGTTCAGAGCAGTACAACCAGAAACTGTCTGAGAAACGTGCTCAGTCAGTCGTAGATTACCTGGTATCTAAAGGTATTCCTTCTAACAAGATCTCTGCACGTGGCATGGGTGAATCTAACCCAGTTACCGGCAACACCTGTGACAGCGTGAAAGGCCGTAATGCCCTGATCGACTGCCTGGCGCCGGACCGTCGTGTAGAAATCGACGTTAAAGGTATCAAAGACGTTGTAACTCAGCCACAGGCTTAAGTTTATACGTAATAAAAAACCCCGCTAAGGCGGGGTTTTTTTATGCCGGTAATAAAACCGGACTGAGAGATGAAGGCTCTGATTGCCCTGCCCGATTATTCGCTCTCTGAACCGGAGTTACCCAGAATCGCCTGCAAATCCTGCTTCAGGCTCGACATCTGAGTGGCATATTTCTCTTTACGTTCTGCATCTTCTATCAGCTGAACAATCGTTTCAGAGAGCGTGCAGCCGCGCCGCTGTGCCAGACCTGCCAGTCGCTGCCAGACCAGATATTCCAGGTCTATCGATTTTTTTCGCGTATGCTGATGTTCAGCGTTGAAATGGCGTTTTCGTCGGGCACGGATGGTCTGCTTCAGTCGGTTATCCAGATCAGCGTGAATATGTTCTGCGATCCATTCATTCACTGTAACCGGATTATTTTCCATTGCCAGCAGCTTATCCACTGCTGCCTGCGCCGCGCTTAACTCAAGGTGACGCGTGATCAGTTCACCTTCCCGATGTTTTTTCACCAGGTATTTCCACTTCCATCCACATTCAAGATTTTCGAGTTGCTGGTATTTCATCGGAATCTCATCGTGATCACGTAACGAACTAAGAATAACAGCTTTTTTCCCGGATGCAGCAACGAAAAACATGCTGTCACCATCACATCTTCAACAGGAAGTCTGCAGTGCTTAACAAGGGTGAATCCTGTATAATCTCGCTTTTCTTAAAACAGACAAATGCGATTATTTTGACCAGCACTCAACTTACGTGGCAGACCTTACAGCCAGATAGCGCGCAATACCAATCCGTTTTCTCCCGAATTGCTGATGAAGAAACTGATGCTCTGGCAACGGTACAGCCCCGGTTGCTGAATGCACTGGCGCATTTACACCATCAGACGCAGGGTTTCCCGTTACTGCTGGTTCGTAGCCAGGAGAATCGCGATTATCTGACATTCATTGCCCAGGCCGCAGAGCGGGTTATGGCCGACAGTACCACTCTATTCGGCGGTGATTACCATATCATGGCCGACAACGTCACGCTCCAGCCCCCCTCCGATCCTCAACGCCCATTCACCAGTCAGGGTGGTATTCACTTTGCTGAATGGACTGAGATGGAGCAGTTGTTTGGCTGCGTGCGCCAGTATAAAGATCGCATCCAGCTGGAACCGGGCCTGATCCATCGTGCTAATGGCGGCACGCTGCTGCTTTCACTGCGTAGCCTGATGACGCAACCGATTCTCTGGTTACGCCTGAAAAAGTGTATTGAGCAGGGCTATGTTGAGTGGACATCTCAGGATGAACGCCGGCCGCTGCCAGTCTCGATTCCTCCCTTGCCCCTCAATCTGAAACTGGTCCTGTGTGGCGATCGGGAAGCGCTGGCAGAATTTCAGGAGCTGGATCCCGAAGCTCACGAAATGGCCATCTATACTGAATTTGAAGAGAATATTCAGATTCTGGATGAAGATGACATGCTTGCCTGGTGTCGCTGGAACATCGAACTGGCGCAACAGGCGGGGCTGCCCCAGCCGGAAGCGGACTTCTGGCCAGAACTGATTAAAGAAGGCGTCCGCTACAGCGGCGATCAGGAGACGCTGCCACTCTGCCCCCGCTGGCTACAACGCCAGATGCGCGAATCGGCCCTGATGGGCGATGAACTGAACGCTGAAGCGCTGCGTGATGCGCTGGAAGCGCGTTTGTGGCGCGAGAATTATCTCAATGAGCGGATGCGTGACGAGATCCTGCTGCGACAGATTCTGATTGAAACCGAAGGCGAAGTGGTTGGTCAGATTAATGGCCTGTCGGTCGTTGAATATCCTGGCCATCCCCGTGCCTGGGGCGATCCCTCGCGTATTACCTGCGTGGTACATCCCGGCGATGGTGAATTCATGGATATCGAGCGTAAAGCGGAGCTGGGCGGTAATATTCATGCCAAAGGCATGATGATTATGCAGGCTTACCTGATTGCCGAACTGGAACTCGATCAGCAACTGCCCTTCTCGGCCTCAATGGTCTTTGAGCAATCTTACTCCGAGGTGGATGGTGACAGTGCTTCACTGGCTGAACTCTGTGCCTTAATCAGCGCGCTGGCTAATCAGCCCATCAATCAGCAAATTGCGGTGACCGGCTCGGTTGATCAGTTCGGCAACGTACAACCGGTGGGCGGACTGAATGAGAAAATCGAAGGCTTCTTTGATATCTGCCATCAGCGAGAACTGACAGGTCAGCAGGGCGTGATTATTCCCGCCAGCAATGTCCGTCATCTCAGCCTCAGCCAGACGGTTGTCAGTGCGGTTGAACAGGGTCATTTCCATATCTGGGCAATTGACCGTGCCGATGAAGCGCTACCGCTGCTGACCGGTAAAATCTGGAGTACCGAGGATGGCCTGGGCGATTGCCTGCTGAATACCATCCAGGAACGCATTAGCCTGTTCAACCAGCCGGACGGTCCGCAACGTCCCTGGGCGCTGCGCTGGCTTAACTGGTTCAACCACCGTTAATCCGATTTGCTCAGCGTACAACTGTTCGCTAATATTCGTGATTCACTAAAACAAGGCTTATTGAAAACATGGTAGATAAACGCGAATCCTATACCAAAGAAGATCTGATTCTGTCAGGTCGTGGTGAACTGTTTGGCGAAAATGGTCCGCCGCTTCCATCCGGCAACATGCTGATGATGGACCGCGTGGTCAAAATGACCGAAGACGGCGGCAAATATGACAAAGGCTTTGTTGAAGCGGAGCTGGATATCAATCCTGATCTCTGGTTCTTCGGCTGTCACTTTATTGGCGATCCGGTGATGCCGGGTTGTCTGGGCCTTGATGCCATGTGGCAGCTGGTTGGTTTCTATCTGGGCTGGCTGGGCGGCGAAGGTAAAGGTCGTGCGCTGGGCGTGGGTGAAGTGAAATTCACCGGTCAGGTCCTGCCAGATGCGAAGAAAGTGACTTACCGCATTCACTTCAAACGCGTTATTAACCGCAAACTGGTTATGGGCGTGGCAGATGGTGAAGTGCTGGTTGACGGTAATCTGATCTATACCGCCAGCGATCTTAAAGTCGGCCTGTTTAAAGATACCGCCGCTTTCTAAGTGTTTCCCCCGGAAACAAAAACCTCCGCGCATGGCGGAGGTTATATTCCCTTTTCAGTGACATCCGGTTATGCAGCTACCGACCTGTCCTCCATGGCTTGTCGCCAACCTCCCAACCAGTGAGACTTAGCGTCAATCAACTGATACGGACACATCTCTTTTGAGCGTCCAGTAATGCCTGCCTGATAACCACGTGAATGGGCGCGTTCGAGGCGGTCTCGTTTCTGTCTCTTCATACTCCGTGTCCCTCATGTAAGGTCTGTGGAATCTGGTGGAAAGAAAAGTGGTGAATTAATGTTCAACCACCCTTATGTTCTACCTCCTGCGCACCCAAAGATCAATGCCCAATCTTCATGCCAGTGTCATAAATGTGACCTTAATCGGTAAAAATAATGACGTTCTGTGATGCATGCAACAACACTATCTTTCTGATTAAGCTAATAAAAAAGCCCCTGATCCCTGTCGGGAAAGCACGACAATCGGTCAGGGGCTTAGCTTATTTATTCACATCAATCTTAATTTAACGCAACCACACTATTGGCAATCTTCTGTGCTGTCTGTTGCCAGCCCGCCGCCAGGGTTCTGACCATCGCATCGTAGCCATCTTCGGTCTGCGGCAGTACCAGGTTAAACGCCTGCTTGGTCAGCCGGCCCTGATGTTCCAGCGTCCATTCGCCACTGACGACTGCTTTGCCATCATAGCGCCCCTGGAAGCCTGTTACGGTCACATTCAGCGTATCGTGCTGCGCGCCTAAAGGTGAACCTGCGACCAGCCGGCCTGGCAGCGCCTTGCTCAGGTTAGTGATCAATGTCTGCTGCAACTGCTGATCGAGCGGGCTGGCCCAGAGATTATTCGCGGCGATAACGTATTTGACATCGCTGGTCTGATAAACCAGTCCGTTGCCTGCCAGATAGTCCGGCACCGTCACCTGCTGCACCCATAACATCGGTTGCGCTTCATTCAGCTGGCTGCTGCTGACCTGCATGGAAGCTGCCCCGGAGGGCAGCTGATACCAGGTATTGTCAACGCTGCTACTGCACGCACTCAACACCAGCGCGGCACAAAGTATCAATCCTTTATTCACTGTTTCGCCCTCTTCGGCTGGGGATCCTGTCCCGGTTTTGCCTCAAATACCAGCGCATTGCTCTTGGTGTTAAGCGTTCTTAACACCGGCTGGAGTTCACGCAGAACCTTATCCAGGCGCTGCATATCCCCCACCAGCTTGCTGTAGGCTGGTGAACCTGGCTGCAGGCCTTTCATGCTGCGGTTCAGCTCGCGCAATGTCTGCTGCAGGTCTTCCGGCAGGGTTTTCATAGCCGGACTGGCGGTGACTTTGTTGATGTTGTCGATGGTGCGCTGCAGATCACGCATCGTTTTCTGGCTCTCTTTCAGCGTGCCTGTCGCTTCATTGACCATACCGTTCAGTGGCAGACTGTTGATCTTATCCAGCGCCGCCATCAGCTTCTGCTGAATCTGGCTCAGGCCACCGCTGACCGTTGGGATAACTTCATAGCCAGAGACTTTCTGCGGACCTTTGTAAGGCGGTGCATTGTCATAGAAGTCGAGATCGACATAGAGCGCACCCGACAACAGACTGCCGGTTTTCAGCGTCGCACGCAGGCCACGTTTTTTACCATCCTGCAGATGCTGTTGCAGATCGAAGTTCTCACCCAGTCGGCTGATAAAGCGATCCGGCTCAATGCGAATCAGCACCGGCACACGGTAATCATTGTTCAGCGCCTGGTCCAGACCGGCTTTCATCAATGGCGCTTCTGAGACGGTACCCAGGCGAATGCCGCGGAACTCAACCGGCGCCCCCGCCTGCAGACCACGGATGGAGTCGGTGAAGAACATCAGGTAATCAATATGGTTGGTGTAGAGCGAGTCCTGAATGCTGCGCTGATCGTCAAACAGATGATAGTCAGACTTATTCTGCGCAGGCTGACCCAGCTCCCAGCCATCCGGCACGTCAAAACTGACGCCGCCGCTGAACAGCGTGGTCAGCGATCCCATTTCCACCCGCATTCCTGAAGCGGACATATCCACGGCGATGCCGCTATCCTTCCAGAAGCGAACGTTGGTTGTAATCAGGCGATCGTAAGGCGCAGCGACAAACAGCTGATAGGTCATCATGCGTTTTTCGGTATCAAAAGCACTGGTCTCGACCGTACCGACGCGATAGCCACGGAACAGCACCGGATCCCCCGGATTGAGCTGGCCCGCTTTCTTGCTGTCCAGCACGATGCGAATCCCTTTGGCATCCGGTGGCGCTAACGGCGGCGCATCCAGCAGCTTAAACTGCTCGGGTGCCTGGCTTTTAGTGCCCGGCTGTAATTCGATATAGGCACCGGATAACAGAGTACCGAGACCGCTGATCCCTTCGCGACCCACCTGCGGTTTCACCACCCAGAAAACGCTGTCGCTGTGCAGCAGTTTTTCCATGCCTGAATTCAGGCGCGCTTTGATTTCCACATGGTGAAGATCGTCGCTTAACACCGCGCTTTCCACCACACCGACATCCACACTGCGGCTTTTAATCGTGGTTTTACCCGCAACAATGCCTTCGGCGTTTTCGGTGATGAGGGTGACTTCCGGCCCCTGATGGCTGAAGTGATAAAAGAGGATCCATCCGCCGATTAACAGCGTAACGATGGGGACAATCCAGACCGGCGACCAGCGCTTAATCTGTTCCACCTTTGCATGGCCGTGATTAGTTTCCGTCAAGGCGCGACTCCTTCATATTGTTTTCGCGTACACGATCCCAGGTTAATCGCGGGTCAAAGGTCATGGCAGCAATCATGGTGATAATCACCACCATTGCAAACAATACTGCCCCCCACGCCGGATAAACATTCATTAATTGCCCCATGCGCACCAGCGCAGAGAGCACGGCAATAACAAACACGTCGATCATTGACCAGCGGCCTACAAATTCGACCACTTCATAAATTTTGTGCATCCTGTGGCTGTCACGCTGTCCGCGTCCGCTGGCATCCCAGCAAAGCCAGCCAATCGCCAGCATTTTCAGCGTAGGCACCATGATACTGGCGATAAAGATCACCAACGCCACCGGATAGGAGCCATCACCCCACAGCACAATCACCCCCGCCATGATATTGGAGGGATAGGCAGTGCCGAGGGTTTCCGTCACCATGATCGGCAACAGGTTGGCCGGGATATAAAGCAGTATTGAGGTGAACAACAGCGCCAGCGTCCACTGCAGGCTGTGCTTACGCCGTGCCTCGGCCGTGACGCCGCAGCGGGGACACTTATGCTCTGCTTCCGGCAGAATGGCCGTACAGCAGGGACAGGAGCGCAGACCCTGCTCTAAACCACTGATGCCCACTTCGGGCGGATGGGGCAGCGCAGGTCGGGGTGACAGACTGTCCCACAAGCCGCGTCGATCAACGCACTGAAAGGCCCGCAACTGCAGCAGACAGAACAGAACCCACGGCCAGAAACTGGTCTCAAGGCCGATCTCGCCATAGGCCATCAGCTTGACGAAACTGACCAGCACGCCCGCCATAAAGATTTCTGCCATGCCCCAGTTACGTAGCTGAAACAGAATACGTGCCAGACCAGTTTTGAGTCCAGTCGGCAACGGGACCCGATTGACCAGCAGGATAATGGTGATCATGCAGAAGGCCGGAACCGCCTGCACGAAGAGAAGGAACAGCGTCGCCAGACTGCTGTAATCTTCCGTCACCATCACCTGAGGTATCTGCGCCAGCGTGATCTGGCTGGTCAGCCCTGCCACCTTCATTGAGACAAAAGGAAACAGATTCGCCAGCAGCAGCATAAACAGCGCTGCCAGCGCATAGCCCGTTGGCCGTTTACGCGGTTCGTGCCAGTTGGCCGTCAGGGAGGTGTGGCAGCGCGGGCATGACGCACGGCTGCCAACGGGAATGTCCGGCAGCTTAATCATTAAATCGCATTGTGGACAGAGCATCCACGCGTTACTTTTCACTGCTGAACACATCCGTTAACCCTGCCCTACGCGCCGTTTTTCAGTGACTCTAGCTCTTCCCAGCGCGCAAAAGCGGTTTCCAGCTCCTGCTCAGTCTGAGCCAGATTATCCAGCACCGGTTGCGTCTGATCGTGTGCCTGGCTGAAGAAGTCGGGATGACTCATCTTCGCCTGCAGTTCTCCGATACGCGCTTCCAACTGCTCCAGTTTTTGCGGCAGCTGTTCCAGCTCACGCGCCAGATTGTAGCTGAGTTTATTCACGCTACGCTTCGCATCACCCTTCTCGGCTGCAGGCTTAGAGGCGTTGCCCGTCGCTTTCGCCGGTGCTGCTGCCTTGTGCTGCCGGTAGGCGGCGCGCTGCTGCTGAGCATCGTGATAACCGCCAACAAAGGTGCCAATCTCACCGTTGCCTTCAAAAATCCAGCACTCGGTAACAGTATTATCGACGAACTGACGATCGTGGCTCACCAGTAACACGGTGCCCTGATAACCATCAATCAGCTCTTCCAGCAGTTCCAGCGTTTCGACGTCGAGGTCGTTAGTCGGTTCATCCAGAATCATCAGGTTGCTGGGACGCAGGAACAGGCGCGCCAGCAGCAGACGGTTACGTTCACCGCCCGAAAGGGCACGCACCGGCGTCATGGCACGTTTTGGATGAAACAGGAAGTCCTGCAGATAGCCCAGTACGTGGCGCGGTTTGCCGTTGACCAGTACTTCCTGCTTGCCTTCGGCCAGGTTGTCCATCACGGTGCGATCCGGATCCAGTTCAGCGCGATGCTGGTCAAAGTAGGCGACTTCCAGCTTGGTGCCGGAATGCACACGACCATGGTCAGCTTTCAGCTGCTGCAGCATCAGGCGTAGTAAGGTAGTTTTCCCGCAGCCATTTGGTCCGATCAGCGCAATTTTGTCGCCACGCTGCACCTGGGTTGAGAAGTCCTTCACCAGCACTTTGCCATCGACCGCGTAGTCGACATTTTCCAGCTCAAAGACAATCTTGCCGGAACGGGACGCTTCGCCCACCTGCATGTTGGCTTTGCCCATCACTTCGCGGCGTTCTGAATGTTCACGACGCAGCGCTTTCAGCGCACGCACACGGCCTTCGTTGCGGGTACGACGAGCTTTGATGCCCTGACGGATCCACACCTCTTCCTGCGCCAGTTTGCGGTCGAATTCGGCGTTCTGCATCTCTTCAACGCGCAACGCTTCCTCTTTGCCTTCCAGATAGAGATCGTAGTTGCCTGGCCAGGAGACCAGCTTGCCACGGTCCAGATCGACAATGCGCGTCGCCATGTTGCGGATAAACGAACGGTCATGGGAAATAAAGATGATGCTGCCGGTGAAGTTCTTCAGGAACGTTTCCAGCCAGTCGATGGTTTCGATATCGAGGTGGTTGGTTGGCTCATCCAGCATCAGGACGCGCGGGTTACTCACCAGCGCACGGCCCAGCGCCGCTTTACGCAGCCAGCCGCCCGAGAGCGACGACAGCTCGGTATCGGGCTGCAGACCAATCTGCTCCAGCACGTCATGGATGCGGCTCTCCAGCTGCCACAGATTCTGGTGGTCGAGAATGCTCTGCAGACGCGCCATCTCATTGAGGTTTTTATCGCTGGGGTCTTCCATCACCACATGGGAAATGGCGTGATAGGCTTTCAGATGCTCAGCCTGCTCTTCAACGCCCTCGGCCACGAAGTCATACACCGAACCGGTAATATTGCGCGGCGGATCCTGTTGCAGACGCGCCACGACCAGATCGGTTTCATAAATAATGCGGCCATCATCCAGTGGCTGTTCGCCATTGATGATTTTCATCAGCGTGGATTTACCCGCACCGTTACGGCCCACCAGACAGACGCGTTCGTTCTCTTCGATGTGCAGTTCGGTATTGTCTAACAGCGGCGCATCGCTGAAGGAGAGATAAGCGCCGTGGATACTGATTAATGACATGTAAGCTTATTCCTTACCGGCGTGAGTGATCAGCCAGCAGTTGTGAATTTGACGGTTACGCGCGAAGTCCTGCGACTGCGTTTTCTGGGTAATATCCTGCGCCTGCAGGCCCAGTGATTTCAGGCCATCCATGTCCATTTTGAAACCGCGTTTGTTATTGGAGAACATGATGGTGCCGCCGCGACGCAGCAGGCGCTTCAGGTTACGCATCAGCATCATATGATCGCGCTGAACGTCGAAGCTCTCTTCCATACGTTTTGAGTTGGAGAACGTTGGCGGATCGATAAAGATCAGGTCAAAGTTCTCGTCACTCTCATTCAGCCAGCTCAGGCAGTCCGCCTGCATCAGACGATGCTGACGCCCGGTCAGTCCGTTGAGACGCAGGTTGCGCTCCGCCCACTCCAGATAGGTACGCGACATATCTACCGTAGTGGTTGAACGCGCGCCACCCAGACCGGCATGCACACTGGCGGTACCGGTATAGGCAAACAGGTTCAGGAAATCTTTGCCCTGACTCATCTGGCCCAGCATTTTACGGGCAATGCGGTGATCGAGGAACAGGCCGGTATCGAGATAGTCGGTCAGATTCACCCAGAAACGCGCATTAAACTCTTTAACTTCGAAATAGTCGCCCTTCTCGCTGAGCTTCTGATACTGCGCTTTGCCTTTCTGGCGTTCACGCGTTTTCATAATCAGACGGTCGGCAGGCAGTTGCAGCACGCTCAGCGTTGCGCTGATGACATCGAACAGACGCTGACGCGCTTTATCAGGATCGATGGTTTTCGGTGGCGCGTACTCCTGGATAATCACCCAGTCGCCATAGCGATCGACAGCAACGTTGTAGTCTGGCAGATCGGCATCATAAATACGGTAGCATTCAATGCCTTCCTGACGCGCCCACTTCTCCAGTTTCTTCACGTTTTTACGCAGGCGGTTAGCGTAATCTTCCGCAATCTGTCCGGCGCTTTCATGACTGTTAACTGCCAGCTTATAGTTTTTCTGCACGCAATCCAGCGGACCGTTCTTCGCTTTAAACTGGCGATCGGCACGCAGCTGCAGGCAGCTCAGCAGTTCTGGCGAGGCGCTGAACAGCGATAGGTTCCAGCCGCCAAAATGCTGCTTCATCAGACGTCCGAGCTGGCTGTGCAGCGCAATCAGGGCTGGCTCGCTCTCCAGACGTTCACCGTAAGGAGGATTACTCAGCACCGTACCGTGAACCGCCGGGTCAACCGGATTAGTCAGCTTCAGCAGATCCTGCTGGCCGAAGGTGAAAAGTTCAAAGACGCCAGCGCGGCGGGCATTCGCCTGCGCCCACTCCAGCACCCGACCATTATTGTCGTAGCCAAAGAAGCGCGCCTGAGTGGCAGCCGTACCAGTGCGGGCACGGTTCTGCGCCTCAGTTTTAACCTCCTGCCACAACGCAGCGTTAAACTGGCTCCAGGCGGTGAAGCCCCAGTGCTTGCGCAGCAGGCCAGGCGCACGATCGCAGGCAATCAGTGCGGCTTCAATCAGCAGCGTACCGGAACCACACATCGGATCGATCAGCGGTGTCGTCGGCTCCCAGCCAGAACGCAGCACGATGGCCGCCGCCAGGGTCTCTTTTAACGGCGCCTGACCGGTCTGCTGGCGATAACCACGCTGATGCAGCGAGCTGCCGCTGAGATCCAGTGCAATGCTGGCGCGATCGTCATTCAGCCAGACGTTGACACGGATATCTGCCTGTTCACGATCGACGTTAGGTCGTTCGAGATTCTGACGGGTAAAGCTGTCCACGATGGCATCTTTAACTTTCAGCGCACCAAACTGGCTGTTACGAATCGAATCGTTGGTACCGCTGAAATGCACAACAAAGGTTTTGTCACTGCCGAACATCGTCGGCCAGTCCACGCTCTGCACGCCCAGATAGAGATCCAGATCGCTGTAGACGCCAAACTCTCCCAGCGGCAACAGGATGCGTGATGCTAAACGACTCCACATCAGGCTTTGGTACATAGTGCGATCGTCGGCTTCGTAGTGAACGCCTCCCTGCACCACTTGCAAATCCTGCGCGCCCAGCGCGTCCAGCTCACTTTTTAACAGCTCTTCGAGCCCACGCGCCGTGCTGGCAAACAGAGAATTCATATCGTCACTTTTTAACTCTTGAGAAAATTGTCGCGCATTATAGCGAATCGGAGACCTATGTCATAAAGTTAGCTTCTTTTGTGCTGCGCGTCGGGTTCAAGGAGAACACCATGATCA
The DNA here is from genome assembly GCF_025910075.1 of Pantoea sp. RG18. Classification (NCBI taxonomy): domain Bacteria; kingdom Pseudomonadati; phylum Pseudomonadota; class Gammaproteobacteria; order Enterobacterales; family Erwiniaceae; genus Pantoea; species Pantoea sp. RG18. Next base: position 237,311 of record NZ_JAPCIL010000006.1, read on the forward strand.
CGCTTTCCCGCTTATTTATTCATCCTGTGAAGTCGATGCGGGGATTAGCGCTGTCACACGCGCTGGTCACTGACAGCGGACTGGCATTTGATCGTCTGTTTATGGTGACCGAACCTGATGGCACCTTTATTACCGCGCGTCAGCATCCGGAGATGGTGCGCTTCACGCCCGCGATTTTACCGGATGGCCTGCTGCTGACGGCCCCGGATGGCAGTCACTCCCTGATCCGCTTCAGCGATTTCGATGAGCAGGATCACCCCACCGAAGTCTGGGGAAATCATTTCACCGCGCGCATAGCGCCGCCTGCGATTAACCAATGGCTGAGCCAGTTCTTCCCGCGTGAGGTTCAGTTGCGCTGGGTCGGGCCACAACCCAGCCGCCGGGTAAAAGCGTTTAATCATATTCCGCTGAGCTTTGCCGACGGCTTTCCGTTTTTGCTGATCAACAACGCGTCGCTGCATGATCTGCAACAGCGCTGCCCGGCCAGCGTCCGTGCCGAACAGTTTCGTCCGAATCTGGTCGTCAGCGGCGCTGCCGCATGGGATGAAGACAGCTGGGCGGAGATTCAGATTGGCGACGTGATATTCGAGGTGCCTAAGCCATGCAGTCGCTGCGTGCTCACCACTGTCAGCACCGAGACCGGCGTTAAGCATCCTGCCGGTCATCCACTGGCCACGCTGCAGACGTTCCGCACCGCCCTGGATGGCAGCGGGGATATTGATTTCGGTCTGAACTTAGTGGCGCGCAACAGTGGGGTGGTGCGCGCCGGTGATGAGATGATTGTCCTGAAACGTCATGCACCGCGCAGCTATGGTGCCGGTGAAGTGGTCGAAACACTGAAACCAAAGCAGCAGGCGCCAGATGCCGTGGCTATCACGTTTCAGGGTCAGACGTTCACCGGGGATAATCAGCAGGTATTACTGGATCAGCTGGAGATGCAGGGCTTCCGGATCCCCTACTCCTGTCGGGCGGGACTGTGCGGCAGTTGCAAGCTGAGTCTGGTCGCGGGTGAGGTTAAGGCGCTGAAACAGAGCGCCCTGCGTCAGGACGGCACGCTGTTGAGCTGCAGCTGTATTCCGGCTGGCGATGTAGAACTAAGGTAGTCAGACTGCGCGGGCGTAGCGCGGCGCGACATCCTGATACAGGGGCTGCAGGCGATCGTTCATCACCTTGATGGCATCGCCGAGCACCATGTTTTTTCCGGCCAGCGTCAATCCCGGCTGCGCCAGCAGGCAGAGTGCCGCGTTATCGCCACTCTCAACCACCAGCAGTCGTGCCTGCGTTCCCTCTTCTGCCAGCGTAACCTGTACCATTTCACCGGGACGGGGCTGCATTGCCGGAGCATAAGAGGCGAAATGCCAGCTTTTCGGCATCAGTGGCTTGAGGAAACGTGCAGCGACCAGCGCATTTAACACCAGTTCAGCGCGATGGCTGCCACTGAGTTTGCACTGACGGCAGGTCTCTTCAAAGGTGTAATAAAGGGCGGCGTCATCGACACAAAAACCCGATTCAGTGAAGGCATCCGGCGTGAGCATCTTGCGGGAATAACGGGAACGGAAAAGCATACCGTCTGCCAGGTCGAGCATCATTCGGTCGTGGCTGCTGTCAAAATACCAACGCCAGTTATCATCGGGTTTAATTTTCATCGTGTGCCCTGTATTTACCGCTGCGCCAAAAATCACGCAGAATTCAGCGAAAAAAGAAACATAAGGAAAAGCTGAAAAAGCGTGCAACAGGACAAAATATAAACGAGCCGAGGGGATAAATAAACCCCCCGGCCAATGATTGTGAGAATTGTCTTAGAGATGGGTGACGATATCTTTAATTAAGCCTGGCCCCTGATAAATAAAGCCTGAATAAATCTGAACCAGTGTTGCCCCGGCGGCGATTTTTTCACGCGCTGCCGTCAGAGAATCGATCCCGCCTACGCCAATAATCGGCAACCGTCCCTGCAGTTCCTGAGAGAGACGCTGGATCACCGCCGTGCTGCGCGACTGCACTGGCCGTCCACTTAACCCACCCGCTTCCTCAGCATGCTTAAGACCGCTCACCAGCGAACGATCGAGCGTGGTATTGCTGGCAATCACGCCATCAATCTGATGACGAATTAAACTGTCCGCGACCTGAATTAACTCTTCTTCAGAGAGATCGGGCGCAATTTTTACGGCCAGCGGAACATATTTCAGATGACGCTGTTCCAGCTCTTTTTGTTTCTGTTTGATGGAAGAAAGCAGATCATCCAGCGCCTCGCCATATTGCAGCGAACGTAAACCTGGGGTGTTAGGTGAGGAAATATTGATGGCGATATAACCGGCGTGGGCATAAACCTTTTCCATGCAGATGAGATAATCATCTTTGCCCTGCTCGACCGGCGTATCTTTATTTTTACCGATATTGATCCCCAGCACGCCGTTAAAGCGCGCTTTCTTCACGTTTTCAACCAGGTGATCAACACCCAGATTATTAAACCCCATCCGATTGATAATTCCGCCCGCTTCCACCAGACGAAACATGCGTGGCTTATCGTTCCCCGCCTGGGCGCGCGGCGTGACGGTGCCGACTTCAACAAAGCCAAAGCCCATCGCCGCAAACGCATCAATACACTCTGCGTTCTTATCCAGACCCGCCGCCAGGCCCAGGGCATTCTTAAAGGTCAGTCCCATACAGGTGACCGGACGCGACGGCAGATTCTGGCGATAAAACATCTCCAGTGGGGTGCCGTTCATAAAACGCAGTTGCTGAAAGGTGAGTTCGTGTGCGCGTTCGGGATCAAGTTTAAACAGCGCCGGTCGGACGATAGGATAAAACATGCACTCTCCTGAAGGACGGAAGCGATCGTGGAAGTCGGTGCACGGGAAAATGTGCGCCAGAATGGTAAAGTGCTCTGGCGCAAAAGTAAATCGAACAGCGGGGATGCATAAAACTATCTGAAAATGCTTTGATCTTACGCGGCGGAATCGTTTACGGGTTGATTTTTCACCTCAGAGGGAAACAGATATTCCCGCAGGATGCCGTGACGTTGCATGATGCCAAAAATACCGAGACAGACGAACGCTTCAGCCCCGACCATCGACCATGCGGCACCGATTGCGCCAAACTTCCACGCCAGGAAACAGCAGAGCGGCACGTTAACCACACCAGCGGCCATCATCACCCACATACGCTGGCGGGCCAGACCATGTGGGATCAGAATCTGTAATCCAGCCGGGTAGGCAATGTTGCCAAACAGGAAGCAGAGCACAAAGACGCGCAGCACATCCGCTGACTGGATAAAGTCTTTACCCAGCAATATTGAGACCACCAGGTCAGCAAAAAACCAGGTGAAGATCACAATCGACAGACTCAGGGAAAACGACAGCAGCAGGCTTTTGCGTGTCGCGGCAATCGCGGCGCGTTTATCCCGGCCAAACAGGTGGCTGACGCGCGGGAAGAAGGCGCTGCCAATCTGCTCCGGTACCGAGTTGGCCGCTTTACGCAGGCGATCGGCGCCGTTGTAGATCCCGACCATATAAGTCGAAGCAAAGGTGGCGAGAATCACCACGTTGACGCTGTTGAAAAGGTTAGCACCGGCGATGGCGATAAACACATCCATGCTGTCGGTGATGCGCTGTTTGATTTCGCGCGGTTCAAAGCGGTAGCGGCCTATGACTTTCATCTCCAGCACAAACTTCAGCGTAATCGCCGCGCTGATAATGGAGACCGCGCCAGGGATCAGGGCAGCCAGCCAGGTATCCTGCGGAGATTTCACCAGCAAAAAGGTCAGCGGAATCGCACAGAAGTTACCGAAGGTGGCGATCATCGCCGTCTTACCCAGCTTCTCAAAGCCCTGCATCAGCCAGCCGAATGAAAACAGCGAGCCGACCAGCGTGGTGCAGTTCGCCAGAATGATGAAGAACAGAGGGTGCCAGGAGGGATTGAACCAGGTCGCAGTCAGCAGCGTGCCGCTGGTGACCACCAGCAGCATCAGCTTGGCGTTGAATGTTGACCAGAAGAGCTGGCTGACGCGTTCTTTGTCATCACGATGGTGAGCAATATCTTTGGTGGTAAAGACATTGAATCCCCAGTCGGAGATAGTGCTGCAATAGAGGACGCAGGCAATCGCCAGCGCCAGCGTACCCATCTGCTCTACGCCCAGAACGCGGGCAAGATAGGGCAGCGTGGCCAGCGGAAACAGAAACGATGCGCCACGGTAAGCCAGCAGCGAGAAAATATTAATAACCAGACTTTTATCGAGTACTTTTGCCATGACGCAACAACCTTATACACATTGCATGTCTCACCTTCTCATTTCGCTAAGGCATAAACAATATCGCTTCAAATTTTTCAGAATCAGGCTGCGCGCTTGAGCTCTTTTTTAACCTTGTAGTGCTGCAGCGCAATAAAGAGCTCCGGGCGATTAAACAACAACCACTCTTTAAGATTTTCTGATTTTACATTACGACCCATAAAGCGAATGGCATTACAGACATATTCCGGCACCGGCGTTTTATTATAGAGAGACAAATAGATCATCAGACGGAACGAATGAAGTAAATAAGACTTTTCCAGCGAACTACGCCAGGCTGATTTAGGGAGCGAACTGGTTAACGTATTATAAGCATGCATAAAAGCGTCATAGCGCTGATAGAAAAACTCATTGCCTTTGGTACTGTTGGTCAGTGAACCACTGCGGATGCGCTGCTTATAATAGACCTGACGGCTGACCCATGCGTGCTGGCATTTCATAAACACGGAGAGCGTAAAGTTGTGGTCTTCATGAACCCGACGTACAAAGCGCAACTTATGCTGTTCAATGACGCTTTTTCTTAAGACGTAATTCCAGACGGCAGAGGTATATCTGCCATTACGCAGCAGGCGCAGAAAGACCTCCTGTGGTTTCTGCTGGCCAAACTGGTCATGCTTCACTTTTGGCGAGGTGATATCAATGTGGCCATCTTCATAGACGCAGGAGTTAAAACAGAAAAGATCCGTTTCAGGATGCTTCTCCGCCACCATTGCCAGCTCAGTCACGAGGCCATCAACCACGACATCATCCGGATCACAGAAAAAGAGAAACTGACCCTTTGCCAGTGCAATGCCGGTGTCCCGTGCATTGCCGAGGCCGCCATTTTCAATGGTGATCACTTTCACCTGAGAAAGGTGTGCATAATTCTGTTCAATTAAGGCTAATGTTCCATCAGTAGATCCATCATTCACAATGATTATTTCATTGGGCGCTTTAACCTGGCGTAATAACGAATCGACGCACTCTACAATATATTTCTCAACATTGTAGGTTGGAATAATAACGGATAACAGGATGTCAGACATATGCAATTCTCTGCTGTTAGAAAATGACAATACGATTCACCTGCCTGATGCAGGTTCTGACCAGAGGCGAAACGTCGAAAAGAGTAAGGCGCGATTATTATGATTGCTTTCATTGAGCCCGATTATCTTAAACCTGTAATGCGAAAAAAGACCAGCCGTAAAAATCATCTTAATGTTTCATGTGAGCATCACTGTTAACGAAAGTGCATCTATAGCCTGCGTTAATGTTAAAACCGTTGATGATCGATTTAAAATAGCCCTGTGAAGCAGACGTAACCAGATTCAGGAATCTGTAAGCGAACATCTGAAACGATGAATAAGTTCAGCATTCCTTCATTTTTATTACAGTCTTCTTTCTGCAACTAATCCTAATCCCTGAAAGATGCTTGCCGCAGATAAGCTGATTCTGTGCTGCTTCGCAGCGCTCTTTTGTCAGCCGTTTCGCTTTATTGCCGCGCCACTCTCAGGGAAAATGATTAAGCAATCAGACGAAAGCTATTTTTTCTGCTGAACCGTCTCATTTTGACGATCTCGTATCATCCCTCTTAATGAATTGTTCTGCTGCCGACACATAATTTAAGAATTATCGGAAGCGGCGATGCTGACACCTGCCACTACCGCTTCTATTTGCAGATTTCACCCTTACTTTGCCGGATAAATCATTTAAGCCCACTCTCCTGCTCTGACAGTATGAAGACATAAGTTCTCAACATTTGATAATCAATAACTTTTAGTTATAAGGAGTGATGATGCGAGTTATTACGCTGGCAGGCAGCCCACGATTCCCCTCCCGCTCAACCTCACTGCTGACGCTGTGTCAGCACAAGCTGGAGGCGCGTGGCATTGAAGTCATCCCCTGGAATATTCACAACTTTCAGCCTGACGATCTGATCAATGCGCGTTTTGATGCGCCTGCGCTTCTCGCCCTGCGTGACGATCTGGCTTCGGCTGATGGACTGATTATTGCGACACCTATCTATAAAGCGTCGTTTTCGGGTGCGCTGAAGACGCTGCTCGATCTGCTGCCTGAACGCGCACTGGAACACAAAGTCGTGTTACCGCTGGCCAGCGGCGGCAGTGCCGGTCATATGCTGGCGCTGGACTACGCCCTGAAGCCGGTGCTCAACGCCTTAAAGGCGCAGGAGATCCTGCATGGTGTTTATGCCGAGGATCATCAGATCAGTCATTACGACCGTCAGCCCGAACTGCAGGATTCACTGTCACAGCGCCTGGATGAGGCCGTCTCCGCCTTCTGGCTGGCACTGACCCGTCACCACCATCCCGTTGCGCAAGCGGTATAAGGAAGAGATCGATGAAACAGAGATTAGGAAAGTGGCTGGTGGCCGGACTTCTGCTGGCCGGCCTCCAGGTACAGGCCGCCGAATCCGATCCGTCTGAGATTCGCATCGGCTATCAGAAAGGTTCGGTCAGCATGGTGCTGGCGAAGTCACATCAGTTACTGGAAAAACGATTTCCCCATACCCGGATTAAGTGGATCGAGTTCCCTGCAGGTCCGCAAATGCTGGAAGCGCTGAATATCAACAGTATCGACCTGGGCAGTACCGGTGATCTTCCCCCGCTGTTTGCCCAGGCCGCGGGCGCGGATCTGCTCTATGTTGGCGCGGAGCCGCCAAAACCCAAAGCAGAAGTGATTCTGGTGCCAAAAAGCAGCCCCCTGAAACAGGTCGCGGACCTGAAAGGGAAAAAAGTCGCTTTCCAGAAAGGCTCCAGCTCACATAATTTATTGCTGCGTGCCTTACAGCAGGCGGGTCTGACCTTTAAAGACATCACGCCGGTCTATCTCACTCCCGCCGATGCGCGTGCCGCCTTCCAGCAGGGTGACGTTGATGCCTGGGCAATCTGGGACCCCTACTATTCATCGGTGCTGCTGCAGGGAAATTCGCGCCTGCTGATTGATGGCAGCTCCCTTAATCTTACCGGCTCCTTCTATTTAGCGACCCGCAGCTATGCCGAAGCCCATGGCGCGTTTATTCAGCAGGTGCTCGACACCTTCAGCTCTGCTGACGCGCTGACAATCAGCCAGCGTCAGCAGAGCACCACGTTACTGGCACAGGCAATGGGCTTGCCCGAACCGGTCATCGCCAGCTACCTCAGCCATCGGCCGCCAACCCGCATTTCGCCCGTCAGTGCCGAAACCGCGGCCGCCCAGCAGCGCACCGCTGACCTGTTCTATGCCAATCATCTCTTGCCAGTAAAAGTGACGATTCAGGATCGCATCTGGCATCCGCATACCGTGACGCAATAAGGAGCAACAATGAGCGTATCCATTTTCTGGTTCCTGCCGACGCATGGCGACGGCCACTATCTTGGTACTGCCGAAGGGGCGCGACCGGTTGATCACGCCTATCTGCAACAGGTGGCGCAGGCCGCTGACCGCCTTGGCTTTGGCGGCGTACTGATCCCGACCGGCCGCTCCTGTGAAGATGCCTGGCTGGTTGCCGCCTCGCTGATTCCGGTGACGCAGCGCCTGCGGTTTCTGGTCGCACTGCGTCCTGGGGTGATTTCACCGACCCAGGCAGCACGTCAGGCCGCCACGCTGGACCGTCTTTCTAACGGACGTGCGCTGTTTAATCTGGTGACCGGTGGCGATCCGGAAGAGCTGGCGGGCGACGGCGTGTTTCTCGATCACCGCGAGCGCTACGCGGAATCCGCCGAGTTTACCCGCGTCTGGCGTCGGGTGCTGGAAGGCGAAACCGTCGATTATGAAGGCAAGCACGTGAAGGTTCGCGGTGCGCGTCTGATGTTTAAACCGGTGCAGCAGCCTCGTCCCCCGCTGTGGTTTGGTGGCTCTTCTGAACCCGCCCAGGAACTGGCGGCCGAACAGGTCGATGTCTACCTCACCTGGGGCGAACCCCCTGCGCAGGTTAAAGAGAAGATTGATCAGGTGCGTGCGAAAGCGGCTGCCCAGGGACGCACCGTCCGGTTCGGCATCCGTCTGCATGTGATCGTGCGTGAAACCAATGAAGAGGCCTGGCAGGCCGCAGACAAACTGATTGCCAATGTGGATGACGCCACCATCGCGAAAGCGCAGGCGGCGTTCCAGCGGGCAGACTCTGTGGGGCAGCGCCGGATGGCCGCACTGCATGGCGGTCGCCGCGACAAGCTCGAAATCAGCCCTAACCTGTGGGCAGGCGTCGGCCTGGTGCGCAGCGGAGCCGGGACCGCGCTGGTCGGCGATGGCCCGACCGTGGCCGCACGCATCAAAGAGTATGAAGCGCTGGGCATTGAGACCTTTATCCTGTCGGGTTATCCGCACCTTGAAGAGGCTTATCGCGTCGGCGAACTGCTGTTCCCGCATCTTGATCTGCAGATTCCACTGGTGCCCCAGCCGCGCGTGGTTCAGGCACACGGTGAAGCGGTAGCCAACGATTTTACCCCTGAGAAAAAAGTCGCCCGGGGCTGAGGAGAGCATGATGACCAGAACCCGAAAACGCCTTGCTGATACGCTGGTGCCCTGGCTGCTGCCAACGCTGCTGGTGGTGGTGTGGCAGATTGCCTCGCAAACCGGCTGGTTGTCGACCCGTATTCTGCCCGCACCGGAGAAAATTGTGACCACCTTCTGGCAGCTGACCGCCAGTGGTGAACTCTGGCAGCACCTGGCGATCAGTAGCTGGCGGGCGCTGATCGGCTTCAGTATCGGCGGTTCTATCGGCCTGCTGCTCGGGCTGATTACCGGCACCTCCAGAACCGGTGAACGACTGCTGGATACCTCGGTACAGATGCTGCGCAATGTGCCGCATCTGGCGCTGATCCCGCTGGTGATCCTCTGGTTCGGTATTGATGAGTCTGCCAAGATCTTTCTGGTGGCGCTGGGGACGCTGTTCCCGATCTACCTCAATACCTATCACGGCATCCGCAACATCGATCGCGGGCTGGTTGAGATGGCGCGCAGCTATGGCCTTTCCGGCTGGAGCCTGTTTATTCAGGTGATCCTGCCCGGCGCGCTGCCCAATATCATGGTCGGCGTGCGTTTCGCGCTGGGCCTGATGTGGCTGACGCTGATTGTCGCAGAGACCATCTCTGCCAACGCGGGTATCGGCTATCTGGCCATGAACGCGCGTGAATTCCTGCAGACCGATGTGGTGGTGGTCGCCATTATTCTTTACGCCCTGCTCGGCAAACTGGCGGATGTCGCCGCGTTGTTGCTTGAACGTGTCTGGCTGCGCTGGCATCCCGCTTATCAACTGAAGGAGGAGAACGCATGAGCCAGACTCTCTCACCGGCGCGCCTCAACACCGGCACCCCGGTTGGCGTTAACGGCGTCAGCAAACAGTATGGCAGCCGCACCATTCTCAATAAGATTGACCTGCATATTCCCTCAGGTCAGTTTGTGGCGGTGGTGGGCCGCAGCGGCTGTGGTAAAAGCACGCTGCTGCGCCTGCTGGCCGGTCTCGAACAGAGCTCCAGCGGTGAACTGCTGGCAGGCAATGCGCCGCTGCAGTCGGCTCGTGAAGATACCCGCCTGATGTTTCAGGATGCGCGACTGCTGCCGTGGAAAAAAGTGATCGATAACGTCGGGCTGGGTCTGCGCGGACGCGAATGGCGCAGCGCGGCGCTGGATGCACTGGCGGCGGTAGGCCTCGCCGATCGGGCTGATGAGTGGCCAGCCGCCCTCTCCGGCGGCCAGAAACAGCGCGTCGCACTGGCCAGAGCGCTGATCCACCGGCCCGGTTTACTGCTGCTGGATGAACCGCTGGGGGCGCTGGATGCCCTGACCCGCATTGAGATGCAGGGATTGATTGAGTCACTGTGGCAGCAGCATCACTTTACCGTGCTGCTGGTCACGCATGATGTCAGTGAAGCGGTGGTGATGGCAGATCGCGTGCTGTTGATCGAAGAGGGTCAGATCGGGCTGGATCTGCTGGTGGATCTGCCCCGTCCCCGCCGTCGCGGATCGGCGCGGCTGGCCGAGCTGGAAGCGGAGGTACTGGATCGGGTCATGCAGCGTACGGAACGACCGCAGCCGGTTCGTTACGCGCAGCAGCGCTGAAAAAAGGGGAGTGTCTCAGACACTCCCCTTTTTAATTATCAGGCGTTCAGTGCCCGGGTAATTTTCTCGTAGAGGTCGCCAGAGAGTTTATCCAGCTCCAGCAGCTGCTCCAGCGCCTGGCGCATCATCGCCTGACGGCCTTCGTCATAACGTTTCAGGCGAATCAGCGGCTCCACCATCCGCGCCGCAACCTGCGGATTGCGGGTGTTAAGGTCGGTAAGCATCTCCACCAGGAACTTGTACCCGCTGCCATCTTTAGCATGGAAGGCGGCCGGGTTAGCCGAGGCAAAGGCACCCACCAGCGAGCGAACACGGTTCGGATTACTCATGGTGAAGGAGCGATGATTCAGAAGCTGACGCACATTGCGCATCACGTTAGCGGCCGGACTGGTCGCCTGCAGCACAAACCATTTGTCCATCACCAGACCATCCTGATGCCAGCGCTCATCGTAAGCTGCCAGCAGCGCATCACGGCACGGTAACTGTGCCGCAACAGCAGCAGAAAGCGCCGCCAGCGCATCGGTCATGTTGGTCGCCTGGTGATACTGCGTCTGCACCAGTTTATCCGCCAGCTGCGCATCGCTGAAGGCGAGATAGGTCAGGCAGATATTTTTCAGGCTGCGCTGACCTATCGCGTCATGCTCCACGCGGTATTCAGGCTGCTGATTGGCGTTGTAGATCGCAAAAAACTCATCGGCCAGTTCGCGTGCCAGCGTGCGTTGCAGCGCGTCACGCACCAGCGCAATCGCCTGCGGATCGATAGTATCAAACAGCTCGGCAATCTCATTTTCCGACGGCAGCGTCAGAATCAGCGCGGTCAGTGCCGGGTCGCAGTCGGTATCCAGCAGCACCGCACGGAAGGCATCGGCCACATGCAGCGGCAGTGACAGATGCTGGCCCTGCTGATAGCGGGCGACATTCAGACGGATATAGGTCGCCAGCAGGCTCTGAGCCGCATCCCAGCGGGAGAAGTCGTTGCGTGCATGACGCATCAGGAAGGTGAGCTGAGCATCACTCCATTTGTAATCAAGCTTCACCGGAGCAGAGAATTCGCGCAGCAGCGACGGCACTGGCTGGAAGTAGACATTATCGAAAATAAAGGTCTGGAACTCCTCGGTGACATTCAGCACATGATGTACCGGATGACCATTATTCTGCAGCGGGATCACCTTGCCTTCGCCATCATAGAGTTCAATATCCAGCGGGATATGCAGCGGCAGCTTCTCTTTCTGATCGGCAGTCGCAGGCGTGTGCTGCGTGACGTGCAGCGTATACTGCTCCAGCTCCGGGTTGTAATCGTCGCGTACCGTCAGCACTGGCGTACCGGACTGGCTGTACCAGCGGCGGAACTGCGACAGGTCAACATTCGAGGCATCTTCCATCGCCTGAACAAAATCATCACAGGTGGCGGCGCTGCCGTCGTGGCGATCAAAATAGAGCTTCATGCCCTTCTGGAAATTCTCTTCACCCAGCAGGGTGTGCATCATACGGATCACTTCTGACCCTTTTTCATACACCGTCAGGGTATAGAAGTTGTTCATCTCGATGACCTGATCCGGACGAATCGGGTGTGCCATCGGGCTGGCATCTTCGGCGAACTGCGCACCGCGTACGATACGCACGTTATCAATGCGGTTCACCGCGCGTGAACCCAGATCAGAGCTGAACTCCTGATCGCGGAACACCGTCAGTCCCTCTTTCAGGCTGAGCTGGAACCAGTCGCGGCAGGTCACGCGGTTACCGGTCCAGTTGTGGAAATATTCGTGACCGATAACCGCTTCAATGCCCAGGTAATCTTTGTCCGTCGCCGTTTCCGCTTTAGCCAGCACATATTTGGCATTGAAGACGTTAAGGCCTTTGTTCTCCATGGCGCCCATGTTGAAGAAGTCCACCGCCACGATCATAAAGATGTCGAGGTCATACTCCAGACCGAAACGCTCTTCATCCCACTTCATGCTGTTTTTCAGCGAGGTCATCGCCCAGTCGGCACGGTCGAGGTTACCGCGATCGACGAAGATCTCCAGCGCCACATCACGTCCTGAACGGGTGGTGAAGCTGTCGCGTAGCACGTCGAAATCGCCCGCCACCAGCGCAAACAGGTAGCAGGGTTTCGGGAACGGATCCTGCCACTTCACCCAGCTGCGACCCTGCTCATCCCGGCCGCTGTCAATGCGGTTACCGTTGGAGAGCAGGAATGGATAACGCTCACCGTCGGCATAGATGGTGGTGGTAAAGCGCGCCAGCACGTCGGGGCGATCGAGATACCAGGTAATATGACGGAAGCCTTCAGCCTCACATTGGGTGCAGAGCGCCTCGCCCGATTTATACAGCCCTTCCAGCGCGGTGTTCTGGTCCGGATGAATATCGTTAATAATTTTCAGGGTGAAGCTTTCCGGCAGCTGGCTGATGACCAGTGCGCCCTCTTCTTCACGGAAGGCCGTCCAGGCTTGCCCGTCGACCTCCAGCGCAATCAGCGTTAACGCTTCGCCGTCCAGTCGCAGCTCAGCCTGGCTGTCGCCCAGCCGTTTAACCTGGCTGATGGCCGTTACGCGGGTGGTGGACGCATCCAGTTCAAAAGTTAAATCGATATCGGTGATGGTGTACTCAGGCGCACGGTAGTCGTGGCGATACTTGATTTGGGGCTGTTGCGTCATATTGCGTCTCGCGTTGTTATAAGTTTACCGGCAAAGTCTAAGCTTGTTACTACAAGCTTGCCACGCACAATGCACCTAAAGGGTGAAATGGCTACACTTTGTTAACAATGGCACAGATTGGCCTCGACCCGCCCGTCTGAAATATGCTGTGATCGGCTTCAGATAGTGAATTATACTTTTGCGTCTTTATGACTGTGTACAACACCGGGCTCTGCGCCACCGAACAGGATGCTGAAACGCGCCATGACAGGACATGCTTCCCCGATACTGACCTCGCTGCTGGATACGGACGCCTATAAGCTCCATATGCAGCAGGCCGTTTTCCACCGCTATCATGACATAACGGTGGCGGCGGAGTTTCGCTGCCGCGGCGACGAACTGCTGGGTCTCTACGCTGACGAAATTCGTGACGCGATAACCGCAATGCAACACCTGGCGCTGACTGATGATGAAGCGACCTGGTTGTCTCACCTTCCCTTCTTCCGGCAGGATTACCTCAGCTGGTTACGCCAGTTCCGCTATAACCCGGATCAGGTTGAGGTGCGCAATCACCATGGCAAGCTGGAACTCCGTATTCAGGGGCCGTGGCGCGAAGTGATCATGTGGGAGGTGCCGCTGCTGGCGCTGATCAGTGAGATTGTGCATCGTCATCGCACGCCACAGGTCACCACTCAGCAGGCACTTGACCATTTACATCAGAAACTCGGCGACTTTAAAGCCCAGGTGGCTGACCTTGATATGTCACGCTTCCGCCTGATGGATTTCGGCACCCGTCGTCGCTATTCGCAGGATGTGCAGCAGTCGATCGTCTCAACGCTGAAACAGGAATTTCCGTGGCTGATTGGCACCAGTAACTATGATCTGGCGCGCCGTTTGTCACTGACGCCGGTGGGAACACAGGCGCATGAGTGGTTCCAGGCCTTCCAGCAGATCAGTCCGGTACTGGCCAACAGCCAGCGCGCGGCGTTACAGGCGTGGCTGGATGAGTATGACGATAAGCTGGGCATCGCCCTGACCGATTGCATCGCTATGGACGCATTCCTGCGCGATTTCGGTCCGGTGTTTGCCCGCCGCTACCAGGGACTGCGCCACGACTCCGGCGATCCGGTCGAATGGGGCGAGAAAGCCCTCGCCCACTACCAGAAGCTGGGTATCGATCCGCAAAGCAAACACCTGGTCTTTTCTGACAACCTGAATCTCGACAAAGCGCTGGCGCTTTACCGCCACTTTGGCCAGCGGACGAACGTGGTGTTCGGCATCGGAACCCGCCTCACCTGCGATATTCCGGGCGTGACGCCACTGAACATCGTTATCAAACTGGTGCAGTGCAATGGCAAGCCGGTGGCGAAACTCTCAGACAGCCCGGGAAAAACCATCTGCCAGGATAAAGCCTTTGTCAGGGCCCTGCGTAAAGCTTTTGATCTGCCGCTGGTGAAAAAAGCGAGTTAATCCTCTTCTTATCGGGGCGTTGATACGCCCCGCCTCTGCTGTAATAAATCTGCTTTCCCCCTGAATTTTGCTTGTTTCCTGAAGACTCGCAAGTAACATAGCAAAACCCCGGATGGGGCAACTTTTTTACTCACTTCTTCTATATAGAGAGATATTTATGAGCGTAGTGCCTGTAGCGGACGTACTGCACGGTCGCGTCGCGGTTGACAGTGAAGTCACCGTACGTGGTTGGGTGCGTACCCGAAGAGATTCCAAAGCCGGTCTTTCCTTCATCGCTGTCTATGACGGCTCCTGCTTTAATCCCGTTCAGGCTGTCGTCAATAATTCTCTGAATAATTATCAGGATGAAGTGCTGCGTCTGACCACGGGCTGTTCCGTTATCGTCACCGGTAAAGTGGTGGCCTCGCCGGGTCAGGGCCAGGCGTTTGAGATTCAGGCGACCAGCCTGGAAGTCGTGGGCTGGGTGGAAGATCCCGACAGCTACCCGATGGCGGCGAAACGCCACAGTATCGAGTATCTGCGCGAAGTGGCTCACCTGCGTCCGCGCACCAACCTGATTGGCGCGGTGGCCCGCGTTCGCCACACCCTGGCGCAGGCGCTGCATCGCTTCTTCCATGAAAATGGCTATTTCTGGGTCTCGACGCCGCTGATTACCGCCTCCGATACCGAAGGTGCCGGCGAAATGTTCCGTGTCTCTACGCTGGATATGGAAAACCTGCCGCGTAACGATCAGGGCAAAGTTGACTTCAGCGAAGATTTCTTTGGTAAAGAGGCTTTCCTGACCGTTTCAGGTCAGCTGAATGGCGAAACCTATGCCAGCGCCCTGTCGAAGATCTACACCTTTGGTCCGACGTTCCGCGCAGAGAACTCCAACACCAGCCGCCATCTGGCGGAATTCTGGATGCTGGAGCCGGAAATCGCCTTTGCCTCACTGGATGATGCCGCTGCACTGGCCGAATCAATGCTGAAGTATGTCTTCAACGCGGTGCTGGAAGAGCGTGCCGATGACATGGCCTTCTTTGCTGAGCGGGTAGATAAAGAGGCGGTTGAACGCCTGCAGCGTTTCATCACCACCGATTTCGCGCAGGTGGATTACACCGATGCGGTTGAGATCCTGATGAACTGCGGTCAGACCTTCGAAAACCCGGTTTCCTGGGGTATTGACCTCTCCTCTGAGCATGAGCGTTACCTGGCCGAGAAACATTTTAAAGCGCCGGTGGTGGTGAAAAACTATCCGAAAGACATTAAAGCGTTCTATATGCGCCTGAATGACGATGGCAAAACCGTGGCGGCGATGGATGTTCTGGCGCCAGGCATTGGTGAGATCATTGGCGGTTCACAGCGTGAAGAACGTCTGGATGTCCTGGATGCGCGTCTGGAAGAGATGGGTCTGAATAAAGAAGACTACTGGTGGTATCGTGACCTGCGTCGCTACGGTACCGTGCCACATTCTGGCTTTGGATTAGGCTTTGAACGTTTAATCGCCTATGTCACCGGCGTACAAAATGTCAGGGACGTAATCCCCTTCCCGCGCACCCCACGCAACGCGAGTTTCTGATATTCGGCATTAAATATAAGAAATTCATATATATAACGAGGTCGGCACTGCCGGCCTTTTTTTATTTTTGTAAATTTTGAGTTCTCTCACAAAGTTCCGTGTTTTTTACATCTTGTAATACATATTTTCTTACTGAAACAAGATTACGAGTTTAGTAGCATTTAAGCGCTAGAATTACGGCGGGTGGGATGGAAAGATGCGTGCAGACACAGGAAGACACCAAACTTCGTTCAGGGTTCCCGTAAAGGTTTCTTGACGGCAGTGGCAGGTGTACAAATAACTCCAATGAGGGTAATGAATAATGATGAAGCGCAATATTCTTGCAGTGGTTATCCCTGCTCTGTTAGCCGCCGGCGCAGCAAACGCTGCAGAAATCTATAACAAAGACGGCAACAAACTGGACCTGTACGGTAAAGCTGTTGGCCTGCATTACTTCTCTGATAACGACGGCAACGATGGCGACAATACTTACGTTCGCTTCGGCTTCAAGGGTGAAACTCAGATTAACGACCAGCTGACCGGTTACGGCCAGTGGGAATACAACGTTCAGGCGAACAACTCTGAAGGTTCTGACGCACAAGACGGCAACAAAACCCGTCTGGGCTTCGCCGGTCTGAAATTCGGTGATGCTGGCTCAATCGACTACGGCCGTAACTACGGTGTGGTTTATGATGCAATCGGCTGGACCGATATGCTGCCAGAGTTCGGTGGTGATTCAGGATATTCCGATAACTTCATGAACGGCCGTAGCACCGGCCTGCTGACCTACCGCAACACCAACTTCTTCGGCCTGGTTGATGGCTGGGACTTCGCAGTTCAGTATCAGGGTAAAAACGAGCGCACCGGTACCGACGGCCTGCGTCGCTCCAACGGCGACGGCTACGGTGTGTCAACCTCTTATACCTCACCAATCGGTCTGGGTATCGTAGGTGCTTATAGCAGCAGCGACCGTACTAATGCTCAGGCAGCAGGCGCACAGACAACTGTTACACCTAGCGAAGCTAATGGCGGCGGTGATGCAACTACCACTGTCACCGGCCAGGGTGCTGGTAAACGTGCTGAAAACTGGGCAACGGCTATCAAGTACGATGCAAACAACGTTTACCTGGCTGCAATGTACGGTGAAACTCGCAACTCAACACCAGTTACTGCTACCGGTACTCTGGCTAACGGCAACGCGTTCTCTACCACTGGCTTTGCAAACAAAGCACAGAACATTGAGCTGGTAGCACAGTATCAGTTCGACTTCGGCCTGCGCCCATCCATTGCTTATGTTCAGTCTAAAGGCAAGGATATCGAAGGTGTGGGCGATGCTGACCTGATCAAATATATTGATATCGGCGCGACCTACTACTTCAACAAAAACATGTCTACCTATGTGGACTATCAGATCAACCAGCTGGATGACAACAACCGTCTGAATCTGAACACTGATGACACTGTAGCGGTTGGCCTGGTTTACCAGTTCTAATACTGCTTAAAACATGTTGAAAAACGGGGCTACGGCCCCGTTTTTTTATGGCTGCTATTCCCGACAGGTGCGTTTTCCCTCGCGCCGTTACCCCGCTTTAATCACTACCTTTCCCCGTCACGCAATCCACACTACAAAATGTATGAATTTGTCTCGCAAACGGTTGGCATTTGACTGGCCGGACGCTAACCTGAGAGCTCTTTTCGCTAAAGTTCACGCTAATGGACCTGACACATGTTTGAATCGATCTCTGCTGCACCCGCCGATCCTATTCTTGGGCTGGCCGATCTGTTTCGTGCTGACGACCGCCCGGAAAAAATCAATCTGGGTATCGGCGTCTATAAAGACGAAACCGGCAAGACCCCGGTGCTGACCAGTGTTAAAAAAGCTGAGCAATATCTGCTGGAAAATGAAACCACCAAAAACTATCTCAGCATTGATGGTCTGGCTGATTTCGCCCGCTGCACGCAGGCCCTGCTGTTCGGCAACCAGAGTCCGCTAATCACCGCTGGCCGCGCTCGCACGGCTCAGACACCGGGTGGTACCGGTGCGCTACGCGTTGCAGCCGATTTCCTCGCCACGCAAACCTCGGTGAAGCGGGTCTGGATCAGCAATCCGAGTTGGCCGAATCACAACAATGTGTTCAATGCTGCCGGTCTTGAAGTCTGTGAATACCACTATTATGACGCTGCAAACCATACGCTCGATTTCGATGGTATGCTGGCGTCACTGAAACAGGTTCAGCCAGGCGACGTGGTGCTGTTCCACGGCTGCTGCCATAACCCGACCGGTATCGACCCGACCGCCGAGCAGTGGCAACAGCTGGCGCAGCTGTCACAGGCCAATGGCTGGCTGCCGTTGTTCGACTTCGCTTACCAGGGTTTTGCCCGTGGTCTGGAGGAAGATGCAGAAGGCTTGCGTATTTTTGCCGCCTCGCATCAGGAACTGATCGTCGCCAGCTCTTACTCCAAGAATTTTGGCCTGTATAACGAGCGTGTCGGTGCCATCACGCTGGTTGCCGCCGAAGCGAGCGTGGCAGATACCGCGTTCAGTCAGGTGAAGTACACCATTCGCGCCAACTACTCCAATCCGCCGGCACATGGCGCCGCCATCGTCGCCACAATTCTGGGCAACGATACCCTGCGTACCATCTGGGAGCAGGAGCTGTCGGACATGCGTCAGCGCATTCAGCGCATGCGCCAGCTCTTCGTAAACACGCTGGCGGAGAAAGGCGCACAGCGCGACTTCAGCTTTATTATTAAGCAGAACGGCATGTTCTCGTTCAGTGGCTTAACCAAAGAGCAGGTCATTCGCCTGCGTGAAGAGTTTGGCGTCTACGCGGTGAACTCAGGGCGGGTGAATGTGGCGGGCATGACGCCAGACAATATGTCGGCGCTGTGCGAAGCGATTGTCGCCGTGCTGTAAGCAGGATGACCGAATTGAAAAATGGGCCTGCTGGCCCATTTTTTATTGCAGGAAAGGATTACTGATGCGTTCATGCCCCAGCGTAGAAATCGGGCCGTGACCGGGCAGAAAAGTGACATCATCGCCCAGCGGCAGCAGTTTCGTGCGGATAGCATTGATTAACTGCTGATGATCGCCCTGCGGGAAGTCTGTGCGTCCCACACCACCATTAAAAATCGCGTCACCTGAAATCAGTAACCGTCCTGGCCGATCGAAGAACACCACGTGGCCAGGCGAATGGCCCGGACAATGCAGCACTTCCAGCGTGGTCAGCCCTACCTGTACGCTCTCCCCCTCTTCCAGCCAGCGATCTGGGGTAAAAGGCGCGCACTCATCAAGTCCGAACATCCGGCTCTGGGTAGGCAGCGCCTCCAGCCAGAATGCATCACGCTTTTGTGGTCCGACAATCGGAATCTGCCAGAAGGCAGCCAGCTCGACGGCAGCCCCGACGTGATCAAGGTGCCCATGGGTCAGCAGAATCCGGGAAGGTTTAAGCTGGCGTTGTTCCAGCGTCTCTTTGATCAGATCGGCATCCCCGCCTGGATCAACCAGCGCGGCTTCACGAGTAGACTCGCACCAGATAACTGAACAATTCTGGGCAAACGCGGTAACAGGAATAATGTGGTAATTCATAACGCTCCATGACCGGCTCACGCAGCGTTGCCGGTGTCATTACCAGTGCCTGATCGGCCCGGTATCAATATGTACAAAGTTACTGCGGGGATAATATCCTACACCACCCGCACGCAGAGATAACGCCGCTTTGCGTACATTGGCCAGAGAAACCCCTTCGATATGGAAATCCATTGCCTGGCCTTTGGTGTGATAGCTGTGCTTTGCCACCCCAGGACCGCTCTCACGTAACATGTTGTTGGTTGCCAGTGAACGGTAGCCCGAAACCAGCTGTATCGGTTTACGCATTCCCAGCAGCGCCTGCAGCCGGAAGATTTGATCAAACAGGTGCGGATCGATGCTTTTCACTTTATTGGCGCGATAGTCACGGAAAAAGTGATTTAATCGTGACAACTCATCCTTGTCGTAACTCTTACCATTAAAAAACTCAGTTTTAAGGGTTTCACCGGTATGAAGATTATTAAGCATCAATACACGCGGGCGAGAGGTAGAAAGCGAGGCCCTTGCAGAAGCGGGTAATAATGCCAGACCGGCGGCGGCGCTACCGCACAGCAGTAGTTTGCGACGAAAAGAATCAATAGTAGACATGTAACGATTTACCTGAGAGTGAAGCCATAGAAATGTGCAAAAAGCGCACAGCCCGAACCATAACTTTCTCTCAGTAGAGCGTCAACCCATCTGCAACCTGTTTGCGTGGCGATCCCTGCAGGAATCGCCATTTGATAACATTTTTCTGAATAACCGGCCCGCCGCTAACGATTTAAAATCAATCACTAGAGCAGCAATTGCTCAGCCCGACTCAAAGCCTGGCTGCCCGAACGCGCGGTGTCATCATAATTGTAAATATCTGTGCGGAACTGTGGTTTGCCATCATCAGCGACCCACGCCGTCAGATAATAGAGATTGACCGGAATACGATGCCGAATGGGCACGTAGCGGGTGTCACCCTCTTTTAACGTACTGGAGATGCGGGCATCGTTCCAGCCCGCGTCCTGCAGTAATAAGCCTGCCAGTTCCGACGCTTTATTTACCCGGACGCAGCCTGAGCTGAGCGCGCGGATATCGCGCTGGAACAGGTTGTGGTTCGGCGTGTCGTGCAGATAGATCGCATCTGAGCTGGGCATATTAAATTTATAGCGGCCCAGCGCATTCGCCACACCCGGTGCCTGAATCAACCGATAGGGGAACGATGAAGCGGTGACCATGCGCCAGTCGATCATGCTGGGGTCGATCACTTCAGCGTCAGCGCTCCAGCCCGACAGCAGGGTATAGCCATGCTTATAGAGATAGGTCGGATCCTGCTTCACTTTAGGAATGATATCTTTACGCACCAGCGTGGTTGGCACATTCCACGGCGGGTTCAGCACCACATTATTGAGCGCGCTGCGCATCAACGGCGTTTTGCGATCGGGACGCCCGACAATGACCCGTGATGAGAGGATCTTGTTACCGTTGTTGTAATAAATCAGCGAGTAGTTGGCGATGTTCACCATAATGCCGTTGTGCATATCGTCCGGCAGCAGGCGCAGTCGCTGAATGTTCAGCGCCAGCAACGAAGCACGCATCTGCGGAGAGACGTTAAGCCACTGCCGCGTTCTGGCACCGATAGCACCGTCGCCATCCAGTCCCTGCCACTGCTGGAAACGCTTCACACCCGCCACCAGCGTCTCGTCATAGACATTGGCGGTGTTCCCTTCCAGCGTCTGACTCTGAACGTTACCCGGCGATTGCAGTGAAGGCGCAGACAGATCGGTGACTGGCGCGGCAGAAGGGCTAACCGCAACCGGCTGGTCGCTGTGGGTCACTGGTGAGGCGGCCACCGGCACCGCATCGTCATCCGGTGCAGGTGCATTAACCTGCGCCGTTAACATGCCGCTGCGCTGCAGGATTTCACGCAGCGCCGGCACATCGTCACTGACCTGTCCCGGGCGCAGCGTTTCACTGCTTTTCAGCTGCGGCCAGGGTTGTTTATCACCTAGCAGGGTTTTCAGCGCGGCGTGCATCGGCTGATACTGCGGGTGCTGCGGCTGCAGTGACGCAATAAACGTGTTGCCCGATCCTGCATTGACCGCATTCTGCCACTGATTCACGACCGCCACCGACGGCTGTGTCAGCCGGTAGGGAACATTGCTGTAAAGCCAGGTTTCACCCTGCGTCGGCACATTAGAAACAAATTGCAGATAGCCCAGCATCGCATCGGACAGCGCGACATCCCGGGCAAAGCCGGTGATCGCCGGGTTTGTCAGACGCTCAATCCAGCGCGTGAACTGTGGCTGAACACCAGAAAGTGCCACTTCAGCCAGCTGCTGCTGAAATTTTTGTATCGCCTTGGGATCCTGCCAGAGCGGTTGCATATGGCGGGATGCATAGAGCGTCGCCAGCGGTGCCAGATAAAACGGCTGATCGGCGCTGGAAAACGCCTGCCGGATGCGTTGCTGACTTTCGGAGACGGAGGTGACCGCCTGCGTTGTCCCGGGCAAAGCGGCGATAACAGCGGCCTGCGGTAGCGTAAATGGAACAACGGTTAGCGCCAGCGCTAACAATGATAGAACGCGATGATGATTTAATTTTTTTACCAGCAACATCCCTGCCCCCTTGTTTTTCAACTTCGCAGTGTTCCCTGTATCCACTGCGACCGCGCCGTGACTCATCATGTGAGTATACAAACAAAAACGGCATTTGCCTCATGCGACAAATGCCGTAACCAGATTAACGAATGGTTCAGTTTTTGACTACGTTTCCGCCTGCGAATTTTCAGCGGTTAAATCGGGCAGCGCATCTGCGTCGCTTCCCGCCCGCACCGGCGAAGGATCGGCAGCAAAACCACGCAGACCGACCACATGCACATGCTCGGTGTTATTAAACACCTTACGCACCAGTTTGTAGGTCGTGCCTTTTTCCGGACTGATATTCTCCGGTGCTGCAATCACCAGCTGCATCTCCAGTCGCTCACAGAGTTCAAACAGCGTGGCGATGGAGCGGGCATCCAGACGGGCCGCTTCATCAAGGAACAGCAGTCGGCATGGCGAAATATCTTTGCCGCGCAGACGACGGGACTCCTCTTCCCAGCTCTGCACCACCATCACCAGAATGGACATACCGGTACCGATCGCTTCACCGGTTGAGAGCGCCCCGCTCTCTGCGCGCAGCCAGCCATCGGAACCACGGTTAACTTCCACTTCCATCTCCAGATAGTTGCGGTAGTCCAGCAGCTCCTCACCGATGGTCTGCGGCGTACGCTGCCCCATGTCGATATGCGGATTAAGACGCTGGTAGAGCTTCGCCAGCGCCTCCGAGAAGGTCAGGCGATTGCTGTTAAAGAGATCCTGATGCTGCTCGTGCTCTTCCGACAGCGTATCCAGCAGCATGGCGTGGGTTTCACGCACGTTCACGTTGAGCCGCACGCTGCGTACCTGACCAAAGCTGACGGTCTGCAGGCCCTGGTTGAGCTGGCGGATACGGTTCTGTTCACGCTGGATCGTTTTACGGATGATGTTGGCCGCACTGCGCGAACTGATTGCCAGCATCTGCTCACGCGCCGTCAGCTCTTCCGTCAGACGGTTCAGTTCGATTTCCATCTGCTCAATTGCTTCGACCGGATCGTCAGTACGAATAATATCCTGACGAATACGCTCGCGCAGATGCTGATAAACCGCAATAAAGAACTGAATTTTACGTTCCGGACGTTTTGGATCTTCCGACAGTCGCAGCACGTCGCGCAGATGTTCGTTGTCCGCCACCGCCAGACGCAGCGCACCCAGCGCTTTATCCGACATAGAGCGCAGCTCATCGCCGCTCAGGTAGGCCAGTTCACGGCGATGCAGACGACGCTCAACGCCATTCTCTTTCACCAGACGCAGTACGTTACACCAACCCGCTTTGGCGCTGACCACCTGTTCACGCACCTGATGATACTGACGCTCCAGCTGACGCAGTCGCTTCTGCAGGTTATCCATCTCCGCTTCGCAGAAGGTAAGCTGTTTCTCCAGCTGATTGCGGCGGGCGCGGTTATGACTCAGCGCCGTGTAGAGCTCGTCACGGCGAATACGCGCGCGTTCTTCGGCGCTGCTGTCAGCCTGGACGCCAATATCCTGCATCTCCTGCTGCAGCTCTTTGAGCATGTCGCGCTTGGCGTCATAGGCGCTTTTCAGCGAGGCCAGCACCTGGGAGTATTGCGTCAGCTGCGCCTGATGTTCACGCAGGCGATCACGACTGCGGCTGCGTTCGCCCTCAGCCTGCTCCAGACGCTGACGCAGCTTATCGCTGAGGTCGTTGTTGCCATTGAGCATGCTGGCCGAATCGTCGTAGCTGAAGTGGGCGCGACGCTGCACCACTTC
This sequence comes from Pantoea sp. RG18, assembly GCF_025910075.1. NCBI lineage: Bacteria > Pseudomonadati > Pseudomonadota > Gammaproteobacteria > Enterobacterales > Erwiniaceae > Pantoea > Pantoea sp. RG18. Next base: position 261,198 of record NZ_JAPCIL010000006.1, read on the forward strand.
TGTCAGGGCAAAGGCCTGCTGACGCGCATTACGCTGCTGCTGTTGCGCCTGCTGATAATCCGCCTGTAACTGCTCATGCTGTTCAGGATCGCTCTGCAGCACGGCGATAATCGGTTCCAGTTTCGCCAGCTTAGCGCCATGCTGATGCAGGAAGCGCGCCGCTTCCTGTGCGGCATCGACCTGCTCGCGGATCTCTTCGCAGCGATCGCCCAGCGTCTCATCCAGCAGCAGATTGACGCGTGGCAGCAGCCGGTTTAACTGTGATACGCCCTCTTTGGCCAGCTCATACTGCTGACGCTGCTGCTGATTGTTGCTCTCATGCTGATTCAGCGCGCGCTCCAGCTCACCCCGGCGCGCGCCGAGCTGACGGATCTGCGCTTCCGGATCGGCGTCAAAGGCGACGGCCAGATGACTGCCGATAAAGCGGCTGAATGACTGATGCAGACGCTGCGTTTTCTGTACGTCGAACGACAGCGTGGCGTAGCGTTCGGCCAGCTTATCGCGCTCAAGGTGCAGCAGCTCCAGCTGATTCTCACGCGCCGCGCGGCCAAACAGCGGTATTTTCGGGAAGCGGGAATAGCGCCACTGACGCTCTGCCACCTTCACCACCACCGCATTCTGCAATTCATCGACGCTGAAGACGCTGTCATCGAACGACTGCGGATCACCCTCGATCAGGTAGAGATCTTCCGGACACTCTTCCAGACCATCCAGCAACTCACGAACGCGCGAGAGATCCGGCACCACAATCGCATGACGCGACGGACCGTAGAGCGCCGAGAAGTAAGGCGCATCATCCAGCGTCACATCATCATAAATCTCTGACAGCAACACGCCGCCAAAACGTTCTGCCAGCTGGGTCAGGCGCGCATCTTCGGCACCGCCTGGCTGGCTAAGACGTTCAATCTGCCGCTCGATATCACGTTTTTGAGCGGCCACTTCGTCGCGCTCGACGGTGGTTTCACGCTCACGCTCCAGCAGCTGCTGCATATATTCGGTGACGTCCTGGCTGCTGTTCAGCGCCTGGCCGGTCTGTTCGCTGAGCTGCGTCAGGATCTCCTGCGCCGCCAGCCAGTGTGGCGCACGGGCCGTCAGGCTGGTGATGCGTTCGCGCAGCTGCTCCAGCTCCTGGCGCATCATCATGCGTTGCTCACCGGCGTCGGAGACGCTGCTGTTCAGCTGTTCAATCTGTGCTTCAAGCTCCTGCTGCAGGCCTGCCAGCGCATCCGCTTCATAATGCTGCCCCTGACGCTTGCAGAACTCCGCCAGCAGGCGCTCCGCCTCATGCTGTTCGCGCAGACGCTGTTCCAGCTCATTGAGACGCAGACGCAGCGAAGAGAGCTGTTCGGCGTGATGACGCTGGTTGCTGGCATCACGCAGCAGTTCGCGGCCGGTTTGCCAGGCGTCCTGACGGGTCACGTCACCGGCAATGCTGGTCACCAGCGCCAGCGCCTGTTCAAACTGACTGTGCGCTGCTTCCGCTACGCTCAGCTTCTGCTCCAGGCGCAGCAACCGTTCTGTCGCCTCTTCCTCTTTGGCCTGGAAGCTTTCCTGCCATTCGGCGGCATTGTCAATGCTCAGATCGGGCAACTGGCAGAGCGTGCGGGCGCGTTCCAGCGCCTGCAATGCCTGCTGATACTGGATGGCGCGGGTTTGCTGCACGTCGAGCGCCTGCTGGAAATCGGCCAGCTGGCTTTTCAGCTCATCCACTTCCAGCTCAGCCGCTTCGGCCCGCGCTTCATTCTCTTCCTGAATTTCACGCGCTTCGGCGACCACTTCGGTCTGCTCTTCCAGCCGCAGCGTCAGATCTTCGATATCCGCATCGTAGCGCTCAATCTTCTCCTGCTGACGCATCGCCGTCTGTACCAGGTTCAGGTGATCGCTGGCGGCCTGATAATCGACTTCAAGATCGTTTTCTGCACCACTGTGCTCGGCCAGTTCGCGCGCCATCTCAACATGACGATACTGCTCGGTAGCGAGCTGCTTGCGGCTGCTGAACAGCTCGTTGCGCAGCTGTAACGCGCTGTCGAGGTGTCCCCGACGCTCGTTGGCGTGGCGCATATAGTCAGCCGAAACGTAGCTGGTCGCCTCGGAGATCAGATGCTTAAAGAGATCGCGGTCAGACTGGGTAACGCGGATCGCCTCCAGCGTCATGCGGTTCTCGCGCAGCGCGGCTTCCATATCCTGGAATGCTTTGCGCACGCCACTGTTTTCTGGCAGCAGGTAATCACGCAGCGATCGGGTGATGGCGCTGGAGATACCGCCATACAGCGAGGCTTCAATCAGACGATAAAACTTGCTGCGATCGCTGGCAGAGCGCAGACGACGCGGCACCACACCAAGATCAAACAGCATGGCGTGATAATCGGTGACTGAGTTATAGGCGCGGAACTGTACCCCTTCCTGCGCCTCAACCCGCTCTTTGACTTCGTTCAGCGGTAATACGCGTGCCTGACGGCTGTTAAGCACTTCCGTCAGCATATCGGTTGGGTTGGTGTCGGTGGGCAGGCCATGAATACTGAATGGCTTGATATCGACCTTTTTATCGCGTCCGGCGACCTGTTGCAGACGGACACCGACCACGACACGCTGATGGCGTGAGTTCACCACATCCAGCATGGAGTAGCAGACGCCGGCCCGCAGTTTACCATGCAGACCCTTGTCACGGGATCCTGATGTCGCGCCCGCTTCGGTGGTATTACGGAAGTGCAGCAGCGTTAAATCTGGGATCAGCGCGGTGACAAATGCCGCCATCGTGGTGGACTTACCCGCACCGTTACCGCCTGACAGCGTGGTCACTAATTCATCGAGATCAAAGGTACGGGCAAAAAAGCCGTTCCAGTTGATCAGCGTAAGCGAACGAAACTTTCCGCGCTCAATCATGCCTGTTCTTCCTCTGCGTTCTCACTCGCGTCACCTTCCTGCCCTTCACCTTCATCGGTGTCGACCGGTGCTGTCGCGTTTTCCAGTAGCATGGCCTCGCCATCACGAATCAGACGAAGCTGCGCTTCACGAGCATCATCACCGCCGCGCACGTCGGCACCAAAGCGGAACACCGATTCCGTGATGCGGAACTTGCTGCTGTCGTTGCCGAAAAACCACACCATGCCAAGGCGACGCAGGCGGCTCAGAGAGGCGCGCACTTTCTCCTGCAGTTTGGTGCGATCCAGATCCGAACCGGTTGAACGCTGGTTGACCAGCTTCAGCAGGCGGTTCTCATCGGCCAGAGAGAGCAGTTCGTCGTACAGCTCCTGCTGGGTGAAGATACCTTCATTGGCCAGTCGTTCCGGGCTGAGATAGAGATAGCAGAGAATCTTCCCGACCATCATGTCCAGCTCAGAGAGCACGGAACGCGGAATCAGCGTGGTTGAACGCGGACGCAGATAGAAGAAGCCTTCCGGCGCACGGATTAACTCAACGTTATAGCGGCTGTAAAACTCTTCGAGAAACGACTGGTAGTCCATCAGAAAAGCGTGATTATCCAGCTCTTCGATACCGATATGGCGTCCGGCGCGTAACTGGCTGTCCAGCGCGGGAAAAATCGGGTTGGCCAGTGCCTGTGCCAGCTTAACCGGCATCACTTGTTCAATATTTGTCGATGACATGTGCCTGCACCTTGGCTCCGTAATCATTGATGGCTTGCCATTCCACAGGCAAACCGGCTAAATCAGCTTCCGCTACGCCAAGGCGCACCGCCTGATCCACCACAATACGCGCCAGATCGAAATGGCGGGCTCGGGGATACTGGGCCAGGTAGTCGCGCATCACTGACGCGAGGTTGAGCGGTTTTTGTTGCGATTTGTAGACCTGCAGCGCTTCTTCAATCATCGCTGCCAGCTGTTCGCGGATTTCGTTGATCTCTTCGTACTCCATCTCCGGCGGCAGTTCACCCATCACTTCGTCGTTACGCAGCGTCAGCGCCTCATCACGCATGTCATACAGGCGGTCGGCGTTGGCATAGGTCAGCGCCCAGGGCGCGTCGAAGTAATTCTGCACCGATACCCGCAGGCGCTGCGCAAAGACGCGGTTTTTATCCATGTCGATGGCGGTACGAATAAATTTATGGACGTGGCGGTCATAGCCGATCCAGAGGTCAATCGCCTGCTGGCCCCAGCTGGTAATACGGTCGAGTTTGCTTTGCAGATCAAACACCAGCTTATCGACGAAGCCCAGATCGGGACTGTCCAGCGTGGCATCCTGAATGCGCAGCAGATTTTCCTGAAGTTTATCGCCCGCGGCTTCCAGCGTATCCTGCAGTTCACGCAGCGTTCCTGAGGTTTCAGAAAGCAGCATTTCACAGCTGGAGATGGCCGCGCGCCAGTCTTTGTTCAGCAGTTCGGCGATATCATTTTTCACCGCCTGCTGCTGTTCATCCATCAGACGCTGGGTCATATCGATGCTGTCGAAGATCTCCGCCACGGAATATTTCAGCGGCGCGAAAACATTGCGGTGCCAGTGAAACTCATCGCCATTTTCCTGCGCGGCATCGGCTGCCCGCTTAAGCTCATTGGCCACAATCGACAGCTGCATCGACAGGCGCAGGGTCGAGAACTCACGCTGACGGATGTAATAGTCAGTGATGCCGATCGCCAGCGGCGTCAGGCGATAGATGGCATTGCCTTCCGTGATTTCGCTGGTAAAACGGTTGAGCAGGCGCTGTCGCACCATGTCGTTGATGGCGTTGTTGGCACGAACCAACACGGTTTCATGGGTTTGTTCGAAAGCTTTACTGACGTGACGGAAAGCATCAATCAGATCGCCTTCGCTCATTTCGCCATCCATCCGCTCACCGTTGAGGGTGGCGATAGCCAGCAAAAAGGCCAGACGTTCCACTGGCAGCGCAAGGGAAAAGTCATTTTTGCGCGCCCAGGAGACCAGTTCAGGTACCGTCTGGGAAAATTCACTCATAATTCGTCCTTCTGCCCGGGTTTACGCGCGGTCACGTGGATGTAGCGCCCTAAGCTCAAAAAGGGTTCCTGACGGCAGTAACGCCGCTCCATCTCAATAATTTCGTCGTCGCTTTTTGGCTCGCCCTTCGGCGGCTTCATGTAGTCACTGAACACCCGGATCCCGGCACGCTGCTCAATCACAAAGCCACACGCCTCCAGCCAGCGATAGACCTGCTCGGGGTCGCGCGGATAGTCAGGCGACAGCGTTCGCTTTTTGCGTTTGGTCAGGTTGGTGCGCAGATAGCCGAAGTTACCCAGCGTTAAGGTGCGCAATGTCAGGCCGTGCAGATTGTAAAACATCAGCGACATGACGCCCCCCGGACGCAGCAGATCGAACAGCGCTTTCAGCACCTTCTCCGGTTCAGCGACCCACTCAAGCACAGCGTGGAACAATACCAGATCCACCGGCTTATCCAAATGTTCGCCCACCTGCTGAGCGCTAATTTGTCTGAATTGCATGTTGTGGCTCACACCCTGCGCCGCCGCATTTTCCGCGGCCCGGCGCAGCATCTCGCTGGACAGGTCGCACAGCAGAACCTGATGGCCCTGCGCAGCAAGCCCGCTGGAGACCTGGCCGACACCGCCGCCAGCATCCAGCACCGACAGCGGGTGCGGTGACAGACCGGGCAGTATCTTCTCCAGCTCATCCCAGAGGATGGCCTGGCGTATCTTCCCTTTAGTGGTGCCGTAAATATTTTGCGAAAATTTATCCGCGAGATCGTCAAAGTTACGATCCTGCATGGCATGCGCTCCGGTATGCTGCGGTGAGACTTGTGCTATTTTGTCACAGGCACCAGAAGAATGAACCTTTCATCCCCATCTTCCCTTCCGGGTGCTCTATTTTCGGACAACAGGACTCTTTTTTGATGTTATTTACCCTTAAAAAAGTTATCGGCGGGCTGCTTTTACCCCTGCCGTTTCTGCTTTTGCTGATGGCGCTTGGCATTTTACTGCTTTGGTTTACTGGCTGGCAGAAAAGCGGCAAAACCGTGATCTCCGTCAGCTGGCTGTTACTGCTGCTGCTGAGCCTGCAACCGCTGGCCGATCGTCTGCTTTTGCCGCTGGATAGCCGCTATCCGACCTGGAACGGATCAGAGAAGGTGGAGTTCATTGTGGTGCTGGGTGGAGGCTACACCTTTAACCCGGCGTGGGCACCCAGCTCGAACCTGCTGAATAACAGTCTGCCGCGCGTGGCAGAAGGCGTTCGTCAGTGGCAGCGGAATCCGCAGTCGACGCTGATTTTTACCGGCGCAGCGGGCGGCACCAATCCAAAGAGTAGCGCCTGGGTAGCGGCACAGGTGGCGGAAAGTCTGGGCGTTCCCCGCGAACATGTTCAGATTCTCGACCAGCCCCGCGACACCGCGGATGAAGCGCAGGCGGTCAAAACCGTGGTGGGCGATCGCCCGTTTCTGCTGGTCACATCCGCGAATCATATGCCGCGCGCAATACGCTTTTTCCACGCGATCGGGTTGAAGCCAATGGCCGCTCCCGCGAATCAGCTGGCGATTACGTCACCGCTGAATGGATGGGAGCGGGCGATACCCTCATCGATCTGGCTGAGTCACAGCGAACGTGCGGTCTACGAAACGCTTGGCACACTATTGCAACGGCTGAAAGGCGAGGAGTCGGACTCAGCCGAGCCAGGGAAGTAATTGCGCGCGTGCATGGTCAAAACGCGGACGATTAAACGTGCCGGTCTGTACCAGATGCTCAATGCAGTCCCACAGTTGATAAACCCACCGACGCCAGACAAAACCCTCTGAAACCGGCGCCCGTTGCAGGTAGCTGTGCAGCAGCGCCGTTTCTGCAGGCGAGGTATCCAGATGGATAAGATCGTATTCACGGGGTGCCCAGAGGATGGTGCCCGGCTGTGTCATCGCGATTAACTGGTCACTGCGGCTATCTTTCAGCATGCTCTGCAGCTGAACGTTGCCGTGAACCATCACGCAGGGATCGTCGAAGCCGCGAAACAGATGCGCCAGTCGTGCCCGGCAGCGAAACAGAATCTGACGATCTTCCAGCGTAAAGGCTGGCGGACGCAGATAGCTCAGGGTCGCCCATAGCACCTCAACCCGTTGTGCATACCAGGCGGGCCAGCTGTTCTGCTGCGTGCTGTCCACCGTACCGACCAGGCCATGGCTGTCGAGCCGGTGCCAGGCCAGCACTCCCTCGACCACCTGTTCGCAAAACTGTTGCCAGCGCTGAGCATCCCGCGCAGGCGCTTCCGCCGTCACGCCATTCAGTCGCGCCAGCAGGAGCATTTCATGCACCGGCGGCTGCTGGCTCATCACCAGACCATAGACCGCTGGCACGGCGATCAGTCCGGCCTGGCCCAGCAGCGCCAGCTTTCTGGCTTCCATCGCCGCCCGGCCCTGATGACGAAAATATTTCGCCACCACCGGCATGGGGCGCCCGTCCCGATCGTATAACGCATAAAGCCGGGTGGGTGGATGTTCACTGATCATTTCGAGGCGGCTGATGGTTTCACCCAGCGCCAGCGTGAGTTCCGATTTAAGCTGTTCCATGCGGCATCCTCCTCAGATGAGTATCACAATATCCTGAAGGAAGTGTTGGAGATAAGTTTAGCGGCGGATCAAGAACGTTGCGCTGAAACGGGGAGACAGGCTCCCCGTTTGTCAGGCCTGCATGGCATCACGAACGCGTTGCAAATCGTCTGGCGTATCCACACCCACACTGGGAATGGTTTTCGCGACGGCGACATGAATTTTTTCGCCGTACCATAAAACACGCAGTTGCTCGAGCAGCTCAATCTGTTCCAGAGGACAAGGCGCCCAGGCGACATAGCGGCGAATAAAACCAGCACGGTAGGCGTAGATGCCAATGTGGCGCAGCAGCGTATCACCGATCTGCTCGCGCGATGCGGCGTACCGTTCACGATCCCAGGGGATAGTCGCCCGTGAAAAATAGAGTGCGTAGCCATTCACATCCATGACGACTTTCACCGCATTCGGATTAAAGGCTTCTTCCACATCGGTGATTGGCACCGCCAGCGTTGCCATCCCGGCCGCCGACCCCGCCAGATTGGTCGCCACCTGACGCACAATCTCGGCCGGAATCATTGGCTCGTCGCCCTGCACGTTTACGATGATTTCATCATCGGCAAACTGATATTTTTCGATCACTTCCGCCAGTCGCTCAGTGCCAGACTGGTGATCGGCGCGCGTCATGCAGACTTCGCCGCCTGCCGCTTCCACTGCCTGCGCCACGTCGGGATGATCGGTGGCAACAATGACCCGGCTGGCACCCGATTCACGGGCCCGCTCCATTACATGCACGACCATCGGTTTACCGTGGATATCGAGCAGCGGCTTGCCGGGTAAGCGGGTTGACGCATAACGCGCAGGAATGATAGCGGTGAAACTCATGGATGAATCTCTTCAACTGACAGCGTGCGGGCTTCGGTTTCCAGCAGCACCGGAATGCCGTCCCGGACCGGGAAGGCCAGGCCATCAGGTTTGCAGATCAGCTCCTGTTGAGCATTGTTGAAATAGAGTTTGCCATTGCAAACCGGGCAGGCAACGATTTCGAGTAAACGATGATCCATATGTCCTCCATCAGGGACCGAATGCTTAAGGATTCAAGCATACCATAGCGCGGCGCGTGCGGGATGGGGTAAAACGCCATCCCGCAGCGGCTGCCGCAAAATTGATTAATCCAGCGTCCACAGGGCTGGCCACTGATCGTTAAGCGCGTCGGGTGCCTGCAGGATAGCGACACTTTCAGCACCCTGCCACGTCGCGAAGCGTTCGATAGCACGCCGGATATCCAGCAAAAATCGCGCCGTAACGCGGGTCTTCTCCTCCAGCCAGATATTTTTAATCTCCAGCTGTTTTGCCTGACGCAGCATGCGGGCATCCAGCCGCCCTTTTATCTGGCCGCGATGGAGGATGGGCAAAACAAAATAGCCAAATTTGCGTTTTTCCTCTGGGGTATAGCACTCAATACGGTAGTCAAAATTGAACAGCTCACGCGCACGCTTGCGATCCCAGACCACCGGATCAAACGGCGACAGCAGCGCGCTGTGCGTCGCCTGCAGCGGTGTCTCCAGCAACGGCACGTAGTCACGATGCAGCCACATCTCACCCAGTCCCTCTGTATTAACGGCGACCAGATCGCCCGCAGCCTGGGCGTCAGCGATAAAGTTGTTCACGGGTGCCCGCTTCAGGCGATAGTAATCCGCCAGCCAGGCCGCGCGGAAAACCCCTAAGCTGCGGGCGCTATTCATCAGCATCTGACGGGTCGCCTCCGCTTCACTGATGCCATGTATCGCATCCTGCCAGTCGGGCATCACGCGGCTGCGCAGATCGTAGACGCGCTGAAAATTACGGCGTTCGGTGACCATCAGCTCACCGGCGCTGAAGAGATTCTCCAGATGACGTTTGTGCGGTTTCCATGCCCACCAGCCTGACTTCGGGTTATCGGCATGGGTAAAATCGGCGGCGCGTACCGGGCCGTTGTCTCTGATCTGCTGAAGTAATTCGGCAATGGCCTGCTGGTGCTCAGCGACCCATTGCGCATTGTATTTCCAGCCCAGACGTTCCGGCGACAGCATGCGATGACGAAGAAGTCGGTAATCGGCACGGGGAATAAAGCAGGCTTCGTGCGCCCAGTACTCAAAGAGTTCGCCCTGTGCCAGAGCCTGTTCCAGCCATGCCTGAGGATAGTTCCCCAGGCGACTGAACAGCACCAGATACGGACTACGGGCCACCACATGAATGGTATCGATTTGCAGCAGCGACATGCGGGAAATGCAGTCAATCAGATCCTGATAAACAGCACGTTTTGCCGGAGTTCGCAGCAGGCCCTGCGCGGCGAGATGAAGGTGGCGTGCTTGCTGTAACGAAAGTGAATGCGTACTGTTCATCCTCTTCCTTATCAGGCTTCACCTGAACGGGGGCGGGTATCAGGAAATATGGCGGCAGAGTTGTTCAATGTCATCCAGTAACGGCGTCACGGCATTACCAGTTAAATGGGCATCGACCGGCAAATACCACCAGTCAGGCTGGGCAAAGTGACGGCATTTCACCGCGTCTTTTTCGGTCATCAGCAGTTGCTGACCCGCCTGGAGTAATCGGGTCAGTTCATCTTTGCTGTAGGCGTGATGATCGGCAAAGGCGATCTCTGCGACCGGCGTTATACCCTGCTGTTTCAGCGTGGTGAAAAAACGCGGGGGATGACCAATACCGGCCATGGCGACTACCGCACCCAGTTGCTCCGGCGGGCAGGTTTCACCGGTCAGCAGATTGGTGGCCAGCCCGGGCTGAAGTTGCATGGCAATCTCGTCGGGCTGTGCTTCGCCGCCGTTAATGATCACGGCATCGACCTGCTGCAGACGATCGGCACGTTCACGCATCGGACCGGCAGGCAACCACCAGCCATTACCAAAGCGACGGACCCCATCAACCACCACGATTTCGCGATCGCGCTGCAGGGCGTAATGTTGCAGGCCATCATCCGTGATGATCACATCCAGCGAACCCTGTTTCAGTAACGCCTCAATCGCCCGTCGCCGTTGAGGGGCGACCGCGACCGGCGCCCCGGTGCGCTGGGCGATCAATACCGGCTCATCCCCGGCCTGTTCGGTGGGGGTCTGCGCCGTGACCAGCAAGGGATAGTGGTCCGCCTTGCCGCCATATCCTCGGGAGACCACGCCAGCGCGCAGGCCGCGCTGCTGTAACGCCTCGACCAGCCAGATGACCACCGGCGTCTTTCCATTCCCGCCAGCAGTCAGGTTACCTACCACCACGACCGGCAGAGGCGCACGCCAGCTTTTACGCCAGCCGCGCCTGTAACTGAAGCGTATCAGGGCCGTGATCGCACCATACAGCAGGCTGAATGGCCATAGCAGCAGCCATAGCGGTGAGCGACCACTCCAGATACGTTCAATCATTGGCCGAATTGCATCTTGTGCAGCTGTGCATAGGCACCGCGTTCTGCTAACAGCACCTGATGCGTACCGCGTTCAACAATCTGGCCATCTTCAATTACCACGATTTCATCCGCTTTCTCGATGGTAGAGAGTCGGTGTGCAATCACCAGCGAGGTACGGTTCTTCTGCAACTCATCCAGTGCAGACTGAATCGCGCGTTCAGACTCGGTATCCAGCGCCGAGGTGGCTTCATCGAGGATCAGGATCGGGCAATCACGTAATAACGCACGGGCAATGGCAATACGCTGACGCTGACCGCCAGATAACAGCACGCCATTCTCGCCAATCATCGTATCCAGGCCCTTATCCATTTTATTGATAAAGTCCATGGCATGCGCCATGGTGGCCGCCTGCTCGATCTCTTCACGGCTGTATTGCTCACTGCGGGCATACGCGATGTTATTGGCAATGGTGTCGTTGAAGAGGTGCACATTCTGTGACACCAGCGCCACCTGATTGCGCAATGAGCGCAGGCTGTACTCACGCAGATCATGACCGTCCAGCAGGATTTCGCCCTGCTGGATATCATAAAAGCGGGTCAGCAGGCTCGCCATCGTAGACTTACCGGAACCCGAACGGCCCACCAGCGCCACCGTTTTTCCTGCCGGCAGCGACAGATTGATATTACGCAGTGCCGGAATTTCACGACCTGGGTAGGTAAAGGTCACATCACGGAATTCAATATCCCCTTTAGCACGGGTGATTTCGCGCGTACCGTTATCCACTTCCTGCTCACTATCCAGAATAGAGAACAGTGTCTGACAGGCCGCCATCCCACGCTGGAACTGGGCGTTGACGTTGGTCAGAGACTTAAGCGGGCGCATCAGGGCAATCATCGAGGAGAAGACCACGGTGATGGTACCGGCTGTCAGGGTATCCATGACGCTGGGGAAGCTGGCGGCATAGAGCACAAAAGCCAGTGCCAGCGACGCGATCAGCTGAATAATCGGATCGGAAATGGAGGAGGCTGAAACGAGTTTCATTCCCTGCTGACGCATCCGGTTACTGACGCGGGAAAAGCGCTCCGATTCAATGTCCTGTCCACCAAAAATCAGCACTTCTTTGTGCCCTTTCAGCATCTGTTCTGCGCTGGTTGTCACCTGCCCCATAGTGTTCTGCATACTTTTGCTGATGGTGCGGAAGCGCTTAGAGACGGTGCGGATAGCAAAGGAGACGATAGGTGCCAGTACAATCAGGATCAGCGACAGCTGCCAGCTGTAGTAGAACATCATGATAAACAGGCCAATAATGGAAGCCCCTTCGCGCACTACGGTGACCAGCGCGCCCGAAGAAGAGGAGGCGACCTGCTCAGAATCGTAAGTAATGCGTGACAACAGGGTGCCGGTTGACTGCTGGTCGAAAAACGAAACCGGCATGCCCATCATATGGCTGAACAGACGACGGCGGATGTTCATCACGACGTTGCCAGAGACCCACGAGATGCAGTAGCTGGAGATATAACTGGTGACTCCGCGGACCAGCATCAGGCCAATAACCACTAACGGCAGCCACAGCATCACCGATCTGTCAGCTTTACCAAAACCATCATCCAGTAACGGTTTCAACAGTGAGAGCATTAAGGCGTCGCCCGCAGCATTAATAATCAGGGCGACTGAGGCCGCAATTAATCCCGCTTTATTAGGCGCGATCATCGGCCAGAGTCGGCGAAACGTCTGCCACGTAGAGAGATCTTTATCTTGATGCATTATTTATTCACGCTGTTGGAAATAGCCGGCCATTCTACCTGGATTCGCGTTTGACGCCAAACCACTGATGATACCAACGGGGCATTAATTGATCCCGCAAGGTGGAAACCTGTGCTCTGCCCTGCTCTATCCTGATACTGATTTGTCCTGACTGGCCCGTATCCAGCCAGTGAAAACCGGCCGTTCGATAGTTTTCCAGCACATTTTTCGCGGGCATACGCCATGCATTGTAGCGTGCCAGCGAGGCGATAGCGGTGTGGCCTGCGGCTTTACGCAGCAGCAATGAGGTCGACGACGTCCGGCTGCCGTGGTGCGGGACCTGCAGAATATCGACCTTCAGCCCCTGCTTCTCCAGCGCCACCAGCTGGCGTTCCGCTTTCGCTTCAATATCACCGGTTAACATCAGCCGGACCTGACCATCATCGACGATCACCACACAGGAGTCATTATTTCCGCCCGGCAGGGGTGCCGTCAGCGGCCAGATCACCCGAAAGTGGAGCTGCCGCCAGCGCCACTGCGTGCCCCGTACGCAGGGTAAGTGTGCCTCATCAGCCAGCGCACTTCTGACTTCAACCGCTGGCCAGCGTTGAGTAATTGCCGCCAGCCCGCCAGTATGATCCAGATGTTTATGACTCAGGATGACCTGTTTTAACCGTAGCTGCCTGCGCTCCAGCCACGGAATGATCACCCGACTCCCCGCATTATCGTTCTGCCAGCGCGGGCCGGTGTCATACATCACGGCCTCGTCGCCCTGGCTGATCACCAGACTCAGACCGTGCCCGATATCCAGCATATCGATGCGCCAGCCCTGCTCCTGTTCTGGCTGGCGACTCAGTATCATTGCCAGCGCTAACGCGCCGCTGCTTAGTGGCAGAGAGAAGAAGAGCTGCGCACGCCAGAGAATCAGGCCGCCCCATACCATAACCGTAAACCAGGTTGTGCCACTCAGCGGCCACCAGCCTGGTGGCAGCAACGTCAGGCAATGAAACAGTGCACGTAAAGAGAGATCGGCCGCTCCCCAGAAGAAGCCAGATAAATTCGCCACCGGCAGCAGCAGGGCGAGCGTCACCATAGGCATGGTAATAAACGAGACGACCGGAATCGCGACAACATTCGCCGCCAGCGCAGTCAGGCTGATGCCGTTGAAAATCGCCACCTGCAACGGCACCATTAAAATCATCATGCCCGCCTGTAAATGCAGCAACTGTACCGGAATCCAGCGCCGTTGCCGACGGAACGCCGCAGGCAGCGGGAACCAGTGATACCAGACCAGCAGCATGCCCACAGCCAGTACCGAGAGCCAGAAGCTGTCAGAGAGCACGGTCAGCGGGTCGGTTACCAGCAGCAACGCAATACAGAACGTCCAGACCTGCCAGCTATTCAGCTGAACTCCCGCAAACCGTGTTATTGCCCATAGCGTCAGGGCAAGCAGCGAACGCTCTGCGGGAGGCTGTGCACCGGAGAGCCAGGTATAGATTGCAGCAAACAGCCAGCTCACGATGAGGGGGAAAAGATAGCTGATATAACGGGCTGGCAAGATAAATTGCACCCCACGCGCAATCATCCAGCCGGTGCTGGCGGCCAGGGCGATATGCATGCCCGATATCGCCATCAGATGCGCGGTACCGGTATCCCGCAGTAGCTGACGCGTCTGCTGGCTCATCTCATCCCGAATGCCAAAAGCCAGTGCCTCCAGCGTTGCACGTGCAGGCATTGCACGGGTCCTGTCACGATGCCATAAAATAAATCGCCAGCGGCTATCACAGCGATCGCTTACCGCTGCCTGCTTAAGGATTCGTCCCTGAAGCGGCGTATTATTAGCCAGTGCGAAACGCTGCGCATCAAAATCGCCCTCATTAAGGCGGGCATGTACCGGTCGCAGACGCAGTTTCATCGTCCAGCGTTGTCCTGGACAGTAGACCTCCGGATCAGCATCAAACCAGATCCAGGCAAAGCGAGGCGGAAAAATCATCCTGCCCTCCTCTTTCAACAGACGAACCCGGATTTGCTTCCGCTCTTTCCGCAGTTCACTGATCTGAAGGGTGTAGGTGGCAGGACGCGCCGAGAACTTTTCGATATCCCGCACCATCAGACGGGCGTCGTTACAGGCCCATGCCAGCAACAGCAGAGTAATACCGGCCAGACGGACGGGTTGGTAAGGGCAATGCAGCAGAGCCAGTCCTGTGAGGAGGAAGCCCCACATCACCTCACCGGAAGGCAGCCGGGCCATCAGCATTAGCGGTAACGTTGCAACGATCGCCAGTCGCGCCAGAACGGTCCATGTCAGCATAATCGTATCCATTGATTCAGTTCGATTATTCTGGGCAAAGGAGGTAAAAGTAACAGCGGATGATCAGGCAGGCTGGAGCGCTCTCACAAAGAGAGTGCGGCGTTGCAGTGTTGATGACAGCAATCCGGATGTCAGATCTGAGCCTGAATCGCAGGCAAAAAAAAACGACATCCGGAGATGTCGTTTATCTGGTTCGGTATCGGCTTAGCCGTAGATATTTGCGCGATCGCGCAGCTCTTTGCCTGGCTTAAAGTGGGGAACGTATTTACCTTCCAGATCCACTTTGTCACCCGTTTTCGGGTTACGTCCAGTACGCGGAGCGCGATAGTGCAAAGAAAAGCTGCCGAATCCCCGGATTTCGATGCGTTCGCCCTGTGCCAGCGTAGTGGCCATGTGCTCAAGCATCTCTTTTACTGCATCCTCAACGACTTTCGCCGGTATATGAGTATGCTGTCCCGCCAGTCTTTCGATCAGTTCTGACTTGGTCATGTAACCTCCGGTTTATCCCTATGGGAATGTATGACAGCTTTTACCGAAACCGGGTGGTTGCCCACCCGGTGCTTCAGGCCGATTACTCGCCTTTAGCCGCTTTGAACGCTTCAGCCATAGCGCTAGAGAAATTGCCTTCTTCCTGTTTGGTGTTAACAGTATTGATAGCTTCTTTCTCATCAGCCTGGTCTTTCGCACGGACAGACAG
Source organism: Pantoea sp. RG18 (assembly GCF_025910075.1). Taxonomy (NCBI): domain Bacteria; kingdom Pseudomonadati; phylum Pseudomonadota; class Gammaproteobacteria; order Enterobacterales; family Erwiniaceae; genus Pantoea; species Pantoea sp. RG18. The sequence continues at coordinate 276,790 of NZ_JAPCIL010000006.1, forward strand.
GCTTACGACACGGTTTTTACGATCAACGCCGGTGAACTTAGCTTCAACGTCGTCGCCAACGTTCAGAACCAGAGTTGCATCTTCAATGCGGTCCAGTGAAGCTTCAGAAGCGCGCAGGTAACCCTCAACGCCGTCTGCTAATTCAACTGTAGCACCTTTAGCATCAACTGCAGTCACTTTACCGGTGACGATGGCACCTTTCTTGTTCAAAGTGATGTAGTTGTTGAACGGATCTTCTGCCAGCTGTTTAACGCCCAGAGAGATACGCTCGCGCTCTGCATCAACCTGCAGTACAACGGCAGCGATTTCGTCGCCTTTTTTGTACTCACGAACGGCTTCTTCGCCAGTCGCGTTCCAGGAGATGTCAGACAGGTGAACCAGACCGTCGATGCCGCCATCCAGGCCGATGAAGATACCGAAGTCAGTGATTGACTTGATTTTACCTTCAACACGATCGCCTTTGTTGTGCGTCTCAGCGAACAGCTGCCATGGGTTAGATTTACACTGCTTCAGACCCAGGGAGATACGACGACGCTCTTCGTCAATGTCCAGAACCATAACTTCAACCACGTCGCCTACATTAACAACTTTAGACGGATGGATGTTTTTGTTGGTCCAGTCCATTTCAGACACGTGTACCAGACCTTCAACGCCTTCTTCGATTTCCACGAAGCAGCCGTAATCAGTCAGGTTGGTAACACGACCGGTCAGGCGGGTGCCTTCCGGATAGCGTTTAGCGATAGCAACCCATGGATCTTCGCCCAGCTGCTTCAGACCCAGAGAAACACGGGTACGCTCGCGGTCGAACTTCAGCACCTTAACGGTGATTTCGTCGCCCACGTTGACGATTTCGCTTGGATGCTTAACGCGTTTCCATGCCATGTCAGTGATGTGCAGCAGGCCATCAACGCCGCCCAGATCAACGAATGCACCGTAGTCAGTCAGGTTCTTAACGATACCTTTGACTTCCATGCCTTCCTGCAGGTTTTCCAGCAGCTGATCGCGCTCTGCGCTGTTTTCGGATTCGATAACCGCACGACGTGAAACCACGACGTTGTTGCGTTTCTGATCCAGCTTGATCACTTTGAATTCAAGCTCTTTGCCTTCCAGGTGCAGCGTATCGCGCACCGGACGCACATCTACCAGTGAACCTGGCAGGAACGCACGGATACCGTTGAGCTCAACTGTGAAGCCGCCTTTAACTTTGCCGTTGATAACACCGGTAACAGTTTCAGCGTCTTCGTAAGCTTTCTCCAGCGTGATCCATGCTTCATGGCGCTTAGCTTTCTCACGGGACAGCAGGGTTTCACCGAAGCCGTCTTCCACTGCATCCAGAGCAACATCAACTTCGTCGCCTACCTGGATTTCCAGTTCGCCGGCTGCGTTCTTGAACTGCTCTGCAGGAATTGCAGATTCAGATTTCAGACCCGCATCAACCAGAACGACATCTTTGTCGATAGAAACGACGATGCCACGAACGATAGAACCCGGGCGGGTTTCGATTGTTTTTAAGGATTCTTCAAATAGTTGAGCAAAAGATTCAGTCATATTGATAATCTTCAGGATTCTTCAATTTAACGTCCATCTGACTTCATGTCGGATGGGGTTGTTTCACATGCCCGGCACCGGATCCATGGTACAGGGTGGTAGATTCAGTTAAGCCGTAATACCCAGCTTCTCGCGGGCATATTGTAGCGCTTTTTCAATGACCTGGTCGATAGACATCTCGGTAGAGTCCAGAACCAATGCATCGCCAGCGGCTACTAAAGGCGCAATTGCGCGATTACGATCGCGGTCGTCGCGTTCTTTTATCTCGGCTAAAAGGCGGTCAAAGTTAACATTAAAGCCATTATCCTGCAACTGTAGCATACGGCGCTGAGCACGCTCTTCCGGGCTGGCATCAAGGAAAATTTTCACTGGCGCATCCGGAAAAACCACGGTGCCCATATCACGGCCATCAGCAATCAGGCCCGGCATCTCGCGGAAACCGCGCTGGCGGCGCAATAATGCTTCGCGTACCCGGGGAAAAGCGGCAACACGAGAAGCGGTGTTGCTGACCTCCTGAGTACGGATTTCACCGGTGACATCTTCACCTTCAAGTATGACCTGCATTTCACCATTTTGTGACACAAAGCGCACATCCAGGTGAGCAGCAATCGGCACCAGCGCTTCTTCAGATTCAATCTCCACCTGATGATGCAATGCGGCCAACGCCAGCACGCGATAAATAGCACCGGAGTCCAGCAGATGCCACTGCAGCGATTCCGCCATCGCTTTGCACAGGGTTCCCTTTCCCGCTCCACTTGGCCCATCAATAGTTATGACCGGGGCAGTTACTGTCATTATTCCCTCCTGTTGCTGCGTGCTTCCTGACCTTTCGGTCACCATTAATGACTAGCATTATACGCTGCATAGCACGGCTTGGTTACCCTTTCGCACTGATCAGGTTCGTAATCTTAGTCAATTCAGAGGATCTCTGGCCTGTTACAGCCAGATAAAATCAGGGGAGTTCCGGTGCGAACCGCACCGGAAAGGGAGATATCAGGCGCTCTGGCTGATTTTAGCCAGTTGAACGAAATAGTCCGGGAAGGTTTTTGCAGTACAGCCAGGATCGAGAATGGTCACTGGGGTATCAGAAAGTGCAACCAGAGAGAAACACATCGCCATGCGGTGGTCATTGTAGGTGCCAATATCCGCATGAATCAGCGTCGCTGGCGGCGTAATGCGGATGTAGTCATGACCCTCTTCGACTTCTGCCCCGACTTTACGCAGCTCTGTGGCCATTGCGCTCAGTCGATCGGTCTCTTTTACCCGCCAGTTATAAATATTGCGTAACCGGGTGGTGCCCTCTGCAAATAGCGCCGTAGTCGCGATGGTCATTGCAGCATCCGGAATATGGTTCATGTCCATATCGATGGCCTGCAGTTTGCCGGCCGTACAGGCAATGTAATCATCGCCCCACTCAATCGTCGCGCCCATCTTTTCCAGCACGTCAGCAAACCGGATGTCACCCTGCACACTCTGGCGTCCAATCCCGGTGACGCGAACCGTTCCGCCTTTTATAGCGGCAGCGGCCAGGAAATAGGAAGCGGAAGAGGCATCGCCTTCAACCAGGTAATCACCCGGCGACTGATACTGTTGCTGTCCCTTGATCAGGAAGCGCTGATAGTTCTGATTCTCAACCTCGACGCCAAAGCACTGCATCAGATTAAGGGTAATATCGATGTAAGGTTTCGACACCAAATCACCTTTGATGGTGATGCAGGTATCCTGCTGTGCCAGCGGCGCGGTCATCAGCAGCGCTGTCAGGAACTGGCTGGAAACGCTGCCATCCACACTGACTTCACCCCCGGTAAAACCACCGCGTAAACGCAGCGGCGGGTAGTTTTCGTTTTCCAGGTACTCAATGGTTGCTCCGCCCTGACGAAGTGCGTCAACCAGATGCCCGATTGGACGCTCTTTCATGCGGGGTTCGCCGGTCAGTTCGATATCGTGCTGGCCCAGACAAAGCGCCGCGGCCAGCGGACGCATTGCGGTTCCGGCATTGCCCAGAAACAGTGACAGCGGTTGAGATGCGTGCAGTGGCCCGGCATTTCCCGTCACTTCACACAGGGTGCGATCGCTGGAAAGCGTATAGCTTACACCAAGCGCGGTCAGCGCGTTCAGCATGTGCTTAACGTCGTCGCTGTCGAGCAGGTTGGTAAGACGGGTTGTACCTTTAGCCAGAGCAGCCAGCAGCAATGCACGATTGGAAACGCTCTTTGAGCCGGGCAGATTTACCGTGCCGTTGACGCGCGCAATCGGTTGGAGAGTCAGGGAGTCCTGCATGTGAAACGAAATCCTCAAAAAATACAGAGACCTCGCCGTGTGACGAGGTCTGGCATCAGCATCAATGCTGATATCTTAATAATCAGCCGTGACGGCGTTCAAAATCGACCATGAAATCGGTCAGGGCCTTCACACCTTCCAGCGGCATCGCATTATAAATAGAGGCGCGCATACCGCCTACTACACGATGGCCTTTAAGCGCGTGTAATCCCGCCTTAAACGACTCTTCCAGGAACAGCGCATCGAGTGAAGCATCGGCCAGCTGGAAAGGGATGTTCATGCGTGAGCGGTTTTCTGTTGCCACATCATTACGATAGAAGCCACTGTGATCGATTACGCCATAAAGCAGGTCAGATTTTGCCTGATTGATACGATCAATTTCAGCCACACCGCCCTTCTCTTTCAGCCATTTAAACACCAGCCCTGAGAGATACCACGCAAAAGTCGGCGGGGTGTTAAACATCGAATCGTTATCGGCCAGCACTTTGTAATCGAGGATTGAGGGCACAGAGGCGTGCGCCTGACCCAGCAGATCTTCGCGAACGACAACCAGCGTTAATCCGGCCGGGCCCACATTTTTCTGCGCACCCGCATAAATCACACCGTAACGACTCACATCGATAGGGCGTGACAGAATGGTGGATGAGAAATCAGCAACAACGGTTTTACTGCCAAAGTCGGGCTGTTCGTCAATCGCGATGCCATCAATGGTTTCATTCGGGCAGAAATGCAGGTAAGCGGACGTCTCACTCACCTCCCATTCGCTCATCGGCAGGATGGCTCGTTTACCGTCGCGCGTTGTTTTGACATCCAGCGTGCGTGGGGAACAAAACTTTTCCGCTTCTTTTATTGCGCTATGCGCCCAGTAACCGCCATCAACATAGTCGGCACTGGTCGCTTTACCCAGCAGATTTCCCGGTACGGCAGCGAACTGCGCACGCGCCCCACCATGACAGAATAAAACTTTGTAATTCGACGGTATTTTTAGCAGATCACGGAAGTCCTGCTCCGCTTCTTCAGCCACCTGAATAAACTCTTTACTGCGGTGACTGATCTCCATTACAGAGGTACCCAGACCGCGCCAGTTCGTCAGTTCCTGTTCTGCACGACGAAGCACTTCAACCGGTAGCATCGCCGGGCCAGAGCTAAAATTATAAACTTGCGTCATTTCCCCTCACCACTGTCATATCGAACGGTTATGAATAACCATCCGGTTTTATCACTGCATTCTGATAGCTGCAATCATAAATCAGGGAGCGGTCACATTTTCTGAATCCGGCTCGCCGGAGGTTATGTTACCAATGCAAATCTGCGCGGAATTTTGTGAGGCTTTATCCAGCGCCATTAATTCGCGTTTGGCCTGAGAGCGAAAGTGATGAAAACTAAGCCGGTAAAGTAAGCCGGTAAAAATGTCCCGCCCTGATAGCGGTCTGTTAGCAAAATCCGTATCATTGCGCGCTTTACGCACCCTATGACAACTGAGAGAGCGGCACTATGACGCAAACATTTATCCCGGGCAAAGATGCCGCACTGGAAGACTCCATTGCGCGTTTCCAGAACAAGCTGCAGGATCTTGGCTTTAACATTGAAGAAGCATCCTGGCTGAATCCTGTCCCCCATGTCTGGTCAGTGCATATCCGCGACCGCGATTGCCCGCTCTGTTTTACTAACGGCAAGGGCGCCAGTAAAAAAGCGGCGCTGGCCTCCGCGCTGGGCGAGTATTTCGAGCGTCTCTCAACTAACTATTTTTTTGCTGACTTCTGGCTGGGAAAAAAGATCGCTAACGGCGATTTTGTTCACTATCCCAATGAAAAATGGTTTGCGTTACCTGATGATGAGTCCTTACCTGAAGGTATTCTGGATCCGCGCCTGCGCGCATTTTACGATCCCGATAATGCCCTGACGGCTTCCGGCCTGATTGATCTGCAGTCCGGGAATACTGAACGTGGTATCTGCGCCCTGCCCTTTACCCGTCAGTCCGACCAGCAGACTGTCTATATCCCGATGAATATTATCGGCAACCTCTATGTCTCAAACGGCATGTCGGCAGGTAATACCGCGAACGAAGCGCGTGTTCAGGGGCTGTCTGAAGTGTTTGAGCGCTATATTAAAAACCGCATTATTGCTGAAGCGATCAGCCTGCCTGCGATTCCTGATGACGTGATGCAGCGTTATCCTGAGGTGATCGAAGCCATTGCACGTCTTGAAGCGGAAGGCTTCCCGATTTTCGCTTATGACGCCTCTCTCGGCGGTAAATATCCGGTTATCTGCGTGGTGCTGTTTAACCCAACCAACGGAACCTGTTTTGCCTCATTTGGTGCTCACCCTGATTTCGGTGTGGCGCTGGAGCGTACCGTTACCGAGTTGCTGCAGGGCCGAAGCCTCAAAGATCTGGATGTGTTTACCCCACCGACCTTTGATGACGAAGAAGTGGCTGAGCATGCCAACCTTGAAACACACTTCATCGATTCAAGCGGCCTGATCTCCTGGGATCTGTTTAAAGAAACTGCGGATTATCCTTTTGTCGACTGGTCATTCGCGGGCAGCACCGAACAGGAATTCGCCACGCTGATGGCAATCTTCGCCTCGGAAGATCAGGAAGTCTATATTGCAGACTACGAGCATCTGGGTGTCTATGCCTGCCGCATCATCGTGCCAGGCATGTCTGATATCTACCCGGCAGAAGACCTGTTCCTGGCGAACAACAGCATGGGAGCGGGCATGCGTGAAACCCTGCTGGCCCTGCCTGACAGCAACTGGAATCCGGAAGAGTATCTGGATCTGATTGGACAGCTTGATGATGAAGGCTTTGACGACTTCACCCGCGTTCGTGAGCTGCTGGGTCTGGCGACCGGTAAAGACAATGGCTGGTACACGCTGCGTGTTGGCGAATTAAAAGCGATGCTGGCGCTGGCGGGCGGCGATCTGGATCAGGCATTGATCTGGACAGAATGGACGATGGAGTTTAACAGCTCAATCTTTACGCCAGAGCGCGCTAACTACTATCGTTGCCTGCAGACCCTGCTGTTACTGGCTATGGAAGATGAGCGTGATCCATTGCAGTATCATCACGCTTTCCTGCGGATGTATGGTGAGAGCGCAATGGAAGCAGCCTCCGCCGCGATCAGTGGTGAGAATCCGTTTAACGGCCTTCAGGCTGTTGATGATGAGCTGCAGGCCTTCCCTGCCCATCAGTCGCTGCTTGCCGCCTACGAAAAACTGCAAAACGCCAAACGTCACTACTGGAAAAACGCGTAAGCCCTGACGCGTCAGACTGAAAGCAGACGGTTAAACATGGCACTGGATTTATCTGGTGCCATCCTTCCCCACTTTCTCTATGAAACATTAGCTACTTTAAAATTCCGTCCCATTACATCACATCATTTTAATTAACATATAAGCCATTAATTAATAACACAGGCTGAACTAAAAAAGTGGCGCATCACTTTATATTAAAATATTTTTGTATTTTTAAAATAAATTTATTTGTCTATATTCAGCTAGTTAACTCATTATTTTCTCATTAATTTGCGACCAGTGGGTTACCACCCTGGCAAACATGATCCATATCAATTACTGACCTATACTCCTTTGTTAGTATTTTTTCAGACAACTTCAGGAGTAAGTTAGTGTGAAAACTGACAACCCTTTTAATCTTTTATTACCCGCCGCGATGGCGAAAGTGGCCGAAGACGCGGGTATCTATAAAGCAACCAAACATCCTTTTACGACCTTCTTTCTGGCAATAAACGCCGGCGTATTTATCTCAATCGCATTCGTTTTTTATATTACAGCGACCACCGGTAGCGGCGCGATGCCCTACGGCATAGCCAAACTGATTGGAGGTATCTGCTTTTCACTCGGCTTAATGCTGGTCGTGGTATGCGGTGCCGACCTTTTTACCTCTACTGTATTAATCGTTGTCGCCAAAGCCAGTGGCCGCATCAGCTGGGGACAGCTGGCCCGCAACTGGATTAACGTCTACGCCGGTAACCTTGCAGGTGCACTCTTCTTTGTCGCTCTGATGTGGTTTGCCGGACAGCACATGGTCGCGAATGGCGCCTGGGGATTGAATGTCCTGCAAACCGCCGATCACAAGATGCATCACACCTTCATAGAAGCGGTTTGTCTGGGTACATTGGCCAATCTGCTGGTCTGTCTCGCCGTCTGGATGAGTTACTCAGGCCGCACCCTGACCGATAAGCTGGTCGTGATGATTCTGCCTGTTGCGATGTTTGTCGCAAGCGGTTTCGAACACAGTATCGCCAACATGTTTCTTATACCCTATGCCATTGCTATTCGTGACTTCGCGACACCTGAATTCTGGCAGGCAGCTGGCACCACGGCGGCACAGTTTCACTCGCTGACCCTCAGTAACTTTATTATCGACAACCTGATTCCCGTGACCATCGGAAACATTATCGGCGGCGGCGTTCTGGTTGGGTTGACCTACTGGGTTATCTATCTCCGTAAAGGTGACCAGGTTCATTAAACGCATTTTTGACGGCACAGGAAGTTGGCTGTGCCCGACCGTAAAGTCTCCTCATATAAGGCAGGTATATTATGACCGAACTTAATGCAAAACTGGCTTCAGCATGGGAAGGATTTGCTGAAGGCGAATGGCAGAATAGCGTCAATGTGCGCGACTTCATTCAGAAAAACTACACCCCATATGAAGGTGACGAGTCATTCCTGGCGGGTGCCACCGAAGCGACCACCAAACTGTGGGAAAGCGTGCTGGAAGGCATCAAAATTGAGAACCGCACCCACGCGCCAGTCGACTTCGACACCGATCTCGCCTCAACCATTACCTCGCACGACGCGGGTTACATCATTAAGCCACTGGAAAAAATTGTTGGTCTGCAGACCGAAGCGCCATTAAAACGCGCCATCATTCCTTATGGCGGCATCAAAATGGTCGAAGGGTCATGCAAAGTGTATGGCCGTGAACTCGACCCTTCACTGAAAAAAATCTTCACCGAATATCGCAAAACGCACAACCAGGGCGTGTTCGATGTTTATACACCGGACATTTTGCGCTGCCGTAAATCAGGTATCCTGACCGGCCTTCCTGATGCTTATGGCCGTGGCCGTATTATCGGTGACTATCGTCGTGTGGCGCTGTACGGCATCGATTTCCTGATGGCGGATAAATTCGCTCAGTTTGCCTCACTGCAGGAAGATTTAGAGAATGGCGTTAATCTGGAAGCGACTATTCGTCTGCGTGAAGAGATTTCTGACCAGCATCATGCGCTGGCCCAGATCAAAGAGATGGCAGCAAAATATGGCCATGACATCTCCGGTCCGGCTACCAATGCGGTTGAAGCAGTACAGTGGACTTACTATGGCTACCTGGCTGCAGTTAAATCACAAAACGGTGCTGCCATGTCATTTGGCCGCGTCTCAACCTTCCTTGATGTTTACATCGAACGTGACCTTAAAGCCGGTAAACTGACTGAAGAGCAGGCACAGGAACTGATTGACCATCTGGTGATGAAACTGCGTATGGTTCGCTTCCTGCGCACACCTGAATATGATGAGCTGTTCTCAGGTGACCCAATCTGGGCAACGGAATCCCTGGCAGGTATGGGCGTTGATGGCCGTACCCTGGTCTCAAAAAGTACGTTTCGCTTCCTGAATACCCTCTACACCATGGGTCCTTCACCTGAGCCGAACATGACCATCCTGTGGTCAGAAAAACTGCCGATTAATTTCAAAAAATATGCCGCTAAAGTCTCTATCGATACCTCATCTTTGCAGTATGAGAACGATGACCTGATGCGTGCTGATTTCGACAATGATGACTACGCAATCGCCTGCTGCGTGAGCCCGATGATTGTCGGCAAACAAATGCAGTTCTTTGGCGCACGTGCCAACCTGGCGAAAACGCTGCTCTACGCAATCAACGGCGGCGTGGATGAAAAGCTGAAAATGCAGGTTGGACCGAAAGGCGACAAAATCAGCGACGACGTACTGGATTTCGACACCGTCATGGAGCGTATGGATCACTTCATGGACTGGCTGGCAAAACAGTATGTGACTTCGCTGAACATCATTCACTACATGCATGATAAATACAGCTACGAAGCGGCGCTGATGGCCTTACATGATCGGGATGTCTACCGCACTATGGCCTGTGGTATCGCGGGTCTCTCCGTCGCTGCGGATTCACTTTCTGCCATTAAATATGCCAAAGTGAAACCAATTCGTGACGAAGATGGTCTGGCCATCGACTTCGATATTGAAGGCGAATATCCGCAGTTCGGTAACAACGACTCACGGGTAGATGACCTGGCCTGCGATCTGGTTGAACGCTTCATGAAGAAAATTCAGCAGCTGAACACCTATCGTAATGCCGTGCCAACGCAGTCTGTTCTGACCATTACTTCGAACGTGGTATATGGTAAGAAAACCGGTAACACACCAGATGGACGTCGCGCTGGCGCACCGTTTGGACCAGGTGCTAACCCGATGCATGGTCGTGACCAGAAAGGTGCAGTTGCCTCACTGACTTCCGTCGCGAAACTGCCGTTTGCCTATGCGAAAGATGGTATCTCCTATACCTTCTCAATCGTACCAAACGCGCTGGGTAAAGATGATAACGTGCGGAAAACCAACCTTGCCGGTCTGATGGATGGTTACTTCCATCACGAAGCCAGCATCGAAGGCGGTCAGCACCTCAACGTTAACGTTATGAACCGTGAAATGCTGCTGGATGCGATGGAACATCCAGAGAAATATCCGCAGCTGACCATTCGCGTTTCCGGTTACGCTGTACGCTTTAACTCACTGACTAAAGAGCAGCAGCAGGATGTGATTACCCGAACCTTCACTCAGTCACTGTAATTACTGCTCTACCTGATAAAAAAGGCTCCTCGCGGAGCCTTTTAATTAAAAGTCTGTTCTGGTGGTCATCTCCATCAAGGTTCCCACCAGAATCGATTTCCTGCCCCTGAGCGCAACAGAGATTGCGCCGTCTGTCCCGGCAGACTCACTGGAGAAAACATCGCAATGTCAGTTAACGGTCGTATCCACTCATTTGAATCCTGCGGCACCGTCGATGGTCCCGGTATCCGTTTTATCACCTTCTTCCAGGGCTGCCTGATGCGCTGCCTCTACTGTCACAACCGCGACACCTGGGATACGCACGGGGGCAAAGAGATCAGCGTCGAAGCGCTGATGGCGGATGTACTCTCCTATCGCCATTTTATGAACGCCTCTGGTGGCGGCGTCACGGCCTCAGGCGGTGAAGCCATTCTTCAGGCTGAATTTGTGCGCGACTGGTTCCGTGCCTGCAAGGCCGAAGGTATTCATACCTGTCTCGACACCAACGGCTTCGTACGCCGCTATGATCCGGTGATCGATGAACTGCTCGACGTTACCGACTTAGTGATGCTCGACCTGAAACAGATGAATGACGACGTGCATCAGATTCTGGTGGGTGTCTCCAATCACCGTACGCTGGACTTTGCCCGTTACCTGCAGAAAAAAGGCAAACGGACATGGATCCGTTTTGTCGTGGTGCCCGGCTATTCCGACGATGATGACACCGCGCATCGCTTGGGTGAATTCACGCGTGACATGGAGAACGTTGAGAAGATTGAATTGCTGCCCTATCATGAGCTGGGTAAGCATAAATGGATTGCGATGGGTGAAGAGTACAAGCTGGACGGGGTGAAGCCACCGAGCAAAGAGACAATGGATCGCGTGAAAAACATTCTCGCCAGCTATGGCCACGAAGTGATGTACTGAAGAATCTGCCACAAAAAAGGGAGCTTAACGCTCCCTTTTTGCTGTTCAGCGATCAGGCATGTGCCACTGGCGTAGCCTGATGATTCGCTTTGCGCAGCAGCATCACCAGATAAATCAGCGCCACAGCAGCGATCATCACGAACAGCAGCTGGTCAGAATAATTCTGCATCAGAACAGAGGTCATTGCCGGTCCAGCCAGACTGCCCACGGTATAACTCATCAGCAGTGCCTGATTCATCGCTACCAGTTCATGATGTGCGACCGTCTCGCAAGCCCAGGACATCGCCACCGGATAGAGTGTGAAGCCTGCCAGCCCCAGAACAAATAGCGCTGGTGCCATCGCGGCATTGGTTAACATGGCCATCGCACCCAGGATAACCACAAAGACCTGAACTCGCAGCACCAGCATGCGACCAAAACGATCGGCCAGACGGCCAATGGGCCACTGGCCCACAATGCCTGCGCTGACCAGCAACGCCATCCAGTAACCCACATTGGCATCACTCATTCCCTGATGTGACAGGTAAAGCGGCATCAGGCCATAAAGCGAGCCCAGAAGGATGCCAGAGATAATGCAGCCATTGATGCCCAGGCGTGAGCTACGGCGACGCAGCATCGGCCAGATGCGGGCCGGAGCGGCTTCTGTCGCTTCACCGCTGGCGGAGACGCGAGTAAAGACCAGCGGCAGCACGGCGCAGAAGACCAGCGACGTCACCCACGGAATCACGCTGAGTAATTCCGTAGACAGTTTGCTGACCAGCAACTGGCCTGTCACGGTGCCGATGTAATAGACAACCATATAGGCCGCCAGCAGTTGTCCCCGATTACGTACCGTTCCGCTGCACAGAAGTGCGCTCTCGACCACCACCCACATCAGCGCACAGCCGACACCGGCGATGAAACGCATTGAACTCCATGCCCAGAAACCCGACATCATCGCCAGGCACAGGGTTGCGACGGCAAACATCAAGGTAGCCAGGTAGTAGCTGCGGTTGAAGCCGTAATGCCTGATTAACCAGCCAGCCAGCAGAGTTCCTGCGAGGTTACCGGTGTAATAGGAGGAGCTTACGATGCCCACCTGCCAGGTTGTCAGTAAGTCATGCGTCAGCCACAGTGGAACGAGCGTATTCAGCACGGCAATTGCGACAGTCATTAACATCAGGCCGCAAAGCAGCAATATCACGGGGCGTGACCAGGTTGACATAGGGGATAGAAACCAGAGCAAATGAAGGAAATTGCGCGCAGTTTGCCACTGGCCTTTTTAAAGTCAATGGGCGAACTTTAACGGCAGCACATTTTGCTGTGCGACAATTTAATTTACTAATCTTCAGTGGGTTACAATCGTAAGAAGCGGCAGGTCGCTAAATGCTATCTCTATGAAAAATTAGGTTTTTAGCCATTCCGGCCTAGCTGGTATCGATAACGTTTATTTGTGATTAAAATGAGGCCTGACAGAACAGTTTTTCCGGAGCAATAACATAAAAAAACCCGGCCATGGCCGGGTTCAGAGAGTTACTGTTGCTTAGCCGATAATTTCGACGCCATTCATATAGGGGCGTAAAACCTCAGGCACAGTGATGCGGCCATCTTCCTGCTGATAATTTTCCAGCACCGCCACCAGGGTACGGCCTACGGCCAGCCCTGAGCCATTCAGGGTATGAACCAGACGCGGTTTCTTATCCTGTTTGTTGCGGCAACGCGCCTGCATACGACGCGCCTGGAAATCACCCATGTTGGAACAGGATGAAATTTCACGATAGGTATTCTGCGCCGGTAGCCAGACTTCCAGATCGTAAGTTTTAGTCGATCCAAAGCCCATATCGCCGGTGCAGAGTAAAACCTTACGATATGGCAGGTTCAGCAGCTGCAGCACTTTCTCAGCGTGACCGGTCAGCTCTTCCAGGGCATCCATTGACTGCTCCGGCGTGACGATCTGCACCATCTCAACTTTGTCGAACTGGTGCATACGGATCAGGCCACGCGTGTCACGACCGTAAGAACCCGCTTCAGAACGGAAGCACGGCGTATGCGCAGTCAGTTTAACCGGCAGGCTATCCTCTTCGAGGATCTCATCACGCACCAGGTTAGTCAGCGGCACTTCCGCAGTAGGAATTAACGCATAGTTGCTGCTGTCTGACTCCTCTTCCAGCGGACGGGTGTGGAACAGGTCTTCGCCAAACTTAGGCAGCTGTCCGGTACCGTAAAGCGTTTCGTGGTTAACCAGATAAGGCACGTAGGTTTCAAGGTAGCCATGCTGCTCGGTGTGCAGGTCAATCATAAACTGACTCAGTGCACGGTGCAGGCGGGCAATCTGCCCCTGCATGACCACAAAGCGTGAACCGGTCAGTTTCACGGCAGACGCAAAATCCAGGCCTTTAGCCGCTTCACCCAGCTCAACGTGATCTTTAACCGGGAAGCTGAACTCGCGCGGGGTACCCCAGCGGCTCACTTCCTGGTTTTCGCTGTCATCTTTGCCCAACGGCACTTCATCGGCCGGAATGTTCGGCAGTGCCAGTGAGAAGTCACGGATTTGATTCTGCAGTTCATCCAGTTCTGCTTTTGCGGCATCCAGGCGTTCGCCCAGCGCGTTCACTTCCTGACGCAGCGGCTCGATGTCTTCCCCACGTGCTTTGGCCTGACCGATGGATTTGGATCGGGAGTTACGCTCTGCCTGCAGATTTTCTGTTTCCACCTGCAGCACTTTGCGACGCTCTTCAAGCGAACGCAGCGTTTCCACATCCAGTTTGTATCCCCGGCGTGCCAGTTTTTCTGCGACTGCGTCTGGCTCGTTACGCAGCAGATTGGGATCGAGCATGCTTATCCTGTGTATAAAAAGTTGGTTGAACGAAGGGACGCATTCCAGCGGAATGCGTTGAAAACATTGCCCACATTACCGTAACGTCTGTTTCAGCGGTAGCGTTTTGTCGGGCTATTTTGATCCTGCTCAGCCAGCCAGCTTAGCTTTTCACCAATCTTGCCTTCAAGCCCGCGCTGGGTTGGGGTGTAATAGCGCGCGCTGGCCAGTTCCTGCGGAAAATAGACTTCACCCGCGGCATAGGCGTTGGTTTCATCATGGGCATAACGGTATTCTTTACCCAGGCCCATCTCTTTCATCAGCTTAGTCGGGGCATTGCGCAGATGTTCCGGCACATCGTAATCGGGATGGTCGCGCGCATCACGCATTGCGGCTTTAAACGCGTTGTAGACCGCATTACTTTTAGGCGCGCAAGCCAGATAAACAATGGCCTGGGCAATCGCACGCTCCCCTTCTGCCGGACCGACGCGCGTAAAGCAATCCCAGGCCGCAATCGCCACCTGCATACCGCGCGGATCGGCGTTGCCGACATCTTCGGAGGCGATTGCCAGCAACCGACGAGCCACATAGAGCGGATCGCCGCCCGCAGTGATAATGCGCGCATACCAGTAGAGCGCCGCATCCGGTGCGGAGCCGCGTACCGATTTGTGCAGTGCAGAAATCAGATCGTAAAAACGATCGCCTTTATTATCAAACCGCGCGGATCGCTCACCAGAGACTTCGTTAAGCAGCTGCGGCGTCAGTTCTCGCTGACCTGATGCGGTGATTTCGGCCATATCAGCCATCATCTCCAGCGTGTTCAGCGCCCGACGTGCATCACCATTAACCAGTTCAGCGATCATCCTGCGTGTGTTGTCCGGCAGCACGATGTCACTGTCCCCATAACCTCGCGCTTTATCCTGCATCGCCTGATCCAGCACCTGCTCAATATCTTCCAGGGTTAGTGATTTCAGCAGGTAAACGCGGGCGCGTGACAACAACGCAGAGTTAAGTTCAAAAGAGGGGTTTTCGGTGGTCGCACCAATAAAGGTAATGGTGCCATCTTCGATATGGGGCAGAAAGGCATCCTGCTGGCTCTTGTTGAACCGATGGACCTCGTCCACAAACAGGATCGTGCGCCGCCCGGCATGTTTATTCTGACGGGCCCGCTCAATCGCCTCACGGATCTCTTTTACGCCGGAGGTGACGGCCGAAATACGTTCCACATCGGCGTTACCGTAATGGGCAATGATCTCAGCCAGCGTGGTCTTGCCGGTCCCGGGAGGTCCCCACAGGATCATTGAATGCAGGTGCCCTGCTTCAATCGCGCGCGGCAGAGGTTTGCCTGCGCCCAGCAGATGTTGCTGACCAATGTACTGTTTCAATGTTTCTGGCCGCATACGCGCGGCCAGAGGTTTGAAATTTTCGGTGGAAAAATCCAGGGACAGGTTACTCACCGTGACCTCACTGACGTTGGTCGTCCACCGTCACGCCTTTTGGCGGTGTGAACGTGAATTTATCCGGGCTGATAGCGCCATTCTGCTGGCTTTTCAGCTGGTAATCGCTGCGCTGGCCATCCTGCTCGATAGCACTGAAGCGGTTGATGGTCCCGCTGGACGTCACCTGGATGGTGAACTGTTTCAGGTTGCCGTCGCTGTTCTTAGGTGTCAGTTCAAAATTGTCACCCTGCTGTTTGATATTGTACTGCTTCCAGTCATTTGACTGGTTGCGGGCAATCAGCATAAAGGGCGTGTTGCTGGTCGCATTCTGCAACAGGCTGACTGTCGCCTGCTCAACAAACGGGTTGTAGAACCACAGCGATTTACCGTCGGAGATGATGATGCTTTCGTCCGGCGCGGTCATGTGCCAGTTAAACAGGCTGGGACGTTTTACCCACAATTCGCCTTCGCCGTCCTGCACATTCGCGCCGCTGCTGTCGGTCACTTTTTGGGTGAAGCTGGCGTGGAAGCTGCTGACCTTGTTCAGGCGCTGTTGCAGATCACTGGAAGCATCAGCCAGAACGCTGGCTGAAGAAAAGGTGGCCAACAGGCCCAGAGCGATTACGCGTAATTTCATCTGCTTCAATTCCTTATTTAAACGTTCCCATCGATAACTGCATTAAGCCTGGCCGCCGTTCCGCCATCAGAACAGAGGAAAAAACCGAAAGCTGATTCAGATATGGGGTTTAACCGCATAAAAACAATGAGCCAGTCGGAACTGGCTCATTGCGTTGTGTTTCAAAACATTTAGCCACTACATATCGTGTGGCGGTGGCGACAGCACTTCACGGTTACCATTGTGTCCTGGTGCAGAAACAATGCCCTGCGCTTCCATCTGTTCAATGATACGTGCCGCGCGGTTATAACCGATGCGGAACTGACGCTGAACGCCTGAAATCGACGCTCGGCGCTTATCGACCACAAAACCGACCGCCTGATCGAACAGCGGATCGAGCTCCTCATCACTGTCGATACCACCTGCACTTTCGCTCTCTTCGCCCGCCGTAATGCTGTCGATATATTGCGGACGACCACGCGCTTTCCAGTCCTGAACCACTGCATGCACTTCCTGGTCACGAACAAACGCACCGTGAACACGAATCGGCAGCGAGGAGTTCGGCGGCATGTAGAGCATGTCACCCATACCCAGCAATGACTCCGCGCCGCCCTGATCGAGAATGGTACGTGAGTCAATTTTGCTGGAAACGGTAAAGGCGATACGCGTCGGAATGTTCGCTTTGATCAGACCGGTAATGACATCCACAGATGGACGCTGTGTCGCCAGTACCAGATGGATGCCGGCAGCACGGGCTTTCTGTGCCAGGCGCGCAATCAGCTCTTCCACCTTTTTACCGACTGCCATGATCAGGTCAGCAAACTCATCGACCATCACAACAATATAAGGCAGCTTCTCCAGAACCGGCGGCGTCATATCCATGCTGTCGCCCGGCTTCCAGAACGGATCGGGAATCGGACGACCCATCGCTTCGGCCTGTTCCACTTTTTCGTTGTAGCCCGCCAGATTACGCACGCCCAGCGCCGACATCAGCTTGTAGCGACGCTCCATTTCACCGACGCTCCAGCGCAGCGCATTGGCAGCATCCTTCATGTCTGTGACCACTTCGGTCAGCAGATGCGGAATACCTTCATAGACCGACAGCTCAAGCATTTTCGGGTCGATCATGATGAAGCGAACTTCTTCCGGCGTCGCCTTATACAGCATGCTGATAATCATGGCGTTCACGCCCACAGATTTACCGGAACCGGTGGTACCGGCGACCAGTAAGTGTGGCATTTTCGCCAGATCGGCCACCACCGGCTGACCGGCAATGTCTTTACCCAGCACGACGGCCAGCGGTGAAGGGTTGTCGCGGAATTTAGGGCAATCCAGCACTTCACGCAGATAGACGGTCTGACGATGCTTGTTTGGCAGTTCCAGACCTACGTAAGGTTTGCCTGGGATCACTTCCACCACACGAACCGCTACCGTCGACAGCGAACGCGCCAGATCGCGGGACAGATTGGAGATACGCGCCGCTTTAACGCCTGGTGCCAGGTCAAGTTCGAAACGGGTAATAACCGGGCCAGGCGAGATACCGACCACCTCCGCTTTAACGCGATAATCGCCTAAGCGCGACTCCACCAGACGGGCAGTCTGCTCCAGCGAGAACATATCAACCGGCTCTTCCTCTTCAGGCGGTGCGGTCAGCAGATCCAGCGAAGGCAGTGGCGTGGAAGGTTTCTCCAGCGGCTGCTCGTGACGCATCAGGAATGGATGAATCAGGCTGTCATGCAGTGAAGGTTTCGCCTCTTCCACCGGCTGAACCGGCGCTGCCGCTGGCGTGCCATAGCCAGGCGCAGAGTAAGCCGGAGCCTGAGGAGCCGCAGGGGCACCATAAGCGGGCGCAGAGGTTGCCGCAGGCGCAGCATAGTCAGGTTCAGACGGTGCTGTCGGGGCGCTATAGGCAGGCTCTGCCGGGGCAAAGCTGGCTGGTGCAGGAACATGAGCCGGAGCCTGAGGTCTTGAAACCTCACTCACCTGCTGCCAGGGTTCGTGTGAAACCGCTGGAGCTTCAGGTTCTGGCGTCGCCGCAATGGTAAACAGCGGTTCAGAAGGACTATCATCCACCAGATCTTTCATCGGTGAAAAATCAAACGCTAAGGCGGTATCAATATTGAATACCGGCTCTTTTTTCACTTCTGGTTCATAGCGCTGCTGTTGCTGCTCGGCGAACTGACGGGCCAGTGCATCCTGCTGCTGTGCATCCTGTTCATCTTCCTCGTCCTGCTGCCAGCTGGTGCCGTAACGCTGCTGCTGTTCAGACTGGAAAGCCTGTCGCAGTTCAGCCTGCTGCAGCGCCTCTTCAGCATCCGGAGCAGAGGAAACGGAGCCAGCACTAACCGGTTCGGTCTCTTCCGTTTTCGCTTTCTCTTCTGCCATGCGCTGAGAAGGCAGCTTAATGCCATAAGAGGCCAGCTCACGACGGGTTGGCAGTTTTACCGGGTTAGGACGCGGCAGTGCCGGGCCGATACCTTGTTTAACCTGCGGATTGAGATTGGTTTCAGGGGCTAAATCAAAAACAGGCGCAGTACGCGTTGTTGCCTGGGCTGCCGTTGCCTGGGCTGCCGTTGCCTGGGCTGCCGCTGCCGCCGCAGGGATGGCTGACGTATCCCGCCAGTTACCCATTTTAGGTTCATCATCGTCGTAAGCACTGAACGACGGCGTAGCCGGAGCGTCGTCTGGCATTTCAAAATGATAAAGCGGTGGTGAGTCTGCGGGTGCAGAAGCACTCTGCGCCGGGGAATTCGCCACACTCTGCGGAGCTGGCGCGCTCTGTGCGTACGCAGGCGCAGGTTGTGCAGACGGTGATGCAGGGATGGATGTCGCTGACGCGGCAGGCGCCGAAGCTGTAACCGCAGCAGCAGGTGCAGCGACAGATGCTGGCGTCACCGTGGCTGCAGGGGCGAGGGTCACCTCGGCGGCTTCAGCGGTGGCCGCGACTGCCGCACTGGTGGCTGCTGCAGCTTTAGCCAGCAGCGGATCCTGCTGTGACGCCGCAGGCTCAGCAGCTGCACGTGGGGCAGAAAGCAGCACATCATCATCCTGATCGGCGGCATGAAGCTCAGGCACATCCGCGTATTCACGCGCGTCCCGCTCGTCATCCTCTTCCTGCCAGGGTTCATCGTGACGAGAGCGGTTGCTGGCAAACGTCAGTACGCCCATGACTACGCCACCAATTCTTTCTGCAATGGTGAGCCATGACCAGCCGGTGTAAAGGGTAATGCCCGCCGCCCAGACGCAGAGCAGCATCAGCGTGCCGCCAGCCGGACTGAACCAGGGTGCAATAGCATTACTGACCAGGCTGCCGATCACGCCGCCCGAGGCAAAGTACCAGATATCATCGGCATTCAGCGCCGCCATACCACAGGTCGTCACCACCAGCGCGAGGACGCCAATTAAGCGCAGCCCGACGGCAAAGTAGTCAAAGTAGTCCTGGCTGTCGCGCTGACGGAAAGCAATCCAGCACAGTCCCAGGATGACGGGCGGAATGGCATACGCCATCACACCAAAGATGAAGAGTAAGGTGTCAGCCAGCCAGGCACCGACGCTGCCGCCGATATTATGGATAGGTTCATGCCAGGCCGTTTGCGACCAGCTCGGGTCGGAAGGGTTAAAACTGACCAGAGAAACCATCAGGTAGATGGCAAACAGCGCCACCAGAATGAGCATTGCTTCCAGCAGACGACGTCCACTGCTCATCGATTGTAACGAAACGTCTTTATCTTCTGTATATTCCTGGCTCAAGAGGACTCTCCAGGTGCCTGTAAAGTAAGAAGCAACAGCGCCGGGCGAGCCCGACGCTGATCCTGTATGAATGCACAGGAGTGTACCGAAATCTCACAGGTTTTGCACCTGCCCCGCATCAGCGAGTTTTGATCACCAGTCGATTGCTCTGTTTAACCTCTTCCATCACCACATACGTACGCGTGTCGTTTACGCCCGGCAGGCGCAACAGGGTTTCACCCAGCAGCTTACGGTAGGCTGACATATCAGGTACGCGCGTTTTCAGCAGGTAGTCGAAATCGCCGGAAACGAGGTGACACTCTTGAGTTTCCTCAAGTTTTTGCACAGCGGCGTTAAATTGCTCAAACACATCCGGTGCACCACGATTCAGAGTAATCTCAACGAACACCAGCAGCGACGCATCCAGATAGTGCGGGTTCAACTGCGCGGTGTAGCCAAGAATAAATCCCTGACGTTCGAGACGACGCACGCGCTCAAGACATGGCGTAGGCGATAAGCCTACGCGTTTGGAAAGCTCTACGTTTGAAATGCGACCATCTTTCTGAAGTTCATTCAGAATGTTCCTGTCAATTCTGTCGAGGTCTTTCCCGGGGCGTTTCTTATTGTCTACCATTATTATTGTCTCTCTTAATTCCTTCCCTTTACCTGCCACGCCCTGAAAACGCTCATTGTTCGGGGCATTTCTGAAGTGAGCTAACAGAGCCTGTGTTCTGACACCTATCGATATGACGCATGTTGTCTGTCCACATCATGCGTCATTATCCATATCAGGCTGCTTTTATTCGGCGTTACGTGCAAAACGGGCGATGAAAACCTGTTTTGTTCCGATAAATGTTATTCGCTTCTGATAATGTTTTCGCAAAAGCGCAGGCGATTGTCAAAGTAAAATCACCAAATTCAGGACAAGATGCCAGACAGTTCGCTGGGTATCTGTTTTTAAATGACTATTTTTCCACTATTGCACCCCTCTAACCCGAGTTTTGCCCCCTTTTGGCGCATTGGCCAGGCAAAACCGTCGCTCATCGTCTACGCCGTTTGCAGCTATCGTTAACAAAATTGCCGAAGCCTTGTCATTGTCGCCGGATATTCCCTACAATCGCAGGCTATGTCAGCCGAATGAAACTGAGGAACGCATGAGTACGGCCAAACACAGTAAGTTACTCATTCTGGGCTCCGGCCCAGCGGGTTATACCGCAGCCGTTTATGCTGCACGCGCCAATCTGAACCCAGTACTGATCACGGGTCTGGAAAAAGGCGGACAGCTGACCACTACCACCGAGGTGGAGAACTGGCCGGGCGACCCGCACGATCTGACAGGTCCATCGCTGATGGAGCGGATGCATGAGCATGCCGAAAAATTTAATACTGAGATCATTTTCGATCACATTCACACCGTCGATTTGCAGAACCGTCCGTTCCGCCTCACGGGTGACAGTGGCGAATACACGGCAGATGCCCTGATCATCGCCACCGGTGCGTCAGCGCGCTACCTCGGTCTGCCTTCCGAAGAGGCCTTCAAAGGCAAAGGCGTCTCTGCCTGTGCAACCTGTGACGGCTTCTTCTATCGCAACCAGAAAGTCGCGGTGATTGGCGGTGGCAACACGGCTGTGGAAGAGGCGCTCTACCTGGCAAATATTGCGGCTGAAGTGCACCTTATTCACCGTCGTGACAGCTTCCGCGCAGAGAAGATCCTGATCGACCGCCTGATGGAAAAAGTGCGCAATGGCAATATCGTGCTGCACACCCATCGCACGCTGGAAGAAGTGGTGGGCGATCAGATGGGTGTCACCGGTCTGACGCTGCGTTCTACCCAGAACAGTGATGAGACAGAAGCGCTGGAGGTGGCGGGTCTTTTTGTTGCTATCGGACACAGCCCGAATACGGCCATTTTTGAGGGTCAGCTGGCGCTGGAGAACGGTTACATCAAAGTTCAGTCAGGTCTGCACGGCAACGCCACTCAGACCAGCATCCCTGGCGTCTTTGCGGCAGGCGATGTGATGGACCATATCTATCGTCAGGCGATCACCTCTGCGGGCACCGGCTGTATGGCCGCGTTAGACGCCGAACGCTTTCTTGACGGACTGGTTAAAAACGATCAGTAAGTTGTTAACCCTCTGATCTCAAATGTTCCAGGCGACGGTTTTTCCGTCGCCTTTTTTATTGCTCTCATGCTAGATTCTTGCGCCTGAAGAGATGGAAATGTCTTTCCATTTTCACCCGTCATCGACATTCATCATGGTCTCGCATGGACAAATCGCGGCAGCAGCATCTTACCCGCTGGCTTCGTCAGCAACGTCATTTCGCCGGTCGCTGGTTGCGACTCAACACCCTGCTGGGCATGGCAAGTGCACTTCTGATCATTGCTCAGGCGGGTTTACTGGCCTCGCTGCTGCAGGCTCTGATTGTTGACCAGCAGCCGCGCGAAGCCCTGACTGTCAGCATCCTGCTGTTACTGCTCTGCTTTGTGCTCCGCGCCCTGATTAACTATGCCCGTGAACTGACCGGTTATCGTGCCGGACAGGCTATCCGTCAGGCTTTACGTCAGCAGGTATTAGACCGATTGTCTGATCTGGGGCCGGCGTGGATTCAGGGAAAGCCAGCCGGCAGTTGGGCGACGCTGCTGCTGGAGCAGATCGAAGAGATGCAGGAGTATTACGCGCGCTATCTGCCGCAGATGACCCTGGCGGTGCTGATCCCCTGCTGCATTCTGCTGACTATTTTTCCGCTCAACTGGACGGCGGGTCTGATCCTGTTTGCCACCGCGCCACTGATTCCGCTGTTTATGGCGCTGGTCGGGATGGGTGCGGCCGAGGCCAACCGCCGGAACTTCCTGGTGCTGGCCCGCCTGAGCGGTAACTTTCTCGACCGCCTGCGCGGCAGAGAGACGCTGCGGCTGTTTCATCGTGGCGCAGCGGAGCAGGAGGCGGTTGCCGCCGCCACCACCGATTTTCGCCAGCGCACCATGGAAGTGCTGCGCTTAGCCTTTCTCTCCTCTGCCGTGCTGGAGTTTTTTGCCTCGCTGGCGATTGCCGTGGTGGCCGTCTACTTTGGTTTCTCCTATCTGGGCGAATTGCATTTCGGTGATTACGGCCATGGCGTAACGCTGTTTGCCGGCTTTCTGGTGCTGATCCTCGCCCCGGAGTTTTTCCAGCCGCTGCGCGATCTCGGCGCTTTCTATCACGCCAAAGCCCAGGCTGTAGGCGGTGCCGATGCCCTTGAAGCCTTTATGCAGGCGACGCCTGCCACCGCGCCGCAGGAAGGCCAGTTGCCCTTCACTGCCGATCGCTCAATCGCACTTACCGCCGAAGATCTGCGTGTCTGTGCGCCTGATGGTCAGGTGTTGTGCGGCCCGCTCTCTTTTACTGTCGTCCCTGGCGAACAGATTGCGCTGGTCGGTCAAAGCGGGGCAGGTAAAACGGCCCTGATGAACGCCCTGCTCGGTTTTCTGCCTTATCAGGGTTCGCTGAAAGCGAATGGCGTTGAACTTCGCGATATACGACGGAGTGACTGGCATCAGCAACTCAGTTGGGTAGGACAGAATCCTCAGTTACCGGCCGCCACCTTGCGCGACAATATCGTGATGAATGCGGCCTGGGATGACGAGCGTTTTGCGGCGCTGCTGGAGTCGTGCGGCATTAATGAGTTCCTGCCTCGGCTGCCCCAGGGCATTGACACCCAGCCCGGCGATGGCGGTAATCAGCTGTCGGTGGGTCAGGCGCAGCGGGTCGCGGTCGCGCGCGCACTCTATAAATCCTCGCATTTTTTGCTGCTCGATGAACCCGCAGCCAGCCTGGATGCGCTCAGTGAACGTCATGTGATGCTGGCGCTGAACCAGGCGGCAGCCCGCCAGACCACGCTGATGATAACCCATCAGATTGATACGCTAAGTCACTGGCAGACCCTCTGGGTAATGGAAGCCGGTAAGCTGGTGCAACAGGGTAACTGGCAGCAGCTGTCGCAACAGCCGGGTGCGTTCAGTGAGATGCTGAAGCATCGTCAACAGGAGATTCGCTGATGTCCGCCTTGCGTCCTTTTCTTCGTCTCTGGCTGCGCCACCCTTATCGCCTGGCGCTGGGCATCGTGCTGGCGATTGTTACCCTGCTGGCCAGCATCGGCCTGCTGACGCTTTCAGGCTGGTTTCTGGCCGCCTCGTCAGTGGCAGGCGTAGCCGGTCTCTATACCTTCAACTATATGCTGCCTGCGGCAGGCGTACGTGGCGCCGCCATCATTCGCACTGCCGCACGCTATGCTGAACGGCTGGTTAGCCACGATGCAACATTCAGGGTTCTTCAGCATCTGCGTGTCCACACCTTCAGCCGCCTGATGGCCCTTTCGCCAGGCCAGCTTTCGCGGTTCCGGCAGGCGGATCTGCTCAACCGCTTCGTGGCCGATGTCGATACGCTGGATCACCTCTATCTGCGCGTCATCTCGCCGCTGATCGGCGCACTGGTGGTGATTGTCGTGGTTACCCTCGGAATGAGCTTTATCGATCTTCAGCTTGCACTGACGCTGGGCGGCATCATGCTGAGTACCCTGGTGGTGATGCCAGCGCTGTTTTACCGTCTGGGATCGCCCGCAGGCGGCGCGATTGCCCGTGGGCGCGCCCGCTGGCGCTTACAGCTGATGCAGTGGCTGGCGGCTCAGGCTGAACTCACCCTGTACGGTGCCTCGCGGGACTGGCGTCAGCAACTTGATGAAGATGAACAGCGCTGGCAGCAGGCTCAGAGCCAGCAACAGCGCTTGCAGGCTGCGGCACAGAGCCTGCTGCTGCTGATCAGCGGCGTAACCGTCACACTGTTGCTCTGGCTCAGTGCGGCGACAATCAGCCAGCAGCAGTTGCCCGGCTCGCTGATTGCCCTGGTGGTGTTTTGCGCGCTGGCTGCTTTCGAGGCGCTGGCACCGGTTGCAGGGGCCTTTCTGCCCATGTCGCAGGTGATAAATGCCGCTCAGCGAGTCAATGACATTATCGATCAGTCACCCGCTATCACCTTTCCGGCAGATTCAGACGCCCGGCCAGGACGACTCGCGGTTGCTATCGATCAGCTCGACTTCAGCTATCCCGACCGCCCGGATAAGGTGCTGAACCGCTTTACCCTTAAGGTGGCAGCCGGTGAACACATTGCACTGCTGGGGCCGACCGGCTGCGGCAAATCCACTCTGCTGGCGCTGTTAACCCGTGGCTGGGATAGCCAGCACGGTGTTATCAGCCTGAATGACCTGCCGATCACCGCATGGTCAGAGCCAGCGCTGCGTCAGCGCATCAGCGTGGTGACTCAGCGGGTTCATCTCTTCAGTCAGAGCCTGCGTGATAACCTACTGCTGGCCTGTCCCGATGCTACTGATGAGCAGTTACGCCGCGTGCTGAATGACGTCGGCCTGCAGCGCCTGCTTGAGAACCCGGAAGGATTAAACGCCTGGATGGGAGAAGGCGGTCGCCCGCTGTCAGGCGGCGAACTGCGTCGGCTGGCGCTGGCGCGTGCGTTACTGCATGACGGCGATCTCTGGCTGCTGGATGAACCCACCGAAGGACTGGATGCCACAACCGAGCAGTATATCCTCACCCTGCTGCAGCGGCTGACCGCTGGCAAGACCGTAATAATGGTCACCCACCGGCTCAGCGGCCTGGAGCAGATGGATCGCATCTGCGTGATGGATAATGGCGTGATTGTGGAACAGGGAAGTCATGCCGAATTAATCTCAAAAGCGGGTCGGTACTGGCGTTTCCGACAGCGGATTGCGCTATAGTCTTAGCGAAATGCTGATAGGTAACATAACGCGATGAGACTGGTACAACTGTCACGGGAATCTTTGCAATTTCCCCCACCGGAGATGGCGCTGCGTGAGCCAAACGGCCTGCTGGCCATGGGGGGTGATCTCTCCCCTGCCCGGCTACTTAACGCTTATCAGCGCGGCATCTTTCCGTGGTTTTCTTCTGGCGACCCGATTCTCTGGTGGTCGCCCGATCCCCGTGCAGTGCTGTTGCCTGAGCAGTTTCATCTCAGCCGGAGCATGAAGCGTTTCCACAGCCGTTCGCCCTATCGGGTGACGATGAATGAGTCATTTGCCGAGGTGATCGAGGGCTGTGCCACCGGTCGAGAGGAAGGCACCTGGATCACCTTTGAAATGAAGCGCGCCTGGTTGCGATTGTATGAACTGGGCCACGCCCACTCCATTGAAGTATGGGACGAACATCAGCTGGCAGGTGGCATGTATGGGCTGGCGATGGGGCAAATCTTCTGCGGCGAATCAATGTTCAGCCGTCAGCAGAATGCGTCAAAAACCGCACTTTGGGTATTTTGTCAGCATTTCCTCAGACATCAGGGCCGTCTGGTGGATTGTCAGGTACTTAACCCTCATACGGCCTCTTTGGGGGCGCAGGAGATCCCGCGCGCCGACTATCTGCAATATGTACAAAGCCTTGCGTGCCAGCCTGTCAGCGATGGCTGCTGGCAGACACAAACCCTTTTTTAGTCGCACAGAGATGTTTTGCACACATAAAGACGTATTAAGTGGTATAATGGTCGAGTTTGGTATGTCGTCCGCGCTTCGCAATAACGAGCCGGAATTGCCAGGCTGGGAATCTCAACGCACTCTCGGAACTGTTTTCAATCGTGCGCGTGTAACCGGTTGATACAGATTCTTAGCCCGCTAATCCCCCGCAGACGTCACATAAACACCCTAATTTTACCGGATGCGCGCGACTGACGTGCACCCCGGCAAAGTGTTGGCAAAATCGCCGACGGTTCTTTACATAAATCGTTGAATTGGGCATTATCTTGCCGGTTCAACTGAAAGGTAGTACACCCAGAGGATTCGATGGCCAAAGAAGACAATATTGAAATGCAAGGTACCGTACTGGATACGTTACCTAACACCATGTTCCGCGTAGAACTTGAGAACGGACACGTGGTTACTGCTCATATCTCCGGTAAAATGCGCAAAAACTACATCCGCATCCTGACGGGTGATAAAGTGACCGTTGAGCTGACCCCGTACGACCTGAGCAAAGGCCGCATTGTCTTCCGTAGTCGCTAATTTGCAGTAATCTCATCGCTCTGCAATTTGCAGCGAAAAAAAAGGCCGGATTTTAATCCGGCCTTTTTCATATCTGCAGCAGGTGATTAATGCACCGTGCCTTCGGTTTTGCGTTTTTCAGCACTCAGGAAGTGATAGGTCAGTTCACCTTTCTCACGATCCAGCGCCACTGACACCGAGCCGCCATCCACCAGCGAACCAAACAGCAGTTCATTGGCTAACGGTTTCTTCAGGCTGTCCTGCACGGTGCGCGCCATCGGACGAGCGCCCATCGCTTTGTCATAGCCTTTCTCAGCAAGCCAGTCGCGTGCTTCATCGCTGACTTCCAGCGACACGCCTTTGGCATCCAGCTGCGCCTGCAACTCGACAATGAACTTGTCGACCACCTGATGGATCACCTCTGGTGACAGGTGACTGAACCAGATAATGTTGTCGAGACGGTTACGAAACTCTGGAGAAAACATCTTTTTGATCTCTTCCATGGCATCGGTGCTGTTGTCCTGATGAATAAGGCCAATCGACTTACGTTCAGTCTCGCGGACACCGGCGTTAGTGGTCATGACCAGCACCACGTTGCGGAAGTCCGCTTTGCGACCGTTGTTGTCGGTCAGCATACCGTTATCCATCACCTGCAGCAGCAGGTTGAAGACATCCGGGTGTGCTTTCTCAATCTCATCCAGCAACACCACCGCATGAGGATGCTTAATCACTGCATCCGTCAGCAGGCCGCCCTGATCAAAGCCGACGTAACCCGGAGGCGCACCAATCAAACGGCTGACGGTGTGACGCTCCATATACTCGGACATATCAAAGCGCAGCAACTCAATGCCCAGCGCTTTCGCCAGCTGCACGGTGACTTCCGTTTTACCGACACCGGTAGGCCCGGCAAACAGGAAGGAACCGACCGGCTTACGATCCTGACCCAGACCTGCACGGCTCATCTTGATCGCTTCCGTCAGCGCCTCAATGGCGTTGTCCTGACCAAACACCAGCATTTTCAGACGATCGCCCAGATTTTTCAGCGTATCGCGGTCGCTTGCTGACACGCTTTGCTCAGGAATACGGGCAATACGGGCCACCACCGTTTCAATGTCAGAGACGTTGATGGTTTTCTTGCGCTTACTGGCTGGCATCAGGCGCGCACGCGCACCCGCTTCATCAATCACATCAATCGCCTTATCAGGCAGATGACGGTCGTTGATATATTTCACCGCCAGTTCCACGGCTGCGCGCACCGCTTTCGCGGTATAGCGCACATCGTGATGCGCTTCGTACTTGGTCTTCAGGCCGTTCAGGATCTGCACGGTCTCTTCTGGTGAAGGCTCCGTGATATCGATCTTCTGGAAGCGACGCGCCAGGGCACGATCTTTTTCAAAGATGTTGCTGAATTCCTGATAGGTGGTGGAACCCATCACCCGAATCTTGCCAGAGGAAAGAAGAGGTTTGATCAGGTTCGCAGCATCGACCTGGCCGCCGGATGCAGCACCCGCACCGATGATGGTATGGATCTCATCGATAAACAGAATGCTGTGTTCGTCCTGCTCCAGCTGCTTCAGCAGCGCTTTGAAACGTTTTTCAAAGTCACCACGGTACTTGGTGCCGGCTAATAACGAACCGATATCCAGCGAGTAGATCGTGCAATCTTTCATCACTTCCGGTACATCGCCCTGCTCTATGCGCCAGGCGAGACCTTCAGCAATGGCGGTTTTACCCACACCCGACTCACCCACCAGCAGCGGGTTATTTTTACGGCGACGACATAGCACCTGAACGGTACGTTCCAGCTCTTTATCGCGACCAATCAGTGGATCAATACCACCGACGCGAGCAAGCTGATTAAGATTGGTGGTGAAGTTTTCCATACGCTCCTCCCCGCCTGCTTGCTCTTCGTTAACCGGATTTTCTGCGCCTGGCGCCTGGCCGGACTCATCTTTACGCGTACCGTGAGAGATGAAGTTCACCACATCAAGGCGGCTCACTTCATGTTTGCGTAGCAGATAAGCCGCTTGCGACTCCTGCTCGCTGAAAATGGCGACCAGTACATTCGCACCGGAGACTTCGCTGCGACCGGATGACTGGACATGGAAAACCGCACGCTGCAGGACGCGCTGGAAGCTGAGCGTGGGTTGTGTATCACGCTCCTCTTCGCTGGCAGGCAGCACGGGCGTGGTTTGTTCGATGAAGGCTTCGAGTTCCTGCCGCAGAGCCACAATGTCCACCGTACAGGCTTCCAGTGCCTCTCTGGCCGACGGGTTACTGAGCAACGCCAGTAACAGATGCTCGACGGTCATAAACTCATGACGGTGCTCACGCGCTCTGGCGAAAGCCATATTTAAACTGAGTTCCAGTTCTTGATTGAGCATTAGGCACCTCCCCCAATTATCGCCCTTACCTGTTTCCTATATGGAGACGGGTTCAGGCCTTTTCCAGCGTACACAGCAACGGATGATGATTTTCCCGTGCATAGTTGTTCACCTGGGCCGCTTTTGTTTCGGCGACTTCTGCAGTAAATACACCACAGATCGCCTTGCCGTGATAGTGAACTTTCAACATCAGCTGCGTTGCACGTTCAACATCATAAGAAAAGAACTTTTGTACAACGTCAATAACAAATTCCATAGGTGTATAATCGTCATTATTCAGAATGACTTTATACATAGAAGGCGGCTTTAACCCTTCACGTACTTTATCGTCGGCCAGATGTTCAAAGTTAAGCCAGTCGTTTGCGTTTGCCATAGTGTTCCGTTGAGATTTTGCTTTTAGCCTTTAAGTAGCTACATATTGAGAGTTTAACATGCCTGTCAAGCCGCATGCCGCTGCTGAAAATTTATTCAGAAATTCCCCTGCGCGACCTGCATCACAAAATTCGCAATAGCGTTAACTGCCTCAAATTTTGATGATTTTTTCCCCACCTGGCCCGGTGGTTTGCTTGACGTCAGCCGCGCTTTCTCTACATTCTAGCTGCACAGGCTGATTGAGTTTTAATCAAATCCGACTCACAGCTTCGATGACCTCACCTACTTATAAAATGTCTTGCGAGGGAAGTAAAAGCATGGAGACGGGCACAGTTAAATGGTTCAACAATTCCAAAGGCTTTGGCTTTATCTGTCCGATTGGCGGTGGCGAAGATATTTTTGCGCACTACTCCACCATTCAGATGGAAGGCTACCGCACGCTTAAGGCAGGCCAGCAGGTTCAGTTCGATGTCCACGAAGGCCCGAAAGGCAATCACGCCAGCCTGATCGTGCCGGTCGAGGTGCAGGCCGTGGCCTGACACATATCGCCTTTCTGAACAAAGACCCAAAAATGCCAGCCAGTGCCGCTGGCATTTTCCTGTTCGATGTCACCTAATCTGCCTGGCCCTGCGCCAGTCCAATCACCCGGGCAAACATCTGCCGCATCAATGGCGGGATGGCCTCTGGCCCGCGTTCCGCCGCCGACGTAGCCACTGCGATCGCCAGTTCCGGCTTGGAGCTCTGGTGAATCGCTTTAGTAATAATACGCCTGGAACTCATCGGAACGTTTAACGGCAGGTGCGCCATCTGATGATAGACATCCTGAAAGCCGTGCTGATAGAGAAAATTTTCCATATCCAGCGCCGGTAACTGCGTCAGAAAACGCGGCTCCGGTTCACCCGGCTGTAACTGAGTGCGTGCCGTACTGGCATATTTATTCCCCGCCTGATCACCGTCAGTCAGGACATGCCAGGCGATACCCATGCGCCGGGCAAACTTCAGTAGCGGTTTTAACCCCGACTGCGCAAACTCAATCACCTTCACGCCTTCAGCAGCGAAGTTGTAACCGCACTGCTGCGCCAGCTCATTCATGATCCAGACTTCGGTTTCTCCCTCCACCAGCAGCCAGCAACGGGCGAACAGCGCAGCAGGCCGGTTGACCCGAATATGGAAGCCGATGCGCCGGCTCTCTTCGGCACTCAGTCCCTCCGGACCGATGCGCCAGGCCGCTACGCGCGAGGGTCCACGCACCAGACGACAGACGTTTTCCACCGGCACCTGCGACAGCAGCTCCGGCGAATTAGTGGTGGCGATTTTTTGCAGCGGCAGCAGCCTCAGCAGATTCCATGCTACCGACAGCATAATGGGATGCAGCCGGGTTTCCGGATCTTCAATCAGCAGCAGCGGGCGGGCACCGGCGGCCAGCGGGACGTCTCCTCGTGCCTCAATCAGCAGGGTAAACATCTGCAGCAGTATCAGCTGACGGCTGCGGGAGTCGGTTCCGGCAATCAGCTGATTCAGGTGATCCAGCGCCCGCCATCCCTGTTCCCCCTCACGCGTCTGAGGATCCCGTAGCCTGACCTCGTTGCCCGCATCGGGCGGCTGTACCAGGAAGTAGTGCTGCATCAGTTGCTGCATCGTCTTCAGCCCCTGCCGCAGCACCTCATCGCTGAGCTGTTGCGGATGGTGCTCCAGATCGCGCGCCAGCGTCTCCATACCCGCCAGTAACTCAGGATGTGCGGTGGGGAGCGGTGCACTACTCCGCGTCCGCTTACTGAAACGCGCATCGCGCAATCGCAGAACCGGATACCGTTTCAGCAAAAGATCGATGGCCGCCGCGCAGTTCTGCTCAGGCAACAGCTGATAGTTCAGGTCAACAAAACGGCGGCGGGTTTCGATACCGCTGTCACGCCAGGTGGCGCTGACGCTGTAACAGAGCTGACGCTGGTCCTGAGCATCACGCTGCCAGAAGGTCGAGAGCACCGCATCCGGGTCGTTGCCGTCATCGCGAAAGTGGAACACCACCGACAGACGGCGCATCGCATCGGTCACATCGCCTGGGGTGAAATGGAAATCAGCCTCGGTAAAAACATAGGCCGGTTCATGGGGCGAAAGTAACAGGCTCAGGGCATCCAGCAGACTGGATTTGCCCCAGGCGTTCTCACCAATCAGCAGATTGGTCTGGGTTAAAGGCAGTGAGAGCTTATTGATGCCGCGGAAACCGCGAATGTCGATATGTTCCAGAATCATAGGCGTCCATCCTCAGTTTATAAACAGCATGGTTGCCGCCAGCGAGCCGGTCAAGCCGCTTTATCAGGGTTTACTCCGTTACGCTTTTTCGCTAGCGTGTGGCCTCTTCCACCATGGATGGCCCTTATCGCTATGTACTCCGGACTCCTGATTATTCTTCTGCCGCTGATCGCCGGCTGGCTGATACCGTTCCGTCAAACTTCAACCCTGCGCCGGGTCAATCAGCTGCTGGGCTGGATGGTTTACGTCATTCTGTTCTTTATGGGCATCAGCCTGGCCTTTCTCGACAACCTGAGCAGCAATCTGCTGGCGGTATTTCACACCGCGCTGGTAGCGGCCTTCTGTATTTTGCTGTGCAACCTGCTGGCGCTGCGCGGGCTGGAAAAATATGCCCCATGGCAGCATGCGCATCGGCAGGAGAAACTGCCCTCGCGGCTGCATATGGCGCTGGACTCTCTGAAGCTATGCGGCGTGGTTGTCATCGGTTTTCTGCTTGGCCTGACCCAGTGGCCACTGCTGCAACACGCCTCGACGGCCAGCGAATATGCGCTGATCTTCCTGCTGTTTCTGGTTGGCATTCAGCTGCGCGGCAGCGGCATGACGCTGCGTCAGATTATCCTGAACCGTCGTGGCCTGCTGGTTGCCAGCGTAGTGCTGGTCAGCGCGCTTATCGGCGGCATGATTGCGGCGTTGCTGCTGGGCGTGCCGCTGAAAACCGGTCTGGCGTTAGCCAGCGGTTTTGGCTGGTACTCTCTCTCCGGCATTCTGATGACCGAAGCTTTTGGTCCGGTCATCGGCAGCGCCGCCTTCTTCAACGACCTGATACGTGAACTGGTGGCAATCATGCTCATTCCGGCGTTGATTGGCCGTCATCGCTCCAGCGCACTGGGCCTGTGTGGCGCAACTTCAATGGACTTTACCCTGCCGGTGCTGCAGCGGGCGGGCGGCAATGAGATCGTCCCGGCCGCCATTGTGCACGGCTTTGTGATGAGCCTGCTGGCCCCGATTCTTATCGCCCTCTTCTCCGCCTGAATCCTGTCTGATATGCGCTGAGCTCTGCCAGCGCATTTTTTCACGCCTGCTTTTCTTCCGTGTCGTCTACGCTTCTTTTTTCGGTTCTGGTCACGTCACTCTTCAGGGCGGGCCGACAAAGGAGAAGAGCATGAAACAAACCGTCGCGGCGCTGGTCGCCAAAACGCTGGAAAGCGCGGGCGTAAAACGCATCTGGGGCGTCACCGGGGATTCCCTTAACGGCCTGAGCGACAGTCTTAATCGCATGGGCACCATTGAATGGATGCCGACGCGCCATGAAGAAGTCGCCGCATTCGCAGCGGGCGCGGAAGCGCACATCAGCGGTGAACTGGCGGTCTGCGCCGGCTCCTGTGGGCCAGGCAACTTACATCTGATCAACGGTCTATTCGATTGCCATCGTAACCGCGTTCCTGTTCTGGCGATTGCGGCACATATTCCCTCCAGCGAAATCGGCAGCGGCTATTTTCAGGAAACCCATCCGCAGGAGCTGTTCCGCGAATGCAGCCACTACTGCGAACTGGTTTCGAACCCTGAGCAGCTCCCGCAGGTGCTGGGCATCGCGATGCGTAAAGCGATTCTGAATCGTGGTGTCTCGGTGGTGGTGCTGCCTGGGGATGTCGCGCTTAAACTGGCGCCAGAGAGCGCCAGCGCGGAATGGTATCCGCCACAGTTGCCGCAGGTCCTGCCACAGCCCGCCGAACTGGCGCAGCTGGCGCAGACGCTGAACGAAGCCAGCGATATTACGCTGTTGTGCGGCAGTGGCTGCGCCGGAGCGCATCAGGAGGTGGTAGCGCTGGCAGAAGCGCTGAAAGCCCCTATCGTCCATGCGCTGCGCGGCAAAGAACACATCGAATATGACAACCCTTATGATGTCGGCATGACCGGACTGATCGGTTTCTCATCCGGTTTCCACGCCATGATGAATGCCGGGACGCTGGTGTTGCTGGGCACGCAGTTCCCCTATCGCGCCTTCTATCCGGAAAAGGCTAAAATCATCCAGATCGACATCAATCCGGGCAGCCTTGGGTCACATTGTCACGTCGATCAGGCCTATGTCGGCGATGTGAAAAGCACACTGCAGGCGCTGCTGCCGCAGCTGCCGCACAAAAGCGATCGCAGCCACCTCGACAGCGCGGTTAAGCACTATGGCGAGGCGCGCAAAAGTCTGGACGAACTGGCGCAGCCCAACGACAAGCAGCCGATCCATCCGCAATATCTGGCACAGCAGATCAGCCACTACGCCAGTGATGACGCCATCTTTACCTGCGATGTCGGGACACCGACCGTCTGGGCGGCGCGCTATCTGAAGATGAATGGCAAACGTCGCCTGCTGGGTTCGTTTAACCACGGCTCAATGGCGAACGCGATGCCACAGGCGCTGGGCGCGCAGTCGATTGATCGCAATCGTCAGGTGGTGGCACTGTGTGGCGACGGCGGCTTCAGCATGCTGATGGGGGATTTTATCTCGCTGGCGCAACTGAAAATGCCGGTCAAACTGGTGATTTTCAACAACAGCGTGCTGGGCTTTGTGGCGATGGAGATGAAAGCGGGCGGCTATCTCACCGATGGCACCGAGCTGGAGAATCCTGACTTTGCCGCTATCGCCGAAGCCTGCGGTATCCGGGGTATCCGGGTGGAAAAGGCATCTGATCTCAATGGCGCGCTGGAGCAGGCGTTTGCCCACGATGGCCCGGTGCTGGTGGATGTCATTACCGCCAAAGAGGAACTGGCGATGCCGCCGGAGATCAAAATGGAGCAGGCTAAAGGCTTCAGTCTCTACATGCTGCGCGCCATCATGAATGGTCGCGGTGATGAGGTGGTAGAACTGGCGAAAACCAACTGGCTGCGGTAAAACAGAGACTCCATCCAGGCGGGCGCGATGCCCGCCTTTTTTTTCTTCCGCCACGTTCAGGAGCATAGGGTGATCGATTTACGCAGTGATACCGTAACCCGGCCCAGCGCCGCCATGTTAAGCGCGATGATGTCTGCCGAAACCGGTGATGACGTCTACCGTGACGACCCCACCGTAAATGCGCTGGAGGCGGAAGCCGCACGGCTGAGCGGCAAAGCAGCGGCGCTGTTTTTCCCGACCGGCACCCAGGCGAATCTGGTGGCGCTACTCAGCCATTGCGAACGCGGCGATGAATATATCGTCGGTCAGCAGGCGCACAACTACAAATATGAGGCGGGCGGCGCGGCGGTGCTGGGCAGTATTCAGCCACAGCCGATTCTGGCCGCCGACGATGGCACCCTGCCGCTCGACGTATTAGCGGCCGCCATCAAGCCGGACGATATTCACTTTGCCCGCACCCGTCTGCTGAGTCTGGAGAACACGCATCACGGTAAAGTCCTGCCGCTGGCGTATCTGGAACAGG
Organism: Pantoea sp. RG18; assembly: GCF_025910075.1. Taxonomy (NCBI): domain Bacteria; kingdom Pseudomonadati; phylum Pseudomonadota; class Gammaproteobacteria; order Enterobacterales; family Erwiniaceae; genus Pantoea; species Pantoea sp. RG18. The sequence continues at coordinate 312,396 of NZ_JAPCIL010000006.1, forward strand.
CGTGGACTTTTACCCGCGAGCATCAGCTGGCGCTGCACATTGATGGCGCACGCATTTTCAATGCGGTAGTCGCGCAGCAGACCACGCTGGCAGCGATTGCCCGCTATTGCGATACCCTGACCATCTGTCTCTCTAAAGGCCTGGGCACGCCAGTCGGTTCTCTGCTGTGCGGCGACACGGCGCTGATTGAGCGCGCACGTCGCTGGCGTAAAATGACCGGCGGCGGCATGCGCCAGGCCGGTATTCTGGCGGCGGCGGGTCTCTATGCGTTAGAAAATAACGTGACGCGGCTGCAGGAGGATCATGACAATGCCGCCTGGCTGGGACAGCAGTTGCATGAGCTGGGCGTTCAGGTCATCGATCAGCAGACCAACATGCTGTTTGTGGCGGTGCCGGAAGCCCAGGTCAAACCATTAGGTGAGTGGATGAAGGCGCGCGGGGTGTTAATCAGCGCAGGAACCCGCACCCGTCTGGTCACCCATCTGGATGCTGATCGTGCGGCACTGGCGCAGGTCGTCGCCCACTGGAAGGCGTTTTTACACCAATAATCCGCTATTGCGCCGCGCCATATTTATCCAGTAGCGCGGCAGCTATCGCGGCGGTTTCTGCATCGGGCTGCCCGCGATAATCCGCAGGCCGGAAATGCATCTGAAACGCGGCGATTACCCTCTGCTGTTCACGCGCGCTCATCTCTGCCGTCACCGGATAGCCATAGCGCTGTAAACGTTCCAGTAGTGGCTCCACGGGTACCACCGCGTGCGGATCCTGACCCGCTAAATGAAACTGCACTCGTCCGGCATCGGGCCAGGCACCCATTCCGCGCTGGGCCAGCTGATGCCACGGAAAGAGTGGGCCGGGATCCTGCTTACGCTGCGGCGCGATATCACTGTGACCGACAATATTTTCCGGTGCGATGCCGTAGCGCTGTGCAATATCGCGCAGCAGCGCCTCCAGCGTGGTGATCTGCGCAGCGGTAAATGGCTGCCATTCAAGACCTGTCAGGGTCCGGCGATAACCCTGGTTCACCAGTTCGATACCAATCGATGTGTCATTGATGCGGCTGGCTCCGCGCCAGAAGCTTGGACCGGCATGCCAGGCGAGCTGCTGCTCCGGCACCAGTTGCCAGATAACGCCTTTCCCGGCGCGCTGTGGCGGCTGGCGGGGGATCAGATAGTGGGCGCTGACTTCCCTATCGGTCAGGGTCGCCAGCGACGAAGAAAAATCTTCGGCGGTGTAGTGGATCACTATCACCTTCACCCGCGGTCGCGCGCCCTGCGCCGGATGCCGCAGATCGGCCCAGTAGCCGTCACGGGATTCTATCCCGGACTGGCAGCCCGCCAGCAGCAGCGCCAGTATCAGCCACAGCCACCATTTCAACGAATGATCACCGCCGTGCCGCTGACGCTTACCATCAGCATGCTGCCATCTTTGCCGACCGTTTCGTAGTCAATATCGATACCGACCACGGCGTTGGCGCCCAGCGCTTTTGCCTGCTCCTCCAGCTCTTCAAACGCGATCTCTCGCGCTTTGCGCAGCTCTTTCTCGTAAGCACCGGAGCGGCCACCGACCACATCACGGATGCCAGCGAAAAAGTCACGGAAGATGTTGGCACCCAGAATCGCTTCACCGGTGACGACGCCACAATATTCGCTGATGCTGTGACCTTCCAGCGTGGGGGTTGTTGAAAATTTCATCGCATTCTCCTTGTTGAAAACCGGGCTAAGGCTCTTTCGACTAAAAAGCACGGCTATACTCTATGCTAAAAAGGGCACCTTGCCAGAGAACCATAAGGAAATCGAGATGAGAAACAACGCGTTTGCGCTAATGATCCCGGCGGCCCTGCTGCTCAGCGCCTGTACCACCGTTGAGCCAGTGATTAAGGATAATGGCCCACGTACCGCACCGTGCATTGAAGGCGGTCCTGACCAGGTGGCCCAGCAGTTTTACGACCTGCGTATCGAACAGCCTACGCAGGGTCTGCCCGACAGCAACACCCTGGCAAAATATCGCCCTTACCTGAGTGATGCGCTGTACCACTCATTGCAGGCGGCCAGCGGCAGCAATGCAGGCGCACAGTGGCGCAATGGCGATCTCTTCTCCAGCCTGTCACAGGGTCCGACCGCCGCCAGCGTCGCTGATGCTTCCACCATTCCGAACCGCGATGCACGCAACATCCCGCTGCGGGTCGATCTGAGCCGCGACGGCAAGCAGTGGCAGGATGAAGTGCTGATGATCCATCAGGGCAGTTGCTGGGTGGTGGATGATGTGCGCTACATGGCCAACCCTGCGCATGCAGAGGGTGGCAGCCTGAGCCAGATGCTTGAGAAATCGAAAAAATAACCTCAGGCTTAACCGTTCAGAGAAGCGCAGTCGCCCCCGGGCGCTGCGCTTTTTTTATTTCCGCCGCCCGGCCCGCTGCAGCGGGCTGCCCCCAGACTGTGCATGATATTGTGCTAAGCTTTTGCGGTTAGCCTGCTGTTTTACAAATTTTAACCCACCTTATTTGCATAACTATTCTGGTGACGTTAAAATCCGCGACACTAATAGCTATTCAAATCTGGCGCATGAGTATTCAACTAAACGCAATAAACTGCTTCTACGGTGCTCATCAGGCGCTGTTCGACATTAACCTTGAGTGTCCGCAAGGCGAGACCCTGGTGCTGCTGGGTCCCAGCGGTGCGGGTAAGAGTTCGCTGCTGCGGGTGCTTAACCTGCTGGAGCAACCGCGTTCAGGTCAGTTGCAGATTGCCGGTAATCAGTTCGACTTCAGCCAGAAACCCTCCGATGCTGCGATTCGCGAACTGCGTCAGAACGTCGGTATGGTGTTTCAGCAGTACAACCTCTGGCCGCATCTTACCGTGCTGCAGAATCTGATTGAAGCGCCCTGCCGGGTACTGGGCCTCAGCAAAAGTGACGCCCGCGCCCGCGCCGACAAGCTGCTTGACCGGCTGCGCCTGACGCCCTACAGCGATCGCTTTCCGCTGCATCTCTCCGGTGGTCAGCAGCAGCGTGTGGCGATTGCCCGCGCGCTGATGATGGAGCCGCAGGTGCTGCTGTTCGATGAGCCGACTGCCGCGCTGGACCCTGAAATTACCGCACAGATTGTCAGTATCATTCGCGAACTGGCCCAGACCCGCATTACCCAGGTGATTGTGACCCATGAAGTGGAGGTGGCACGTAAAACGGCCAGCCGCGTCGTCTATATGGAGAACGGTCACATTGTGGAACAGGGCGATGCCAGCCGCTTTACACAGCCGCAAACCGAGGCGTTTGCTCACTATCTTTCGCACTAAGTCAGGATGCTAAAAATGAAAAAAATGGTACTTGCTGCACTGCTTGCTGGTTTTAGCCTGAGCGCTACGGCGGCTCAGACGATTCGTTTTGCGACCGAAGCCTCTTATCCTCCTTTTGAGTTTGTGGATGCGGACAACAAGATTCAGGGCTTTGATGTCGATCTGGCCAATGCGCTGTGTAAAGAGATTAATGCGACCTGCACCTTCACCAATCAGGCGTTCGACAGCCTGATCCCGAGCCTGAAATTCCGTCGTTTTGATGCGGTGATGGCGGGCATGGATATCACACCAGATCGTGAAAAACAGGTCCTGTTCACCAAGCCTTACTACGACAACTCCGCGCTGTTTGTTGCCCAGAAAGGCAAAGTTGCCAGCGTGGAAGCGCTGAAAGGCAAGCGGGTTGGCGTCCAGAACGGCACCACGCATCAGAAATACCTGACTGAGAAACATAGCGAAATCACCACCGTTCCTTACGACAGCTATCAGAATGCGGTGCTGGATCTGAAAAATGGCCGTATTGATGCTGTGTTCGGTGACACCGCAGTCGTCAACGAATGGCTGAAGCAGAATGCCGCGCTGGCTGCCGTTGGTGAGAAAGTCACGGACAAAGCCTACTTTGGTACCGGCCTTGGCATTGCGGTACGTACCGGTAACACCGATCTGCAGACCAAATTCAATGGCGCGCTGGATAAGATCAAAGCAGACGGCACGTACAAAACCATCTACAGCAAATGGTTCCAGCAGTAATCTCTGATGAATGAAATGATGACCCTCGCAAGCGCCGCCGGCATGACCGTCGGCCTTGCTATTTGTGCTCTCATCGCTGGCCTGGTGCTGGCGATGATTTTCGCTGGCTGGGAGTCACTGCGCCTGAAACCGCTGGCGTGGATTGGCACCGGCCTGGTAACGCTGATCCGTGGCCTGCCGGAAATTCTGGTGGTGCTGTTTATCTATTTTGGCGCTTCACAGCTGCTGCTCACCCTCTCTGACGGCTTCACCCTGAATTTCGGCCTGTTTCAGTTACCGATACAGGTAGAAATTGAAAACTTCGACGTCAGTCCGTTCCTGTGCGGTGTGATAGCGCTGGCGATGCTCTATGCCGCCTACGCCTCGCAGACGCTGCGCGGCGCGCTGAAAGCGGTGCCGATGGGTCAGTGGGAGTCGGGTCAGGCGCTGGGCATGAAAAAATCGGCCATCTTTCTCCGGCTGATTATGCCGCAGATGTGGCGTCACGCCCTGCCCGGTCTGGGCAATCAGTGGCTGGTGCTGCTGAAAGATACCGCGCTGGTCTCGCTGATTAGCGTCAACGATCTGATGCTGCAAACCAAAAGTATTGCCACCCGCACGCAGGAGCCGTTTACCTGGTTCCTGGTGGCGGCCGCTATCTACTTAGTGATCACGCTGTTCAGCCAGGCGGTGTTACGCCGCATCGAACTGCGCACCACCCGCTTTGAACGGGGGAACAGCTAATGCTGGCCTATCTGCCTGAACTCCTGAAAGGGTTGCATACCAGCCTGACGCTGACGGCAGCATCGCTGGTCGTGGCCCTGCTGCTGGCGCTGCTCTTCACCGTGGTGCTGTCGCTGAAAACGCCGGTGTTCAACCCGCTGGTCAAAGGCTTTATTACACTGTTTACCGGCACACCGCTGCTGGTGCAGATCTTCCTGATCTATTACGGTCCGGGACAGTTTCCCTCGATCCAGCAGATCCCCTGGCTGTGGCATTTACTGTCGCAGCCCTGGCTGTGCGCGATGCTGGCGCTGTCGCTGAACAGCGCGGCTTACACCACGCAGCTGTTTTACGGTGCGGTGCGTGCGATTCCTTCCGGACAGTGGCAATCGTGTGCCGCGCTCGGCATGAGCCGCAAAGATACGCTGCGCATTCTGCTGCCATATGCATTTAAACGCGCCCTCTCCTCCTACTCCAATGAAGTGGTGCTGGTGTTCAAAGGCACCTCGCTGGCCTACACCATCACCCTGATGGAAGTCATGGGCCACGGCCAGTTGCTCTATGGCCGCACCTACGACATCACGGTCTATGCCGCGGCGGGTCTGGTTTATCTCTGCGTTAACGGTTTGCTGACGCTGATGATGCGGCTGATCGAAAAGCGCGCTCTGGCCTTCGAACGACGTAACTGATATCCGGGCGAGGCTCCTCGCCCTTTTCGCCTGAAAAATCACACTAATTGCATAAAAATGCATTTTATGGCAGGGTATCGCCTTCTCTGGCTGACCACATCACAGGAATCATAAAATGAAAAAATGGATTGTTGCCGCTGCGCTGGCTTCACTGGCACTTACCGCCCAGGCAGCGGAAAAGATTCGCTTCGCCGCCTCAGCGACCTACCCGCCGTTTGAATCCCTGGATCGGGAAAATAACCTGGTGGGATTCGATATCGATCTGGCCAAAGCGCTGTGCCAGCAGATGAAAGCGGAGTGTACCTTTACCAACAATGCTTTCGACAGCCTGATCCCGTCACTGAAGTTCCGCCGCTATGACGCGGTGATTTCCGGCATGGATATCACCACTGAGCGCAGCAAGCAGGTCGATTTTACCCAGCCTTATTACGCTAACTCCGCCATCGTGATCGCCCGTAAAGGCCAGTTCAGCAGCTTTGCTGAGCTTAAGGGCAAGCGCATTGGCGTGGAAAACGGCACCACTCACCAGAAGTACCTGCAGGATAAGCATCCGGAAGTGAAAGTGGTGGCCTATGACAGCTATCAGAATGCGATTCTGGATATGAAGAGTGGCCGGCTGGATGGCGTGTTTGGCGACAGCGCGGTGGTGAATCAGTGGCTGAAGACCAATGCGGATCTCGCCACTGTCGGTGAACATGTTACGGATGCGGACTACTTTGGCACCGGTCTCGGCATTGCCGTACGCAAAGGCAATACGGCGCTTCGCGATCAGTTTAATCAGGCGCTGAACGAACTGAAAGCCAACGGCAGCTGGCAGCAGCTTAATCAGAAGTGGTTCCCGGAGTAATTACCGGCTGAGGCAGCCTCTGCCGATGCTTTCCCGGACGCGTGCTGACGGCGGGTTAACAGCGTCAGCACTTCAAAATGGGCGGTGTGGGGAAACATATCGAACAGTTGCACCTTCGTCACCTCATAGGCGCTCAGTCGGGCAATATCCTGCGCCATGGTCTGCGGATTACAGCTTGAATAGAGCAGATAATCCGGGGCCATCTGGCTAAGATAGTCACACAGCGCCTCACCAATTCCACGACGCGGCGGATTAACCAGCACCAGCTGCGGCACCGCATCGCGTCCGGTCGCAAACGCCGTAGAATCCAGCGCCGCAAACTGCACTTTTTCCAGCCCCAGCATCTCAGCGGAACGCTGGGCGCATTTTATCGCCTCGGCGCTGATCTCAATGCCTGTCAGTTCCATCTCCGCTGTCGCGCAGTGCAGACCAAAACCGCCTACGCCACAGAAGAGATCCCACATGCTGTTGACCCGCAGCGCCCTGACCCAGTCGCGCGCGGTGGCATAGAGTGCGCTGGCAACCTGCGGGTTGGTCTGGAAGAAGCTTTGCGGGCGGATCCACAGCGGCACGCCGTTGAAGTTCTCTGCCAGCGACTGCGCGGGCGTCAGCGCAATCTCCTCTTCCCCCTCCAGAATCGCCATATGCACCGGCTGAATATTGGCAGAGATCACCGCCAGCTGCGGCAGTTGCTGTTGCAGCCACGGCAATGCGGCGCGCAGCTGTTCCAGTTTCGCGGTTGAACGCAGGACAAAGCGCAGCATCACGCCGCCCTGCTGGCTTTCGGTTATCAGCAGGAATTTGAGTTCGCCGCGTTTGCGCGCCACGTTATAGGGCGTCAGTCCGGCACGGGCGATAAAGGGCTTAAGTGCAGCAAAAACCGGCTGGAAGCTGGCGGGATAGAGCGGACAATCGCACAGATCCACAGCTTCACCATCCGGCTTGCTCAAACCCAGCACCGGACGCTCGACGCTGCCACTCACCACCATTTTGGCTTTATTACGAAATGCCTGCTGCGGTGATGCGACCGGCGGCAACCAGGCAGCGACCGGCTGCTCAGCCAGTAACTGTTCCAGCAGCGACTGTTTGTCGTTCAGCTGAGTGGGATAGGGTTTTTCCAGCCACTGACAGGAGCGGCAACGGTTAGCGTCATAAAGCGCGCAGTGCATGGTAAAGCCTTAACGATCGGGTCGGGCGGAGCGCGATTGTATCATCGCTTCCTGAAAAAAGCGCGGCTGCTGGCAGGCAGAAACAGCAGCAGGAGCACCAGCAGATCGGGGATTTTCTGCGACAGGGTATGGTGGATAATCTGGACGTTATTGTCGCCATCAATGCTGAAAATCTCGGGGTAGATCCAGCCCAGCGAGGCGACCAGCATATAGCTGAGCACAATCACCTGCGTCGCCACATAGCCCCAGCGTCCACGGTTACTGCCGCGCATCAGGGTAAAGGCGCAGCGCAGTTCGAACAGGAAGATCAACTGGCTGGCGACAAAGATGAGTGTCGCGTCCCAGGACTGGGCGCTGCGGTGAACAAAATTGGCGAGTTCACTGTAACCCAGCTCATTTGCCAGCATCAGGACGCTCAGGCAGCGGGTCGCAATAATAGCAATGCCCGCAACCGTCACCGGAACCGGCGCGATTGAAAGCGTGGCACTGCTTTTGAAGATTTCTGACATAGTCCGTGACTCCACCTGATCGAAAAACGGGCCGGTCAGACCGGCCCGTTCATATAGTGGCAAAGGTTACGGATTTCAGCCACGTTTAGCTTTCTGAATATCGCTTAAACGTTGTTTTTCTTCGTGTGCCATCACCCGCCAGGCGATAAAACCCACTAAACCGACCACAAACAGGATCAATGAAGCCAGCGCATTGATTTCCGGGTTAACGCCGCGTCGCACGGTGGCGAAGATCGCCATCGGCAATGTGGTGGCACCCGGCCCGGTCACAAAGCTGGCAATCACCAGATCGTCGAGTGACAGGGTAAACGCCAGCAGCCAGCCGGTCACAATAGCCGGTGCAATCATGGGCACGGTAATCACAAAAAAGACCTTCAGCGGCGTTGCGCCTAAATCCATCGCCGCCTCTTCGATGGAACGGTCCAGCTCACGCAGACGCGAGTTAATCACCACGGCCACATAGGCGGTACAGAAGGTGACGTGGGCCAGCCAGATGGTCAGCATGCCGCGTTCGCTCGGCCAGCCAAAGGCGTTGCCCATTGCCACAAACAGCAGCAGCAGCGACAGGCCGGTGATGACGTCGGGCATCACCAGCGGCGCGGTGAGCATAAAGGCAAAACCGTTGTGGCCGCGGAAGCGACCAAAGCGCACGATAATCACCGCCGCCAGCGTGCCCAGCACCACCGCCATGGTGGCGGAGAGACCGGCAATGCTCAGACTCAGCAGCACGGCGTCAATCATCGCGCTGTCCTGGAAGAGCACCCTGTACCAGTGGAACGAGAAGCTCTCCCACACCGTCACCAGCGGTGAGCTGTTGAATGAGTAAACCACCAGCAGAAGCATCGGCGCATAGAGGAACAGGAAGCAGCAGACCAGAATACCGGTACGCCAGGGTGAGCGAATGGTTGGCAAATTATTCATGCCTTCTCTCCCATTTCACGGTTTTGATGCTTGTGGAACCAGATGATCGGCAGAATCAGGATCAGCAGAATGATAACCGCCAGCGCGGAGGCCACCGGCCAGTCGCGGTTGTTAAAGAACTCCTGCCACAGGATACGGCCAATCATGATGCTGTCCGGGCCACCCAGCAGTTCAGGGATCACGTACTCCCCCACCGCCGGAATAAACACCAGCATCGATCCGGCGATAATGCCCCCTTTTGTCAGCGGGACAATCACGCTGAAAAAGGTCTTCAGCGGACGCGCACCCAGATCCAGTGAGGCTTCCACCAGCGAGTAATCAATGCGGGTCAGCGCGGTGTAGATTGGCAGCACCATAAACGGCAGATAGCAGTAGACGATACCGATATAGACCGCTGTATTGGTGTAGAGGATCACCAGCGGATGATCGATCACCCCCAGCCACAGCAGGAACCGGTTCAGGATACCGTTGTTGTTAAGCAGCCCCATCCAGGCGTAGACGCGCACCAGAAATGAGGTCCACGACGGCAGGATCACCAGCAGCAGCAGAATGGTGCGCATGGATGGCTTGCTGTGCGCCACGGCCCAGGCGAGCGGGTAGCCAATCAGCAGACAGATCACCGTGGAGATCGCCGCCACTTTCAGCGACTGCAGATAGGCATCGACGTAGAGCGGATCGTCGGTCAGCGTCAGGTAGTTGCCGAAATTGAGCACAATGCTGAACTGGTCATCAGCCCAGCTCACCAGCTCGGTGTAGGGGGGAATCGCACGCGCAATGTCCGCGAAGCTGATCTTCAGCACCGTCAGAAACGGCAGCAGAAACAACAGCACCAGCCAGACATAAGGCAAGGCGATCACCAGCTTGCGGCCATGCTGCATTTTTATCCGCGTGGCCCAGCGTTGCAGCGGCGTGCCGACCAGTCGGGCAGGCGCTTTAGCGCGTTGGAAAATCTGGCTCATAGCCGCTCCTTAAACCGTCAACACCACGCAGCTGTCGCATTCCCAGCAGAGGCGGACTTCATCACCCCAGGTCGGCAACCCTTTGCGGTAGCGATGCGCGTTTTGCAACTGTGCGCTGATCATCTGTCCGCTGTGCAGACGGACATGGAAGATAGAGAGGTCGCCGAGATAGGCGATGTGGACCACTTCACCCACCGCAAAGTTACAGCCATCGGCAGGCACCTCATCGCACAGCATCACTTTTTCCGGGCGCAGCGCGACATGGACCGGAACGTTATCCACCACCGAGACATCGGAGTCGACTTTCAGCGGATGCATCAGGCCGGGACTGTCGATCACCAGGCCATCCGCCTGACGTTCACGCAGTAAGCCTTCGAAGACGTTAACCGAACCGATAAATTCCGCGCTGTAGCGGCTGGTAGGATGCTCGTAGATCTCCTCCGGCTCGCCAATCTGCACGAACTTGCCGCGATTCATAATCGCGATACGGCCCGCCATGGTCATCGCCTCTTCCTGATCGTGCGTCACCATCACACAGGTGGCGCCAACACGCTCCAGAATATCGACCACTTCCAGCTGCATCCTGTCGCGCAGCTTCTTGTCCAGTGCCCCCATCGGCTCATCCAGCAGCAGCAGTTTTGGCCGTTTCGCCAGGCTGCGGGCCAGCGCCACACGCTGACGCTGACCACCGGAGAGCTGGTGCGGTTTGCGTTTAGCAAACTCCTGCATATGCACCAGCGCCAGCATCTCTGCTACCCGGCTGGTGATCTCCCCTTTCGGCAGCCGATCCTGTTTCAGACCAAAGGCGATATTCTGCTCCACCGTCATGTGGGGAAACAGCGCGTAGGACTGGAACATCATGTTGATCGGGCGCTGATAGGGAGCAACGTGGGACAGATCCTGGCCATCCAGCACAATCTGCCCGCTGGTTGGCGGCTCAAAACCGGCCAGCATGCGCAGCAGCGTTGATTTACCACAGCCCGATGCGCCCAGCAGGGCAAAGATCTCACCTTTATAAATTGTCAGGCTGACATCATCCACGGCGTGTTGCCCGTCAAAGGATTTGGTCAGATTGCGAATTTCCAGCAGTGGCGTTAACGCCTTTGCGGTTTTATTTTGAGGACGGGGAATGGCATCGTTCACAAAGGTTCTCTCCGGAGCCAGGCGGAACATGGCGACAAAATTTGCCGCTAAAAATGGCACAACAGAGGCCGACACCGCGCCTCTGTTGCTGATACATGACAGGTCAATCCGTTAAGGACGAATTACTTACCACTTTTTACTTTAGTCCATGCGCGCGTACGCACACGATCCAGTTTAGGATCCTGGACTTTCAGCACAAACAATTTCGACATCGCTTCTGGCGTCGGGAAGATACCCGGGTTGTTGCGGACGTCGGCATTGATCAGCGGCAGCGACGCTTTGTTGCCGTTGGCGTAGTTCATTTTGTTGGAGACATCGGCGATCACTTTCGGATCCATGATGTAGTTCAGCCAGGCGTAAGCACCATCGAGGTTTTTCGCATCTTTCGGGATCGCCATCATATCGAAGAAGGCCAGTGCGCCCTCTTTCGGAACGCTGTAGCCCAGATGCACGCCATTTTTCGCCGCATCAGCACGGTTTTTCGCCTGCAGAATATCGCCCGACCAGCCAATGGCGACGCAGATATTACCGTTGGCCAGATCGTTGATGTACTGCGACGAATGGAAGTAGCGGATATTCGGACGCAGTTTCAGCAGCAGGTCAGTGGCCGCGCCGGAATACTCTTTGGCATCAGAGGTGTTAGGATCTTTGCCCAGGTAGTTAAGCACCGTGGCGAAAATCTCTTCTGGGGCATCCAGGAAGGAGACGCCGCAGCTTTTCAGCTTCTCCAGGTTTTCCGGCTTCAGCACCAGATCCCAGCTGTTGACCGGCGCATCAGCGCCCAGTGCGGCCTTGACCTTGTCGACGTTGTAGCCGATACCGGTAGTGCCCCACAGATAGGGAATGGCATATTTATTACCCGGATCGTGCTGCGCCACTTTTTCCATCAGCGCCGGATCGAGGTTTTTGTAGTTAGCCAGTTTGCTCTTATCCAGCGGCTGGAATACCCCGGACTGCAGCTGACGCGCCAGGAAGCTGGAGGATGGCACCACCACATCATAGCCGGTGCTGCCCGCCATCAGTTTGCCTTCCAGGACTTCGTTAGAGTCAAACACATCGTAGACCACTTTGATGCCGGACTGCTTTTCAAAGTTCGGCACGGTATCTGGCGAAATATAATCGGACCAGTTGTAGACGTGCAGCGTTTTATCTTCCGCCATGCTGCTGGCCGATGCGGCCATCAGCGCAGCAGCTACCACAGCTGACAGCCATTTCTGACGTGAGTTGAACATATTTTTCCATCCTCCTGAGCGGGTCATTACAACGCTGCAAACCAGAGATCCCTGCATTGCGTTCTGTACAAGACGTCAGTGACACAATGAATCATTATTCAGCGGGAGTTTAATAGCAAAAACCTATAGCTGAGGCGCAGTTACGCGCCTGTTACAGCCCCGCAAGCATAGCCCCCCCGGTCAGGCTTCACCAGACCCCAGCGTAAAAAACGCCTGAAAGCGATATTTTATGCATGTTTGAGCTATGAGGTTCGGCTTTGATGGCATAAACCACGACTAATATCTGGCGTTAAAGGGCAAAATGCAGAATAAAAAATTATCGCGGCAGCGGATGGCGGGCATAAAAAAGCCGTCTCAGGGACGGCTCAGTGTGTGACCATGTCTGGCTAGTGCAGCACAGAATGAACGCTGGTCACCGGAACGTGCTCTTCTTCTTCGCCCACGATCAACAGATTGTTGGCAAAGGCTTCCAGGATCACCATCGAGATCTGCTCTTCACTCTGTTTCATAAAGTGCGAGAACTGACCAAAGGTTAACCCGGCGGTGGTAATCATTGACTGACAGACAATGAGTTTCGGCAGATTATCATCCTGAATGTCGATAAATGCTTTCACCGTCAGCGAACTGGCATTGATCTGCGACAAATCGCCAACCAGTGGAATCAGCGCCGTCGGCTTCACTTCAGCCAGCGCCGAAAACAGAATGACGTTGTCGACCAGATCGATTTTGGCGTCAAACACCCCATCGAAGTTTTGCATGTGCGGCAGATGAAGTGCCTGACAGGCATCGCATTCGAACCAGGTGATATTTTGCTGATCCAGCCAGCGACGCAGCAGGTCGATATCCGGAACGACAAGAGAATCCATCGTAAAATCCCAGTGGGGTGATAAACAGGCGACTTAGCTTACGGAAAAATGCGCGACGATGCCATGAAAACCGCTGAAAAGCGCGTGTCAGCCAGCGGTTTTAGGACGGAGCCCGGGGATGGCCTGCTGCTCAATCCGCTCGATCATCAGGGCGGCGATGTTAAGGTCACTGCTGGTTTCAATGCCTTCAAGACCGGGCGAGGCGTTAACTTCCATCACCAGCGGGCCGCGATGGGCGCGCAGAATATCGACGCCCGCCACTTCCAGCCCGAGCGTAGCCGCCGCTTTCACGGCGATCTGGCGCTCCTGTTGCGTAATGACGACGGGATAAGCTTTGCCGCCGCGATGCAGATTAGAGCGAAAGTCGCCCTCTTTCGCCACCCGCTCAATCGCTGCCACCACCTGATTGCCAATCACCAGACAGCGAACATCACGACCCTGCGCTTCTTTAATAAACTCCTGCACCAGAATATGGGCATTCAGGCCGCGAAAGGCATCGATAACGCTTTCCGCCGCCTGCCGCGTTTCCGCCAGCACCACGCCAATGCCCTGGGTGCCTTCCACCAGCTTGACCACCAGCGGCGCGCCGCCGACCAGGGCAATCAGATCAGCGGTGTCATCGGGCGATGAGGCAAAGCCGGTGACCGGCATGTCGATACCTTCCCGTGCCAGCAGCTGCAGCGAGCGCAATTTGTCACGGGTGCGGGTAATGGCAGCGGACTCATTCAGCGGATAGCTGCCGCACATCTCAAACTGTCGCAGCACGGCCGTGCCATAAAAGGTAATAGGGTTGCCGATGCGCGGGATAACCGCATCAAAATGGCCCAGCGGTTCACCACAGTAGTGAACCGCCGGTGAGGCGGGATTAATATTCATATAGCAGGAGAGCGGATCGATGATCCGGACCAGGTGGCCGCGCGCGGCGGCCTCCTCACGCAGTCGCCGACTGGAGTAGAGCGTCTCATCACGCGACAGGATAGCTATCTTCATCGCTGCTCTCCCTTACTGGCTTAACGCGTGGCCCAGCCCTGCTGATGCAGATAATCGAGCATAAACGGACGCGTCTCTTTAATGATCAGGCGCTGGATCAGCTCACTCCAGGTTTCGCTGCGCTGGTTGCTGCCGCGCTGCTGATAATAGAGTTCTGTGCGGCTATCGTATTCGGCCAGTACCGCCGGATCCAGCGGCTGATAGCGGTTCTCATGCACCAGCATCGCGTGCGGCATACGCGGTTTGACGTCCGGCTTTGACTCCGGATGGCCCAGGCAAAAACCAAACAGCGGCAGAACAAATTTCGGCAGGCCCAGCAGTTCGGTCACTTCCGCGATGCTGTTACGGATTCCGCCGATAAAGACGCCGCCCAGATCCAGCGATTCCGCTGCGACCATGGCATTCTGACCCATCAGCGCGGTATCGACGCAGCCCAGCAGCAACTGCTCGGCACGACCCAGCTGCGCATCAGGGCAAATCTGCAGGTGGCGATTAAAGTCAGCGCAGAAGATCCAGAACTCAGGCGCATCCGCGACCCAGGTCTGTCCGCCCGTCAGCGTCACCAGCTTGTCGCGCAGGGCTTTGTCGGTGATACGGATAATGGAAGAACACTGTAAAAAACTGGATGTGGACGCCGATTGCGCCGCAGTAATAATCGCTTCACGCTGTGCTTCGCTGACCGGCTGGTCAGTAAAGGCACGGATTGAACGATGGCTGCACAGTAAATCAATGGTCGGTGTCATAAAGTCTCCAGCAATATTATCTTTTTTTGTCAGTTTGATTAAACAGCTGTGGTGCTATCGCTTTCGCGGTGCGCCACATTAACAGCCAGGCAGCAGGTAGCATCAGAACCACGCCAGCAATAAACAGCACAGTGGCCAGCGTTTTTACATCCGCCTTGTCTGGCAGCGGAAGCCAGTGGTTGATCAGCAGCAGCGCGGCCACGATTAACAGGCCGCCAGCCGCCTCCAGCACCACCACAAACCGGGGTAATCTGGCTACACTCTGCATGATATCCTCCTGCCTTAGCGGCTGACTGAGCGTCAATTATGGTCAACAACCCAAAAATTGCGCGAGATACACGGGCTGACGGCGCGAAAAAGCCTCTGATTCAGAGGCTTCCTGACCGGGCAGCGATAGCGTGCGGGCATCAGACTAACAGGCAAATCCTGCTTTCCTTAAGCGATACGAGCGGGCATCATGGTTGCCATTCTCTGTTTCATTGTGTGATACACATCACATAATAGTCGCTGCAAGGAGTTCTCAATGATTGCTGTTATTTTTGGTCGTCCGGGCTGTCCCTACTGTGTGCGTGCCCATGAACTGGCCGACAAACTAACCGCTGAACGTGATGATTTTAGCTACCAGTATGTCGATATTAACGCAGAAGGCATTACTAAAGCCGACCTGGAAGCGAGCGCCGGTAAACCGGTCAGCACCGTGCCACAGATTTTCGTCGACGAAAAACATATCGGTGGCTACACCGAGTTTGCGGCCTGGACCAAAGAGAATCTGGGATTTGCCGCGTAAGCGCTGATACCCGGAATGAAAAAGGCGAGCCAGGATTTTCCTGTCTCGCCTTTTTGCGCTCTGCCGGTCATCCATCGCCCAACACAGTTTAATTGAGTGATGCCATCACTATCTGCATCAACCGTACCAGCAAAGCCCCGCAGCCTGCCCAGAACAGCGCGCTGAGGCTCCATGCGACCACAAAAAGTGCATTGCTGTGGATAAACAGGCTGCTGTTTAACAGCAGTGCTGCCAGTAACGTTCCCCATAGCCCCATCAGCAGGGTGCTTTTTAGCGGGCTCTCCACCTGCACCAATGCCATCACAATACCGGGCAACATAAAGAGCAGTAATTCGGGCTGACCACGAAGCGGGCCGGGACCGACCTGCCAGAAATGACAGGTAAAGACAAACACCAGACTATACAACACCACGCCGCACAGGCGGGTAGTCCAGAGATAAGAACGCTGCGGCATACCACCCCACTGATTAAAAGTAACCCCGACAATAACCTGCTGATAACCCTGATGCGTTCAGTTGGAAATAAAAAGAAACAGTTCGCTGTGGCAACGAATGAAAACAGCCAATGGCTGTGAAAGATATTTGTGATTAGAATAGCGCCGCGGTAAAGGTTCCATTTGCAGTACTGATGCAACAGCACCTCAACGGCCTGCTCACGATAGCGAAAAACAGGCTACTCTTCAATAGGTTACATGTAAACAAGAAGTTAAACAGTGAATATTAACGTCGCAGGATTGTTAAGCGGAAATGACATTTTGTTATTGTTTGTCGTTTTAGCGCTCGGCTTCTGTCTGGGTAAGTTGCGTCTGGGCTCGGTTCAGCTGGGAAATTCGATTGGCGTATTAGTGGTTTCGCTCTTATTAGGCCAGCAGCACTTTACGATCAATACCGATGCATTGAGTCTGGGCTTTATGCTGTTTATTTTTTGTGTCGGCGTCGAAGCGGGTCCCAACTTTTTTTCCATTTTCTTTCGCGACGGCAAAAACTATTTCATGCTCGCCATCGTCATGGTGGTCAGCGCACTGTTGCTGGCGCTGGGACTGGGCAAACTCTTTGGCTGGGATATCGGCCTCACCGCCGGCATGCTGGCGGGGTCGATGACCTCAACGCCGGTGCTGGTCGGAGCGGGCGATACCCTGCGGCAAAGCATCAGCGATCCGAAACAGCTTGGACTGATGCAGGATCAGCTGAGCCTCGGTTATGCCGTGACCTATCTGATAGGCCTGGTCAGTCTGATTTTCGGCGCACGTTATCTGCCCCGTCTGCAACATCAGGATCTGCCCACCTGCGCCCAGCAGATCGCCCGGGAACGCGGTCTGGATGCGGACAGCCAGCGCAAAGTTTTCCTGCCGGTGATCCGCGCCTATCGCGTCGGTCCGGAACTGGTGGCATGGAGCGGCGGCAAAAACCTGCGCGAACTGGGTATCTATCGTCAGACCGGTTGCTACATTGAGCGCATCCGCCGCAACGGTATTCTCGCCAGTCCCGATGGCGATGCGGTGTTACAGCTCGGTGATGATATCTCGCTGGTGGGCTATCCCGATGCTCACGCCCGGCTCGACCCCAGCTTCCGCAACGGCAAAGAGGTTTTTGACCGCGACCTGCTGGATATGCGCATCGTCACTGAAGAGATCGTGGTGAAAAACCACAATGCGGTAAACAAACGCCTCAGCAAGTTAAACCTCACCGATCACGGCTGCTTCCTGAACCGGGTGATACGCAGTCAGATTGAGATGCCGATCGACGACAGTATCATGCTTAACAAAGGTGATGTGCTGCAGGTCAGCGGCGAGGCACGACGAGTGAAAAGCGTGGCGGATCGCATTGGCTTTATCGCGATTCACAGTCAGATGACCGATCTCTTAGCCTTCTGCGCCTTCTTTATCGTGGGTCTGATGATTGGTCTGATCACCTTCCAGTTCAGCAATTTCAGTTTTGGTATTGGTAACGCCGCGGGCCTGCTGTTCGCCGGTATCATGCTCGGCTTCCTGCGCGCCAACCATCCAACCTTTGGTTATATTCCGCAGGGCGCGCTCACTATGGTGAAAGAGTTCGGTCTGATGGTGTTTATGGCGGGAGTGGGATTGAGTGCCGGTAGCGGCATTAATCACGGCCTGAGCAGCGATGGTGCGCTGATGCTGCTGTGCGGCCTGCTGGTCAGCCTGATTCCGGTGATCATCTGCTATCTGTTTGGTGCTTATGTGTTGCGGATGAACCGCGCCCTGCTGTTTGGCGCCATCATGGGCGCACGTACCTGCGCACCGGCCATGGAGATCATCAGTGATACGGCACGCAGCAATATTCCGGCGCTGGGCTATGCCGGGACCTATGCCATCGCCAACGTGTTGCTGACGCTGGCGGGAACGCTGATTGTGATTATCTGGCCGATATTGCCCCTATAAAATTTTTTTGCCTGCGTCCAGAACTTTATTGTTAAGGGATAGTCATAATAAGTGCCACTGCTTTTCTTTGAAATCCCCAAATTGTGGAGCCCGCTGGTCTTTTTCCCGGCGGGTTTTTTTATGCCTTTTTTCGTCCTTCCCCGTCATTCCCAGCCTGATTCGCAACTTCAAGTGTCATAAAACTTAAACCGTTACACAACTCAACGGCAGATTAAGAGCCTTTCTATAGACGAACAAAACGGTAAAAAGCAGGATAGACCGCTGTTTAGTTAGCAATTTGTGCTGGCTGATTGGGTGAGCGAGCTGTCGCTGACCGTTTTTTTTGCCGCTGTTATCGGGCCGGGCTGGCGGGATGCTGCCAGCTGCCGTTAACCGGACTGTCTGCTGAGGAATTTATCCCGAAATGGAAGAGTTGAACCATTCACTGTTTACTGCCATTAATGCCACACCGGCTTCACCCGCCTGGTTACTGCAGCTGGCGACGTTTTTTGCCAAAGATCTGATCGCCATTGTGCCGCTGTTAATCGTGGCGATGTGGCTCTGGGGACCGCGCGATCAGGTTTCTTCGCAGCGGGTGCTGGTACTGAAAACCGGTATGGCGCTGATCTATGCGCTGGCGATCTCCTGGTCTGTGGGCCAGCTGTTGCCGCATCCCCGCCCTTTCGCTATCGGTTTTGGTTATCAGTTCCTGCATCACGCCGCCGATGACTCCTATCCCAGCGATCACGGCACCACAATATTCACCTTTGCACTGGCCTTTATCTTCTGGCATCGCCTCTGGTCAGGTGTGGTTCTGATGGTGGCCGGTTGCGCTATTGCCTGGTCGCGGGTCTACCTTGGCGTTCACTGGCCAATGGATATGCTGGGCGGGTTCCTGGTGGGGCTGCTGAGCTGTCTGGCTTCGCATCTGGCGTGGCAGTTCTATGGCGAGCGGATGCTGGCGGTAATCAATCCACTCTATCGGTCGCTATTTGCCGTGCCGATTCGCAAAGGCTGGACGCAGGATTAAGAAAGGGACGCGTTAGCGTCCCTGAAGCTGTCGGAAAAAAACTGCACCTGACAGCGGTGAGATCGAGCCTGCGCAGGGAACTGGGTCAGATCGGAAAGACGCAAAAAACGCCATCCATGGCATGCTCGGCCCGCGCCATCCCTGGCGCGGGACGCTTTCCTCTTCTGACCCAGCTCCCTGCGCGCTGAGCTAATGCGTTGCGGTTAGATCCTGTTTTAGAAACAGCGCTCGTCTGAGAGGAACATATCAGCGTCCCTGCTTACTTATGAAAACCACTTCCCGAACCAGCCATTGAATTTCATCATCACGAAATCAATCATCCGGCTGAAGAACCCGCCTTCCGGCACATCCTGCATCACCACCAGCGGCCGCTGCTCAATCGTTTTTCCATCCAGCTGGAAATCGATGGTGCCGACCACCTGATTCTTCTTCAGCGGGGCTTCCAGCTGCGGCGTAGTGAGTCTGAAACTCGCCTTCAGATTCTTCATCTGCCCTTTAGGGATGGTCAGCGCAGCATCTTTCGCCACGCCCAGATTGACCTGGCTGCGATCACCAAACCAGACCCGCTGCTGCGCAAACGGCGCATCCGCTTTAATCGGCGTAACCGTTTCAAAGAAACGGAAGCCCCATGTCAGCAGCTTTTCACTTTCGCGGAAACGAATCGCATCGCTGGCGGTGCCCAGCACCACCGAGATCAGACGCATATCCCCTTCGGTTGCTGAAGCGACCAGGTTATTCCCCGCGCCTGAGGTGTGGCCGGTTTTGACGCCATCAACCTTGAGATTGGTGCTCCACAACAGGCGGTTGCGGTTGATCTGGCGAATATTATTGAAGGTGAACTCTTTCTCTTTATTCAGCGCGTACTCTTCGGGCACATCGCGGATCAGCGCCTGAGCAATCAGCGCCATGTCACGCGCGGTACTGTACTGCCCTTCTGCATCCAGACCATGCACCGTCATAAAGTGGGTATTCTGCAGTCCCAGCGCCTTCACGTAGTTGTTCATCAGGCCGATAAACGAATCCTGACTGCCCGCCACATAATCCGCCAGCGCAATACAGGCGTCATTGCCGGACTGGATCACGATTCCCTTATTCAGCTCATGCACCGGAATACGATCGCCCGGCTTGAGGAACATCAGCGACGAGCCGCGCAGCTTAGGGTTGCCGGTGGCCCAGGCATCCTGTCCGACGGTAACCAGGTCATCCGGCTTGATTTTCCCCGCTTTAATCGCCTGACCCACAACATAGCTGGTCATCATTTTAGTCAGACTGGCGGGGTCGAGGCGCTGATCGGCACTGGATTCGGTTAACACCTTACCGCTGGCGTAGTCGATCAGAATCCACGCTTTAGCATCAATGCCTGGCGCGGCGGGAGCCTGCTCAGCAAAAACGCTGACGGGGGCAAGAATCAGTAATGAAGTGGCAGCAAGGTGCCGCAGGCGAGATGTGAAGCGAGTGTTTGTCATGGGCTTGGCCGGATTGTCCTTGTTAAATCGAAATTCCAGGGGCAGAAAATTCTCACTCAAACGCTAACCCTTGACGGCAGCGAAAAAAACCGTCGAATCGTAAAGTTTTTTAGAGTTTAGTAGAGTAACCCTGGCATAAGTGCCGCGCGCGTGCCGCTTTTCCCCGATTCTGTCGCTATTAAAACTGCGTGAAATTCCGATTTTTCGCAGAAGAGTTAAGCCCGTCACAAATATCAGTTAACCTGAACGCCAGTCAGCCGAGGAGACCGACCATGGACTTAGCCCTTTTTGATCTGGATGAAACACTCATTTGTGAAGACAGCACCAGCCTGTGGCTGCGCTGGCTGGTATCACAGGGATTCGCCCCCAGTGAACTGATTGATCAGGAACAGGCATTAATGAGCCAGTACTATGCCGGTACGCTGTCGATTGAAGAGTATATGAATAAAACACTCTCTCCCCTGGCGGGCATGGCCACGCTTACCGTTGAAGGCTGGGTGCGCCGCTTCATTCACCGCGACATCATGCCACGCGTTTATCCTGCAGCCCGCGAGCGGATTGAGTGGCACCGGGCGCGTGGCGACAAGGTCATGATCATCTCCGCCAGCGGCGAGCATCTGGTGGTGCCGATTGCAGAAAAGCTGGGTGCCTGCGGCGCGCTGGCGATTGGCGTTGAAATCGTGGACGAGCGCTACAGCGGCAACACTTACGGCACCATGACCTATAAAGAGGGCAAAGTCACGCGACTGGGTGACTGGAAAGCGCTGCAGCAGGACGAGGCCTTTGACCGCACCTGGGCCTACAGCGATTCGATGAACGACCTGCCGCTACTGGAACAGGCCGATCATGCCCATGTCATCAACCCTGACGAACAGTTACACAAGGAAGCGTTAAACCGCGGCTGGCAGGTTTATCACTGGGCGCGCTGACTCAGAGCCTGGTCCATCAGGCGTAACTGTTGCTGGCAGCCTGGACACGGACAGCGCGGCACAATCCGTAGTACACGTAGTCCGTGAGGATTACTCGCTGCGCTCGCCCCTTCAGGGCCGCCCTGACGGGCGTTCAGGTTGTTAAAGCAGCCTGTGTGAGCACTGCCCAGGCCCAGACTGACCAATAAAATAGCCCGGGGACAGGCTCTTAGCCGCGGGACGCACCAGCGTCCTGCGCTAATCCCACTTTCAGCAGCTTGCCATTGGCCTCATCGGTCAGCACATAGAGCCAGCCATCCGGCCCCTGACGCACATCGCGAATGCGCGCCTTCTGATCGTCCAGCAGACGCTGCTCTTCCACCACTTTCTCGCCGTTGATACTCAGACGAATCAGGTTTTTCTCTTTCAGAGCGCCGATAAACAGCGAGTTTTTCCACTGCGGAAAACGGGCGCTATTGTAGAACGCCATGCCGCTGATGGCCGGAGAATCCTTCCAGTGATAAAGCGGCGGTTCGGTACCCGCAACCTGTGTGCCTTGTGACTCCGGCACTTTGTCACCGCTATAGTCAATGCCGTAGGTTGCCAGCGGCCAGCCGTAATTCTTGCCCCGCTCCATGATATTCACTTCATCGCCGCCGCGCGGGCCATGTTCATTTTCCCATATCTTGCCGGTCCAGGGGTTAAGCGCCAGCCCCTGCGGATTACGCAAACCATAAGCCCAGATCTCTGGCCGTGCGCCGCGCTGTTTCGCAAACGGGTTATCGTCCGGCACGCTGCCATCGGCGTTGAGCCGCAGCAGTTTGCCCTGCAGCTTATCGAGATCCTGCGCAGCGCTGCTGGCAAAGTTATCGCCGAAGGCGATCCAGAGATAGCCCTGGGTATCAAACGCCAGCCGGGTACCGATGTTGTTGCCGCTGGAGAGCATCGGCGTCTGCCGAATCACCTCGCGGAAATCGCTGAGTTGCCGGTTATCCTTGCTCAGCGTGCCCACGCCTACCACCGCGCCCGCTTTGCCACTGCTGTTCGCTTCGGTATAGCTAAGCCAGACGCGACGACTGGTGGCAAAATCGGGTGCCAGCACCACGTCCAGCAGGCCACTCTGCCGTTCTGCCCAGACCTTTGGCACGCCCTGGATCGGCTGCGACAGGCCGCTCTCCGGGCTCCAGCTGCGCAGTTGTCCGCTACGTTCGGTAATCAGCAGCGTTTTGTTGTCGGGCAGGAAGGCGACGGACCATGGATGTTGTAACTTATCCTGTAATACCTCGACCTTTACGTCGGCGGCAAACAGGGGGGCGGTACAGAACAGGGAGCCACTTAGCAACAAGGCAGTTGAGAAACGGGCCATAACGATCTCCTGACGGGATAGAATGCCCTTAAGCGTAGTCAGCCCCTCTGCAATGATGTTGAGGATTTACAAAAGATTAATCAGGGCGACAGCGCTCTGCTGTCGCCCGTCAGAGTCAGGGCGCGTTAAAACTTACCGTGTCACGCACCATCGTATCGATCCCAGGCTTCAGCTCGTCAAAGGTGATCGGCGTATTGCTGTTACTGACCGTTTTGCCAAAGGCTTTGCGAACCACCCGGATCATCGGTTTGCCCGTCACCGCATCGCTGGCTTCTATTTCCAGAAACAGTTCGCTGTTCTGAGTACGATGCCCTGACGCCGCCATGGTGCTGGCAACGACCGCGGCAACCGGTACCACTTCATAAAACTGCACGCCCTGATTTTCTGCTGACACGGCGGTAATGGCGGCCCTTACCTTCAGAGTATGCGGCGTAGCCTGATTCACCAGCGGCAGGCGGGTGGCTATCGCGCCTTTTAGCTGGATCTCGGTGTAACTGAGCACCTGATCCAGCGTTTGCTGAGTGACGCGTGGCGTGGGGTGCGCCGCCGGGTAGTAGATCAGCGATGTATAAAGCACATCTTTATAATGGCTGCTTTGATAATCGGGTGAAATCCAGCGCAGAGTCGGTTCACCACTGGCTGACGACGTCGGTTGCAACTGGCTGTAATCGCTTAAAAAACCTGAATATTGCTGCTTATCAGCAACATGAGAAGTACAACCACTGAGCAGCACGGCAGAGACCGCCAGAAGAGCAGCAACGGAAGTTTTACGCATCATCAACTCGCTTGTATCAGGAAGGTTTAAGCAAGCATAGATAAGCCAGAGGGGAAATGCAGAATAACAGAGGCGATTTAACGCTGTTATGCAGAATAAATAGCAGGAAAACCCGCTGCAGAGCACAGCGGGCGAAAAAGATTACTCAAAGCAGGTATCAGGATTCTCAGACAGGGTGATGAACTGTTTGCCACCCTGGGTCAGCGCCATAATGGTGCCGCTTTCGATATCGTAAACCCAGCCGTGCAGACGCAGCTTACCGTTACGCAGCGCGACGGAGACGGAAGGATGGGTTTTCATGTTGTTCAGCTGGGCGATGACGTTCTCTTTGACCATCTCGTTCAGCTTCTTCTCTGGCGAGTCATACTCACGCTGCTCAACCACCGCTTTTGCCGCATCGGCATAGCGCAGCCAGTGCTCAACCGCAGGCATGGTATCCATGCAGGCGCAGGAGGCGATGGCGTTCATGGCACCACAGTTAGAGTGACCACAGATGATGATGTCGGAGACGCCCAGCGCGACCACCGCATATTCGATAGTGGCGGAGACACCGCCTGGCTCCGGGCCGAATGAGGGAACGATGTTGCCCGCATTGCGGATAACGAACAGCTCTCCTGGCTCCTGCTGCGTCACCAGTTCAGGCACCAGACGGCTATCTGAACAGGAGATGAACAGCGCTTTCGGATTTTGATTTGATGCCAGGCTTTTGAAAAGATCCTTCCTTTCAGGAAACACATTCTGCTGGAAATTCAGAAATCCGTTGATGATCTCTTTCATTATTTAGCTCTCACATTATCCATTTCATTACCTGAGGGGCATAGCCCCCTCAGTGGGGTTTGCCCGTTTATTATTAATGAAAACAAGTGAATATCAACCCGCCTTTTACCGGATGCTCTAAACAGCGGCCACTGTCAGCGTTTCGCTTGTTCATCAGTCAGAGGCTCCGCAGCCAATTTCTTTTTATAGCACGGGAAGTTATTGGAAAAAGCACGGTTTGAACCGCCCGTTTTTTTGCCTGTGCTGTGGATCGGCTTTTACGCGTTTTTTCACTACTTTACGCCCCCGGCTCGCCAGCAGAAAAGGTTTCTCTTCTGCTGCTGTCTGACTTTATCTGGCAAGCGTGGCGGGCTATGGCGTTTTAGGGCATGGGGAAACGGTTGCGCATCTGGCAGCACGGGCGCTGCAGCAGAACCGTTGCAGACAAGGAATGAGGGATAAGAGAGAGCAGGACGGGTTCATTAAAACAACCCCGGCAGGGGTTAGCGGCTGCCGGGAGAGCAGGATTAACGCTTAGCCATACTGCTGCTGATGCGCTTTTTTACGTCGCAGATAGTCTTCATCTGCACGAAGTTTGTCCCAGTAGCCTTTGAAAACAGCCGCCGCCGCGGCTTTTTCCTCGTTGACGCCGCGCGGCAGCTCCTTGCCATCTGCGTCATATTTACGTCCGCCCTTATGGTTGCTGTAACGGCGCGCACGGGTATACCCCATCTGAATAAATTTGCGCGCCATATCCATGCCGACAAAATCATCTTTGCGCCGATACTCCTCAAACAGCGCCATGATTTTCTCAGCCGACTCTTCAGCAATGGGAACGGTACGAAAACGCCAGTGTGGCAGTATTTCGCCTTTATAAGGCTCGACCATCAGCACACCCTGCTCACCACGCCCGACCTGATAAAGCTCGGGGTGCTGGCGGAAGTCGATAGTGCTGAAGTCCTGATCATAATCGAAAGGTTTCATCTCTTTAGTTTAGGATCAAGTGCGTCGCGCAGCCCGTCTCCGAGTAAATTAAATGCCAGAACGGTGAGGAAGATGGCCAGGCTGGGGAAAATTGCCACGTGAGGCGCGATAACCATGTCGGCCCGCGCCTCATTCAGCATCGCCCCCCACTCCGGCGTAGGCGGTTGTGCGCCCAGCCCCAGAAATGACAGGCTGGCCGCGGTAATGATTGAGGTACCGACCCGCATGGTGAAATAGACCACAATCGGCGATACCGTGCCGGGCAGGATATGCCGCATCAGGATAGTCCAGTCAGAAGCGCCGATGCTGCGTGCCGACTCAATATAGGTCTGATGCTTCAGAACCAGCGTATTGCCGCGAACCAGCCGGGCAAAAGCCGGGATACTGAAGATAGCGACCGCCACAATCACATTACTCATGCCGCTGCCCATAATCGCCACCACCGCAATCGCCAGCAGAATGCCGGGAAAGGCAAACAGCACATCGCAGATACGCATGGTGATGCGGTCCCACCAGCCTTCGTAATAGCCGGCTAACAGACCAAAGAATGTACCGATCAGCGCGCCGATCACTACCGAAAAGAAGCCCGCAATCAGGGAAATCCGCGTGCCGACCAGCACCCGACTAAAAATGTCACGCCCCAGCGAATCGACGCCAAACAGATGCATCAGCGAGGGGCCGTCATTGAGCCGGTCATAATCGAAGTAGTTCTCTGCGTCGAACGGCGCAATCCATGGGGCGATAACCGCCAGCACAATCAGTATCAGCACAAACAGCCCGGCCAGCAGCGCCACCGGCTGTCCTCTGAAACGCCGCCAGAATTCACGCCACGGCGTTCGCACCCGATTCTCCGCAATCAGCGGCATCGTTTTCAGTGCCGCTTCGCGTCGCCAGTTTTTCATCGCGACTCCTTAAAGCGAATAGCGGGATTAATCACCGCATAGAGCATGTCGACAAACAGGTTGATCAGAATAAACTCCAGTGAAAACAGCAAAACTTCCGCCTGAATAACCGGGTAGTCGCGCATCGCCACGGAATCGACCAGCAGTCGCCCCAGGCCCGGCCAGTTAAACACCACCTCGACCACGATCGATCCGCCCAGCAGGAAACCAAACTGCAGCCCCATCATCGTCACCACCGGGATCATGGCGTTGCGCAGGCCATGCTTGACCACCACCAGCGACTCGCGCACCCCTTTGGCCCGGGCGGTCCGCATATAATCTTCCTGCATCACCTCCACGAACGAGGCACGGGTAAAGCGCGCCATCACCGCCGCCACCGCCGCACCCAGGGTGATGGAGGGCAGAATGTAATGTTTCCAGCTCTCTGCCCCGACGGTTGGCAGCCATCCCAGCTCCACCGAGAAGACCTGCATCAGCAGCATGCCCAGTGCAAAGGCGGGAAACGAAATGCCCGACACCGCCAGCGTCATCCCCAGCCGATCGGGCCAGCGATTGCGCCAGACAGCGGAAACGATGCCGATTGCCATGCCAAAAATCACGGCCCAGATCATGCTGACCAGCGTCAGCCACAGGGTCGGCATAAAGCGTGAGGCGATCTCCTCCGCGACCGGCCGCTTCGAGACCATCGACTGGCCGAAATCGCCCTGCAGCGCATTCAGCATAAAGTGCCAGAACTGCTGCGGCAGCGGCAGGTCGAGTCCCAGCTCCTGACGCACCAGCGCCACCACCGAAGCATCGGCTTCCGGCCCGGCGATCAGACGCGCCGGGTCGCCCGGCAGCAGGTGAACAAACAGGAACACCAGCACCGCCACAATCAGCAGCGTGGGGATCAGCCCAAAGAGTCGTTTGAGAAAATAGTTAAACATGCAACATCCTGCAGCTGCGGCCAGCCTCGCGGGCTGGCCGGCTCCGTTACTTCAGAGTTGCCTCATCGAAATTGAATGAGGTATCGGGCATCACATAAAAACCGCTGAGGTTTTTGCTGTTGGCAGAAACCAGCTGCTCAACCACCAGTGGGATCCATGGGTGATCCTGCCAGATGGTATCCTGCGCATCTTTGTAGAGACGCGCTTTCTCAGCACGATCGGTGGTTTTCAGCGCATCTGCCAGATCTTTATCGACCTTAGGATTGCTGTAAAACGCGGTATTGAAGATCGCCGGTGGCCAGGCCGTAGTAGCAAACAGTGGCGTCAGTGCCCAGTCCGCTTCGCCGGTGGAGGCGGACCAGCCGGTGTAGAACATGCGCACGCCGCTCTCTTTCTGGCCCTTGCCTTCTACTTCAGCGGCACGCTGACCCGCATCCATCGCCGTAACTTTAACTTTCACGCCAACCTGCGCCAGCTGCTGCTGGGTGAACTGCAACACTTTCTGCGCGGTGCTGTGGTTGTGTGACGACCAGAGCGTGGTTTCAAACCCGTTCGGGTAACCCGCCTCTTTCAGCAGGGCTTTCGCTTTGGCCGGATCGTAGCTGATGGCCGGATAGGTCTGAGCGAAGTCGATGGTGGGCGGCACGATGCCGGTAGCAGGCGTGGCGTAACCGGAGAACGCCACTTTCGCCAGCGCCTGACGGTTGATGGCATACTCCAGCGCTTCACGTACCTTCGGATTGTCGAACGGCTTCTGAGTGACGTTAAGGCTGATGTAACGCTGCATAATCGATGGCGTCGTTACCACCGCAAGCTTGCTGTTCTTCTCCAGCAGTTTTGCCTGCTCATAGGGCACCGGGAAAGCAAAGTTCGCTTCGCCGGTCTGCAGCATCGCCGCGCGGGTGTTGTTATCCACCACCGGTCGCCAGGTAATGCTGTCCAGCTTCGGATAACCCGGCTTCCAGTAGCCGTCCCACTTCTTCACCTTCACAAAATCGGTCTGGTTCCAGGTTTCAAACACAAACGGGCCGGTTCCTACCGGATGGAAACCGATCTCTTTGCCATATTTTTTCAGCGCGGTGGGCGAAATCATCGCCGCCGCCGGATGGGCCAGAATGTTGATAAAGGCGGAGAACGGCTCTTTCAGCGTTACTTTTACCGTAGTCGGATCCACCACTTCGGTGCTGGCGATATGTTTAAACAGGTTGTAGCGCTTGAGATGGTTATCCGGGTTGCTGGCGCGATCGAGGTTGACCTTTACCGCTTCCGCATTGAAGTCAGTGCCATCCTGGAATTTAACTCCGGAACGTAACTTAATGGTGTAGGTCAGGCCGTCGGCGCTGGCCTGATAGCTCTCAGCCAGCACGTTGGTGAGCTTCATCTCTTTATCAAAGCCAAACAGGCCCTGATAGAAGGATTTCGCGACCGCCTGCGACAGCGTGTCGTTGGCGTCATAGGGATCGAGAGTGGTGAAGTTGGACGCGACGGCAATCACCGCATCCTGTGCTGCCCAGGCGGGCAATGCCATTGCGCTGCTTAACACGCCAGCCGCCAGTAACCCTTTACGCATCGTAATCTGCATCTTGTTCTCCTGTAATCCCTGTCGGGTTGGTCGCCGGGGCGACATCGTCACTGTTCAGGTCGCACTGATAACGTGGCGGGCGACGAAATGGCCCGGAGCCACCTCCATCAGCGGCGCCACTTCAGGTTCATCCCCTAACGCATGAATCGGGCTGGGGATCTCATCGACCAGTAAGGCTCGTTCGCGACGCCGGTGAGCCGGATCGGCTACCGGCACCGCTGCCATGAGTTTTCGGGTGTAAGGGTGCTGAGGCTGCTCAAACACCGCCTGACGCGGCCCCATCTCGACAATCTGACCGAGATACATCACCGCCACGCGGTGGCTGATACGCTCCACCACCGCCATATCGTGAGAAATAAACAGGAAGGCAATGCCAAACTCGCGCTGCAGGTCGAGCATCAGATTAATAATCTGCGCCTGAATTGACACATCCAGCGCCGAGACGGACTCATCAGCGATCACCACTTTGGGATTCAGCGCCAGCGCGCGGGCTATACAGATGCGCTGACGCTGGCCGCCGGAAAATTCATGGGGATAGCGCTGAGCATGTTCCGGCAGCAGACCCACTTTATCCAGCAGCCAGGCGACGCGCTGCTCCGCCTCGCGACGCGGCATCGCCTTGTGAACCAGCAGCGGCTCCATAATGGAGAAGCCAACCGTCAGCCGGGGATCGAGCGAGGCGTAGGGATCCTGAAAGATAAACTGAATATCGCGTCGCAGATGGGCCAGCGCGGCACCCGACAAATGGTCTATCCGCTGTCCGTCAAAGGTCAGGGTGCCACCCTGACTGGCAACCAGCTTCAGCAGCGAACGCCCGGTGGTCGATTTACCACAGCCAGACTCGCCCACCAGCGCCAGTGTCTCACCGGCATAGAGATCAAAACTGACTTTTTCGACGGCATGCACCCGGCTTTTGACGCGGTTCAGCAGGCCGCCGCGAATATCAAAGCGGGTGACCAGATCGCGCACCTGCAAAATGGGTGGCTGCAGGCGGCGAACCGTATCCTGCGGTACGTCATCAACGGCATCGCTGTGCAGCAACGGAAATTTGGCCGGCAGAGGCTGGCCCTGCATCGAACCGAGCTTTGGCACTGCCGCCAGCAGTGCCTGGGTATAGGGCTGCTGCGGTGCGCTGAACAGCCTGGCTACCGGGGCATTTTCTACTACTTCGCCGCGATACATCACCTGAACCCGATCGGCCATTTCGGCGACCACGCCCATATCGTGAGTGATAAAAATCACCCCCATCTGCATCTCTTTTTGCAGCACGCGGATGAGTTGCAGAATCTGCGCCTGAATGGTGACGTCGAGCGCGGTGGTCGGCTCATCGGCAATCAGCAGGGCCGGTTTGCAGCAGAGCGCCATGGCGATCATCACGCGCTGGCGCATCCCGCCCGACAGCTGATGCGGGAAGCGGGATAATACATTTTGCGCATCCGGGATTCGTACCAGATCCAGCATCCGGCGCGCTTCGGCCAGCGCGCCAGCGTGGCTCAGACCCTGATGCAGACGGATGGATTCCGCGATCTGCTCGCCCACGGAGAAGACCGGATTCAGCGAGGTCATCGGCTCCTGAAAGATCATCGCCATATCCGCACCGCGCACCCGCCGCATCTGACCTTTTGAGGCGCGCATCAGATCCAGCACGTCGCCGTTGCGACGCCGCAACAGCACCTCGCCGCTGACCCTCCCGCCAGCCTGCTCAATCAGCCGCATCAGCGCCAGCGAGGTCACTGATTTCCCCGAGCCTGACTCCCCCACCAGCGCCAGCGTTTCGCCGCGAAACAGATCGAGTGACAAATGCCGCACCGCGTCAGTGACGGTGGTTTCGTGCTGAAAACGCACATTGAGATCGCGCACCGCCAGGACCTGCTCAGGGGCCAGCGGCGGTAACGTTTGCCTGTCGCTCATCTCTGCTCCTTAACTTTCGCGATAGATAGCGACGTCTGCCACTTCGCCAACCCGCGCCACACCGCGATACATCCCTTCGCTGTTGAACGGCAGCGCTACGTTGCCTGCGCGGTCGACGGCAATCAGCCCCCCGCTGCCGCCCAGCTCCAGCACACTGTCATGAATGACATTAACCGTGGCCTGCTGAAGTGATCGCCCTGCATAGCGCATCTGGGCTGCCACATCATAAGCCGCCAGCGTCCGCATAAAGACTTCTCCGGTGCCGGTACAGGAGACCGCCACGCTGTCGTTGCTGGCGTAGCAGCCTGCGCCCGGCAGCGGCGAGTCGCCGACCCGCCCGGCCTGCTTGTTGGTCATACCGCCCGTTGACGTGGCGGCCGCGAGGTTGCCCTCAAGATCCAGCGCGACGGCCCCCACCGTACCAAACTTACGGTCCGGGTCGAGCGGGTCATCGCTGTGCGCGGCTCCATCATGGTCCAGCACTGCCGTATCGCTGTTCAGCGCGCGCTGCAACTGCTCCCAGCGTTCCGGGGTCGAGAAGTAATCAGGCGTGACCATTTCCAGCCCGTGCGCCTCAGCAAACTGCTCTGCGCCCTCGCCGATAAACAGGACATGCTCGCTATGTTCCAGCACGGCACGTGCCGCCAGCACCGGATTCCGTACCCGCGTTACGCCCGCGACCGCCCCTGCACCCAGCGTGCGGCCATCCATGATGCAGGCATCGAGTTCATGGGTGCCCTGATGGGTAAATACCGCGCCTTTACCGGCGTTGAACAGCGGGCACTCTTCCAGCAGCCGCACCGCTTCGGTCACCACATCGAGTGCGCTGCCGCCCTGAGCCAGTATCTGCTGGCCCTGAGTGACAATATCGTGTAGCGCCTGACGATAGAGTTGCTCTTTTTCGGCGCTCATTGCTGAGCGCGTAATGGCACCGGCGCCTCCATGAATGGCGATCACTGCATTGACCATAACGATCTACCCTGTGGTTGCATCAGGACGAAAAACACTGATTTAAAATGGTTTTCACCCATTTTTGGTGATTTTTGACTATAGAAAGCCTGCTAAGTGTTGTAAAGCGGAAACTGTTCCTGTGGTTATAACCTTTTCTTACCGCCATATTTCACTTTGGCCACAACAACAGGCAAGTCAGGCCGACACCGATGTGACTCAGCGGCTAATTCCCACCATAATAGGCAGCATCTGAGATAACCAGGCTGGAATATCCATGGAAAGTTTTACTGCAGGCTTGATCTCCCTTGAGGAGGCACAACAAAAAATGCTGTCACAGCTGACGCCCGTCACCGACTCTCTTAGCGTGCCGCTGGCCGAAGCGGTCGGGCGTATCACCGCCAAAGCGGTGACCTCACCGATTGCCGTGCCGCCATTTGATAACTCTGCGATGGATGGCTACGCCGTCAGGCTGGCAGACGCCAGCAGCGGTCAGCCGCTGCCAGTGGCGGGTAAAGCCTTTGCCGGCGCACCGTTTAGCGGTGAGTGGCCGCAGGGCAGCGTGATTCGCATCATGACCGGTGCGCCGGTGCCCGCAGGCTGTGAAGCAGTAGTGATGCAGGAGCAGACCGAAACACAGGGTGATGCGATTATGGTCACCGCGCCGGTCCGTCCCGGACAGAACATTCGTCTCATCGGCGATGATATTCAGCCAGGCACCGTGGTGCTGGAAGCGGGAACGCGTCTGGGTGCCGCGGAGCTGCCACTGCTCGCCTCACTGGGTATCGCGCAGGTCAGCGTGCTGCGAAAACTGCGGGTCGCTATCTTCTCCACCGGTGATGAACTCCAGCCGGTAGGCGAGCCGCTGGCCGAAGGCCAGATCTACGACACCAACCGCTTTGCGGTATCGCTGATGCTCCATAAGCTGGGTTGCGAAGTCATCGACCTTGGCATTATCAAAGATGACCCGGCCGCACTGCGTGCTGCTTTCACCGAGGCCGATCGGCAGGCGGATGTCGTGATTACTACCGGCGGCGTCTCGGTGGGCGAAGCGGACTTCACCAAAACGATGCTGGAAGAGCTTGGTGCCATCAGCTTCTGGAAGCTGGCGATCAAGCCTGGCAAGCCATTTGCTTTTGGCCGCCTCAACAGCAGCTGGTTCTGCGGCCTGCCAGGGAATCCGGTCTCCGCCGCCGTGACCTTTTATCAGCTCGTTCAGCCGCTGCTTGCCACCCTCACCGGTCAGCAAAAATCAGCATTGCCGCCACGTCAGAAAGTGCGCTGCGCCTCGCAGCTTAAAAAGTCACCAGGCCGGCTCGATTTTCAGCGCGGCATCCTGCGACAGAACGCACAGGGTGAACTGGAGGTGGAAACCACCGGGATGCAGGGTTCGCACGTCTTCAGCTCCTTCGCCCAGGCAAACTGTTTTATTGTGCTGGAACGGGATCGCGGCAATGTTGAACCGGGCGAATGGGTCGAGGTGGAACCGTTCAACGCCCTGCTGGAGGCGTAAATGCTGCCTGAATTAAGCGATGAGGAGATGCTGCGCTATAACCGGCAGATTGTATTGCGCGGCTTTGATTTCGACGGTCAGGAGCGGCTGAAAGCAAGTCACGCGCTGGTCGTGGGGCTGGGCGGACTCGGCTGCGCCGCTGCGCCCTACCTGGCGGCTGCCGGTGTCGGCAGCCTGACGCTGCTCGACTTCGATACCGTGTCGCACTCTAACCTGCAACGGCAGATCCTGCATCACGATGCTGATATTGGTCGTGCCAAAGTGGTCTCCGCCGCACAAAGCCTGGCCGCCATCAATCCGCACTGTCAGTTGCATCCGGTCAATGGACAGCTGGACGATGCAGCGCTGCTGGCGCTGATCGCCCGGCAGCAGGTGGTACTTGACTGCACCGACAACGTTGCAGTGCGTGAGCAGCTTAACCGGCTCTGTCGTCAGCAGCGGGTGCCACTGGTCTCCGGCGCCGCGATTCGGATGGAAGGTCAGATCAGTGTATTCAACTGGCAGCCCGGCACACCCTGCTATCGTTGCATCAGCCGCCTGTTTGGGGAACAAACCCTGAGTTGCGTGGAAGCGGGCGTCATGGCTCCGCTGGTTGGCGTGATTGGTGCGATGCAGGCGATGGAAGCGATTAAAGTGCTAACGGCATTTGGCACGCCCGCCACCAGCCGGTTGCTGATGTACGATGCGATGAGCGCGGAGTTCCGCAGCATGAAGGTGGCGCAGGATGCGCATTGTGAAGTGTGTGGAGACGGGGCTTAACGTCAGCGGGTATACGTTCACTGACAGCTCAAAACTTAAAGCGAAGGGAGCATACGCCTGTAGCAAAGCATCGCGGGCCACGGATGGCCCGCGCTGAGCCGCCATGGATGGCGCTTTTGCGTCTTTGCGAAAGGCGTATGCTCCCTGAAGCCCGTGCTCAACCAACAGACCCAACAGCATCAAAAATAACAAAACCAATCATCAGCACAAAAAAAACGGGGTGACCTGCGCCACCCCGTTTCAATCAGACGATACCCTGACTCCGCAGGTAATCTTCGTAATTACCGGTGAAGTCCACCACGCGATCTGCTTTCAGCTCTATCACGCGGGTTGCCAGCGAGCTGACAAATTCACGGTCGTGTGAAACAAACACCAGCGTGCCTTCATACATCTCCAGCGCCATATTGAGCGATTCAATCGACTCCATATCGAGGTGGTTGGTCGGCTCATCCATAATCAGAATGTTCGGTTTTTCCATCATCAGCTTACCGAACAGCATACGACCCTTCTCTCCACCGGAAAGCACTTTGGCCGGCTTCTTAATATCATCCTGCGAAAACAGCAGGCGACCCAGAATACCGCGAATGGTCTGCTCATCATCGCCAGGCTGTTTCCACTGACTCATCCAGTCAAATACCGTCAGGTCATTGGCAAAATCATCGGCGTGATCCTGAGCGTAATAACCAATACGTGCATTCTCTGACCATTTAACGCTGCCGTTATCTGGCGTCAGCTGACCCACCAGCGATTTTAACAGTGTTGATTTACCGATACCGTTGGCACCGATCACCGCCAGCTTCTCACCCACTTCCAGCAGCAGATTTAAATTCTTAAACAGCGGACCGTTATCAAATCCTTTGGTCAAACCTTCCACTTCCAGCGCATTACGGAACAACTTCTTGTCCTGCTCAAAGCGGATAAACGGGTTCTGGCGGCTGGAGGCTTTCACTTCATCCAGTTTAATTTTATCCATCTGCTTAGCGCGTGATGTCGCCTGACGCGATTTAGAGGCGTTGGCGCTAAAACGACTGACGAACGATTGTAAGTCAGCAATCTGCGCTTTTTTCTTGGCGTTATCGGATAACAGACGTTCACGCGCCTGGGTCGCCGCGGTCATATATTCGTCATAATTACCGGAATAAACCCGCAGCTCGCCATAATCCAAATCAGCCATGTGCGTACAGACCATATTAAGGAAGTGACGGTCATGCGAAATGATAATCATGGTGCTGTCACGCTCGTTCAGCACCTGCTCCAGCCAGCGAATAGTATCGATGTCCAGGTTGTTCGTCGGTTCGTCGAGTAACAGAATATCAGGATTAGAAAACAGCGCCTGCGCCAGCAGCACACGTAATTTAAAGCCCGGCGCAATTTCGCTCATCGGGCCATAATGCTGCTCAACCGGAATGCCGACGCCGAGTAATAACTCACCGGCACGAGACTCCGCGCTATAGCCGTCCATCTCACCGTAAAGTGCCTCAAGATCGCCGACTTTATACCCCTCTTCTTCGCTCATTTCTGGCAAAGAATAAATACGGTCGCGCTCCTGCTTCACTTCCCATAACTCATGGTGACCCATGATAACGGTGTCCAGTACGCTAAATTGTTCAAAGGCGAACTGATCCTGACGCAACTTACCGATGCGCTCGTTGGGATCGTAAGAAACATTGCCGCCTGAAGGCACCAGATCGCCACCCAAAATCTTCATGAAGGTGGATTTTCCGCTGCCGTTCGCACCGATTAAACCGTAACGATTACCGCCGCCAAATTTAACGGAGATATTTTCGAACAGTGGCTTGCTGCCAAACTGCATGGTGATATTGCTGCTAACTAACACGGCATTGACCTTTGTGAAGAGAATGGATGAAAAAACGGCGGCTATTATGCCAGATGTGACGCAGCGCACGCCAGCGTCAGCCGTGGATTCCTTGCGGGGTGATTGATATCCCGGCAGAAATAAAAAAGCCGGAAGGCCATAATGGCCCCCCGGCTCCCACTTACAAGGATTGTGTCGATCAATCGATCAGGAAACTGTCCAGGCTTTTACCGGAATCCAGCGCTTTTTTAATCGCTGCCGGGGTACGGCCCTGGCCAGTCCAGGATTTCTGCTCACCATTTTCGTCGGTGTAAGAATATTTAGCCGGACGCGGCGCACGCTTGGTACGTTTTTTTCCGCTTTCCAGTGCACCTAATAATTCATTAGGATCGATGCCGTCAGCCAGCAGCATTTCGCGATATTTAGAAAGCTTTTCTTCTTTTTCGCGATTCTGCGTCTCTTCCGCTTCTGCTTCTTCACGGCGCTCAGTAACAACAACCGTTAATTTTTCCAGGATCTCTTCAAGATCCGTCAGTGGCAGTTCACGAGCCTGGGCACGTAATGTGCGAATATTGTTCAGTACCTTAAATGCGTCACTCATCACAATGTCCTTGATTAAGGGGGGTTAATAAAACTGTAGCGCCAAGACTACCTAATTCAAATAAAAAAATAAATTATTTTTACGCTACAGATAATTCCTAAGTATTAATTCGGCCGAAACAGGGCTATTAAAATCGGGCGAGCCTGACCTTTTATTAACGCTGAATTAACAACAAATGGCACTTTTACTCAGGAGTTGAAAACGATTTCAGGCAGATTATCCCGGCAGAAGGCAGTTAACGCTATCTACTAAATGCGGGCCATGCAGCCTCATTATTTACGCTTACGGGCCGGAGATAACAGATTAAAAATGTGCCTGCCCGTGACCCCAGTCACACCAGCTTACAGATTATGCTTAAAAAGCCACCCCCGGCACCGTTAAATAGCGCAAAAGAATTAACGCTCTGGTGGCTTTTTTAATTATGCCCTTTGCCACCTGTTAACCATTTTTGCCGCTGCGATTTATAGCAGAGTCGGATTATTCGCAGATCGCTTAGCTGCGCAATAACAGTTCCGCCCGGCTCAGGCTGACTGAATAGCCTCACGCGCCCCCACTCGTTCAGTCGTAAGTTGCCTTAAAAAAGCGTCAAAGAAATAAACTGAGAAAGGTGACAGAGCTCAAAAACCTGAATCCGAAAAGTGCCTGCAACATAAAATTAATCGCTCGCCGGAGACGCTGATAATAACCCTGCGATTACCACTGTTTTATTTTCTGCTGGCTGCACCCGTTCCAGTGATGCTGAGAAGCTCTCTTTATCAACGAGTTAGATCATGATGAACAACATGGAGAGAAAGGCAGCATCGGTTTAACGCTGCCGGAGGAGAGATAAAGCGGTAACTGCGCAGAGGCAGCTACCGCCGGATGACTAATTCGCCTGCGTGGCCGGGCCAAATACCGGATATTGCGGCATATCCACGTTCTGGTAAGTCTCCCAGCCGCCGCCCAGCGCTTTATAGAGCGCCACTAAATCGAGTGCACTCTGCATCCGCGCCTGTGTCGCCTGCTCCTCTGCCTGAGCCAGCTGACGCTGCGCATCCAGCACCTCCAGGAAGGTCGAGAGCCCCTGGCGATAACTGTCGCTGGCGAGATCAAACGCGCGCTGAAGCGCACCGGTTGTCTCATCCAGCGCGGTGACCCGCTGCTGATCGGCGCGATAGCTGACCAGCGCATTCTCCACATCCTGCAACGCCGTCAGCACCGTCTGGCGATAATCCAGCGCGGCACTGGCCTGCTGTGCCCGCGCTAACTTCACGCTCGACACCAGCTGTCCGCCCTGGAAAATCGGAATCGATAACGACGGGCCATAACTGTAGAAATGGCTGCTCCAGTTATCCAGATAGCTGACATCGGTGTTGCGCACGCCCAGCTGGCCGGTTAGGGACAGGCTCGGGAAAAGCTGCGCGACAGAAACCCCAATCTCAGCGGTTTGTGCATGCAGCGTCGCTTCAGCCTGACGAATATCAGGACGACGACGTGCCAGCGTAGAAGGAATGCCTACCGGGACAAACTGTGGCAGCGGGGGTAACGCTTTTGGCGTACTGAGTTCAGCATCCAGCGCCCCCGGTGTCTTGCCGAGCAGCACCGCTAACCCATTCATCGCCTGCCGTGCCTGCGACTGATACTGCGGCAGCTGCGCCTGCAGCGTGCTGAGCTGGGCACGCGCATTTTCCACATCGGTCAGCGGGGCCAGGCCATTACGCTGCTGGCTTTGGGTCAGCTCGGTCGTCTGCTGCGCCACCTCAATCTGCTGTTGCAGCGTCTGAATCGTGCTCTGCGCGCCGCGCAGCTGCAGCCAGGCACGCGCCACTTCGGCCTCCAGTGAGACCAGCGCATCGTTGCGCTGTTCTATCGCTGCCTGCTGCTGGGCATTGGCTGCCTCAACCTGACGGCGCACTTTGCCCCACAGATCCAGCTCCCAGCTGGCATCGAAGCTGCCCTGATAGAGGTTAACCGGCTGGGTCAATCCATTGAGCTGGCTGGCCACGTTGCTGTCGAGCTGATCGGTTGCGCCATTGGATTTCAGCAAGCCTTCCAGCCCGAGCTGCTGACGCGTCACTTTGGCTGAACCGCCCAGGGTGGGGAACAGGCTGCCCTGCGCCTGCGTCAGCTGTTCACGTGCCCCGGCAATGCGCAGCACCGTCTGCTGCAGGCTCAGGTTGCCCGCAATCGCGCGCTCAATCAGACTGTCGAGCTGCGGATCATTGAAGCTGCGCCACCAGCGTGAATTAATCGCGGCGTTTTGTGGCTTTGACGCCTCCTGCGAATCCAGGGTGTTGTAGCCACCCGGCACGGCAGGTTTCGGCGCCTGATAGTCAGGTCCGACGGCGCAGCCCGCCAGCCCGAGGGCCAGCAGTAAACTCAGGGGTTTCAGGCGATGAGAGTAAAAAACCTTCATGTTAGTGTGCTCCTGCACTGCCTTCGCTCTTAATCGGCGACAGCAGCCAACAAAATGGAATCAAAATCAGGGCGACAATACTCAGGCCTGAGAAGACATCGATGTAAGCGAGGATACGCGACTGCGCAATCATCTCCTGATAGAGCTGACCGGTTGCCAGCGTGACGGGATCGCCCACCGCCGAGGTAAAGTCGCGTATCGCCTGCGCCCAGTGCTGAAGCGTAATGTTGAACGGCTCATTCAGCGGCGTCATGTTATGCACCATGTGCGCTGACCGCACCTGTTCGCGCTCGGTAATGGCAGCGGTCGAGAGTGAAATCCCAATCGATCCGGCAACGTTACGGAACATGGTAAACAGCGCCGAGGCGTCAGCATTAAGCCGCTGCGGAATGGTGACAAAAGCGATAGTCGTCAGCGGGACAAACAGGAAACCCAGCCCGATTGACTGTGCGCTGCGCATCAACACCAAAGTGGTGAAATCAACGTTGGGCGTTAAGGTGGCGGAGTAGAGA
Organism: Pantoea sp. RG18; assembly: GCF_025910075.1. NCBI lineage: Bacteria > Pseudomonadati > Pseudomonadota > Gammaproteobacteria > Enterobacterales > Erwiniaceae > Pantoea > Pantoea sp. RG18. The sequence goes on from NZ_JAPCIL010000006.1 coordinate 351,523, forward strand.
AACGCCACGGCCAGACAGCTAAAGCCAAAGGCAATGATGTAGCGCGTCTGAACGATTGGCATCAGTTTCAGCACCAGCGGTATGGTCAGCACAATCAGCACCGCGCCAGGCGACAACACCAGACCTGACCAGGTGGCGGTGTACCCCAGATCCTGCTGCGCCAGCTGTGGCAGCACTACGGAGCTGCCATACAGAATCATCGCCATCCCCGCCATCAACAGCCCGGCGACCCAGAAGTTGCGGTCTTTCATCACCAGAATATCGACCACTGGCTTACGGGCATACATCAGCCAGTAGATGGCACCGACGATGCCAATCAGCGCCAGAATGGCGAACAGCACGATAAAGTGCGAGGCAAACCAGTCCTCATCCTCTCCGCGATCCAGCATCACCTGCAGACAACCCAGTCCTAAGGTAATCAGGCTGATACCGATATAGTCGATCTTCAGTTTACCTTTGGCCCACTTACGCTCCCACGGTGGATCTTCCAGCAGCTGATAGATCGCCAGCACGGTAAGCACGCCGACCGGAATGTTGATAAAGAACACCCAGCGCCAGCTGTAGTTGTCGGTAATCCAGCCACCTAATGTCGGACCAATCACCGGCGCGACAATAATGGCAATGGAGGAGAGCCCAAATGCCTTGCCGCGATCTTCCGCTTTGAAGTAGTCCAGCAGCACAGACTGCTGAACCGGCTGCAATCCGCCACCAAAAAAGCCCTGCAGCACGCGGAACAGAATGATTTGCCACAGTTCGGTAGCGATGCCGCACAGGAAGGAGCAGATGGTAAACATCACGATGCAGATCAGGAAAAACTGTTTACGGCCAAACAGTCGGCTGAAGAACGCAGAGATAGGCAGCACAATGCCGTTCGCCACCAGATAGGAGGTCAGCACCCAGGTTGACTCATCGTAACTGGAGGAGAGCGAACCGGCGATATGCGGCAGCGCCACGTTAACAATGGTGGTGTCGAGGATCTCCATAAACACCGCCAGCGTGACCGTGATCGCCACTAACCACGGATTACTGGCGGGTTTCCAGCTCTGCGCCGTACTCATTCCACCGTTACCTTCGGTTCAACAGAGAGACCCAGCGGCAGAGGATGGTTCGGATCAAGGCCCTTGTCGATGACGATTTTCACCGGTACGCGCTGAACGATTTTCACATAGTTACCGGTGGCGTTTTCTGACGGGAAAGTCGAGAAGCGTGAACCAGAGCCCATCTGAATACTGTCGACATGCCCTTCCAGCTTCATATCCGGCCAGGCATCGACGCTGATTTCAACTTTGTCGCCAGGATTCATGTGTTGCAGCTGAGACTCTTTGAAGTTAGCGGTGACCCAGATCTCAGGCGAGACCAGTGAAAACAGCGACGATCCCGCCTGCACCAGTGTGCCCAGCTGAACGTTACGCTTGGTGACAAACCCGTCATAGGGCGCGCGAACCTGGGTATAGGAGAGATTAAGATCGGCCGTGCTTAACTGCGCCTTAGCCTGCTCAACCTGTTGCTGACGCGCTTCAACATTGGTCTCCTGCTGGCGAATCTGCAGAGCAACCTGTGACGCCACTTCAACCTGTGCTTTCGCGCTTTGTAACTGCGCCTGCGCCGAACGTAACTGCGCGGACGCGCTGTCGATATTACGCTGACTGGTCGCACGCGGATCGACGCCGCGCTGGCGACGATAATCCGCCTGCGCATTAAGCAGATTCGCTTCGGCTTTCGCCTGATCCGCCAGCGCCTGATCGCGCTGTGCCGGATACTGTACCTTTGACAGCGCCAGTTGAGCCTGCGCCTGATGCAGCTGTGCGACAGCTAAACCGAGCTGCGCATTAGCCTGCTCACGCTGGGCACGATTGTCGCTGGGATCGATCTCCACCAGCAGATCGCCCTTCTTCACCCGCTGGTTATCTTTCACCAGCAGCTTCACGACATAGCCGGAGGCTTTAGGCGCAATGGTAACGGCATCGCCTTCGGTAAAGGCGTCGTCGGTGGTTTCAATATTGCGGGTAGTGAACCAGAACCAGAAGCCGACAATCAGCATAATCACCACCACTACCGCCAGAATAATCAGCGGCTTTTTACCGGGGCGTTTACGCTCAGGCTGCTGGTCGTTGTCCTGATTTTCCTCTGACTGACGGTTTTTATCCGTCGCATTTTCTGCGTCCTGCTGGTGTGGATCGCGTTGGTTATTCTCGCTCATAGTTCCCATCACTGGCTAAGGCCCTAATTCCCGGGCATAAAGGTCCTGTTAACCTTATATCGGAAACTGACAAAATCCAGCGCAACTTTACGAAACTTGAGAAATGGCGCACATCCTGCCACCTGTGGCGGGTAGCAGGATGCGTCGGGCCTAATTAAGCAGCCGCAACAGCAGCCAACCGCTGGCCATCGACCAGGCAAGCAGAGGGAGAGAAAAGAGATGGAAATGCCACCAGACGGCCCGATCTTTCGCCATACGCAGGGCAATAAGGTTAGCGAGCGAACCCGGCAGCAGGCCGAATCCGCCAATATTGACCGCCCAGGCCAGCACATCGCCAGGCGGGACTTTTTGCAGCAGCAGAATCGTCGCCGGAACGTTGCTGATCACCTGTGACAGACCAATCGCCAGCAGGTAGAGCTGCCCCTGACCGAAATGAGAAACCGCATCAAAGTGAGCCTGCATCACCGGCAGACGCGTCATCAGGAAGACGTCAATAAACATGGCGATAAACACCGCCAGCAGGCTCCAGTCGATGCGCAGCAGCACCGGACGCGCCATCACCAGGAACGTGGCAAGAATCAGCAGCAGGACCCAACCGGTGATTTCCAGCTCCAGGCCGGCGATAAACAGCAGGTATAGCACCACGCTGACAATAAACAGCGGCTTCTGCCACTGCGGCTGTTCCGGGTTGTCATGCTTATCAATCGACCGCTTTGAGAAGCTGAACCAGGTTAATACCATCAGGCTAAGCAGCAGCCAGGCGGCCAGCGGCAGCATCTGCATAATAAACGCGACAACGCTTAATTTGCCGTGGCTCCACAGCAGAATGTTTTGCGGGTTGCCGACCGGCGTCAGCAGGGATCCGGCGTTGACCGCCAGCGCTTCGAAGATGATCAGTCGCGAGATGGGTAAGTGAGAGAACTTTCGCAGCGTCAGCGTCAGCGGCACCAGAATAAACAGCGCCACATCATTGGTCAGAAACGTAGAGAGCAACGCGGCAGCCAGCACCATAAACAGCGCCAGCGCACGTTCGTGCCGGAAACGCGCAATCAGTCGTCCCCCCAGCACGTCAAAGTAGCCACTGGTTTCCAGCCCTTTGGTCAGGATCAACAACCCGGTGAGCGTAATAATGGTATGCCAGTCTACGGCACCGGGCAGATCGGCCCAGCGAAAATCCGCCAGAAATGCCAGAACTACACCAATCACGATTAATAAATGCAAAACAGAGTCATGCAAAAAAGATCGAAGCAGTTGAGGCATGATGAAGGTACGCCTTAGCGTTAGCGGGTTTCGGAGAATTTCTTAAATACGGCCAGCGTTTCATCACTGACGTGATGCTCAATACCTTCTGAATCACGTCGGGCAGTTTCGGGACTGATGCCTAACGCCAGCAGAAAACTTTCAACAATGTGATGACGGGCGCGACTCTCCTCTGCCAGTTTCTCTCCTTCACCAGTCAGAAAGACACCGCGGTAAGGCACCTGTTCAACCAGCCCGGCACTGCCAAGCCGCTTCAGCATTTTCGCTACGGTCGGTTGTGAAACGCCCAGGCGGGCCGCCATATCAACCTGACGCGCTTCGCCAAATTCACCAATCAAATCAGAGATTAACTCAACGTAGTCATCAATTAATTCCCGACGATGCGCTTCACGCACCTGCCGAAAACCTTCGACATGCTCTTCAATATCTTTCAGTGGTCCTTTTGGCGCAGAAACCACGCTTTTAGCACGACGACTCATTCAGCTTCCTCATTATTTTTTCCCGTACTGTCACTGCTGTACGGATTTAGCTGCGCTCATTGTAAACCAGCCGCAAAGAAGCTCAAATTTTTCGTCATTAGCCTTGGCTAAAGGATATAGCCAGTGCTATATTTGACGATAATGTAAGCAGCAAAAGAGCGATCCCTGGTGATCCTCTGTTGCTCCGGTGATGATGACGCCTCTCACCGCAGGCTGCTGACTACCGCGTCGACAATGATTGGGAGGTGATTCTATGAGCACCCTGAAATGTTGCTTAGATTGCAGTAAATGCTTCCAGGCTGAGAAGAAAACAACCACGGAGATGAAATCCTGGCTGTGCCTGCTGACGCGTTCACCGTTCACACTGCGTCTGATGTTGCTGGAAAAACTGCTGGGCCATAAGTCTGACGATCGTCGCTGTGAGAATCTCATCTGGCGCGGCTAATCCTGATTCTATGCCTTTCAGCCGCTGGCTGAGAGGCGCACTCTCCCTTTCTGCTCTCTCTTTTTCCTGTTTCCCCATCGAATCAATATGACCTGCGGCTTCAACCAGCATGGCTGCTGATCGGCTACAGCGATCCGGAAAAGTCGGGAAACGTGCAGATACGAGAGAAGGGTGAGTAAATCAGCACAATAAAAAACGGCCCACAAGGGGCCGCTTTTTTGCAGGTCAGCTAAGCTAAACTTAGAAGCTGTAACCTACGCCAGCAATCCAGGTGCCAACGTCAACGTTACGGATACGGCTCTGCTCGTAACCAACGTCAACTGCGAAGTCCTGAACTGGGTTAAACTGCAGACCTGCGCCGTAAGAGAAACCTACGTCGCTTGAATCAGTTTTATCGCGTGATGAAGTATCGTTCTGCTGGAATTTACCGTAGCCGATACCCACAACACCGTAGATGCTTGCCCAGTCGTTCAGACGGAAAGCAGGACCACCGGTCACACCGTAGTACTGGCCTTTGTTATAAATGCCAGAATCGGTGTTATCTTTTTCTGTGTAGGTGAATGAACCGATCCAACCCAGTGGGTTAGAACCGTCTTCGTAGCGGTATTTCAGGTTGAAGCCGTTAGCTTTGTTAGCTACGCCCTGATAGTCGCTCTGAGCATAGCCACCAGTTACGGTGCTCTGTGCCATTGCTGAACCTGCAGATACTGCCAGTACACAGGCTAATGCTGAAAGACATGCAATTTTTTTCATAACCACCTCAAATGTGAAAATACTTCTCTCCTGACAACGCTGAAAATATAACAAAAAATAGCGAGAAACTCTGCCCGGATTTTGTTGTCTAACAGAATGTTTGGTGTAACAGGAAGTTAATGCGACAACCTATGTCATTCATTTTTCTTATAAAATCCGTCATCTTTCTGCAATAATCATTTTGTGCTCATTTCGTTCTTTAAGTTAAATCCTAAAAAAACCTGACATTTCTTTACCTAAATGGCCCTGATTCTGGCCAAAAATCGCTCAGTTGAGAGAAATTTAAAACCCCATTCCGTGATTTTTTGCCTGCTATTTCCTTTACACTGGCTGTCTCATTACGTTGATGACCAGGAAAAGTACACAGGATGTCTGCCTCTCCCGCTTCTAAAAACCTTGCCCCGATAGTGATGCCGATTGCCGTGCTGCTGATTGCGATGCTGTCGCTTCAGGGCGGTGCTTCGCTGGCGAAAAGCCTGTTTCCTGCCGTTGGCGCTACCGGCATCACCGCGCTGCGTCTGGGCTTTGGCACCCTGATACTCTGTATTATCTTCAAACCCTGGCGTTTACGCTTTAGCCGGGAACAACGTCTGCCACTCCTGATGTATGGACTGGCGCTGGGCACAATGAATTTCACGTTCTATCTGGCGATTCGTACCGTGCCGCTGGGTGTGGCGGTGGGACTGGAATTTACCGGCCCACTGGCGCTGGCGCTATTCGGATCGCGCCGGCCACTGGATTTTGTCTGGGTGCTGCTGGCCGTGATTGGTCTATGGTTCCTGCTGCCTTTTGGCACAGGCATGACTGCGATTGATCCGCTGGGCGCTGCGCTGGCAGTGAGTGCAGGCGCCTGCTGGGCGATCTATATCCTGGCGGGACAGCGGGCAGGCGCAAAACATGGCCCGGCGACAGTGGCTATCGGGTCGCTGATTGCCTCAGTGATTTTTGTACCGCTGGGGCTGACGTTCGCAGAAAGTGGCATCTGGACATGGGCCGTTATGCCGATCGCGTTGCTGGTTGCCCTGCTCTCCAGCGCCATCCCCTATTCGCTGGAGATGATCGCCCTCACCCGCTTACCGGCGCGCATCTTCGGCACGCTGATGAGTCTGGAACCCGCCATGGCTGCCTTTTCCGGCATGCTGTTTCTGGGGGAAACCCTGACCGGGCTTCAGTGGCTGGCGCTGCTGGCGATCATCATCGCCTCGGCAGGTTCAACGCTGACCATGCGGCCGAAAAAGAGTCAGTTAAACAGCGTTGAATTATCAGACGATATCCAAAAATAAACGCTATCCGCCCCGCCTGCAGGCGGGGCTAAATAATAATCATGCTCATCATGAGAATTATTCCTAATCTTCGCTCCTTCCTGAGTTGCCTATTTTGAAACAGACACTTACCAGTTATTTACATAATAGAATAACAACATGATTTAAATAGCTATTTATTTTATTTTATATTTTAACATGGCATTAACCTTCTTAGCCCAGCTCTGCTTTGAGTAAAGACACACGCTATTTCATCCATCGACAAAGTCGTTTCTGCAAAGCTGAAAAGCGCTGCTATACTTATGCGGTACTTGATTAGGACAACCATCAAAGAGAGGACTGAAACGATGAGTACCGCTAAATTGGTTAAAACTAAATCTTCTGACCTGATTTATACCCGCAATGATGTGGCCGAAGACGATAAAAAAGCCACCATCGCGGTGTTAAACCGTCTGGTAGTCGAGTTTATTGACCTGTCATTGATCACTAAGCAGGCGCACTGGAACATGCGCGGTGCTAATTTTATCGGTGTGCATGAGATGCTGGACGGCTTCCGCACCGCGATTACCGATCATCAGGATACTATTGCCGAGCGTGTGGTTCAGCTGGGTGGCGTGGCGCTGGGCACCACGCAGGTCGTTAACGATACGACTCCGCTGAAGAGCTATCCGCTGAATATTCACAGCGTTCAGGATCATCTGAAAGCGCTGGCAGACCGTTACAGCGTTGTCGCGAATGACACCCGTAAAGCAATCACTGAAGTGAAAGACGAAGATACCGCTGACATCTTCACTGCGGCATCACGTGACCTTGATAAATTCCTGTGGTTTATCGAAGCGAACATCGAATAAGACTCAATGCAGTCTGTCAGGCGGGGAAACCCGCCTTTTTTACGTCTGTGTTACCGCATTTTTATGACCCTGTTAACAGTTCTTCCCTCCTCCGCTTCACAGCCTTAACATCTGAGGCACACTACCGCTTGCACCAAAACAGCCACCTGCACCAAAACTGAGCGCCAAACTGGTGCAATGGCAGAATTAACTGCAAAATCGTGTCAGCTATGTTATTTAACTCTCTGATTTCGCAGATTTTGCAAAGTTGGCATAATTCTTTCATATGACAAGCCGCAAACGCAGGCCCTGCCGCCTGGTAGTAAAAAAAGGAAAAATGATGAAGTCACTGTTAAAAGTTTCTGTGGCCGCGCTGGCGCTGGCCTTCTCTCTCTCTTCCACTGCAGCAGACAAAAAGCTGGTCGTCGCCACGGATACCGCCTTTGTTCCGTTTGAATTTAAACAGGGTGATAAATATGTCGGCTTCGATGTGGATCTGTGGGATGCCATTGCGAAAGAGCTGAAGCTCGATTACACCCTGAAGCCAATGGACTTCAGCGGCATTATCCCTGCACTGCAAACGCGCAATGTCGATCTGGCACTGGCGGGTATCACCATTACCGAGGAACGTAAAAAAGCGATTGAGTTCTCTGACGGCTATTACAAAAGCGGTCTGCAGGTGATGGTGCGTAACAATGAAAACGACATCAAAGGCATCAGCGATCTGAACGGTAAAGTGGTCGCAGTGAAAAGCGGCACCGGCTCCGTGGAATATGCGAAAGCCAACATCAAATCCAAAGATCTGCGTCAGTTCCCGAATATCGACAGCGCCTATATGGAGCTGGGCACCAACCGTGCGGACGCCGTGCTGCATGACACGCCTAACATCCTTTACTTCATCCATACCGCCGGTAAAGGCCGCTTTAAAGCGGTAGGCGATTCAATTGAAGCGCAGCAGTATGGTATCGCCTTCCCGAAAGGCAGCGACGATTTACGTGAAAAAGTAAACGGCGCACTGAAAACCCTGAAAGAGAACGGCACCTACAACACGCTCTATAAAAAATGGTTCGGCACCGAACCTAAATAATAATTTGACCGTTATCTGATTTCAGCAGGGAAACTTTTTCCCTGCTTTTTTCCATCGCAACATATCTGGAGTGACACCATGGAGTTTGACTGGAGCGTCATCTGGCCCGCCATGCCAGCGCTGCTTGAAGGCGCTAAACTGACCTTAATTATCTCAATTATTGGACTGGTTGGCGGCCTCTTCATCGGCCTGGTAGCGGGCTTTGCCCGCGCTTACGGTGGCTGGATCACCAATAACATCGCACTGGTGTTTATCGAAATCATTCGCGGCACCCCTATCGTGGTGCAGGTGATGTTTATCTATTTTGCTTTGCCGATGGCGTTCCCCGACCTGCGCATTGATCCCTTCAGCGCGGCGGTGGTGACCATCATGATTAACTCCGGCGCTTACATTGCCGAGATTACCCGTGGTGCCGTGCTGTCGATCAACAAGGGCTTCCGCGAAGCCGGACTGGCGCTTGGCCTGTCGAGCCGCGAGACGCTGCGCTACGTGATTATGCCGCTGGCGCTGCGCCGCATGCTGCCACCGCTGGGCAACCAGTGGATTGTCAGCATCAAAGATACTTCGCTGTTTATCGTTATTGGTGTGGCTGAACTGACCCGTCAGGGTCAGGAGATTATTGCCGGTAACTTCCGCGCGCTGGAAATCTGGAGCGCCGTCGCGATTATCTATCTGGTTATTACGCTGGTGTTGAGCTTTGTGCTGCGCCGCATTGAGAAAAGGGTGAAAATCCTGTGATTGAATTTAAAGATGTCTCCAAGCATTTTGGCCAGACCCAGGTGCTGCACAATATTGACCTGAAGATTAACCAGGGCGAAGTGGTGGTGATTATCGGCCCATCCGGTTCCGGTAAATCAACCCTGCTGCGCTGCATTAACAAGCTGGAAGAGATCACCAGTGGCGAACTGATTGTCGATGGCCTGCGCGTCAATGACCCGAAAGTCGATGACCGCCTGATTCGTCAGGAAGCGGGCATGGTGTTTCAGCAGTTTCATCTGTTTCCACAGATGAGTGCGCTGGATAACGTCGCCTTTGGTCCTATCCGGGTGCGCGGTGCCAGCAAAGAGGCGGCACGCCAGCTGGCGCGTGAGCTGCTGGGCAAAGTGGGCCTCGCCGAGCGCGCGCACCACTTTCCGTCTGAGCTTTCCGGCGGTCAGCAGCAGCGCGTGGCGATTGCCCGTGCACTGGCAGTTAAGCCGAAAATGATGCTGTTTGATGAGCCAACCTCAGCGCTCGACCCGGAACTGCGTCACGAAGTGCTGAAGGTGATGCAGGATCTGGCGGAAGAAGGCATGACGATGGTGATTGTGACGCACGAAGTGGGCTTCGCACAGAAGGTGGCCTCACGGCTGATCTTTATCGATAAAGGCCGGATTGCGGAAGATGGCGATCCCGACAGCCTGATCAGCAACCCACCGAGCGAGCGTCTGCGCGAATTCCTGCAGCACGTCTCCTGATCAAAATGGGCCGCTAAGCGGCCCGTTAAAACTGATGACAATCCAAACCAGGGTAAATCTGGCAGCACAACGAATAAACCCGAAGCACAGGGAACCCGGTCAGAAGAGGAAAGCGTCCCGCGCCAGGGACGGCGCGGGCCGAGCGTGTCATGGATGACAGCCTTTGCGTCTTTCCGATCTGACCGGGTTCCCTGTGCCAGCTCGGTCTTACCTCCACCGAGTCGGGCGTTGTCAACAATCAAAACGGGCCGCATCGCGGCCCGTTCTATTTTACTCTTCGCCCACAGATACACCTGTTACCATGTAAAGCGACACCTCAGTTCCCCAGGCGACTCAGCAGTTTAGTGCGCTGGGCGGCAGGCATAAAACTCCACGCCAGGAAACGGCTCTGCTTCTGACCCTGCGCCATATTAACCACCCGCATCTCCGCCACGTCGAGCGCCTGCAGCTGTTTTTCCAGCGCCGGTAAGTTCTCTTTGCGCGACACCAGCGAGGTAAACCAGCCGATCTGACGACTAAACGCCACGCTCTCGGCGATCATCTTGCCGATAAAGCCCTTTTCGCCACCGGGATACCACAGCTCATTGTGCTGGCCGCCAAAGTTGAGCGGCGCACTCTTATCCAGTCCGAGATTGCGGACCTTACGCTGCGATCCCGATACCGCTTCTTCCGCCGACGCGTGGAACGGCGGATTACACATTACTGCACTGAAAAATTCAGTTTTACTGACTACACCAGCCAGCACTGCATCGCTGTTTTTCTGACGACGCAGACGGATCTGGCGCGTCAGGCGCGGATTGGCTGCAACAATACGGTTAGCAGCTTTGATGGCGGCTTCATCGACTTCGGTGCCGGTAAAGCGCCAGCCATATTCTGCCGCGCCAATCAGCGGATAGATGCAGTTTGCACCGCAGCCGACATCCAGAACGTCCGCCGTCGGGATCACGCCGTTGTTATCCAGCGCCAGCAGATCGGCAAGGTAGTGCAGATAATCGGCGCGTCCCGGCACGGGCGGGCAGAGTGAGCCGGGAGCCAGCTGCCAGTCGATGTCGTAAAATAGTTTGATCAGCGCCTGGTTCAGCAGCATCACCGCCTCCGGGTCCGCGAAATCCACGGACTGCACGCCATAACCATTGGGCCGGACTTTGGCTTTCAGCGGCGGATGGGCAGCGGTTAACGCGGCAAAATCGTATTCGCCCTGATGGCGATTGCGGGCGTGGAAAGGCGACGAGCTGGCTGACTTTTTCATACGTTCTCTCAATTATTCAGGCGCGCGTACAATACGCTGTAGGCGGCGGAAAATAAACCCGCACCATCCGCTTACCTCTTTCCGATTCCGTCGGGCGATGCTGTCGGGCTAAGATAAATAAAATTCCCTGCTGGAGAAGTTATGACCCGGAAACGCTATTCCTATCAACCCCGTGCTGGTCACGGTCTGCCGCACGATCCGCTGAACGCCATTATCGGGCCGCGCCCGATCGGCTGGATTAGCTCAGTGAGCAGCAGCGGCCAGCACAATCTGGCACCTTACAGCTTCTTTAACTGTTTCAACTATCATCCACCGATTATCGGTTTCGCCAGTAGTGGCTGGAAAGACAGCGTGAGAAATATTGCTGAGACCAAAGAGTTTGTCTGGAACCTGGCGACGCGTCCGCTGGCGGAAGCGATGAACGAAAGTTCCGCCTCGCTGCCTGCCGATCAGGATGAGTTCGCCTTTGCCGGTTTAACGCCGCTGGCGGCTTCTCAGGTCAGCGCCAGTCTGGTGGCAGAGAGCCCGGTCAACTTCGAGTGCCGCCTGACGCAACTGATTCAGCTGCAGGATGCCAGCGGCAATCTGATCGACAGCTGGCTGGTGCTGGGGGAAGCGGTGGCGATTCACATCGATGAATCGCTGCTGGAAGAGGGCATTTATCAGACCGCTAAAGCCGAGCCGATTCTGCGCGCGGGCGGCCCCAGCGCCTATTACGGCATCAGCGAAGCGCAACGTTTTGATTTAGTCCGTCCGGACGCACGCCGCAGGTAATCCTCACCCCACAAGCGCATCGGCCCGGTGCGCTTTAATCTGAGCTACCGCGCAGGCGATGTCGGGTGCCAGCCAGCGATCCTGCTGCCAGCGCTCAACAACCTGCCGCAAATGCTGCCAGGCGCGCCGCGTGCCTGCTGCCAGCTGTGATTCACCGTGAAACTCCAGCGCCTGCGCCGCGAGCAGATACTCAATCGCGATAATGTGATCAACATTGCTGACCAGTTTCAGCAGCTTCAGCGCCGAGCCGGTGCCGAGGCTCAGATGATCCTCCTGTAATCCTGAAGTGACATAGTTATCAAGCACCGCAGGCTGCGCCAGCTGGCGGTTCTCCGCGCAGAGTGACGCCGCCACGTACTGCGCAATCATCATGCCGGAATTGACGCCCGGCTCGGCCACCAGAAATGGCGGCAGGCCGCTGACCAGCGGATTCACCAGCCGATCAAGCCGTCGCTCGGCGATGCTGCCCAGCTCCGCCATCGCAATCGCCAGCAGGTCGCAGGCCATTGCCACCGACTCGCCATGCGGATTGGACTGTGACACCACGCGCCAGGCCTGCGGCGTCCCAAGCACCAGCGGATTGTCGGTACAGGCGTTGAGTTCGGTCTCCACCTGACGGACAGCGTGACTAAACTGATCGCGGCAGGCGCCGTGCACCTGCGGCATCGAGCGCAGACTGAGTGCATCCTGAGTCCGGATGCCAACGCTGGCTTTCAGCAGCGGGCTGTCACTCAGCAACTGGCGCAGGCGTTCGCCGCTGCGCTGAATCCCCGGGCTGGCCTTCAGCGCCAGCACCTCAGGGTCAAACGCCACCAGCTGACCGCGCAGCGCTTCAAAGCTCATCGCACCGGTGACGTCTGCCCAGTCCAGCAGCCGTTCGGCATCGTCCAGCGCCAGACAGGCTAAGCCGGTCATGCAGGGCGTGCCGTTGACCAGGCTCAGCCCCTCTTTGGCGCCAGGCCGGTAAGGGGCTAATCCCGCCTGTGCCAGCGCCTGCTGCGCCGGCACGATTTCGCCCTGCCACTCCACCTCGCCGATGCCAATCAGCGCCAGGCCGATATGCGCCATGTGGGTCAGATATCCCACCGATCCCTGCGACGGTACCTGTGGCGTAATCTGCAGGTTTAGCAGCGCCAGGAGATGTTGCACCAGCGCCACTGAAACACCTGATTTTCCGTGGCTGTAGTTCGCAATCGCAGCGCACAGAATGGCGCGGACCTCGGATTTTGCCAGCACCGGCCCGACGCCACAGGCATGACTCAGCAGGGTATTGCGCGACAGCTGGCTCAGCTCATCTTCAGACAGGGTGATGTTGCACAACGCCCCCAGCCCGGTATTGATGCCGTAAGCCACCTGCCCCGCCGCCACGATATTACCGACGATTTCACGGCTCTGCGCAATGCGCTGCCAGGCACTGTCGCTCAGCGTCAGGGTGGCGCCGTGCCGGGCGACCTGCACCAGCGCCTGCCATTTCAGCGGGCCATCGCCCCAGACCAGCGTCTGACGTATTACGTCGCTCATACCACCGGCTCCACCTGATGATGACTGGAGATAAACTGCTTAAAGCGCGCCGATCCCGCCTCGCCGAACATCGCCTCTGGCGTGCCCTGACAATCAATGGTGCCCTGATGCATAAACACCACCCGGTTAGAGACGTTGCGGGCAAAACCCATCTCATGGGTCACCACCAGCATGGTGCGGCCCTCTTCCGCCAGGCTGCGCATGACCTTCAGCACCTCGCCCACCAGTTCCGGATCGAGTGCCGAAGTTGGCTCATCAAACAGCATCACCTCCGGGTCCATTGCCAGCGCCCGGGCGATCGCCACCCGCTGCTGCTGACCGCCTGAAAGCTGGGCGGGATAGAAATCTTTGCGATTCAGCAGACCGACCCGATCCAGCAGCTGTTCCGCCTGGGCAATACAGGCTTTTTTATCGCGCTTGAGGACGTAGTGCGGCCCTTCAATGACATTCTGCAGCACCGTCAGGTGCGACCAGAGGTTAAAGCTCTGAAACACCATGCCGAGCCGGGAGCGCAGCCGCTCAATCTGACGCGGATTAGCCGCCAGCTGGTGTCCCCGGGCATGGCGCTTCATCTCAATGGTTTCACCGCCCACGCTGACCACGCCCGCGTCAGGCGTCTCAAGGAGATTAATGCAGCGCAGCAGCGTACTTTTGCCCGAGCCGCTGGCACCGAGTATTGAGATAACATCGCCCTGGTGCGCCTGCAGCGAGATGCCTTTCAGCACCTCCATGGCGCCAAAGGATTTATGGATATCGCTGGCCGACAGCGTGACGGGTGGCAGTTCAGACATGTTTATTTTCCTCCAGGAATCGGCTTAGCGGCCGGTAACGGCTTTTTTTCCGGTTTATGAACCGGCGTCAGACGCCGCTCCAGCAGGGCATAGAGTTGCACAATGATGAAGTTGAGGATCAGGTAGATTGCCGCCGCACAGAGAAACACCTCCATGGTGCGGTAAGTACGCTGGATAATCTGCTGCGCCACCCCGGTGACATCCCAGACCGTGACCAGACTGGCCAGCGCGGTCGACTTCACCAGCAGAATCGCCTCGGTGGAGTAAGCGGGCAGCGCATAACGCAGCATCACCGGCGCGATAATGCGCCGCAGCAGCAGCCCGCGCGACATGCCGCACGCCATCCCCGCCTCCACCTGACCGGGCGGCACAGCCAGCAGCGCGCCGCGCAGGATCTCCGCGGTGTAGGCGGCGGTGCAGAGCGACAGCGCCAGCACCGCACAGGTAAAGGGCTCACGCAGAAACGGCCAGAAGAGACTGTGCCGGATCACACCAAACTGCCCCAGACCGTAGTAGATCAGAAACAGCTGGATCATCAGCGGCGAGCCGCGAAACACCAGAATGTAGCCACGGGCAAAAGCACTCAGCAGACGCCAGCGGCTCATGCGTAGCGCCAGAATACCCACCGCCAGCACGCCGCCGCACAGGAAGGCGCTGATAAACAGGCCCAGCGTAACCGGCAACGCGGCGCTGAGTTTCAGGAAGGTGTCAGTGAGGAACGCGAAATCGATCATAAATCTCCTTAATGCTGTGCAGCGGTGCGGCTTTGCCAGGCGCGACCAAGACGGGATTCAGCCCGCAGAAAGGCGCGGTTCGACAGCAGCGTCAGCAGCAGATAACAGGCACCGCCCACCAGATAAAAGGAGAAGTAATCACGGGTGGAGCCGGCCGCAATCTGGCTGGCCCGCATCAGCTCGACAATGCCGGTCACTGACACCAGCGCCGAGTCTTTCAGGCTCATCTGCCAGACGTTTGACAGGCCAGGCAGCGCATAGCGCGCCACCTGCGGCAGCAGGATGCGTTGCCGGATACGCCAGCGCGGCATACCAATAGCGACAGCGGCTTCGATCTCCCCTTTCGCCAGGGCCAGCCGTGCGGCACGATAGACTTCCGCCTGGTAAGAGCCGGAGATAAGCCCGATGGCCAGCGCCCCGATCAGAAACGGCGGCGCTTCGATAAACCCGTCCGCGCCAAACAGTTGTCCGATCTGCGTGATCAATCCCGATCCGCCGAAGTAGAACAGGTAGATCACCAGCAGCTCAGGGATGCCACGAAAGATCACCGAGTAGCCTTCCCCTGCCCAGCGCACCGCGCGGTGCGGGGATAACTTTGCAGCGGCAACGCCCGATCCCACTACCGCACCGACCAGCAGCGCGGCAAATGAGAGCAGCAACGTCGTCAGCGTGGCACTCAGAATCAACCGTCCCCAGCCCTCCGGGCCAAAACTCAGCAGGCTTATCATCAGTTACCTCACTCAGGGTGTGACGTCAGTTTTGAACCACTTCTCGCTCAGCTTTTTCACTGTGCCATCGGCCAGCGCGGCTTTGATCGCCTGATCCAGCCGGGCTTTCAGATCGTTGTCTGCCATGCGCACGCCCATCGCCTCGCCCTCACCCCAGATTGGGCCGCCCAGCTGCGGACCGCTAAAGCTGAGGTTACGGTTATCCGGTCGCGCCAGCATCGACTGCGCAAAGGTCACATCGTCAAACACCGCGTCAATACGCCCCGCCTGCAAATCAAGGATCGCATCGGCTGAGCTGGTGTATTCCCGCACATCCGCCACCTCTTTGAAGTACTTGTCGATAAACGGCGTGTAGACGGTGCCGGAGGCGATACCGATGGTTTTGCCCTTCAGCGCCGCTTTCAGGGGTGCGATGGCAGGCTCCACGGTTTTCTCATCGTCGGTAAGTTTGATGATCTTATTGTCGGCAGGCATCAACGACCCTTTCACCGTGATGAAGGTGGCGGGCGTTGAGGCGTAGGGCACGGTGAAATTGATCACTTTCTTGCGCTCGGGGGTGATCACAATTGCATCCATGATCACGTCATATTTTCCGGCATTCAGACCGGCGATCATTCCATCCCAGTTCTGCACCACCAGCTTGCACTGTATTGCCATACGCTGGCAGAGATCGGCCATCAGCTCCGGTTCAAAACCGCCCAGCTTGCCGCCTGGCAGGGTGAGGTTCCAGGGTTCATAACTGCCTTCGGTGGCAATGGTGATCGACTTCCACTCTTTGGCCTGGGCGCTGACGCCACAGAGCAGCAGGCTGGAAACCAGCGTAGTGAGACATAAACGACGAAGAGTCAGAGGGTGCGTCATACGGTTCTCCTGAAAGTAGCGGCCTGGTGATCGCCCTGACGAGATTTAACATAAATTTCACAGGATGATATGTCATGTATATACAAGTTAACGCAGCACAGTTCATTGCCGGCTTTATCGTTTTGTGAGCCAGACAGAATTTATTACGCAGATGGCGGTGCTGCTGCACTTGTACATACAACCAAGCAAAGGTTATGCCAGCTCTGCAGAGGTGGAAAAAAGCGGCGGGAGTCTGTGAGCTGGCAGGCGACCTGCCCGCCGCTGCACTTAATCAGGGCAGCGATGCACCGGAGTGGCGCATCGCTCTGGTGAGTTTTATTGCGATTTAGCCTGCGCCAGCATGGCGTGGATCAGTGCCTTCAGCACGTTCTGCAACCGGGCGGCACGCGCCTGCTGCCAGGCGTAAGGTGGGGTTTCATCCATGTAGTTGAGCTGCGCCAGCTCCAGCTGGACCGCCTCAATTTGCTGCTGCGGCTGACCGTAGGCACGGGTGATGTAACCGCCTTTAAAGCGCCCGTTAATCACCCAGCTGTAGTCGTTCTGCGCCGCGCACACGGCCTCCAGCGCCGCACTCATTGCTGGCGTGCAGCTTGCGCCGTCGTTGGTGCCGATGTTGATATCGGGCAGACGGCCGTCAAACAGGCGGGGAATTTCACTGGCGATAGAGTGGGCGTCAAACAGCAGCGCATAGCCATGCTGCGCTTTGAGCCGCGCCAGCTCCTGTTGAATCTGCTGATGATAGGGCTGCCAGATCTGATCGATGTAGCCCTGACGCGCCGTGTCGTCGGGTGTTTTGCCTGCCGCAAAGGTCGGTGTGCCGTCGAACAGGGTTTCCGGGAACAGGCCGGTGGTGGCGCTGGTGTAGAGCGGCTGGTTATCGGGCGGGCGATTGAGATCGACCACAAAGCGGGAGTAGCGGCCGATTAACACGCTGGCTCCGAGATCACGCACAAAATCATACAGCAGGGGAATATGCCAGTCGGTGTCGGGTAAGCCGCGCGCGGCCTCACTCAATCCGGCTTCCACGTCGGGCGTCAGCTCGGTACCGGCGTGGGGAATGCTGACCAGCAGCGGCAGACTGCCCTGGGTAAAATGGAAAGGGTTCATTGCGGTTCTCCACGATAGATAACGGTACAGGGCAGTTCACCACCCAGCCAGTAAACCAGTTCTGCCGGACGGGCCAGCGGCCAGTGAACGAAGTTCGCCACTTTTCCCGCCTCCAGCGAGCCGTGACTGTCAGCCAGCCCCAGCGCTTTTGCCCCCCACAGCGTGACGCCCGCCAGCGCCTCTTCCGGCGTCATGCCAAACAGGGTACAGCCCATATTAAGCATCAGACGCAGCGACAGCGCAGGCGAGGTGCCGGGATTGGCATCGCTGGCCAGCGCCATCGGCACGCCATAGCGCCGGAAGAGATCCACCGGCGGACGTTGGGTCTCCCGCAGCAGATAAAATGCACCAGGCAGCAGTACCGCCACGGTGCCATGCTGTGCCATCGCTCTGGCATCCTCCTCGGTGGCATATTCAAGGTGGTCGGCAGAGAGCGCCCCATAGCGCGCCGCCAGTGCTGCGCCACCTGACGCCGAGAGCTGCTCCGCATGCAGTTTCACCGGCATGCCAAGCGCCACTGCCCGATCAAACACCCGCGCCACCTGCAGCGGTGAAAAGGCGAGATGCTCGCAGAACGCATCCACCGCATCCGCCAGTCCCAGTGCCTGCACCTGCGGCAGCAGCCGTTCGCAGATGATATCGACCCAGCCATCCGGGTCGTGCTTAAACTCCGGCGGAAAAGCATGTGCCGCCAGACAGGTGGCGCGCACGTCAGCAGCTACGCTCTCTCCCAGCTGGCGAATCGCCCGCAGCATCCGCAGTTCGCTCTCTTCATCCAGGCCATAGCCGGACTTGATCTCCACGGTGGTGACGCCCTCAGCCAGCAGGCGGTTAAGCCGCCAGCGAGCCGATGCCACCAGTTCCTCTTCAGTGGCGGCGCGGGTAGCGCGCACGGTTGAGAGGATGCCACCGCCCTGCGCGGCAATCTCTGCATAGCTGACGCCATTCAGGCGCTGTTCAAACTCCTGGCTGCGGTCGCCGCCAAACACCAGATGGGTATGACAATCCACCAGCCCCGGGGTCACGATGCCGCCCGGCAGATGATGATGCTGATCGGCGACGAACGCGGGCATCTCCGCCTGCGGCCCGACCCACACCAGCCTGCCCGCCCGCACCACCAGCGCCCCCTGCGGGATAAGATGGTACTTTCCGTCACGCATGGTGACCAGGTCAGCCCCGGTCCACACCGTCTCTACGCGCATCTCTTCTGCCATCGTTACCTCATGCCTCCGCCGTTTACACTGTGCCTCAAAGTATGTATATGTATATACAACCACATCCGATGAGGATCAACCATGGCGACTTTTTTTGCCTCGCGTGCCCTGCTGGCGGAGGGCTGGCAGCAGCAGGTGCGTATCACGGTCAATCAGGCCGGTTTTATCGACTCTATTACTCCGGATAGCCACGCTGATCAGGCTATCCGGCTCAACGGCGAGGTGATCCCGGCAATCGCCAACCTGCACTCGCACGCCTTCCAGCGTGCCATGGCGGGTCTGGCTGAAGTGGCGGGCGATCCTCAGGACAGTTTCTGGACGTGGCGGGATCTGATGTACCGCATGGTGCAGCGCCTGACGCCGCAACAGGTGGGCGATATTGCCGCCCTGCTCTACATCGAGATGCTGAAAGGCGGCTACACCCAGGTGGCAGAGTTTCACTACCTGCACCACGACACACAGGGTGCGCCCTACAGTGATGATGCGATGCTGCAACAGCTGATTGAAGCGGCGGAGATCGCCGGTATCGGCCAGACGCTGCTGCCGGTGCTCTACAGCTACAGCGGCTTCGGCAGCCAGCCAGCGTCGGCGGGTCAGAAGCGTTTTATCCAGCAGACCGACCGCTATCTGCAACAGCAGGCGCGGCTTGATACGTGGCAGCAGCAAAGGCCACTGCTGAACCGTGGCCTCTGTTTCCATTCACTGCGGGCGGTGAGTGAAAGCCAGATGCAGGACGTGCTGGCGGCCAGTGATCTGACACTGCCGGTACATATCCATGTGGCTGAACAGCAGAAAGAGGTGAATGACTCGCTGGCGTGGAGCGGCGAGCGTCCGGTGGCCTGGCTGCTGAACCGCTTTGAGGTGGATGCGCGCTGGTGCCTGATCCACGCCACCCATCTGGATGAGAGTGAGCTGGCGCGTCTCGCCCGCAGCGGCGCAGTGGCGGGTCTCTGCCCGACCACCGAAGCCAACCTCGGTGACGGCATCTTTCCGGCAGTGGAGTACATCGCGCAGGGCGGACGCTGGGGCATCGGCTCTGACAGTCACGTCTCGCTGAGCGCCCAGGAGGAGCTGCGCTGGCTGGAGTATGCTCAGCGACTGCGCGACCAGCGTCGCAACCGGATTACCCTGCCCGGCCAGCCGTCGGTAGGCGATCTGCTGTGGCAACAGGCAGCAGCGGGCGGTGCGCAGGCGTGTGGCATTCAGCAGGGCACGCTGGCGGTGGGACAACGTGCCGACTGGCTGGTGCTGCGGGATGAGGCGTGGCTCGGCAGCGTCGGGTCGCACGCCGTCCTCAACCGCTGGCTCTTTGCCGGGCAGCGCGATCAGATTCGGGACGTTTATGTGGCGGGTAAAGCCGTGGTAGAAGATGGGGTGCATCCGCACCAGACGGCGTGTGCCGCCCGCTTTGCTCAGGCGATGGAGGCGCTGCGATGATCGCCCGGTTCACGTACGCGGAGCTGGCGGTCAGCCGCTGGCGCAACGGCGGCGGCGAAACCCGCGAAATCATCAGCTTTCC
This sequence comes from Pantoea sp. RG18, assembly GCF_025910075.1. Lineage (NCBI taxonomy): Bacteria > Pseudomonadati > Pseudomonadota > Gammaproteobacteria > Enterobacterales > Erwiniaceae > Pantoea > Pantoea sp. RG18. The sequence goes on from NZ_JAPCIL010000006.1 coordinate 371,794, forward strand.
ACCCGGCGCGGAGCGCTTCGGCTGGCGCGCCAGCATTGCGACGCTGGCGCAGGATGGCCCCTTCTCAGCCTTTCCTGACATTGATCGGGTGATTACCCTGCTGCATGGCGATCCGGTGTTGCTGACCGCGCCGGGCGTGCAGCACTTACTGACGCCTCAGCAGCCCTGGGCGTTTGCCGGCGAACTCGCCTTAACGGCAAAGCTGCAGGGCAGCGTCAGCGAAGATTTTAATATTATGACGCGGCGCGGGGAATGGCAGGCAGCGGTGGAGGTGGTGACCACGCCGGTCAGCACTCTGCATGGCATTGCCTGGGTGCTGGCTGGCGCCTGGCAGATGGCTGACGGGGAACGGCTGACTGCGCAGCAGGGCGCGTGGTGGGTCGATGAAGAAACAGCATTCAGCCCGTGCGATACCGATGCCCGGCTGCTGTTTACCCGTCTTAACCGTGTCCCCTGAAGCGGCCCAGTAGTTTGTAACGTGAGCCGGGATAGAGCAGCCGCGCATAGGTCACGATTTTAGTGTCGCTCCAGGTCTGACGGCGAATCAGCAGGCAGGGTTCGTGCTCATCCACCGACAGATGTTTACGCTGACGCGCATCGGGCAACACCGCTTCAACAATGTGCTCGCCCGCCGTCAGCGGCGCGACGCGCATCAGATAGGTGTAAGGCGTCATCTGCTGATAATCCTGCGTCAGGTAATCGGGTGCGACCAGCGGATTGACCAGACGGTCCTCCAGCTGCACCGGCAGATCATTTTCGTAATGCACAATCAGCGAATGATAGAGCGTCTGCCCGGTGGTCAGTCCCAGCACCGCCGCCTGCTCTGGATCGGCTTTGTCCTGGCCGATGGCGAGAATTTTGCAGCTGTGCTGATGGCCGCGCTGAGCGATCTCATCGGCGATGTTATGCACCTCCAGCATGGCGGTGTAGCCTTTCATCTCCGCCACGAAGGTTCCAACGCCCTGCATCCGCACCAGAAAGCCTTCGCTGGTGAGTTCACGCAGCGCCCGGTTAATGGTCATGCGGCTGACGCCCAGTTCATTAACCAGTTCACTTTCTGATGGCACACGCTGATTCGCTTTCCACAACCCTTCACGGATCTGGCTGACGATGGCCTGCTTCACCCGCTGATAAATCGGGGCAGGCTCATCGCTCATTGCCGCCGCCAGTTGTGCCAGTGCCGTATGCTCAACCATTTGCTGTTCCTTATGCTGAAAGTCCCCTAAGTCTACTGTCTCACCGTGTGAATGTATATACATCCAGTACGCTGCGCGGTGCCCCAATGGTGCAGTCTGCGCATCCTGATGGTGCAGCCTCTGAGTAGCGCTAAATAGTCAACCCGCAGCGGACGGGCAATCGATTTTTGTGATCGGCCTGGCACGGCACTTGCTTGCTCCCTTTGATTGTATAGACAAGCATAGACAAGAATTAACGCTTATGTTTCACTCGTATTATTCCGCTGGATCAGGGCAAGGAGAGCAGTTTAGCCACACCAGCACACTTGTATAGACAGGAGTAGACTATGTCAGGTTCGTTTCAGGTTTTGCGCCTGGTGCCAGGCGAGGTGGACCTCGCCACATTACGCGCTATCTATCAGGGCAACGTCACGCTGACGCTTGATGAGCCCGCGCGTCAGGCGATTGCGGCGGCGCAGCAGACCGTGGATGCGATTGTCGCCTCCGGCAACGTGGTGTATGGCATTAATACCGGCTTCGGCAAGCTGGCGCAGACGCAGATCCCGGCCAGTCGGCTGGCGGATCTGCAGCGTAATCTGGTGCTGTCACACAGCGTCGGGCTGGGCGATCTGCTGCCCGACAATGTTACCCGTCTGGTGGTCGCCACCAAAATCATCAGCCTGGCACGCGGTCACTCTGGCGTGCGAATCGAACTGGTTGAGGCGTTGCTGGCGCTGTTCAATGCGGGTGTCATGCCCTGCATCCCGGAAAAAGGCTCGGTCGGTGCCTCCGGCGATCTGGCGCCGCTGGCGCACATGTCCCTGATGCTGCTGGGCGAAGGTCAGGTCCGGCTCAGGGGTGAGTTGATCCCGGCCACCGAAGGCCTGGCAAGCGTGGGCCTGTCGCCGTTTGTACTCGGCCCGAAAGAGGGACTGGCGCTGCTTAACGGCACCCAGGTCTCAACTGCGCTGGCGCTGCGCGGCCTGTTTGAGGGTGAAAACCTGTTTGCCGCTGGTCTGATGGCCGGTGCGCTGTCGCTGGAGGCGATTAAAGGCTCGCTAAAACCGTTCGACGCCCGTATCCATCAGGCGCGCGGCCAGCATGGTCAGATTGCGGTCGCCGCTGCCGTCAGCACCCTGATTGAGGGCAGTGAAATAGTGCTGTCGCATACGCATTGCGGCCGCGTTCAGGATCCCTACTCCATCCGCTGCGTGCCACAGGTGATGGGTGCCTGCCTGGACAACTTCAGCCACGCCGCGCGGATTCTGGAAATCGAAGCGAACGCGGCCTCTGACAACCCGCTGGTGTTCAGCGACAGCGGCGATGTGATCTCCGGCGGTAACTTCCACGCCGAGCCGGTGGCTTTTGCTGCTGACATCCTGGCGCTGGCGATTGCCGAAGTCGGGGCCATCTCCGAGCGGCGGCTGGCGCTGCTGCTGGACAGCGGCTTGTCGGGTCTGCCGCCCTTCCTGGTGCGCGACGGCGGCGTAAACTCCGGCTTTATGATCGCCCAGGTGACCGCCGCAGCCCTGGCCTCTGAGAACAAATCGCTGGCCCATCCGGGCAGCGTCGACAGCCTGCCGACCTCCGCTAATCAGGAAGATCACGTCTCGATGGCGACCTACGCCGCCCGCCGTCTCGGCAGCATGTGCTTTAACAGCGCCGCAGTCGTGGGCATTGAGGCGATGGCCGCCGCACAGGGCATTGAATTCAACCGGCCGCTGAAAAGCTCTGCGCTGATTGAGCAGGCCATCGACACCATTCGCGAGCAGGTCGCCTTCCTTGAGGAGGATCGCCTGCTGGCTCCCGATATCGAGGCAATGCGTCAGTGGGCAAGTCGCACTGACTGGCCTCAGGCATTGACCGCGCTGCTGCCGAGCATGCGCCCAACTTCTTGAATTAAGGAATCTTTCATGAGCGAAACTCTTTCTCAGGCTGTGGCACGTGAAATTCGCGCGCCTCACGGTACCACGCTGCACTGCGCCAACTGGCTGATTGAAGCCGCTTACCGCATGATTCAGAACAACCTCGATCCCGATGTTGCCGAGCGGCCGGAAGATCTGGTGGTTTACGGCGGCATCGGTAAGGCGGCGCGTAACTGGGAGTGCTTCGAACAGATCCTGCGTTCGCTGCGGGCACTGCAGCCGGATGAAACCCTGCTGATCCAGAGCGGCAAGCCGGTCGGCATCTTCCGCACCCACGCGGATGCACCCCGCGTGCTGCTGGCGAACTCCAATCTGGTGCCGCACTGGGCGACCTGGGATCACTTCCATGAGCTGGATAAAGCGGGCCTGATGATGTACGGCCAGATGACCGCCGGTTCCTGGATCTATATCGGCGCGCAGGGCATCGTGCAGGGCACCTACGAAACCTTCGTGGAAGCGGGACGTCAGCACTACAACAACGACCTCAGCGGACGCTGGATCCTCACCGCCGGGCTGGGCGGCATGGGCGGCGCGCAACCGCTGGCGGGCGTTCTGGCCGGGGCCTGTGTGCTGGCGATTGAGTGTCAGGAGTCGCGCATCGATTTCCGCCTGCGTACCCGCTATGTAGATTACAAAGCCACCACGCTGGATGAAGCGCTGGCGTTAATCAGCGAAGCGACCGCGGCGAAAAAAGCGATTTCGGTCGGGCTGCTGGGCAATGCCGCCGAGATCCTGCCGGAGCTGGTGAAACGCGCCCGGGCGGGCGGGCCAAAACCGGACATCGTCACCGATCAGACCTCGGCACACGATCCGATTAATGGCTATCTGCCGGCTGGCTGGGATCTGGCGCGCTGGCAGCAGGAGCGCGTCTCACAGCCGAAGGCAGTGGAGAAAGCGGCGCGTGCCTCAATGGCGGTCCACGTGCAGGCGATGCTCGACTTCTGTCATATGGGCATCCCGACCGTGGATTACGGCAACAATATCCGTCAGGTAGCGCTGGATGAGGGTGTCAGCAACGCCTTCGACTTCCCTGGCTTTGTACCGGCCTACATCCGTCCGCTGTTCTGCGAAGGAAAAGGCCCGTTCCGCTGGGTGGCGCTGTCCGGCGATCCGGAAGATATCTACAAGACCGACGCGAAACTCAAAGAACTGTTTCCGCACCACAAAACGCTGCATCGCTGGCTGGATATGGCGCAGGAGCGCATCGCCTTCCAGGGACTGCCAGCACGTATCTGCTGGCTGGGACTGGGCGAACGGCATCTTGCCGGTCTGGCGTTCAATGAAATGGTGCGCAACGGCGAGCTGAAAGCGCCGGTGGTGATTGGCCGCGACCATCTCGACTGCGGCTCGGTTGCCTCACCTAACCGTGAAACCGAAGCGATGAAGGATGGCTCGGATGCGATCTCAGACTGGCCGCTGCTCAACGCGCTGCTGAATACCGCAGGCGGTGCGACCTGGGTCAGCCTGCATCACGGCGGCGGTGTCGGTATGGGCTTCTCGCAGCACGCCGGTATGGTGATTGTCTGTGACGGCAGCAAAGAGGCGGATGCGCGTCTGGGTCGGGTGTTGTGGAATGACCCGGCCACCGGCGTGATGCGTCATGCCGACGCGGGTTATGAGCTGGCACAAAGTTGCGCGGCAGAGCATGACCTGAATCTGCCGATGCAGAAGTAATACGCTGAACGGGGCGGGCAGCGGCTTGCCCCGTTTTCGTCGCATTTTTCCCTTCTGAAGCCCTGCCCGGACATCACTTCCTTATTACTTATTCCATTTTGATTTAGCCTATAGCCAGATTTCGTCCTGCCGGCGATAGACGCAGCGCCACCCGACCTCTAAAGTGAAATCTTCTCATTCTGTATGGAGCGCGACTCTGCATGACCCTTTCCCCTGCCCTGCTTGAAGATGCCCTGCGCTGGCGCCGTGAGTTTCATCGCCACCCCGAATTAGGTTACCAGGAACAGCAAACCAGCCAGTTTATCGCTGATGAGTTAGAGCGGGCGGGATTGCAGGTGTTTCGTGGTCTGGCGGGCACCGGCGTGATCGGCACGCTGGAAAACGGTCCCGGCCCGGTTATCGGGCTGCGTGCGGACATGGATGCGCTGCCGATTACGGAAAAAGGCGACACTGAATGGCGCTCCGCCACTCCCGGCGTGATGCACGCCTGCGGGCACGACGGTCACAGCGCCATTCTGCTGGCCGCCGCCCGACAGCTGGCCGCCACACGCCAGTTCAGCGGCACGGTACATTTCATTTTTCAGCCTGCCGAAGAGAACCTGGGCGGTGCGCGCAAAATGGTGGAAGAGGGACTGTTCCAGCGCTTCCCGATGGATGCGATCTATGCGATGCACAACTGGCCGGGCCTGCCGCTGGGGTCACTGGCGGTTAACCCTGGCGCCATGATGGCGTCGCTGGATTCGTTTGAGATTACCCTGCACGGCAAAAGCTGCCACGCGGCGATGCCGGAAAGCGGTGCCGATCCAATGGTGGTGGCGGCCGAGCTGATTCTGGCGCTGCAGACGATTCCGTCACGTCGGCTCTCGCCGCTCGCCTCGGCGGTGGTCAGCGTGACGCAGATCCACGGTGGCGAAGCGATCAACGTGATCCCGGAACAGATTGTGCTGCGCGGCACGGTGCGCTGCCTGCAGACCAGCGTGCGCGAAAAAGTACGCGGGCTGATTGATGAGTTTGTCGCTACCCTGCCACGTCCGTTTGGCGTCAGCGGTGAGATTGAGTGGTTACCGGGCTATCCGGTGACCGCCAACCATGCGGTCCCGGCTGAGCAGGTACGCGAGGTGGCGCTGGCGACGCTGGGGGCCGAACAGGTTCAGTGGCAGGTTAATCCGTCGATGGCGTCTGAAGATTTTGCCTGCATGATGGAGGCCTGTCCGGGTGCTTACTTCTGGCTGGGCGCGGATGGCGACACGCCTTCCGCCCCGCTGCACAACGCCCGCTATGACTTCAACGACGCGCTGCTGCCAATTGGCATTACTTTCTGGCAGAACCTGGTTGAACAGGCGCTGCCAGCAGCCTGAGTCAGTAACCGGCGGCGAGGATCTGCTGCTCTGCCGCCGCCAGCGAGTCGCACTGGCCGCTGGCGCGCAGGCAGCAGGCGAGTTGAAGTCGCAGTGATGCGGGCACCGGCCGCTGCTGATTCAGCACCTGCTCAATCCAGCGCGCGGTTACCTCTGCCGTCTTATCGGCCGGCAGTTCAACGGCCACTTCGGGCTGACGCTCAACCCACACTTCCGCTTCTGCGCCTGCGCCCTGAATCATGCTGATCGCCGGGCAGCGCTGTGGATTGGCATAGACTTCCCCTTCGGTGCCATTGAGCAGTATCGCAGGCGCATCGATGTCACTGAAGAATTTCGCCACACGCGGCACATACTCCGGATGCGACACGCTCGACAGACGCAGCGCCGCACGTTCGGCAAACGGGGTCGCCAGTTTTGCCAGCGTATGCGCGCTGTTACGCACGCCCATTCGCCAGCGCAGCGACAGCTGTTTCGCCATTGGCGGGCAGAGATGATCGATGGTGATAAAGGCGAGTTCGCCCTGATCGAGTTTTGCCTGCGCCGCCTCTGCGGTGGTGACGGGGGTAATACCCAGCGCGGCAAACACCGCTTCACTGGTGATGCGCGTCGCGTCGTCGCTGACGCCATGCACCAGCACCGGGAAGCCGAGTTTCACCAGCAGCAGCGCCAGCAACGGCGTGAGATTGCCCTGCCGACGCGCACCGTTGTAGCTGGGGATCACAATCGGCATCGGGCGGTTTTCCGGCGCCTGCAGTTGCATCATCTGCGCCTGCATCGCCTGATAAAAGCCGCGCATTTCCGCTTCGCCTTCGCCTTTAATACGCAGCGCAATCAGAATGCCGCCCAGCTCCAGGTCCGGCACCTCGCCCGCCAGCATCGCGCCATAGAGCGCCACGGCAGTATCAAAGTCGATATCGCGGGCATGATTTTTACCGCGACCAATCTCTTTAATGATTTTATTCAGTTCCATCACTCGCTTCCGGTTAAGTGCGCGGCTCAGCGCCGCGTGGGACGTCGTTTACGCACCGTATTTTTTGGCACCACGGTGGCCGGTATCGCTGCCGGCTCTGGCGTTTCCGGCTGCTCAATCGGGAAGATCGGCAGCGCCGCTAATAGCCGGCTGCCGTAGGATTTGCTCAGCAGACGGCGGTCGTAAATGACGATTTCGCCATAACATTGATGGCTGCGAATCAGGCGTCCGACCTGTTGAATCAGGGTAAAAGAGGCGCTGGGTAAGCTCTGCACCTCAAACGGATAGCGTTTCAGGCTTTTCAGCCACTCGCCTTCGGTCAAAATTACCGGACTGTCTACCGGGGGAAAAGCGATTTTGTGGATATGCACCTGACTCAGCAGATCGCCTTTAAGATCCAGCCCTTCGGCAAACGACTGCAGGCCAATCAGGATGCTGGTTTCCCCTTTGGCGACGCGCTGACGATGCAGATCGACCAGGCGGCTGCGCGGCTGATCGCCCTGAACCAGCATTGAGAGGCGCAGGTCGGGCAGACAGGCGACAAACTGCTGCATCGCCCGGTTGCTGGCAAACAGCACCAGCACGCCTTTGTGCTTTTTCTCCGCCATCTGCTGCCGGAAGAAACCGGCCATCTCCGCGATATGCTCCGCTTCGTGCGTCATCAGCGGCTCATAGCGCATCTGCGGGATCACCAGCTTGCCCTGCTCCACGTGGTTAAACGGGGAGTCCAGCGCCACAAATCGGTCGCCCGCCTTCTCGCTGAGTCCCGACATCTCCTGCAGGCGGTTGAAACTGTTAAGCGATCGCAGGGTGGCGGAGGTCACGACCACGTGCGGAATTTTACGCCACAGCATCTTCTCCAGCTGGTCGCTGACGCGGATGCCAGCGCAGTGAAACAGCAGGTGCGCCTGACCTTCGCGCAGCTCACGGGTGATCCACTTCGATACCGGCGCGCCAGAGGCTTTTTCCATCGCCGCCAGCCGCCACAGTTTGCTGACCGATTCGAACCAGCCAAACTGGCGATTGAGCTGCAGCAGATTGCGATGCAGTCGCACCACATCCACCTTGCCGGTCTGCTCGCTCAGCGCATTAATCAAACCTTCACTCAGGCCGCGCAGCGCATCGCTGAGCTTAAAGAGCCGGGCGCAGAGATCCAGCAGCTCCTGCGGCAACGCGCCCAGCACAAAGCGGAATTCGCCCGGCTGGTTATGCGGTGGCAGCAGCGGATTCAGCGCCTGAGCGGTAATCGTCAGCAGTTCGCGCAGCTCATCGCAGTGCGCTTTCAGGCGCTCCGGGTTAGCCAGCGGCGGCGGCGATTTTGGCCGCATCTGCGTCATAATGCTCTCCACCAGCTTGATAAAGAGGTCGAGCTGCAGGCTGCTCCAGCCCGGCGTGATGTCGGCGCTCATCTCCAGCGCATCGCGGGCCACTTCCGGCAGGTGATGCCCTTCATCCAGCACCAGCATCAGGTTTTTTGCCGGTGGCAGCACCGACTCATTCTCCATTGCTGCCATGACCAGCGCATGGTTCGCCACCACTACATCGACCTGCTCGATTTCGCGCCGCGCCACAAAGAACGGGCATTCACGATACCAGCGACAGTGTGCGCCAAGGCAGCTCGCTTTGTCGGTGGAGAGCCGCTGCCACAGGCTGTCGCTGACGTTCTCGTCGCTGTGGTCGCGCAGGCCATCCCACTGATAGCGATCCAGCGATTTCTGCAACCGGCCACACTGCGTCTGCTCCTCTTTAGTGCTGCTGACGGCGTCATCGTCCAGATAAAGCAGCAGATCGCCCTGCTCATCGTCATCAGCCGCCATCGCCGCCAGATTACGCGGACAGACATAGCGCCCGCGACCAAAGGCGGCGGTAAAGGTGAGATCGGGAATGATTTTTTTCAGCAGCGGCAGATCTTTGGTGAAGATTTGATCCTGCAGCGCCACGTTGGCGGTGCTGATCACCAGCCGCTTCTCCTGGGCGCGGCTGGCGGCGATGCCCGGGATCAGATAAGAGAGGGTTTTGCCCACGCCGGTTGGCGCTTCAACCGCCAGATGGCGCGAATCGTCGCCCGCCAGGCATTTCGCCACTTCGGCGATCATCTGGCGCTGCGGCGCACGTGGGATGAAGTCAGGCACCTGCTGCTGAAGCGCTTTATACCACTGCGCTATCTGGCTTTTTACTGCGGCTGTCAGGGCCATGATTTGCGTTACCACACCGAAAATATGGCCTGTATTTTTACACAGTATCCTGTTGGCGTCAGCTTTCGCGCCGAATTTTTCGTGCGACGTCGTAAATTTCAGCAGTTGCCCGTTTCAGGGTCGTGCGGGCAGCCCGTCAACCCGGGCCGGTCCGGCACGAAGAAAGGCCAGCCGCATGAGCTAGCGGCTGGCTACGCCAGCACTTTGTACATATAGGTGGTGGCATCCAGCACGCCCGCGGTGGATTCGGCATAAAACGGGATCGACCCCGCCACCTGCCAGCCCAGCGAGCGATAGAGATCGCTGGCGACATCGCCGCTGCGCGTATCCAGCACCAGCAGCGTTTTGCCCTGCGCACGGGCCTGCTGCTCAGCGCGCTGCATCAGCTCACGCGCGATGCCCTGACGGCGCGCCTGCGGATGCACCAGCAGTTTGCTGATCTCCGCCCGGTGTCGGCCATTAGGCATGGCGCTGCCATTGAGAATGACCGTGCCCACGATGCGACCGTGCTGCCGCGCAACGAATAGTTCGCTGTCGCCGTCTGCCAGAGCGGCAATCCGCTGCTGCCAGAATCGCGTCATCACCTCTTCGTCTTCAGCATCAATAAAGCCGACGCTGGCGCCGTCTGCCACACAGCCCTGCAGCACCGCTGTGAGTTCATCCAATTGCGGTTGCGCTTCGTCGGCGCGAAGTATTCTGTAATTGATCATGTTTTCGCCACCACCAGTAAATAGCGCGCGCCGTCAGTCAGGTGCGCCTCAAAAGCCGATTTCCCGACCAGATGAAAACGTAAGCAATCACCGGGCTTCAGCGCCCACTGCTGCGCCCCCATCGTGACGGTGAGGCCGCCTTCGCGTAGCCAGATATGCTGCTCCAGCCCCTGAATGGGTGGCGCATCGTAATCTATACGTGCACCGGGCCGTAATTTGCCCTCAACCAGTTCGCATCGGAAATGAAGCGCAGGAGGTGAAACATTCCGGCGAATAAATCCGCTGGATTCATCCTGCCACACGGGCTGCTGGTCATCTCTGATCAGCAAACTGGACTCCTCCTCCACTTCACTGAGCAGGCGCGACATCGTTAATCCGTAGGCAACACACAGACGGTTAAGCAGCGCAGCAGTAGGGCTGGTCTCGCTTCGCTCAATGCGCGATAATGACGCACGACTGATGCCCGTTGCGACAGCAAGTTCATCCAGCGACCAGCCGCGTTGCAGGCGTAATTCTGCCAGCCTCACCGCCAGTCGTTGCTCCGTATTCAGCTCTGACATGGTGATTTCTCATATTTGGGAATAATTCTCTTATATGAGATATAACGGAGAAACGGCGTATCAGTCAAGTTGTACATCGAGAAATGTATTGTACAACTTAGTCGGCTTCGTTATGGTAATTGCACTCAGACCAATCGAAAGAGGAATTTATGACCTTATACAGTATCGGTGACGTCGCCGAGCGCTGTGGCATAAACCCAGTCACCCTGCGCGCCTGGCAGCGTCGTTATGGCTTACTGAAGCCGCAACGTACCGAAGGCGGACATCGTCAGTTTGACGAAGAAGATGTTCATCGCATCGAAGAAATTATGCGCTGGATTGAAAGCGGCGTGCCGGTCGGTAAAGTTAAGGCACTGCTGGAAGGTGGCGATGTTGATGCCCATGACGGCTGGACCACACTCCAGGATGAGCTGATCAGCGTCCTGCGTCATGTCAGACCCGCTAAACTTCGTAATAAAATTGCCGCGATTGGTCGCGAACATCCGATTGATGCGCTGATCGACCATGTTTTTATGCCGGTGCGCCAGAAGCTGAGTCTGGACCAGAACACCGCCCGCACCATGTGCAGTCTGCTGGATGGTTTGCTGATCGATTATGTCGCGTTCTGCCTGACCGGCAGCCGCAAAAAATCGGGTAAAGATGCGCTGATTATTGGCTGGGGTATCGACGATCGTACCCGAATCTGGCTGGAAGGCTGGCGTCTGTCGCAGCATGGCTGGCGGATTGATGTGCTGGCAGAACCGCTGGATTTACCGCGTCCTGAACTCTTTCCCGGCATGAATATGTTTGTCTTTACCGGTAAAAAACTGACCCGCCGCCAGCAGGAACAGCTGTCACACTGGCAGGAACAGGGCTATGCCGTGCGGTTGCACGATCCCGCCTGATAACAAAAACGCACGCCGGGCACTTTGCCTGCTGCCTTGCGCGCGCTATTATCCCCGCCTCACTGTTAACGAGCTCAGGTTTTACCCATGAACTGTAAAAAAGCTTTCTTCGCCACGCTGTTTTTTATTATGGCGGCAGGTGGCACCGGCGGTCTGATGCTGGTGGGATACTCTCTCATCGTTCACTCACGCTAAGCCAGCGCTGCAGGCGTTCAAACAGGCGATCGCTGACTATCGCCAGCAGCGCCACCAGTAATGCCCCCTGAATGACATAGGCTGTATTAAAGCCGCTTAAGCCGATAATCACCGGCGATCCCAGACTTTTCGCGCCGACCGTCGAGGCGATGGCAGCGGTGCCGATGTTAATGATCACCGAGGTGCGTATCCCGGCGATGATGACCGGCGCAGCCAGCGCCAGCTCAATCTGCCACAGCCGTTGCCAGCTACTCATGCCGACCCCGATGGCGATCTCCCGGCTGCTGGCCGGTACGCTATCAATACCCGCCAGCGTCCCCTGTAAAATCGGCAGCAATCCATAGAGCAGCAGCGCCACGACTGCGGGCCAGGCGCCAAATCCCATCACCGGCACCGCAATTGCCAGCACCGCCACCGGCGGAATCGTCTGCCCTGCCGCCACAATGGTTTCCATCAGCGGCCGGAAGGCCCGCCCCGCCCGCCGTGTCACCAACACACCACTGCCAATACCAATCACAATCGCCAGCAGGCTGGCGGTGATCACCAGAAACAGATGCGCCAGCGTCAGCTGCCAGAAGCTCTCCTGCTGATAGAGAGGCCGCGCCAGTTCGGGAAACCAGCGGTGAAACAGCGGCCCGCTGTAAGGCATCAGGGTCAGCAGCGCGCCGTAGAACAGCACCAGCCACAGCAGCGGATCCCTTAGCCTGCGCATGTTAAATCCTCGCGCAGTTGCAGCAGATCGCCAAAGTGGAGTACGCCCAGCGGCCGCTGCTGATCGTCAATGACCGGCAGTTTATCGGTACGCCGGGCGATAAACTGCGAAAGGGCATCGCGCAGCGTCAGTGCCGCAGCGATCGGTTCGCCCGGCAGCCACTCGCCGCGCCGCACGGCATTACCGACCTGCTCCAGCGACAGCAGCCGTACTCCCATTTCGCTGCGGCCAAAGAAGTCGCGCACAAAATCATTTTTCGGCTGGGTGAGCAGCTCGACTGGCCTGCCCTGCTGAACAATCTCGCCGTTATCCATCAGCACAATGCGGTCCGCCAGCGTCAGCGCTTCGTCGATGTCATGCGTCACCAGCACGATGGTACGGCCCGACAGTTGATGAATGCGCAACATCTCCTGTTGCAGCACCCCGCGCGTCACCGGGTCGAGTGCGCCAAACGGCTCATCCATCAGTAACACCTCCGGATCCGCCGCCAGCGCCCGCGCCACGCCGATGCGCTGCTGCTGCCCACCCGAGAGCTGATGCGGATAGCGGTCCAGCAGCTGCGCATCAAGATTCAGCAGCGCCAGCAGCGCCGTGATACGTTCATTGACCTGTGCCCGGGGCCAGCCCAGTAGCACTGGCACCGTGGCGATATTCTTCCGCACCGTCCAGTGCGGAAACAGACCAATTGACTGAATGGCGTAACCCATGCGCCGCCGCAGCGTGCGGGCATCGAGCTGACGAATCGACTCTCCGGCAAAGCGGATTTCACCACTGTCAAACTCCACCAGCCGGTTGATCATCTTCAGGGTGGTCGATTTGCCCGAACCAGAGGTGCCAAGCAGCACGCAAAACTCCCCTTTCGCCACCTGTAACGACAGATCTTTCACCGCCGCTTTACCGTTAAACGCGCGGGAAACGCCGTCAAACTCAATCATCTTTTCTCTCCAGCAGTGAGATCAGCAGGCGGAACAGCGCATCAATGACCACCGCCAGCGCAATCACCGGGATTACTCCCAGCAACACCAAATCAAGCGCACTGCTTAACAGTCCCTGGAAAATAATTGCGCCAAAGCCGCCCGCGCCAATCAGCGCCGCCACCACCGCCATGCCCAGCGTCTGTACCACCACTACCCGCAGGCCCGCCAGCCAGACCGGCAGCGCCAGCGGCACATCCACCGCAATAAACTGCTGCCAGCCACTCATGCCGACGCCACGTGCACTCTCACGCACCTCGTGCGGCACCTGTTGCAGCCCCACCACCACGCTGCGCACCAGCGGCAGCAGGGCGTAAAGCACCAGCGCGATCAGCGCCGGAGCCATCCCAATGCCGCTGATGCCCCAGTCGCCGAGCCACGGAAACTGCTGAGCCAATCCGGCCAGCGGCGCAATTAGCAGACCAAACAGCGCCACCGAGGGAACAGTCTGAATCACATTCAGCACGCCGAACACCCCACCCTGCCAGCCAGGCCGCCGGAACAGCGTGACGCCCAGCGGCAGCGCAATCATCAGCGCAGGCAGCACCGTTCCCGCCAGCAGGGTGAGATGACGGCTCAGCGCGGCATCAAACACCGCGTGGCGGTTGGCATACTCTTTCAGCAGGGAGAGATCGCTGAGCTGGCCACTGAACAGCAGCAGCAGCGGCAACAGCCAGACCTGCAGATTGAGCAGCAGCTGTGCCAGCCGATGGCGGGTCAGTTGCCGCACCTGATCGGTGATCATCAGCAGGATCAGCGCGCCGCTGCACCACAGTCCGCTGGCAAAGCTGGTGCGCGCCAGACGGCTGCCCTGCTGGCTGAGTAAAGTGGCCTGATGACCGCTGAGCCAGATAATCACCGCCAGCATCAGTTCTGCCGCCAGCAGCGCCAGCATCAGCGTGATGCGGGTCGGATGCCGCCACAGCAGCAGCCACAGCGTCACCAGCGGCAGCAGCAACAGCCCGAAGCTGCTAATCTGCCAACCCATCAGCGGTTCACCCGCCACCAGACGGTTCGGGGCGAAGTTCAGAAACGGCAATGCCACCAGCGCCAGAGTCAGCAGCGTCAGCAGCAGCAGTGCCACCGGCTGCTCAACCGGACGGCGTATCGCTTCCCGCGATATCTGCATCGTTTACAGCAGCTTTTTCTGCTGCAGCCATTCGGTCGCTACGCTGCTGGCATCCTGACCGTCGACCGCGATTCTGGCGTTGAGCTGTTGCAGCGTCTTCTCGTCAAGCGCGCTGAACACCGGCTTCAGCCACTCTGCAATCTCTGGATAGGCTTTAAGTACCGATTCACGGATCACCGGCGTCGGCGCATAAATCGGCTGAACCCCTTTAGGATCGCTGAGGGTCTGCAGACCTAATGCCGCTACCGGACCGTCGGTGCCGTACGCCATCGCCGCGTTTACGCCGGAAGTCTGCTGTGCCGCTGCGCTGATGGTGACAGCGGTATCGCCGCCAGCCAGCGACAGCAGTTGGTCCTGCTTGAGGTCAAAGCCATAGGCTTTTTCAAAGGCGGGTAAGGCATCGCTGCGTTCAATAAATTCTGCTGAGGCCGCCAGTTTGAAGGTGCCGCCTTTTTTCAGCCAGGCGCTGAGATCCGCCAGAGAATTGAGCTGATTTTTTTCAGCCAGATCTTTTCGCACAGCGATGGTCCAGGTGTTATTGGCCGGAGCGGGTGTCAGCCAGACCAGATGGTTTTTCTCCGCATCCAGCTTCTTCACTTTCTCGTAGCCTTCGACGGCATTTTTCCAGGCGCTGTCTTTCTCATCATTGAAGAAAAATGCACCGTTGCCGGTATATTCCGGATAGATATCAAGTTCGCCCGCCGTGATGGCACCGCGCACCACCTGCGTGGTGCCGAGCTGTATTTTATTGACGGTTTTTACCCCATGCTTTTCCAGCACCTGAAGAATCACATTGCCCAGCAGCGATCCTTCGGTATCAATTTTTGAGCCGACCCGCACCGGGTCCGCCGCCTGTGCTATCCCCATGCTGAGCAGCAAAGCGCTGACGCCCATCCAACCCCGAATTCTGACCATGGCTTTTTCCTTATCGCAGTGTGTTGTTTTTACGTTTTGTTCATGCGTGATGATTCACAAGGCGTTGTGCGCCTGCGCGTTCAGGCTGCCCTCCTGCCACTCTGCGGGAGGCTGGCAAGGCGTGCAGCGGAAATTATCTGCCTTAAAAGCGTAGCCTGGCGCAGCGGCGATGCAGCTGACTTTATCGCAAATTGATAACGATTTGAGATTATAAATTCATCTCATATAACCGAAATGAATTTACGTCTGGGCGTCTAAACGGCTATCCTCGAAAATCTGTTTTTATAATAAAAGAAGCACAACATCATGTCCGACCTGACCTCTTCCGCCCATGTGGCAACAGCAGGGAGTTCGCCCGGTGGCGAAACACAGTGGATCCGCAGCGCAGCTGACGTCTCCCGATTAGTGAACAGTGGCGACAGCGCCCGTAATAATGCCCGCATTGTGGTGGCGATTGCGCTGGGGGGCGTCTTCCTTGACGCCTACGACCTGGGTGCGCTGGCCTTTGGCATCAAAGACATCACGCGTGAATTTAATCTCACCCCGACCGGCACCGGCATGGTCGCCTCGGCAATCACCTTCGGAGCCATTATCGGCGCGCTGATCGGCGGCTATCTCACGGATAAAATTGGCCGTTATCGGGTGTTTATGGCCGATATGTTCTTTTTCGTGGTGGCGGCTATCGCCTGTGCGTTTGCCCCCAATGAGTACGTGCTGGCCGGCGCGCGTTTTGTGATGGGCCTGGGGGTCGGAATCGATCTGCCGGTGGCGATGGCGTTTCTGGCGGAGTTTTCCCGACTGCGTGGCAAGGGGAATAAAGCGGCCAGCGTGGCGATGTGGTGCCCTACCTGGTATGCGGCAATCAGTATCTCTTATCTGCTGGTGCTGCTGCTCTATGCCGTGTTACCCGAAAGCCACACCGACTGGCTCTGGCGACTGATCCTTGGTTTTGGTGCCGTTCCGGCGATTATCATCATCGCCATCCGTAGCCGTTACATGAGCGAATCCCCGGTTTGGGCGGCGAATCAGGGCGACCTGAAAGGTGCCGCGGCGATTTTACGCAGTGCGTGGAATATTAATGCCCAGGTGGCGCCCGACGCCGCGCTGACGGCTGCCATGCCGGTGCGCAAGGCGAGCTGGCGTAACTATGGTGCGTTGTTACAGGGCGTTTATCGCCGCCGTACATTGCTGGCGACCATCACTTCCATTGCCTCATCTTTTGCTTATAACGCGGTGGCGTTTGGCTTGCCGGTGATCATCTCCAGCTTCTTTGCCCAGTCAATGCTTACCACCATTCTGGTGTCGCTGGCGCTGAATCTGCTGTTCGCCTTTGTCGGCGGGATACTGGCGGTGCGGCTGGTGCCGCGCCTCGGGGCGTGGAAGATGTCGGTGGCGGGATATGCCTGTCAGTGCGTGGCGCTGCTCGGGCTGGCGCTGATTGGTCGTCCGGAAGGCGGCCAGGAAGCCGCGCTGGCGATCGGCATGCTGGCGCTGTTTCTCTTTGGACAGGGATTCGGGCCGGGTTCGCATACCATGACTTTTGCGTCGCTGAGCTACCCGACGTCGCTGCGTGGCGTGGGTGTCGGCTTTAACCAGACGCTGATGCGCGGCAGCTCTACCGTTTCGCTGTTTCTGTTTCCGGTGCTGGTCGCGGCGCTGGGCACCGGCGTGTTCTGGGTGATCTTCCTGGCACCACTGGCGGGCCTGCTGGCGCTGCTGGCGATCCGCTGGGAACCGTCGGGTTATGATGTGGATGCGGAAGATTTCGAGCTGCAGCGATAATCAATGGTCAGGGCGTGGATAGCGCGCAGGCTCAGGGAGCAAACGGGCTCATAACCCTGGCGCATTGTTTACACCGGCCCGACTTCTCCGGCCAGCATTGAAACCGCACCTTAGTGCGGTTTTTTTATGC
This sequence comes from Pantoea sp. RG18, assembly GCF_025910075.1. Taxonomy (NCBI): domain Bacteria; kingdom Pseudomonadati; phylum Pseudomonadota; class Gammaproteobacteria; order Enterobacterales; family Erwiniaceae; genus Pantoea; species Pantoea sp. RG18. Next base: position 389,082 of record NZ_JAPCIL010000006.1, read on the forward strand.
GGTGACTTGCGGGAAAGGAAACTGCTCCAGATAGTCCGGGATGCGCGGGAAGGTGTGCAAAAACCACGGTGTGAACTGCTGTGGCTGCTGCTGCATCTGCTGCTCAATCAGCGCCATCGGGCGATAATCCCAGGCATCCGCTTCCTGCGGATTCAGCTGCGGCAGGCTGTCGCAGACGGCAAAGAAGACGTGACCATACTCATGTTCAGTCAGGCCATTGCTCAGTTTCAGGTTGTAGCTCAGCTCAAACACCGGCGTCAGCGTCACCACCATCCCCATCTCTTCACGCAAGCGGCGCTCGGCGGCGTCGCGGGTTGATTCATGGGGATAAGGATGACCACAGCAGGTATTACTCCACAAGCCACCACAATGATATTTATCGCTGGCACGCCGTTGTAGCAACAGCTCCTGCCGGGAATTGAAGACGTAGACCGTCACCGCGCGGTGCAGTAATCCTTTTTCATGCACTTCCAGCTTTTCCATCTTGCCGGTGGGACGATCGAGGTGGTCAACGAGGATAACTTCAATAGCAGACATGGCGTTTCCTTGAGATTATTCCCAACTATTCTGGCACAGAATTATCGGTTTGGGCGGATCATCGAGGATTTTTTACCCGGGTCAGGCGGAGATAAGCGGATGAAGCAGAGAGAAAATCAGGCCAGCAGGGCTGGCCTGGAGAGGGATTACAGTCGGAAGCTCTGAACCACCCGCTCAAGCTGGGTGCTTTGCGATTCCATCGCCTGCGCGGCAGCAGAAACCTGCTCCACCAGCACGGCGTTCTGCTGCGTGGTGCCATCCAGCTGGGTAATCGCAACGTTAACCTGTTCGATGCCCAGGCTCTGTTCGCGGCTGGCTGACATAATTTCACTCATCAGCGTTGTCACACTGCTCACGCCCTTCATCAGCTCATCCATGGTCTGACCCGCCTGCTCGACCAGCGCGCTGCCGGTATCGATGTTCGCCACCGACTCTTCGATTAACTTTTTAATCTCACGCGCCGAGTTGGCTGAACGCTGTGCCAGGTTGCGCACTTCCGATGCCACCACCGCAAAACCGCGACCCTGTTCACCGGCCCGTGCGGCTTCTACTGCGGCGTTCAGCGCCAGGATATTGGTCTGGAATGCGATGCTGTCGATCACGCTGATGATATCGACCACTTTACGGGATGAGTGATGAATCTCGCCCATGGTGGTGACCACCTGACGGACCACTTCGGTGCCACGTGCGGCCACCTGCGAGGCATCACCCGCCAGCTGGTTAGCGTGGGTGGCGTTGTCGGCGTTCTGACGCACGGTGCCGGTCAGCTGCTCCATCGACGCGGCCGTTTCTACAATCGAGCTGGCCTGATCTTCGGTACGGGAAGAGAGATTAGCGTTGCCGCTGGCAATTTCCCGCGACGCGGCGGTGATCGCCAGCGCGCTGTCGCCCACCTGCTGGAGCAGCCCCTGCAGATAGCTGATGAACTGGTTAAAGCTCTGCGCGACGGCGTTGAACTCCGGGCTGTTGCTGGCTGGCAGACGCTGAGTCAGATCGGCACCACCGGTCGACAGTGCTTCGATGTTGCTGTTCAGCACGTTGAGGCGTTTCATCATGGCGCGGACAAAGCCCAGCGACACCAGCAGCAGGATCACCGCCAGAGGGATCTGCACCAGACCCAGACGAGTCAGCATGTTGTGCGACTGCGCTTTCAGCAGGCTGGTTGGCAGGCTGCTGGCGAGATACCACGGGCTGCCAGGAATGGCCTGCACGAACAGCGTCTGCTCGCCTTCACTGCTGTCATAGGTGGTTTCCAGCGGCTGATTGCCAACACCGTTAAGCAGCGTTTTCAGCGGTGCTGCCATCGGCATCTGCACGTCAGCCAGGTTCTCCAGCTTCGGTGCGGCATTCACCAGCGCGCCATTGCCCACGACTTTACCGTCGGCTTCGACGATCAGGACGTTGCCCTGAATGGTTTCACCCATCTGCTTCGCCAGCTGGTTAAAGAACCCCAGCGTCACGTCGATGGTGGCGACACCCCAGGCCGTGCCGTTTTTGTAGATGGCCATCGCACAGTTGGTGCGCGGCTGCGGGCTGGCGGCATCCTGATAGGCTTTTGCCCAGGCACACTGGCCTTTCGGAGCGGCCATGCCATCTTTGTACCAGGGTTGCTCCCAGTATTTGTCAGCCGCGCCCGAGTTCCAGTAGGTGTTCACCTGCAGTTCATTGCTGGCATTACGGGCAAAGAAGCTGCTGTCCTTCTCTTTGGCCGGGTCACGACGATTTGGCAGTGGCCAGATCCCGCCACCAAACACATTGCTGTCCTGATACTGGTTAACCAGCGTCGGTAATAGGGTGTCGATGGTGGCGCTGTCCATGACAGATGCGGCTTCGGTAATGGCGCGCTGCTGGGCCTGAACGCGGTTCATCTGTTCAACGATACCGGAAGCCAGCGAATCCACCTGATAGCGAACCAGACGGCTTTCGCTATCCACCAGTTGTGGCGCGACAAACTGATTAATAACCCAGACTGTAACGAGTAAAAGCGCAACAAAGAACGCGATCATTGTTGCGGTGAAGCGGGATTGTGTTGTTTTAAACATCTTCGTTCCCCTGAACCTGGTGCGGCGCGATTGCCTGATCGGGTTTAACGGCGCGGCAAGCGGGAACTTGAGATGAGCAGGATCACATATTTGAGAAATGTTTGATTTTTGTAAAAATTTAATTTCATATGGAAACTATCACATCCCCGGCGGGCGCCGGGGAATGGGCGAACAGCCGCATTATTGCTGGCCTACTCTTCTGAACTGACGACCTGCTGGCGCGGGCGGAAGATGTGATTATTGCCATCCGCCGTTAACAATTCCCGTAACTTCTGACCGCCATGTTCATCCGCCTGCGCGAACTGCCGTTCCGCTTCAGTAATCGGCGTGGTCCAGAGCAGAGTCGGGCGATCGCCGTCGCGTTTTGGCAGCGAGAACTGCGCCTGATCGGTTGCCAGCTCATTGGCGAGCAGGAAGCTTTCAAAGCCGACGGGTGCCACTTCCGACGCCAGCGTATGGCCCTCGCCCAGCCAGGTCAGCCGCGCCCAAGGCAGATGCACGAACTCCGCCAGCGCGCTGGCCATCTGCACCGCGTTGCCTTCGGTCATGACTTCACCGTCAACCGCCATGCCGAGTTCAATGCGGCGATACTGCGGCGCCAGCTCATCAAACAGATAATCGACCTGCGGCATCGGCCGAATGCTCATGCCGATGGTCAGGAAATACCAGACGCCCTGATGCCAGTGCTGGGAGATCGCCATCGGCGGCCAGCTGCCCTGATCGATAGCGTAATACTTCACTGACTCGCCAAAGCGCGCCTGATAGCAGGCCATCAGATCGTTCTGCACCTTATCCCACTCGCTGCCGTCGTGCCATTCGCGCCAGAACTGACGCTGATGCTCCGCTCGGGCGTAGTAGTCATTGGTTGATGCCGACCCCAGCGGTGCCGTCAGCCGGTTCTTTTTGATGCAGCCTGCAGAGAAGCTCACCTGCTTCTCCTGATAGAGACTCCAGCCGGGGATCACCGCCAGCAGCTGGCCGTAGTACCACAGCGCCGCGCCATCATCGCTCGGCTCCCACAGCACCTGCAGACCGGCTGGATCCAGCGCGGGTTCGGCTTCCAGATTACGGCAATACTCGGCGCTGAGCAGCGGCGCTATGCCCTGCTCCATCGCCTCGCGATCTTCCTGCGCCGGTGCCGGCAGCAGGTTTCGTAGCCAGCAGCCGCGTACCGCATACTGGCTGCGGAACAGGTCGGTTGGCCAGATGTAAAAATAGGCAGTGCGCTCATCCTGTTCGACAATAGCGGTCAGGGTGCGCTGCTGATTGTGGACTTCAGCAATCAGGGATTTGTACGTCATAGTGCCTCGACAAAGCCTGGAGGAATCCATTTTCCCCGAGAATAGAGCAGGATCCTGGCTGCGGCTATCTGAGACAAGGGTAATAGTCTCAAAGTGTGGGAGTTGAAGTGCAGTGAAGAGTACAGCAGGCGCAATTGGCGGGAGCAGAGGCCCATCCGGCAGCATACTCATACCATCACGGTCTGATAATGCTCTTACAGTAACGGGTGGATGCAGCGAAGGAGCGCGAGGCACTGCCCCATAAAGTTAACCGGATACGGTGTTGATTGTAGCGTTCACTAAAGCCAGAAGACTGACTTTTCTACTCAATGGTACTCATACAGTCCTGTTTAATGCTTTTTGAAAACAGCTTTCAGCACCCATAAAAGCGCAACAGACATAATAATAGAAATAAGGATATTGGCTGACATTACAAAGTCGATGGTTGCCTCATCGCCATTAATATTGAAAAAACCTGCGATGGCATAAAAGAATGTTACCGGCACTATGACAGCAATAGCTTTTGAAATAGCAATCGCACAAAAAACAAACAGAAAAATAGTTAAAATAAAGCGCATCGTTAGTATACCTTTACCGTTCCATAGGCTTTGAGCTGGCTGCCTGGGATGTTAAGCGTTGGGCCAGATTTAAGGAACATGTCGCGCATGTAATTGAACTGAGGAGGATGCTGAAGTGTGATGCAGCCTTCACTCAGCCCTAATGGCCCAATAGGGTGCAGACGGAAATTACCCCGCCTGATGCCTTGTACAAACGTGTAGTCATCGATTTTTCCATCGTCACGAAATAGTCCAAACCATGTTGAGCGATCTGTACCGTATATCTCTTTCAACAAGCGTTCTCTAAACGGCCCCAATCTTCCACCTGAAGGTCGTTCTACAATAAAGTAACGGCCACGAACTATTGGGCCTATATCAGGTACGTTTGTTTTTTCAGGATTATTGCGGCCTTCTTTTTGACCAGAAAAAGCAGGAAATGTACCAATACCAGGGCAGCTCAGGCTGGTCATTTCACGCCGATTGAGAAGTAAATAGCAGCTATATGACATGAGAACTCCATTCCTTATGTGCGAATATAGTAGATCCACTTGATTCTAAAATAACCATTGCCTTTTGGTAGTGCAATGTCAATTGTGCCCGGCATCTGCCTTTGAGTGGCTGACAGAAAGGACGTTATACCTGTTCCCGCAGAAGGGCATGAAAAACCGCCAGGCGGCGGCTCGCCTGAATTTACCTACTTTTCTTAGGACTCTTTGTAAAAGAGCCGCCGTGGACAGTGGCATCAATCGCATTGCGGCAGTCTTCGGTATCGCGTGGATCAAAGGCTTTCGTGCATTCCTCATATTTAGCTTTGCGCTCCGCGTCATGCGCTTTATACCAATCAATACTCTTCGCGCCAGCATCGCAACCGGTAAGCAGCGTGGTGGCCAGCAAAACCAGTGAAAGTAGTCCTGTTTTCATCAGATCTCCCTTTAGAGAATTAATTGCGACCGCAGTTATAGAGCAGTAGTGCGCTCGAGCGGATGAAGCAGGCACTGTAAAAAAACTCTGTGCGCTAAGAGCGAGGAGCAGACTTTGCAGAACTATGATATAGCTGTCGACTAAATCTCTGACAGAACCGAAAAGACTGCATTCAAAACCAGGCCATCATCAATGGCTGAGGCTGCTTCATAAATTGCTTCGGTTGCTGACTCAATTGAATCCTCTCTCCCGGCGCAAGCGAGAGCTGATACTGCGCGTGCCTGGCTAAACAAATGCAAAGCTTGAGGATTTAATTGCATCTCTTCGTTCTGACTATCATGCAGGTTAAAATATTCTTCATCTAACTGTGCGGCCAGCCATTCCAGTTTCGCAACCTGCTCGATCGATAGCTTATATCCTGATAGTAGTTGCCTGAGTGATTCGTCCACTACAGGCAGGTCTACCGGACAGATTTGAAAAGCGAGTTCACAAGCCACTCTGACTGCACTTCTTCGTTTTTCTTCACTTACTACCTTCATTTTTTGTGCCAGGTGTTTCTCTGATATTTCTAAACGCGTCATTCTTTCCCTCTGGTATCGGCTTTCATGCGTAATGCCAGGCATTTGACCTGCCCTCCATAAATGAATATATCGCAATGTAAGCAACGTCCGCTCCTGGCACAAAGCGGACTTTTACTGCAGGCTTAGGTCCGTTATGAGCGAAGAGCGGATATATTTATAGATAAGAACAGCCTGGATTTTCTGGGGCAATCATATCCATTTCAGCTACGCGTGGGAACGATGTTATCCAGACCTGCATTACGCCATATACGGAGTAAGCTATGCCGGGAATGAGGATATCCTTCCTGCAGGTACTGAAGAGATTTTAATCGCGTTACGTCGAAATGACGGAAGTCGTTACGTTCTTCACACCATGCAGCAAGCACAATAGCGCCGGAGAAGTAACCCAGCGCGAAAGGCCATATCGTTCTTTCACTCATATTACCGAGTCTGTCTGTATAACCTGCACGGATTTTACGCCTCCACCTGATGGCGCTTCGAACAACGCCCAGGTTTTCAAAGTAGTGATGAGCTTCCTGTCTCTTTCCCACCAATAATGT